>JARJFC010000360.1 GCA_029310945.1 Leptospira sp. 96542
GGATTGTATTCAGGCCTAATATCAATAGGTTTACAAAACTCCGCAGGAAATTTTTCCACTTTAACATCACGAGGCGCCCGACAGGAGGCAGGCAGGCGGGAGGTCCCGGACGCTGACACCTGGGTCGGTGAGCCGTCGGAAGGCGCGCCCAGCAGTTGGTTCGCTGGCGATTGGAACGCCATGACCGAGGCCCTCGCGGACCCGTCGGGGGCTCAGGCTCGTGGCACCGCCTCATCCCCTCCGCCCGTCAAGTCATCAACTTCGCGGGACGGCACGCGCCAACAGGGCGCTTCCCTGGCGCGGCGCGGCGCGCGTACGCACCGCCGCGTGCGGCTGGCCCTCTATTTCGTGCTCCTGGCCGTTGGTGCCGTGGCCTGGTTGCAGAGCCGCCAGCAGATGCGCCTGGAGCAGGTGCGGCAGGCGGACGCCGAAATCATCCGCGCCGCCGCCTTGCAGGAAATGCTGGCGCAACGCCTGCGTTTGCAGCTCACGCGGCTGCAGGCCAGACTGGACCCGGCCGAGGTCAGCATCCTGGCCCTGAACGAGATCGTGCATCTCACCCAGACCCAGGCTGTGGCGCTGGACAAGCTGCTCGAAGGGCAGGGCGAGGTCACGACGGGCCCGGTTGCCACGCAGGCGGGCAGCTTGCGGCACACCATCGCCCGCTGGCAGGACCAGCGCGAGCGGGTCTGGTATCGGACGCAATCCCTGCTGTGGCACGTGGATGACGCCGATCCCGCGCGGCGCGCGCAGGCCATCGCGCGGGTGCAGGCTGAACTGGACGCTTTCGCGGGCACTTTGCAGGGCTTGGGCGCTGCCTTGCAGGATGCGGCCGAACGCCGCGCGGCCGAAACCCTGCGGGGCATCCAGGCATCGTTCGTCATCACCTTGCTCCTGCTGCTGCTCCTGCTGCTTGGCGTGGCCGAGCCCCTGGTGCGCTTCGTGCGCGCCCAGAATGCCAGCCTGCGCCGCCAGACCGAGCAGCGGCGCCAGCTGGCGCTGGTGGCCGAGCGCACGGC
>JARJFC010000361.1 GCA_029310945.1 Leptospira sp. 96542
GATCATTCACTCGTCTAATCTTTATTATTCGGAAGAGCAAGCTAAACTTGCCGAAGTTATTATTGAAAATAGTATCCCAGGCAAAGTTTTTCTTTGTAATTCAGGAACAGAGGCAAATGAAGCTGCTGCATGCGCTCCTGCATGCGCGGGTCGTTGTCGTCCACGGATTGCGCGCCTTGCTGAAGTTCCTTCAGCATCGCTTGCGGATTCCAGTTCTCGGGTTCGAGCTCGCGCCACGCGATGTCACGGAAGGCGGGGGGCGTGGTCCCGGACGCCGCGGCGTTGGAGGCCGTGTCCTCGCGAAAGTCGCGCGCGCCCAGGAACTTGCGCGCGCCGATCGGCAGCAGCACCAGCAGGGCCAGTGCCAGCAGGCCCAGGAGCAGTTTGGAAGCACTGGATTTCATGAGCAAGACTTTGGGCTAGAAGGAACGGAGTGGCGCCCGCACGCCATGCGACGGTGCCGCCACGTCAGGGCGCGTGGGCACCCACTCGCGAAACGAAAGGAAACCGTGCGAAGGATACGCCGCGTCTCAGGGGCGGGCGCAGCTCACCGCGCGGGGATTCGGTCAGCCCAGGGCCGGCGGGCCCCGGTTGCGCGGCACGGACACGCCGGCACACTGCATCGGCGGCAACGTGGCCGTGGCCAGCCCGAAGGCCAAGCCGTCCAGCAACGACGGCACCGGCGGGTCCAACAGCGCCAGCGTGCCCAGGTGGGCCTGCGCCACGCAGTTCGTGCAGGCGTGCGCGTCGGATGGTTCGGACCCATGCCCCTCCTTGTCCTGCGACACGGCGTCGATCCCGTCCAGCGCGTGCGGCGGGTGGCTCAGGGCATGCCGGATCGCGCCCAGCTGCGCCAGCGGCAACAGCAGCATCAGCCCCAGCAACACCTCGCGCCAGGCACGGCTGCGGCGTTGGCGGGACATCGAGGCGAAGGCGGGCATGGGAGGGTCGATTCTAGGCGGGGCGTCACGCCCCCGGCTTGAGCAGCTCGACGAAATGCTTGCGGAACTTGTC
>JARJFC010000362.1 GCA_029310945.1 Leptospira sp. 96542
TTTCATTCTGCTGCTTATAAACATGTACCAATGATGGAAATCAACCCCTCGGAAGCCGTCCTCAATAATGTTTTGGGCACTAAAAACGTGGCAGATGTTTGTCGATTGATTGGAGTAGAACGTTTTGCTCGGTGTAGACCTGCGCCACGCGGTTGGGATCGCGCGAGTTCCAGGCGTCTTCGGCCAAACGCACTTTCTGCGCGGCGGTCTCGGGGGTGAAGGGGGGCAGGGGCGGTTTCGGATCCATCGGTTTGCTCCTCGTCGGTGGTCTGCGGGCATGGAGTAGACAAGTCTGTCTACGCAGACAGTCTAGCGGAAGTAGACCGGCCTGTCTACAATGCCGCGATGTCCACCGCCGCCCACGACGTCGCCACCCCGGCCGAGCTCGACACGGCCGCCCTGCCCGCCCGCGAACGCATCCTGCGCAAGGCTCACGATCTGTTCTACCGCGAGGGCATCCGCGCCACGGGGGTGGACCGCGTGATCGCCGAGTCCGGCGTCAGCAAGGTGACGCTCTACCGTCATTTCCCGAGCAAGAACGAGCTGGTCCTGGCCTTCCTGGACGACCGGCACCGGCGCTGGATGGCGTGGTTCCGCCCCGCGCTGGCCCGCCACGGCGGGCGGCTGGACAGTCTGCCCGCGGTGCTGGCCGAATGGTTCCGCACCCCGGTCTACCGGGGCTGCGCCTTCATCAACAGCGTGGGCGAACTGGGCGAGAGCCAACCCCAGGTGCGCGAGATCGCGCGGCGCCACAAGCAGGACATGTGCGACGCCATCGCCGAGCTGCTGCCGCCCTCGCGCCACCGCAAGCTGGACGCCCAGGCCATCGCCCTGGCGGTGGACGGTGCCATCGTTCGCGCGCAGGCGGACCCGACACCCGAACCGGCCTTGCGCGCGCTGACGCGCCTGCTGCGTGGCTGGTCGCAGGGCGCCGAGGCGGAGGCCGCGGCGCCTTGAGGCCAGTCTGCCTCAATACGTCTTGTAGGGCAGGAACTTGCCCGAGAGCACCACG
>JARJFC010000363.1 GCA_029310945.1 Leptospira sp. 96542
GCCGCCGGTGAAGAAGTAGGCCCCCCGGATTGCTCCATGGCAAGAAAAAACCCGTGCAGCGCAGCTGCACGGGTTTTGTTCTGAGATTGCATCAGACCGGGACCGGCCCGAGGGCCGAGTACCGATCCGTTGGCAAGGATCAGAAGACCAGGATCATGCCGACGGCGAAGCCGGTGTTGGTCTCGGCACCATCTTGATCAGTCTTGCCGGAGCCAATTTCGGCGTAGCCATAGACGTTCTTCAGAACTTCCTTATTCACGAACAACTCATAGCCCGACGTTTTCACATTGTCGCTGTAGACGGTCTTGGATTCATCAGTGCCAACGGAGTACTGAGCGCCAACACTCCAACCTGCAACGGTAGTAACCGCACCAAGGTTAACGCCCGATTTTGTGTCCTGCTTCTGGTAGTCGGCCTTGACCTTGAATGTGCCGAAGTCGTACTGAGCGCCGAAACCGAAGTACGCGGCGCTTTCGTCGAAATCGGAGGTCCCAGCATCATCGTCTTTCCCCGAGCCTTGATAGGCGGCAGCCAGAGTTGCAGAGCCGATCACATAGGTCAGACCAGCGGAGGCCACGTTCTTGGTGTCCTTGTCGTCGGCACCCGTCCAGGTGGTGCGATCATCCGGATCATCACCGTCCTTGAAGGAGGCGCCATCAGCGTAGTCTTGGCTACCGCCCATGACATAACCGACTTGAACCGTCAGGCCACCCAGGCTCGGGGAGATGTATTGCAGCGAATGGCCTTGACGGGAACTTGCCCACAGACCGGCACCCGTGTAAACAGCCGCCGACACGCCGTTGGACGCGCCGTTGTAGTCCAGGTTGACGAAAGTCTGGAACGGAACGCTGTCTTGCAGGCCGAAGCGGACTTCACCGAAGCTACCCGACAGACCGCCCCAAGCTTGGCGGTTGAAGAGCTGCAGGCTGCTGCTGCCAGCAGCAGAGCCGTCATTGGCCGCGACCTTACCGTTGGTGTTCCCGTTGCCAGTGATGCCAGCTTGGTAG
>JARJFC010000364.1 GCA_029310945.1 Leptospira sp. 96542
TCGTACAAGGTGTGCATGGCGTCAGTCTATAGGCAGATGGAGGAAACCGTGTCGCGGCAGAGTGACAGCCGCAAGTTTCATGCTGGAATTGCAACTGGGGTTGCACATTGCGGATTTCAAGGTGCTCCGCCCCTTGCCTTAATCGCTTCGATCCCAGCGCAGATCCACATCGTTGCCCTTGCCCTCGCGCAGCCGGATGCGGGCCGGCAACCAGCCGAGTGTGGGTGCCAACCACAACTCCGCGCCGGGTTCGTCGGGCCGCGCCTGCAGGCGCACGAGTTTGCGCGCGACGATCCTGCCTCCGGGCAGCGACAGCGTTTCCTCGCCCTTGAGGACGAAGCGCCATGCTTCCACTGCCTTGCTGGTACCGGCGACGGGCAGGCTCAGTTGCGTGTCGCGGGCATAGCGCACCGGTGAGGCGGCATTGGCGGCGAACAGGCAGGCGAGCTGGACGTAAAAACTCGCGAGATCCTGCGTGCCTTGCGCCAGTGGCGTGACATCACCACCCCCGAAACGGGCCTCGGCGCGGATCCAGTCGAACTCCGTCATGCGTTCATGCCGCGAGCGGTCGATGAAACGCAGGGGTTGCAGGCCGGTGGGGACGATGCGGCCGGTGCTGCCCTGCGTGCGACTGCCCAGCGGACCGGCGTCCAGTTTGAGGCGCGCTTCGTATTGCCCTTGCCTGTGTTGCCAGTTCAGCTCGCCCGTGGCGAACACGGGCAGATGGCTGATGAACCCCCGCACCTGGTAGCGCAACCGCCGGGGCGTGGGGATGGCGTTGGCGGGGATGCGCGGCAAGGGGGACGTCGTCGTCGTGCTTCGGCCTGGGTTGACTTGAGCGATTGCCCAACCCGGCAGCAGGGCCAGACCCGCTTGCGCCCGGCTGGGATGCTCCGGGATAGCTGACCCTCACTTGCTCGAAGCGAATTCCCGTATTTGGCTGTCGAGCCATATTTTCTGAAGCATGCTTCCCTCCGGTTTCTATGGGGGTGCTCTCAATCAGGCC
>JARJFC010000365.1 GCA_029310945.1 Leptospira sp. 96542
GCAAACTTTGAATTGAGGATTTTTTTTGCTCCCAAGGCAAGAAAAATCGATTCTAAGTTCTTTAGACCAATCCTCTTTAAACATTCTAGAACTGAAATTAGGTGGGTATGTGATCCGAACAATGGCGGTAGCCGATCCCTTGCGGGGTGGCGCTTGAGATTTCCCATCCACGCCGTATTCCCGCTCCTGGCCGTCGCGCTGCTGCTGGGCGGCTGTGGCACGCCGCAACTCTTCTATGACAGAACCGAGCTGCGGCACGAGCCTCTGCCGGAAAAACAGGTGCGTGCCTTGCCGGACGAAATACTTCGGCGTCTTGATGGGCGACGTGCCATCTGGGTGGATGTCGATGGCCGGGAGACGGCGCTGAACGCGGCGACCTTGCCCCTGCTGCCCACGGCCGAGCTGGGGGCCTTGTGGGCGGCCGTGCTGCTCGGGCGCACGGGCGGGGAGTACGACATGCGCATCCATGTCGTGGGCCAGGGTTCATCGCCCGTATCCGTGCTGATTGGCGGCAACGACAGCCTGCGCATCCTTTCGTCGCGTGGTGACGCGCCTCGCGAGGCAGTTCTCACGGAATCGAAGATTCGCGAGCGTTTCGGGCTGCAGCGCAGTTTCCGCGGGGAGTGGAGCGAGTCCGAGCGCCAATCGCTGACGGAATCGCTGGCCTTGCTGTCGCCCGAGGAACTGGCTGTCTTGCAGACGGTGCGCTTCGAGCGCAGCCAGCGCGATCTCGGACGCGACAAGGCCGCAAGGTATGAGCTGGATGGGTGCCTGGCGCGCATCACCCTGTATCCGGCGGGTGCCGGTTTCAACCGCTATCTTTTCGTCGGCGACGTCGGCGCGCCGCGTGACGCCGTGCTGTTTCCGCTGCTCCATGAAATCGGTCATGCCGTGGAGCGTGCGCCCGCGCGGCGGGCGCTGTGCCTGGCTGAAAGTCACCGCGTGGCCGCCGAGAAGTACCGTGGCGATGCCTGGCGCATGCGGGACCAGCCAGCACGCTACAA
>JARJFC010000366.1 GCA_029310945.1 Leptospira sp. 96542
GTCGGGGTGTCGTCCCTATAGTCAGCGGCAATTCGGCCGATATGACGAGCCCATCATGAACTCACCCAAGCATGCTTTACAGGCCTTGCGGCGTTGGACGTCGCAAGCTGCGGGCCTGACCCCCAAGGCGGGTGGCCTCACGCGCTTGCTGGCGCGCCGTCGCCCTGCGGCGGCGGCCTGGTTGTCCTGGCGGTCGCGGGGTCTGGCCATGTTGGTGATGGGCTGGTCCTCGCCGTCCCATGCGGTCCAGCAGGCTGGCATGGGTCAGACCTACCGCGTCAACAGTGAGGCGGACTTACCCTACGTGGCTCAGCATTGGCTGGAGCGCAATTTGCCCGCGCTCTCGGCGCGTGAGTCAGAACGGGGGGCGCAGGTCCGTCTGCAGGCGCAACCGGGGCGTCTGGATGGGCGTCTGCGCCTTGCGCCCTGTGCCGAAGTAGAGGTCTACACCCCGAGCCGTCTGTGGGGCAACAGCCATTTGGGCATGCGATGCATTCAGGGCGCCACGCGCTGGAGCGTGTCCATGCCAGTGCAGGTGCAGGTCATGGGCTTGGCATGGGTGTTGCGCACCAACGTCCCCGCCGGTCAAGCCATCACCAACCAGGACCTTGAGCGTCGGGAAGTCGACTGGGCGGAGGACAGCAGCCCGGTGCTGGCCACGGACGGGTGGGATGGTCAGGTCACGGCGCGCAGTTTGCGGGCCGGGCAGACCCTGCGCCAGAACATGCTGCGCGCCGCGAGGGTCTTCAACAGTGGGACCCAGGTGCGGGTGCTGGTCCAGGGCAGTGGTTTTCAGGTCAGTGCCCAGGGGCGGGCCTTGTCGGTGGGTGTGGTGGGGCAGATGACTCAGGTCCGGATGGACAACGGCCGCATCAGCATTGGTCGCATTCGCCTTTTTTTCATTTGGTGATTCTGTAACCAGGAGGTAAACTTTTTCGCCTGATGATGTTTCTTTTCCAGGGAGAGGAATTTGGTCGATAACAGTGTCCACCGGTTCATCAC
>JARJFC010000367.1 GCA_029310945.1 Leptospira sp. 96542
CATCCAGTCCCCCGCCACTGCGGTCCCCTCCGAGGGCGGACTCCCGCCAAAGAGCAGCGACGCGCGACAGCACCGCCCGCACCCGCGGAAGTTCCTCGCGGCGGTGCCAGGCATGCAATTCGGCCAGGGCGACGTCCAGTTGGCGGCTCTGCGCGCGATCCAGGTCCAGATAACTGTCCAGTTGCCAGGCGGCCAGGCGTGGCAATTGGCCGTAGCCGAACTGCAGCGTCGAACAAGCCGTCACGAGGGCCGCCAAAGCCAGAATCGTCACGCCGCGCAGCGCGCGCGCGCGGGGCCTTGACATAAACGGGAGAAACATCAGTAAGCGTCGCATGTCCGTGCATGCTGCCTGAAGGCGATGGCGAGGGCAAGACCACACGCCGCCCAGGGGCTGCACCGGTGGTCACTGCGGGCCGGCGCAGGCCATCATCCCTCCGGCCGTGTCCACAACCAAGCCGCCACGCAGGCCATGCCCAAGGGCAGGCCAACACGCCATCCAAGGGTCAGGGGCGAGGCCACGAGCACGATGCTGCTCGCGCCCATCATCAGAGAGGCCAGCCACTTGGCACGCCGAGGGACCGCGCCGCGCGCGGGCAAGGCCCGGATCGAGGCGCCATGGGGCGGGTGCGTGAGCAGCCAGACCTCCAGCGGCGGCCAGCCCTTGCCGGCAGCCCAGGCAGCGGCGAGCAGAAACACCACGGTGGGCATCAGCGGCAGGAAGGCACCGACGATGCCCAGGGCCACGCAGACGATGGCGAGCACGCGCCAGAGAAAACGAACGAGCAGACGGGAAAGCACCTGGCGATTGTGCGGCAAGCGCGCGCAGCCTGGAGGGGTTCGGTTCGGCAGCAGCGGTTCGCGCTTCAGGCCGGATCCAAGCGCCCCACCGGCGCGAAACCCGGCGTGTTCTGCCCGAGGGTCCCGCACACTCCGCAGGGAGCGGTCACGGTGGAATCGGCGCTGCCCCAGGCTTGCGCGGTCCCGGCGGTCACCCGCCCGCCG
>JARJFC010000368.1 GCA_029310945.1 Leptospira sp. 96542
CCTCGCCCTTGGTGCCGATGAGCACGCGCACGATGACCTGCCCTTGCTCGTTCAGCCGCCGGCTGATGTCGGGGTAACTCGGGCGTTTGTTGTAGAGGTAGCTGGCGTCGACCGACGGTTGTTGCGTGCGCTGCGGCGGAGGGGGCGCGGCGGATTCCTGCGCGACCACCGGCGTTTCGATCGGTGTCGATTGGGCTTGCGGCGTCTGAGGCTGAGGTACTTCCTGGGCCAGCGCGGATGGCGTGTCCTGCAGGGGCGGCGTGGGCTGAACCTGCTGGGGTGGTTGAGGGGTGTTGGGGCGCGGCTGCGGCTTGGGCGCCGATTGCGGTTGGGGTGCCACGGTGGGCGTGGGCGGAGCGATGATCTCGCTCACCAATTCGCCGCTCACCAGTGTTTCCGTGGAGCCCGGTGAAGAACCTTCCTGCTGGACCAGCCAGATGGCGCCGGCGTGCGCCAGGACCACGAAGGTCGCCACGTGGAAATGCCGGTTGCGCAGGAACGCGAGCAAGGCATGACCGATAGCGGGCCCGCGCGCTGCGATCCGCTGGGGCAAGCCCCGCGCCCAGGCCGTGATCCGGCCAGGCGCACGGGGTGCCCGGCGGCGAGTTTCAGACGCGCCGACGCGGACCGCGCGCTGGGCCTCGGCGCCATCGGCGGGCATGGAAGGGACGCGGAGACCAGGGTTCACAGACAGGCGCGGTAAAGAAGGTGCCGGGAAGAGCGCAAGCGAAAAGACAAGCCGAAAGCGAGCATGGCACGAATCTGGAAGTCGGTGCGAAAACCAACTGCCGCTGTGCCGCACGGTCGCCAGCGCGCATTATATGAATAAGAATTATTCCTAACAAATCCCGTGTGGCGCTGCATGTCCTGAGATAACCCTTTTCCTTTCCATCGGGAGAAGTCACTAAAAAAGGATCTAAGTAAGGTTCCATGCCCACCACTGGTTTTAGGCAAGGGCTATCCACTTCTATAAAATCTTTCTCCCAAAGAAGTTT
>JARJFC010000369.1 GCA_029310945.1 Leptospira sp. 96542
CTCCGGCAACATCGTGATCGAGGTGGCCGACGACGGTGGTGGCTTGAAGAAGGAACGGATCATGGCCAAGGCCGTCGAGCGTGGCCTGGTTCAACCGGACCAGAGCTTGAGCGACAAGGAGATTTTCTCGTCATGCGTGTCTCTCGTCAGGATGTTCTGGATGCAGGCTGGTGATTCAGCATGCTGAGTGAAGTTTAGCCGGACGGCCATGTGGCCTGCGCGCCTGACGGCCCGGCGGCGTCCAGGTCAACTCGTCACGCTATTGGTACCGCGCCGCCGTGATGAACTGCGAGAAGGTCTCGCACCAGACGATGACCGCCTGGTATTGGCGGACGTCCACCGTCTCGGGCACGGGCACCACGAAGTTCTCGAAGGTGCGCACGTCGCCGACGCGCTGCATCCGCGGCTTCAGACGCAGGAAATCCGCCTCGGTTTCGACGAACTCGGGCGAGAGGTAAAGCTTGTAGTCCGGCCCGGGCGCCAGCCGGCCCTGCAGCACGATGCGCTCGGGCCCCACCGCCACCTTGCCTACCCCCCAGTGCAGCCAATCGCTGTCCTTCAGGTCGCGGCGAAATTGGCCCTGGAACACGGCGGGGTGCGCGGCCAGAGCGGCCTCTTCCTCGGTGGGTGCCGCTGGAGCGACCAGGATGGGCAGAGCGTATATGCCCAGCGAAAACCCCAGCCCGAGGACCAGGACGTGCGAGGTCAGCAACAGCAGGAAACGTTTCATCGTTCAGAACGTTTCCCAATCTTCTGCCTTGCCCGATGCACTTTCTTTAGGCAGCGGCTTGCTCACCGCCACGGCACGCGCATTGTCATCCGCGCTGGGCTGGGACGCCCTGGGGCTTTTGTTCGTGATGGTGGGCCTGGCCGGCGCATGCGGCGCGCTTGGTGCAAGTGACACGGTCTTGGGGGCAATCGGCCTGCGCGCAGCAGCGCCGCCCTGATCGACCATGGCACCTGGAGGCAACTTGAATTGCGCCACCGCC
>JARJFC010000036.1 GCA_029310945.1 Leptospira sp. 96542
CCTTAATCTGCTTATCTGTTGGGGGATTTACTTGCTCGGATTTTTTCAAGAATTCAGCCTTCCATTGTCGTAAGACAAAGTAACTGATTCCTAAAGATTCGGAAACTTCTTTTATAGTAAACGAACCTGATATGGCTCGCTTCACTGCCTGCTCTTTAAACTCGGGAGAGTATTTTCCTCGTCTGCTCATTTGCACCTCTTGCTTTTTATACGCAAAAAAGGTGTCCGTTTTTATGTATTCAGGCTATACTTCCTTTTTGTGTTTTATTTTTTTGGATTTGTCTTCTAATTTTTGTTTATACATTCAACCAGCAGCTTTTAATGGAAAACATCTTCCTTAAATCCCAACTCTCTGCTTATAAAAGAAAACAGAAAATTTTCCATACAAAACCAAAGGAAAGAATCATCTTGGTTCTGATCTCCTATCTTTTTCCCAAATGGAAATCTTCACTCATCCTTGTATCACCAAACACTCTACTCATTTGGAGAAAAAAGAAATTCAAAATCTTCTGGAAACTTCTATCTCTAAGAAAAAAACAAGGTAGACCAAACATCCCTTGGGATCTCATCAAACTCATTCGTCGTATTGCCAAAGAAAACAAAGTCTGGGGTGCCACAAAACTTCATGGGATTCTTATCAAACTAGGACTCGTTGTATCGGAAAGAACTGTCTCTCGCTACATTCCCAAAAGACCAACTGATCCCAGAAAAAGACTTTCTTGGAACCAGTTCTACACACTACATGCCGATTCCATCATTGTCTCTGATTTGTTTAGCGTTATATCGTATAAGTTTAAAGAAATCTATAAAGTGATTTTCTTTATGGATTTGCAGACAAGACAAATCCTTCACTTTGACATCCATTCTAATCCAACAACACGATGGATGCGAAAGGTCATCAAATTTGCCTTTAGAAAAAAGGGATTAGAGATTACATCCTATCTCATCACTGACAATGATACTTTATTTGGAAAACGATTCTCTCGGTATTTGGAAAGACTGGGAATCAATCACAACAAAACTGCCGTTCGTTCTCCTTGGCAAAATGGGTATGCCGAACGGTTTGTCAAAACATGTAAAAATGAATTTCTTGATTATTTTATTCCCATAAACGAATACCATTTGCAAGTGAAGTTAGATCAGTTCATACACTTTTACAACCACAACAGAACTCATCTCGCGCTAAATAAAGAAACTCCCGTTCCCTCACCCATCCTACACAAACCAAGAGACGGAAACTGTCATTTGGAAGCCAATCCGGTATTAGGTGGTCTTTACCACACCTACTCCTGGAAAAAAACCGCATAAGAGAGATAGATTCTTTTCTACACCTCTCTTATTTCGCTTTATAATCTTTGCCTAAAAATCTCTTCATAAAAGAGAAGGATTCTTTATGTCTTCGTAATCGATCAATCACTGATTTTTGGAACAAATCCTTTGTTTTGAATAAGAAATCGATAGTTGTAGTTTGTTTTTTGTCTACAAAATCATTCAAACATCCAGCGAGCGTTCAACTTAACGAACATTTTGTTCGCTATCATAGTTTTGGCGAGGCGCAGGCTTGTGCCTAACTCAGAAAGAAGGCCTGGTATTTGATTTTTTATGACATTTTTCTGATCTTATATAAGAAACCAGACATTGATTAATATAGTTTGCTCTAGAACGTTCCCATTGGTCTGTTCCTTTATCTTCTGAATTTTCAAATATCATTAAAGCTGCGAGACAATTATTTGCGCTCATTTGATCATTTCGTTTATTGTAATCTTCACATTTCGCTCTTTCACTCATACAATTTATCGCCAATATAATAATTATGATTATTAAAATTTTCATTTAAAATCACAGCCTCCACTTTTTTGGTCTAAACAAATTTGCCCTTCGCGCAGAATCAATGAAACGAAGGTCATTGATTAAATTCAACGATTTGAATAGGACAGTCCCAGTAGAAGCTACCAAAAGATCATAAGGATTATTTACACCTTTCCATGCATTTTTCACCCACTCATTATTTCCCCTTCTCGCACCTGGTTCCCAAGGACTCGAGCCACCGTATTTATCATGCCAAAATGATGCACGATCGATTGCATTTCTCGGTTCTTTTACTCCATTCGTCATCATGTAGAATATATTTACTGCTTGTTCAGTATTAATTTGTTCTACAGCAACGCTACCAATCAAAAAAAGTGCCAACTGCTTCCGATTCATTTGGTTTAAAAAAGTCGGTTTTCCTTGTTTCTTTTGCGATTCATAGTAATTTCCAACTATAAATTTTCTTACCTGTTGCTCAATCGGATCTGTTGTCGATTCTATATATTTTCTAAAATATTCCTCTAAGGCTCCTTTTTCGTTTGGTGTATTTTTACTACATGAACCTGGACCAGTATAATTATGCCCTCGTGCCACCACAGAACTTCCACAAACATTCAATACTAAGGGTAACATTGCAATTGTTGAACCAATACCAAAATTTCCATCAGGATCCACAAATTTTAATGGGTTTCCTTCTACATACATTGTTCGATTCATCCCATTGGAATTGGTAGTTGCAATTAAACCGTCATTACCAATAAATTTGCCCAATGCCGCATCATAATACCGCGCCTTGTAGTAATACAGCCCACTCTCCTTGTCTTCTTCCTGTCCCGTATATTTGAATTTAGTAATGTCTGGTCCATAGGAATCAGTTCGAAGGATCTCACCATACGGTTTATAAGTGATATGACTTTTACCACCACGTTCTCCGCCGGCAAGCACATTTCCATTCCCATCGGTAATCATGGTGATGCTACCCAAATGATCGGGGTGGAAAAAATACATTCCTGTTACCCGCACGTTGCCTGAAGAAATGCCACCACCGCCACCACCAGTGGTCGGTTCATCACCAACAGAGGGTGTATCAGTGGGAATGCCGTTTGCAAGCCCTAGTAACCAAATGGGGGTGCCTGTCTCTGCCTCCGCTCCACCAAGTAAGAGTGGAAAACAACCTACCGTATTCGTAAATGAGAATATAACAACGAGTAATGCCGTCCCGTAACGGTGGGTTTGTTTCTGGATGCGGTTCGCTAATTGCGGTAAAAGGGAAATACCGAACACACTCAGCGTTTGCGGTTCTAAATTACCACTTGCTAAATGACCATAACTTGGATCATTCTTTGTCTCGCCCCTCGTCCTATACACCAATACAATCAAAAATCCAAGTAGCAGGATCCAAGGAACAGCACGGTAACCTTCACGAAGTTTCCCATCCACATACAAATTTGTATCTTCGAGTGTTCGGAGAATGTAAAAACCAAACCGGTTCTTCCAATAGGTATCACAATCGATATTGACATCTTTACAAAACGGATTCGTAAAGATGTTGTCCGAAGCAGAAGCCATCTGGTTCACAAGGATCGCATCCCCTCGGCTGTACTGGGCTACCATATCCCCCTCCACTCCGATCACATACATCGTATGTTTCTCTTGTTCGCCGGGTGTTCTATGGATCTCATAATAATTCCCAAAACTATACGTCGTGGTATTCGAATTCTGTAAGGCTTTTTTGATCCGCATCCCTGAATGGTCATACGTGTATTCGAACTTGTCGCCACCGCTTGTTTCTATACGTTTTAACTTATTTTGGGCATTGTAGTGGAGGGTGTCACCATTGCGACCGATCATATTCCCCATCGCATCATACGAATAACCAACCATCCCTGTGTTTATGCTATTCACCCGTGTAACAGCATGGATATGGTTGCCGTTCTCGTAAGAATAGCTGAAGGCTCCCTTTGTTAACAAATTCCCATTGCGGTGGTAGTTGTAATTTTCTTCACCATACTTACCAATCGCCTTTGTCACTCGGCTCAAATGGTCATATTCAAAACTTTGGTTTCTCGACTCGTTCATCAGATCGGTGATGTTTGAGATGTTCCCTGGGCGAGTCCCGAACATAAACATAATATACAATTATAATCTTGTTTGGCGATCACTATTTTGGTGTTTGTCGGGTCAGGCCACTCTGGGGTGCGCTAACGCTTCCGCCTGCCTAAGGCAGGCCAAGCCCGCCGTGTCCTTCTCGCAGGGGAAATGGTTGGTGGGAAAGGGAATTTCATTTAAAGTATAGGGCATTGTGTTCGATTTTATAGTTTTGGCAAATCAACAGAATTCATTTCATTTCGCCATAATTTATAGATTCAAAACTAGATTTATAGGAAATTGGTCCACAATACATAAAAATAAAAGGAAACAATTCTGCTCTTGAAATTAAATGATTCACTGAAATTTTCGTTGAATATGTTGGATCCTCTTTTAAATTCAAAATATTTGTTTGTGCCCTTTTTATATTTATTTTTGGACAATAGGTAACCCCATCGTCACCTTTGACACATTCTTTTCCTTCATACAAAGAAATACCAAATTTCTTCTTTGGATCAAAAGCAAATCCATGGAATATTAAAATTTCTGTCGATTGACAAGACCAAAAATTCCAATCCAAAACTGTAATCTTAGTAATTCCGAAATAATCGCCTTCATTCAATGAAAAAAAATACCCGTCAAAATTTTCAGGTAAATTATCATAGATTTCAATTGATTCTGGAACATTACAATTATTCTGATTATAGCAATTATCTAAATTGGCAAATATTTTAGATTTGATTACAAATCTTCCATTCCCAATATCTACACGAAACCGTAAATAGCCTTCAGTATGATGGTATCCTTTGAAGGAACTACTCGAATTCGCTTCAAATATAGAACAACGCTGAAAGAAAATAAGCGATAAAATTAGAAAAAAATACTTCATTTTAGGTTGATCCTATCTGCCACTTACTTCGCAGGTAGTCTTACGTTTTTTATCTTTCTTGACGCACTTATCATAATACAATTTACCAAGTGACCCTACACTAATTGCAATCAATGCTGCAGGATTAGTAATCCCTACCAATGCAAGTAGATCACTGCTTTGTGTTATAATAGTAAGAACATCGGAAACGGCTGAAAGACCTTCCCTTAGAGTTTCTTGGTGTTTCGATAAAAATCTTCCAGCATCAGTTTTACCTAGAATATCATTATTACCTTTATTTCTAGTATAAGTTCCTCCACTCGCAATCCACCGAGCACCGCCATCCATTGCACGCTTTATTTTCCCGATTTCCTTCGCGAGCTTCTTCTGGCCTGAATATATTTTTTGTTTCAATATTTTATCATTAAAAGCCATTCCGCCAGCCACAAAAGCAAGAGGTTTTAATTCTTCTGGAGCAACGATATAAGCAATCATGGCTCCAAGTTTCGAAAACTCCTTTGCATGCCCACTCGGATCAACAAAAGCAACTGGATTCCCTTCCACATACATCATACGGTTCATGCCCTGCTCTTTGTCTGGAAACACCTGACCATCGTTACTCGCAAAACGCCCCAATGCCGCATCATAATACCGCGCCTTGTAGTAATACAGTCCACTCTCCCGATCCTCTTCCTGTCCCGTATATTTGAATTTAGTAATGTCAGGTCCATAGGAATCAGTGCGTAAAATCTCTCCATACGGTTTATAAGTGATATGACTTTTACCACCACGTTCACCGCCGGCAAGCACATTTCCATTCCCATCGGTGATCATGGTGATGCTTCCCAAATGATCGGGGTGGAAGAAATACATTCTGGGCGAGTCCCGAACATAAACATAATATACAAATACGACATTGTTTGGCGATCTCTATTTTCGTGTTTGTCGGGTCAGGCCACTCTGGGGTGCGCTATCGCTTCCGCCTGCCTTAGCCAGGCCAAGCCCGCCGTGTCCTTCTCGCGGGGATTAGGTTGGTGGAGAGAGAAATAAAATTAAGTTAACGAACATTGTGTTTGATATTATGGTTTTGGCGAGGGTCAGTTTTATACTATTCATCATCGTTTAAAGGATCGATTAAAATAACGCCCGTTAAAAAATCAAAAATTTCAGAAAAATTCATACCAAGCCGAATTCCATAGTGGATTCCAATGGAAACCTCAACAGATACAGGTGATTCACACCAACGAGATTCAATCCCGCTAGACGAACCTCGTTCTGATCCGAATCCAAGTGGAAAAATGACATTTGTATTGAACTTGGAAAATGACTTTTTATGATTTCTAGGTTCATCCTCTTTTGGGATATGTGAATTAGAATTCATTACAATTAATGAATTTCCCTGATCTAAAACTAGGTCGGAATTTTCATACGTTGATAAATAAATACGACCGCCCCTTCCACCAGTTTTATAATAACCAACAACTCCATTTCTAATGCCAAGTCCCAAGCCATTTCTTCCGTGCTGAATCCCCCCACCAAAACACCAGAACCAAGCTGAAATTCCATAGATATTCTCTTCTACACCAATGACTGGAATGTCCACTATATCCTTTGTACGATTCTGAAAATACTTATCTATTGAATGACAGTTCGAAAATATTAAAATAACAAAACTCATTAAAAGTGACCTGCTGAATAATCGAAGATTATCAATGCATAATCGAATAAAAGTCAACATTTCCTTTCTTTTTGCCGCATTGGCTATATTTATAACTATATTGAATACAAGAAGTAAGAGGTAAATCATAGCTTGGGTTGTCGGGATCTAATATTGGAGCAACCATTAGGTTCTGAATACAAAAATATTTAAATCCTTCGCGTGCATCCTCTTTACATTTTTCTTCACTCGTTGCCAAACACTGAAAGAAAATTATGCATATTAAAAAGCTTTTCCTTGTCAATCTAATCCCTCTTCCGATCTATTTTGCATTTTTTCCCTTTAATTGAATGAACTATCTACCCAAAAATCCATCATTGCTCGGAGGTGAAGGCATTGAATTTGAAGAAGATGTAGTGAAAGAGCAAGTCACCGCTGCTGCATAATCCTGATCAGTAGGGTGATTTCCAGATCGCCCTGCAAAATAATTTAAACAGATTACTTTTGCTGAATCATTTTCTACAGTATCGCTTGACTCAGAATCAGGTTTGATTTTCCAATCCCACATGCCTTTAAAAGGGTCAGTATTTGTTTCATATTTAAATTTAGAATTCTCATACTGAATTCCATTTAGTTGATAGATTAACATGCAACCTACTTTTCCAAATTTCTCTTTGCAATCATCTGTCGTACTGTATGCTGCTACCACTAAATTTAGGTGAAAATTTGACGTATTCGAATATTTATTTCTTCCTATTACACGACCATACCATTTGTCAAATTTACCAAACAGTTTATTATACATTTGGTAATTATTTATACCCTTCCATATTTTATTACTGCTAAAACTTCCGCCTTTATCACCGAACTTTTTCCCCATGGCATGGCCGATGATCCGATTTAACATATGCATATAATTAGTGCTATTTCCCGAATCATCTGTAAATCGGATCGGATTCCCTTCCACATAGATCATACGGTTCATGCCCTGCTCTTTGTCTGGAAACACCTGACCATCGTTACTCGCAAAACGCCCCAATGCCGCATCATAATACCGCGCCTTGTAGTAATACAGCCCACTCTCCTTGTCTTCTTCCTGTCCCGTATATTTGAATTTAGTAATGTCTGGCCCATAGGAATCAGTGCGTAAAATCTCACCATACGGTTTATAAGTGATATGACTTTTACCACCACGTTCTCCGCCGGCAAGCACATTTCCATTCCCATCTGTGATCATGGTTATACTTCCCAAATGATCGGGGTGGAAAAAATACATTCCTGTTACCCGGGCATTGCCTGAAGAAATGCCACCGCCACCAGTGGTCGGTTCATCACCAACAGAGGGTGTGTCAGTGGGAATGCCGTTTGCAAGCCCTAGTAACCAAATGGGAGTGCCTGTCTCTCCCTCCGCTCCACCAAGTAAGAGCGGAAAACAACCAACTGTATTCGTAAATGAGAATATAACAACGAGTAGTGCCGTTCCATAACGGTGGATTCGTTTCTGGATGCGGTTGGCTAATTTTTTTCTTCTGGGCGAGTCCCGAACAAAAACATAATATACAAATATAATCTTGTTTGGCGATCACTATTTTGGTGTTTGTCGGGTCAGGCCGCTCTGGGGTGCGCTAACGCTCCCGCCTGCCTAAGGCAGGCCAAGCCCAGGCGTGTTTTTCTCTCGGGAGAGGTCTAGCTGGCGGAAAAAAATAAATGCTTTGTTAGGTGATTTTCTACAGCCCCCCTCCTGGAAAAAAAGCGCTTAAGATAGAAAGACTTTGCATAAAAACACAAAACTTAACGAACATTTCATGAGGAATTACCTTTTTGCCTAAGAACTACCTCAATGATTATAATTATAATAACACAGGGCAAGATATTCAGCAGTACCCAGTTTCATTGCTGAACCATCTGACCTTTCAGTAGGATTTAATTCCATCTCGATGGCTAACAAGTTGCAAAGTGTAAGTTTTTTATCAGTGTCTACTTGGTCTGTTTTTTTTTGACAGGAAAAAACAAAGACAAATATCAGTATTAAACTGCTAGTAGATACTTTCAGCCTAGTTCCCAATTGAATTTTTCGACTTTGCCAAAACTAACATAAGATCATAACACATCGACGATGTCCCAATTGCGCTTTTTCTTGCATTCCTTATTTTGTTGGTCTCCTAGTAAACAAGTTACTAAAATCGCGCTCTCTGCATTTTTTTTAACTTCCTCATTCCTTTCTGCTCCATATGTTTTCCATAAGGCTTCACACACCCCACCCCAATCAGTCTCTGTTCGAAATTCATAACACTTATCTCTGCTTGATTGGCAGTTTGCGAAAAGTAAACATATGAGAACCAAAAATCCTCTTTGCATATGAAAGCCTAATCTACGTTTTAACATTATTTTGCAACAAATTCCAAAGCCACCACCCCTTCACTTCACCTCTCTTCCCTTTCTTACCATCCGGTTCACAAACACTTGTAAGTCTTGTTTGCCTTTGGGGCCAATTTCTGTGAACTGAACACCGTAGATCCCAGTTTCTGTCGATTTTTTTCCGATCTGTTTGATCACCCCACGGGCGAGGAAATCTGCCAAATCTCCAGGCAAGGCTACCAAAATTTCGACAGTTTCATTCATATCCCATTCATCAAAATGGTGGGGGGCGAGGATCCCCACCCCACCCAGACTGATATCTTGCGCGATCAATACATCGAGTAGGCTTGTGCCCATCAGGTGCACTTCGACAGGTTCTTCGGCAAGGGGTGTCACGCGGACAAATTTTCTTTTTTCTCTAATGGGAACCATCGGCACAAATTATCCCTATTTTTCTCCCTGTAAACTAGGAATTTGACACCCCCCCAGTTGTTAAGAAATCGTAGACGACTCTCCGATACTGGATATACTAGGGATTCTCATGAAACTGCGGCTTGGACTTTCCATCATTATCTTCTTATTTTTCTTCCCAGCCCAGAAAAACCTCGAGGCAGGGGTCACGTGTACGGGGGACGCTTGCACCATTCTCCCCACAACCATCCAGAGCCAGCTAAACCAAGTGGACCAAGTTTTCCAGTCCCAATATACCGATCTTGTCCTCGCTTCCATGGCCGAATCGGCCGTCATTACCAATATCAATTCCTCTCTCATAGGGCCAGGCATTGTCAATCGGTTCCAAATTGGTGGGGGTCTTGCTCTAGCAGGACAACAAAAACAAGATGTTAACGTGGTATACCAAAACCTCAGTTTCCAAAAACTCCCGAATGTGGGGGCAAGTCTTGCTCCCAATTTGGTGTTTGCCGTCAACTTAGGTTGGCTTATGGGTGGTGGACCCTCGGACACAGAACCTGAACTCAAAACCTTCATGCACCGTTTCCACCTTTACGTTCACGGCTTTAAGTTCAATTTTTCGCAAGGTGATGTACAACAGGCAATCGAATCCCAAAACAAAGACATCCAACTGGGTGGGGATATGACTAGTTTCGGTTTCACCCTCCGTTACCACCTCATCGAAAACCATTCAGATGGTTATGGTATTTTTGAGTTTGCGGGCATCTCTATGGGGCTTGGGCTTCACTACCAAAAACAAGTGATTGATCTCACATACAATGACAACAAAACACAGAGCATCACTCTTGGACCGGCCACGGGAACTTGGGGTGGAGCCACCACTTTCAATTACAACAGTACGATCACAAGCATTCCCATCGACATTCGCACTGGATTTCGGATGTTCTATTTACTGACCATCTTTGCTGGTGGGGGAACTTCGATGAACTTTGGTTCGTCGAATCTAAAACTCTCTCGTTCAGGGCCTCTCGTTTTGGCTTTGGATTCTTCTGCCATAGCCTCTTCTTTGCCTGCAGAAGTGGCAGCCCTCATTCCGGCCTCCTCTTTGGGAGTCACTCGGTCAGGTACCCTAACACTCGACCTTTCTGGCAATGCACAAGCTCCCACCACAACAAACTTCCTCGTTTCTGGAGTCGAAATCAATGCCACCATCGCAAAGATAACCCTCGAAGCCATGTTTTCCCAAAAAGTCCAATCCGTTATGCTCGGAGCCAAAATCACTTTCTAATATAGTTTGCAGTTTCTTTCCAGGCAAACTTGGCTTTGGCACCAATCTTGCTTATTCATCATTGTGCTGACAATCTGGCCAAGTCGAAGGGTTTTCGCCCTATCCATGCCCATATTTTAAACAGATTGTCTAGTTGGGAGGCGCCATGACTGCAACTTTGAGAGATTCGAAAAAACCCGTACTACATGTATCTTGTGTTCCCAGAAAGGACACCACCCTCCTCAAAATTTCCCTTTCACAAGATGATTTGGGCATTTTGTTCCGAGTGACTTCAGTTCTCTACAACCATGGTTGGGACATTTTGGAAGCTGTGGCCGAAACTTCTCACGAAGGCCATGTACAAGATCTATTTGTCATCCGCAGTTGGAACGGGAGTGAAATGTCGGAAGTTTTGTTATCCCAAATCCGAAGTGATCTTTATTCGCTTTTTTACGAATCCAAACCAGTGGAAGCATACCTCAGAGAAAATGGAAAGGGTGAAGTCCTTGCCCGCAAGGTGGGCGACCCCGATGCATCACTAAAACTCTACAACCCCATTTCTTCCGATTTCAGTGTTATGGATTTGCGAATGAAAGACACACCTGGCATTCTTTTCCAAATCACAGAAGCCCTCTTCCAATTGGGGATTGATATCATTAGTTTCACAGCCAACAGTGGGGACGGTAAAATTCGGGATAGTTTTTTACTCCGAACTTCTCTCACTGGAGACAAATTGGATGAAAAAACGATGTTTCCTTTGCTCCGTTCGCGCCTAGAATCTTTTCTTTAAATTTTGATCTCACGGGTATTTCGTAAAAAATACAAAAACCCGAGTAATAATAGAAAGGAAGTGTAAAACGCTAAACCAGGCCCTTTCTGAAAGTATAACAATGAAAAGGCGATTGGTGAAATTGCTCTTCCAAGAGATCCAAAACTACGGAAAAGTCCCATAGACTTTCCTAAATCAGAATGTCCGCTAGCGAGCGAAGCAAAAGCGGATAACCCAGGGTTGACAAGCGCACTCCCCAAGGCCAAAAAGAAAAGGCTAAAAAACAATCCACCGAAACTTCCATTGGTAGCAAGGAGTGAAAGAAGACCAAACAGTACGGAACACACTCCAACAAATACAATTTTTTTCTCCGTCCATTTGCCCGACAGCCTCCGCACGAGACCACCTTGCACAAGTATGATGATGATTCCAATGTACAAAAAGGTAAACCCGATTTCTTTCGGGCTGAACATAAACCCTTCTGCCAAATAAAAATTCACAACAAATTCAAAACCAGAAAAACTCAAAACAAAGAGTAGGTTTAAAAGAGATATCCGAACAAGAGCCTGTGAACCCGACGACCGCAGCGCAAACAAAGGATGGATTTCACCGGTGGAAACAAAATCGGGTTTGGTCTTTGGTAAAAAAAACAAAACGAGTAAAAAAGTAATGATGGATATGAGAATGGCAAAACCTGCAGAACTTGGGAACACCACAAAAAGCCCCGATTCATAGAACGAATCCAAAATTGTCCACTGCGACGAGATCCCCCCGAGTAGGGGGCCCATCACAAACCCAAGGCCGATACCTGCACCCAAAAGCCCCATGCCAGCCGCACGATTTTTGCTATCTGTATGGTCAGCCATGGCCGCCGACGCCACAGATAAATTCCCACCCATAGCGCCTGTGATGACCCGAGACAAAACAAACATCCAAAACTGCGAAGAAAAAATCCAAACTAGATAACCTAGTATGTTTCCAAAGGTAGTGAAAAGTAACACCGAACGACGGCCAACTTTATCAGAGTACCGACCCCAAAGTGGAGAAGCCAAAAATTGTAAGAGACTATAGATACTGCCCAAGATCCCACCAAAAAGTACCATTGTGTACGGTGAGTTCCCTTGCGAAGACAAATACCCCGCCCAATCAAAGAACAAACGAAACACGGGGTCATCACCCTTTTGTAAAAAATGTTCTATGGTTTTTGGAAACAGAGGGAAAAGAAGTGAAAAACCCATCATATCTGTAAAGACAATGAAAAATAAAACGATTCTGGAATGGTTGCCTTTGAGAGCCATGAAACAATTATGAAAAGCCAAACAAAAAAAGCCACAGAAAACTCTGTGGCTCATTCAATTTGCTAAGGTAAAGGTTTTCTAATTTATGTTTTTACTTTGTCAATCAAAGCTTTCAATTCATCTAACGTTTGCTTTAGTTTTTCTTTCACTTGTGGAGGAACTGCAGTGTCAATTTGTTGGTAAATCGATTGGTAATTGGCTTGGAGTTTTGCCAAAATTTCATCATAACTTGCACTGGTATTGCTAAACGCACTTTGTGCATCCGCAATGGTTTTGTTCAAAAGGTCACGGATTTTTTGTGACTCAACCGACTGATCCAACTCTCCTTTTGATTTTAATTCTGCATAAAGTTTTTCCAAGTCACCTACGGCAGCTTTTAGTTTTTCCTCTCCAGAACGAAACAAAGCAATGCCCGCATTGACGACATCCATAACCAATTTTTCCATACAACTATCCTATCGGGATCATTCCCTTATTTTTGGATTCCAAGTGTAAATGGAAAAGCCAAGCAATACAATAAAAAAAACTTATGCCAGGAGATTTTAATGTGACATAGCTCGGACTTAACTATTTTCTATGAGTTTTTTAATTTGGTCACGGATTTTAGCAGCAGTTTCGTAATCTTCCGTTTTTAAGGCATTTTCCAAAGTTTCTTCTAATATTTGCAAATTCGACTTTGGTAATGCTTGGATTTTTTTTTCGGAAGATGTTGATTCCGCAACCAGTTCGTCTTCCTTCATAATGATCCCCGCTTCATCTAACACATTTTTGGCGAGATAAATGGGTGCATTGGCACGGAGTGCAAGAGCAATGGAATCGGAAGGACGCGCATCCAAAGTGAAAATTTCTTCGTCTTTTCGGAGTTGGATCTTGGCATAAAACGTACTATCGACGATTTCATCGATTGTGATTTTTAGAACCGTTGCCCCCATTGCAGTGAGCATGTACAACATCAAATCATGAGTCATCGGACGGGGAGGTTTTGTACCGTCGATGACAGTTGTGATGGAATGGGTTTCCAAAGGACCAATGAAAATGGGTACAACCCTTTTATCATCCCCATCCTTCGGACGAAGGAAAACAGCAAAACCAACATTGGTAAGGCTGATATCAGAGATTTTTACTTCATAGAACTCCATAGAAAACCTGATCCTTCTAATATGGGCCCAGAAGGGCTCGAACCTTCGACCCGCAGATTATGAGTCTGCTGCTCTAACCAACTGAGCTATAGGCCCTCGCCATCCAATCTTTTGGATAAAAAGAGAGAGACAAGCAGAAAACCTTATAATGTAGGCGAAAGACCAAGAAACTGGTGTTTTAAAAAAAATGGTTCGATATCGGTCCTGTCCTTCTTCCATTGCACCCAAATCCATACAGATGGTGAATCCTTTGACACCCAGACTTGGTTGTGGAGTAGATTTTGGTTCCGCACTTGGTCAGCCTCCCAAACATAGAAGGAAATTCCTGAAATCTCCTTTACGCTCTTTTGGACAAGGGTGCTCCTCGTAAAAACAGAATCCCCCCACTCTTTGGATTCCCCTGGGTATGGCCACGCGAGGATCCTTACCACCATAAAATAACCATCCAGTTTGGCCGGATAGATAACGAGTTTTGGGTGCATGCCACCCTCTTCTTTCACAACCGATGCCTCGGGCACACGGAGCGAAATTCCCTTCCAAACAAAGATTTGGTTTGGAACTTTCAGCTCACTCGAAACGATCGATCCCAAGGGCAAAAGTAAAAGGAAAATTAAGCGAAACATGACAAAGAAGGCATACCCCAACCAAACCGTTTGGCAAGTCAGAAATTCCTATTTTGGGATGTATGTCCATTTTCCTTATTGTTTCCAAAAATGTGATTATTGTGATTTTTATTCCGAAGGGATTGGCAAAGACCACGCGAGCACCGAACAAGAATTATTCGAATCATACAAAAAAGAAATTTTATTCCGCAAATCAACTATATCAAGTTTGTTCGAAAAAAAACTAGACACGATCTTTCTCGGTGGAGGAACTCCTTCCAAAGCCAAACCAGAATCTTGGAAAGATTTACTTACATTCATAAGATCTGAATTTGATGTTTCGGAAGATGCAGAAATTTCCATTGAGGTGAACCCTGAAGATTTCCATTTAGAACTTTTACATAATTACAAAGACATGGGAATCAACCGTGTGAACTTAGGCGTACAAACCTTAAACGCCGAGGGCTTGCAGTTTCTGGGCAGGCATTATGATGTGGAACGGTATTCCCAAATCAAAGAAACCCTAAGCAAATCACCCATTCACCGTGTGGGGATTGATCTCATGTATGGGATTCCCAATGTTCCCGATTTTAGTTTTGATTCCGACTTAAATGAGTTTCTCAGGTTGAACCTCCCCCATCTCAGTTTGTATTCTCTCACCTTGGAAAGAGGAACCCAGTATTCACGCGATGTAAAATCAAAATCAAAGTCTGTCCCCAATGAAGCCAACCAAACAAGGATTCTAAAGGTGTTGCCAGATTGGATGGAAAAAAATGGATACCAATGGTACGAAGTTTCTAATTATTCCAAACCAGGATTCGAATCAAAACACAATTTGAAGTATTGGACCTACGAACCCTATATGGGCATTGGCCCTGGTGCGCACGGTTTTTTGGATGGCAAGAGGTATGGCAATCCCCGCAATACCAATCTATACATCCGAAAACCATTGGATGCAAAAATGGAAACTGCGGATCCAAAAACTGAGCTGGGACTCACACTCTTTCGGTTGTTTGCACCCTTTGATTACCAAAGTTTTTTCAAAACCCATTTGGACGAAAAAACCCAAACTCATTATCTAAATACAATACTGTCCTTTGAAGAGAGAGGGTTTGCCACTCTCACCAATGGTAGTTTCCAATGGAAAAAAGAAGCATTACTCACGTTAGATGATTTGATTTTAGAAATCGTATCTGCATAAACAAGAGTGCCCTCACACTCCCAAAATAATTTCGAAAAAAGATTGCCCGTTACCCCCCCTTGCAAAATACTGTTCGTATCCCGGGCCTGTAGCTCAGTTGGTTAGAGCACTCGCTTGATAAGCGAGGGGTCACAAGTTCAAATCTTGTCAGGCCCATTTGATACGGGGCGTTAGCTCAGCTGGGAGAGCATCTGATTTGCATTCAGAAGGTCATCGGTTCGATCCCGATACGCTCCAAAACCCCGTTCAAAGTTTTTCTTACTAAAAATATTCTTGCACTCCTAGCAAAAACAGGTACACCAAAACCTGTTATGTCCGTAAAAGAGATCCTAAAAGACAAACCAGATTCCGTCCTCTCCATCGATGAAGACAAGTCGGTACTCGAAGCCACGAAGATGATGGTCGACGCCAAAGTTGGTTCCATCATCGTTACCTTCCAAGGCAGTTTGGCTGGAATTTTTACGGAGCGGGATTTAATGCGTGTGGTGGCAAAACACCCAGACAAACTAGACCAGGTCAAACTCAAAGAAGTGATGACTTCCCAACTCACAGTGGCCAGCCTAAACGACGAAATCGACGATATTCTAAAAACCATGGTGGCAAAACGTTTCCGCCATATCCCTGTTATGGATGGGGATAAAATTTTGGGTCTTGTTTCGATCGGAGACGCCATCAAAACAAAACTGAGCAAAACACAAGAGGAAATGCATATCCTACGTGAATATATGTACGGACCGCATTAAAACAGGTTTGGGTTCAACCTGAGGATGGTTTTTTCCAAAACCAATTCTAAATTGATCGTATCTTCACGGTTGTAAGCAATCAATGTTTCAAGTGCCTCTCTATTGTGATTGTTTTGGTATTCGAACCAAAGCATAGGTGCATGTTTTCCTTCCATTCCTGTTAGATGGTCTGGGCGTTTCAATCCCAACTGAATTTCGGAACCCTTTAACCCGCCTTTGATGCCAATCGAATGCAAGAGGTTCATCAAATCCAAATGAGGGTTTACGAACTTAAACTTAAATTCACGTTCTAAAAATGGAATGTCAAAACGTTTGCCGTTGTATGTTACAAGTAAATCATTCGGATCGATTTCCTCGCATAAAAATTCTAAGTTTTTTCCACGTTCGAATGTTTGGATGGTTTTATTTTTATAAATGCTCGCAACCGTCGTGTAAGAAGATTCAGAAATACCTGTTGTTTCAATATCCAAAAAACAAAACCGATCAGAAAACTCCTCCCACAACCGCCAATATTCTAGGTGACCTAACTCTTTTGTAAAAAACGAAAAATTTTTCGTTTTAAAATTCGTTTCTAATTCGATCAATCTTTCTTCTAAAATTTCGATGTTCGGAAGTCCGAAATCCAATGCTTCTATTTGTATTTTTTTTGCAAATTGAAGGAGTGAACTCCAATTATAAATTCCTTTTGCGTTTAAATCCTTGGCTTTGTTTTTACCAACGCCTGGAAATAATTGTAAACACCCAGTTAAATGCGACATTCCAACCACCGAAGTATACCTTCCTGAAACCGATTGGGTTCTTCTCCAAACCCCACTCGGAGGAAACCTTCTGTTTCAAAATTTTTTCCAGGCAAAACAAATACGCCCGTTTTTTCGTATAATTTGTCCGCATAATCTTCAGACAATGTCCCCTCTTCTAGTCCAAGCCAACCCACAAGCCCTCCAAAAATGGGTTTATAAGAAATCACCTTTGGCAAATCCATCACCACAGATTCAAAATAATCTAAATTATTTTTCAAATTGGATTGGATTTTTGGTAAAAAATTATTTCTGTTCTTTAGTAGCCCAATCGCCAAACATTCACTAATTGGAGAAACAGTATGTGTCAAATAATCTTTAAAAGAGCGCGCACGTTTGATAAACTCTCTATCCGCGATGAGCCAACCCACACGCAGTCCCGTCACCCCAAAACATTTAGTAAAACTCCCCGTACCAAAAAGCCCCCGTTTCGGGTTCACTCCGGTTCTCCCCATCCCCCCAAACCTCGGCAAAAACCTGTAATGTTCATCAAAGATTGTAGTCGTATTTTCTTTATCTAAGAAGAGAAGGAGGTCATCCCATTCGGAGTCGGAAAAACTTTGGCCTGTTGGATTGTGCGGATGGTTGATGATATGTAAATCTACAGGAAGTCCTTTCCACATCTCACTCTTTAGTTCGCCATTCACCTGTATTGGGTGAGGGAATCCACCTAACATCTGAGGGATTTCATAGAGTGCCTGGAAACTAGGCCAAAGCACTGAAAATTTTTTGCCTGGTTTGATGAGAAGGTGAAAGGCCAAATACAATGCCTCACCCGTTCCTGTGGTGATGAGGATTTCTTCTGGTTCCACACCTGGGTAAAGTCGTGCCACTTCATTTCTTAGTTCATAAGAACCTTGGTTTGGTGAGTCGTTTAAAGGGAGATTCTGGATTTCCAATATCGAAATCTCTGCCATCTCCATAACTTCCCCCAAATTCTGACATTTGAGTCCGCTTTCTCCCAAATTACAGAAGGCTTCATTCCGGTAACCTTCCAAACGATCTTCAATGAAAAATTCTCTTGGTTCCAATTTTGATTTCCAATGAACCTAGCTTCTAAAGGATAGTATGTAAGCTATGTTGAAACCAGAAGACAATATCCTCGCTTGGACGAAATCTCCTTTTTCTGCCGAAATCAAAACCCAAGCAGAAAATGCACTGAAAGATTGGCAAATGGGAACCGCATCTCCGGAAGCAGATGCCTTCGCCACCCCTCTTAGTTTTGGAACAGGGGGTATCAGGGGAAAGATCGGAAATGGAATTGGGCGGATGAATTTGTACACGGTGGGTCGAGCAGCCTTAGGTTTTTTATCTTACCTAAAAGAAACTTCGAAAAATCCTGAAATTGTCATAGCCTATGACTCGCGCAGGATGTCGGTTGCCTTTGCGGAAACTTCGGCAGGCATAGCAGCAAAATTAGGTATCAAAGTGCACCTCTTTACGAACGTGGCACCGACTCCCCTCCTGTCCTATGCCATTCGTTATTACAAAGCAAGCGGGGGGATTGTGATTACCGCCTCACACAATCCACCTGAATACAATGGATTCAAAGCCTACCTGGCAGATGGTGGACAATTAGTATCCCCTGATGACAAATTCATCATCGAAAAAATTGCTGGTATCGAGGATTGGAACTCTATCCCATTCCTAAAAAAAACAGACAAAGAATACAAAAAATTTGTAAAACCAGTAGGTAAGGATGTTTTCAAATCCTATCTAAAAGAACTGAAACAGTCAGGGCTTTTGGCGGACGTAAAACCGAAAGTTCGTTCTTCGATAAAGATCGTATATTCACCGTTACACGGAACAGGTGGCGAATATATGAAAGCCATGTATGAATATTTTGGGTATAAGTCAGTGTTTTTGGTTCCAGAACAAAAAAAACCCGATGGTGAATTTCCAACAGTTAAGTATCCAAATCCAGAAGAAAAAGAAGCTCTCGCCTTATGTGAGTTTCATGCAAAAAAGAAAAAAGCAGAGTTATTTATCGCAACAGATCCTGATGCAGACAGGTTAGGTGTTGGAGTTCGGCGAGATGACGGCGAATACGAATACCTTAACGGAAACCAAATTGGTTCCATAATGGCGGCTTACCTGGCCGAAAAAAAAGGTAAATCCAAAAAGAAAACATACCATTTGATCAAAACAATCGTTACCACTGACTTGCAAGAACAGATTGCAAAAAAAAATGGAATTAAAATCAAAAGTGTTTTAACCGGTTTTAAATACATAGCAGAAGAAATGAAAAAAATCGAAAAAAAGAAAAACAATATTTTTCTTTTTGGAGGTGAAGAATCATTTGGTTACCTACCCGTACAATTTGTCCGCGACAAAGACTCTATTTCAAGTGCACTTCTGTTTACAGAAATTGTCGCTGCCAAAAAAGATGTGCTCTCATATTTAAATGTAGTGTATCTAAAATATGGTTTATTTAGAGAAAGTCTGTATTCGCTTACACTCGAAGGTAGCTCAGGCCAAAAACAAATCCAGGTTGCCATTGAGTCTTTGCGAAATTCGGACTTAGTTGGCAAAACCTTAGCAGGGAGAAAAGTTCTAGGTGTTCTTGATTTCGAAACGCAAAAAAGTTTTGGTAAATCAAAAAAATCTGCCTTTGCTGGTATGCCAAAATCTAATGTCATCCAAGTTGAGTTAGACGGAAATGCAAAACTTACGATCAGACCTTCTGGCACCGAACCCAAGATAAAGGTTTATTCCTCTTTTGCATCGTTAAAAAAGCCAAAACAAATAGATGAGATTCCTAAACTTTGGGAATCTCTCGGCAAAGAAATAAGCCAAGCCGAAACTGAATTTTTACAAATAGCAGGTCTCAAATGAACCAAGAAACAAAAACCAAATTCCAAGAAATAAAAAATCTATCCGACAAATATTTGTTAAATACTTATAATCGTTACGATGTTGCCTTCCAATACGGTGTGGGTGAAATGTTGTTTGACCAAGACAGTAAACCCTATATCGATTTTTTGGCAGGTATCGCCGTGAGTAACCTCGGTCATGGAGAAGCCGATATCATCGAAGCACTCCGAGTACAATCCGATAAGATCATTCACTCGTCTAATCTTTATTATTCGGAAGAGCAAGCTAAACTTGCCGAAGTTATTATTGAAAATAGTATCCCAGGCAAAGTTTTTCTTTGTAATTCAGGAACAGAGGCAAATGAAGCTGCTTTCAAACTCATGCGTAGACACGGGGTAGAAAAAAACATCGATAAACCAGTGATTTTAGCCTTACATTCTAGTTTTCATGGCCGCACCGTATCTGCTATGTCCATGACAGGAAACACATCCATCAAGGAGGGTTTCGGAGACTTGATTTCAGACATTCATTTTGTGGAACCAAATAACGAAGACTCTTTGGTGCAAGCCTTTGATCAGTTTGGTGAATCCATTTGTGGTATGATGATGGAACTCATCATAGGTGAAGGTGGGGTCATTCCACTCACGCAATCCTTTGTCAACTTAGCTCGTAAACTCACAGAAGAAACAAATGCGCTTCTAATTTTTGATGAAATCCAAACTGGCATGGGTCGAACAGGAAAGATGTTTTGTTTTGAACATTTTGGAATGTATCCAGATGCATTCACTCTGGCCAAAGCACTTGGTTCAGGATTTCCAATCGGAGCTTTGGTAGTTGGCAAAGAACACGAAAACCTTTTAGGTAGGGGAATGCACGGCTCAACATTTGGTGGGAACCACCTAGCCTGTGCTATTGCTTATGAAACTTTTAAAGTCATTTTGTCTCGAAATATTTTGGAACATGTAAATACGGTGTCCGAACAAATGATGATTCGACTGAATCATATCAAGGAATCCACAGGAAAAATCAAAATCATTAGAGGCCGTGGTTTGCATATTGGAGTGGAATTGTTTACAGAAGCAAGGCCAATTGTCCAAGAATGTTTGAATCGAGGCCTTGTCACAAATGCAACTGCGGGAAATGTAATTCGAATCATCCCGCCTCTCACCATTAGTTTAGAAAAAGCCTCAGAAGGATTAGATATTTTAGAATCAGTGTTAAAGGATATAAAATGAAAAAAATTGCAGTTCTTGCCGGTGACGGAATTGGACCGGAAGTTATGGATGTTGCCCTAAGTGTTGTTAAAAAAGCTTTGGGTTCAAAATTAAATGAATTTTCTTTTGAAAATGCCCTTGTTGGTGGTGCCGCCATTGATGCCACAGGTTCTCCCCTTCCAGACGAAACACTCAAACTTTGTGAGTCAAGCAGTGCCATTTTTTTTGGCTCAGTGGGCGGACCAAAATGGGAAACCCTTCCACCAGACAGGCAGCCAGAACGGGGAGCACTCCTTCCCCTCCGCAAACACTTTGACTTGTTTGCCAATTTGAGACCAGCCATCATCTACCCCGAATTAAAAAAAGCAAGCCCCATCCGAGCAGACATCATTGGTGACGGACTCGATATCCTCATATTACGAGAGTTAACTTCTGGGATTTATTTTGGTAAACCAAAAGGCCGCGAGGGTTCGGGCCTTGAAGAGTTTGCCTTTGATACAATGCGTTATTCAAGAAGGGAAATCAAACGAATTGCAAAAACTGCTTTTGAAGCAGCGCGCAAACGTAATAAAAAAGTGACAAGCATTGACAAAGCAAATGTACTCACAACATCCGTACTTTGGCGGGAGGTCGTTGTAGAACTACACAAAGCCGAATATTCCGATTGTGTTTTGGAACATTTGTATGTAGACAATGCAGCCATGCAGCTTATCGTAAAACCTAAACAATTCGATGTTATGCTGTGCGAAAATATGTTTGGTGATATTTTATCCGATGAAGCCTCCATCATCACTGGCTCGATTGGAATGCTTCCTTCGGCTTCGCTCTCCGAATCTGGATTTGGGTTGTACGAACCTTCCGGTGGGTCTGCTCCAGACATTGCGGGCAAAGGGATTGCAAACCCAATTGCACAGATCCTATCGGGTGCGCTCATGCTTCGTTATTCTTTTGGGCTCGAAACAGAGGCCGTGAAGATAGAAAACGCAATTAGAGAAGTTCTAAAAAAAGGGCTTCGTACTAGGGACATTGCCGAAGAAGGAACCACTGTTTTGGGAACCAAAGAAATTGGACTTGAAATAGAAAAGGTTTTAATTTAGGTTTAGCAAATACCATGCAAGCAGGAATCGGACCCACAGGCAGACCTTACCAAATTCTCATCGCTGAGAATTCAAAATTCCAAGCAAAACAACTCCAGCAGATTTTGGAATCGGAAGGTTTCAAAATCATTGGCATTGCGGAAACTGGAAAAGAACTATTACAAATGTATAAGGAACATAAACAGCAGATTGACCTTGTAACGATTGAAATTTTTTTACCAGAGGTTGACGGTTATGCTGCATTTTGGGATCTAAAGGAAATGGGAGTTCTACCAAGGATTTTGTATATTTCCGAAGAAAACACTCCTTCTGTCGTAAAATCATTGTTAGACAATGGTGCAATGGATTATATCATTAAACCAATCAAACGTGAGAAAGTTTTAGAAAAAATAAAAGAAACTCTCCTTAAGGTTCCCAAAATATAAAGTTTAGGTTCCGCCCGAATTCTTTTGCTCTATGGCTAAAGTATTCGGGGTTCTGGAAAACCGATTTCGTTTCTGAATTTACAAATTGTAATCCAGAAAAATTTGTTTTGACTCTGCTTAGAATTGCATTTCCAACATCAAGGTCGTAAGTTCCAACTGCCTTTTGTTTGAGGATCCCGTCTCCAAGTCCAACAAATTCAGATGCAACATCCTCTCTCACTTCGTAATCATTCCCTTTTATATATGGACCTAAATCCAAATACAAATCACTCAAAGTATATCCAAATTCTAAATAAATTTGAATCATCTTTTCGGTAACTCCTAATTTTGTACCTTTCCATCCAGAATGTAAAACCGAAACAAATGGATTTTTTTTTGAAAATAAAAACACAGGAACGCAATCCGCAGTTCGGACAATTAGTATTTTATTTCCGGATTTTGTGTAAAGCCCGTCCCCGATTGGACATTCATCACTAGTAACTTCATTCGTAATTTCGAATATTTTACTTCCATGAACCTGTTCTAACGAATGAGTTGACAAACTTGGATTTGGAAATAAATTTCGCAACTTTTCATTTGTATACACAGACCAATCGCCAGGTGTATTTGGAAACATTGTATCTTCAAAAAGATATTTCTGTTCCGTTTTTCCTAGAGTGCCATAACGAATGCGGCCGTAAACAGTATCCACTTGTTTCATAAAATGATTCATTGGGGATAAAACGAATGTTTTGCCTCAACGGAAAAATTTTGATTTTGTAAATAGGAAAAGAGGTTTTCGCAGTTCCAATTCGCACGATGACATAAAGATTTTACTTTGTTCGGCTCATAGACCAAGATATAAATTTTTATTGGGAAATACCTCCAATTGTAAGTGATATGAGGCAAATCTAAATAAGGAAATTTATTGGCAAATAACAGTTCAACAGACCTTTCTCTTAAATCAGAAATTTCCAAATTGGATTCATGCCCAATTCTGCCACGGCCTTCAATTTTTTTCCGCGCGAATTGACGATCGGTAAGTCCAGATTCGGATTCAAAAGCATATTTGGGCTCTAAAAAATATACAAAATGAGCCTGCGCACCAAAAAATGCGATATTAAAATTTTGAAGTGCACCTTGATCATACCCCTCACTTCCCATAAGTTCGGATTTATAAAACTCACGTTCTTCGCCGATTCCCTTCCAATCTGAGGTTCGTTTGCCATCAACCACCAACGGATCAATATAAACAATGGATGCGAGCAAAAAGAGCAGATGAAAAAGAATTTGATTGGATTTATAAAATCTGAAAAATAAAATATTATCGTTTGATGAGAAACTACAATTCCCATCCCATTCATATATTTGTTTAACCGCATAGTACGATAAAATTGGTAGAATTGGAATCCAAAAACGGAGAGCCATAAAATCTCCACCGATGTACAAAACGTACACAATGTACATCATTATGGAAAAAATCCTAAAAAATACGAGCCTATCATCTTTGATTTCACGGAAAAATCGAATGAACGCAAAACTGATCACAAATAGATAAAGAGGGTATGCTTTTAATAAATAGAATAAATAATTTAGCCCTTGCAAGCCATAAGAGCCTCTATTTGCTTTGGCAAAATATGTATTGGGTAAAAGGTCACCAAAATACAAAACACGAAACAAAAAGAAGCATAGGAGGCAAATTACTGGTAAAAAAAGAATTCGGAAATTTTTACACTTAATCAATTCGATAGTGAGTATGCTAAAAAACAAAATACCTTCAGGGCGAAGAAAGCTTGCTAAGCAAAAGAAAAATAATGCAAATTTAGATTTTTTTTCCCATTTGAGTAACCCCAGTGAGAGAAAAAAAGTGAAACACATTGTTTCCAAACCAGATGTTGAAAAAACCCATAAGTGATAGAACATAGCCAAATGTATGGTAAGAAGTGGTAGGAAGCGACCACCAACCATTTTATTCTCTTCTGTAAAAAACAAAACAAGTAAAGAAACATAAAAAAATATTCCGAGTATTACTGAAAACCATTGTGGCGATCCAAAAAATTGAATACCAAAAGCTATAAAAACGGTCCATAAAAAATTAGTAAATCCTTCCACATATTCATTTACATTAAACACCAGACCATTTCCGTTAATTAAATTTTTTGCATATACGAAACTAATATATGCATCATCGCATATCCATCTCAAGATTATAGATTGGTATATTGCTAAAACTATCACAACCAAAGAAAGAATATAAAACAATAGATGATTATGCTTTTTTGAAAAATTCAATTATTTATCCAATTCAAAAGATTTTATAAATTCTTCAATGATATGAATATGATCCATTTCAGGTGTTGGATTTTCTTCAGATGGTTCATACAAATAATCATCAAACAGATGAAAATCGAATATCTTTAATTCAAACTCAGGCAGGGTGATAATAATATTCTCCGCATGCACATCAAAAATCAGTTTTTCTTCGGTAGCAAGATACTTTGTAACTTCAATGACTCGATTAAAATCCACTGCTATTTTTTTAAGTTTAGATTTTGATATAACACCGAACCTGTGTGAATCAAAATTAAGTTTCCATTTGGGAAATAGTTTATTCATCAATGGATTTTGATCCAATTTTTCGTTTCGAATAGTGAATTCTTTTAAATGTTTACCTGGCAAGATGGGTTGTTGGTCGCAAGGAGTGAGAGTGACAGATGGAATTCCCAAAGGGTTTTTGCGATACCGAATGCCCATAAAAAAACGTGTGGGAACGACTAAATCAGGAATGAGCGATTTTAATTTCCAATAATGAAGTCTTTCAAGACCCAAACGTTTAAACTTGAAATCTATTTCATCTCTTTTAGATTCAAATATAACTTGCGATTTTAAATATTCTTGTAATTCGATTTCTTCTTTTTTTAAGAAACGAGGTAGATCACGGCCAACTTCTTTAAACAAAGAGCCAAATAACGAATCCGATGGCAGTTTTGACTTCCCTACCTTTACGACTTGGTTCCAAGGAAGTTTATAAACAAATTTATATGAGCCCCGACCAATATAATCTTTGTTTGAGATAGGTAAAAAATTATCCAGAAATTCGCGGTCATACCTGTATGTCATACGAAAGATATGTGATACAGGAAATAAATACTCGTAAGCATTTCGAAATAAACCTGATTTACGAAGTACCTCATCAACAGGAAGGTCTTCAATGGGAATCGGGGTTTGTGTTTTATCTGGATCAAAAAATAAGTCTTTATCTAAACCTTTTTCAAGTAGGTCTAAAAATTGTGGAATTTTTCCCCAGTTTGGGTATTGGTTCCACAATTGAGAGATTCGATCTTTAATATTTTTGATCGGACCTGTTTTTTTTTCCACGCCTAATAAACTCGCCTAATAATTGATTCATAATCATCAAACTTTGATTTATTGGAAATAGCTGCATTCAACCGTTTATCTTTTTCGTTATCGTACCACCAATAATCTGTAGAAAAACTTTCGTCACCATATTTTCCAAGAGGATGATCTGGTATTCCATATTTTTGCCAGTATAAAAGTCTTGTGCTTGGTAAGTGCCATAATAAAACATACGGGTATTCTTTATAAACGATTCGATCTATTTCTTTTAAAATTTGATTTCGTGTTGATAGAGAGAACTCAAGCTTCTGTTTTTCGATCAATTTATCAACAGTAACATTTTTAAAACCCGGCAAGTTAGGTTGCCCCACTTCATCTGCATATTTTGAATACCATTGCGATTCTGGATCTTTAAAAATACCAGAACCCCAGGCAGCCCATGTCATATCGAAATCGTATTTATCAACTCGTTCACTCCAGGCAGCCAAATCCAATGTATCAATCGATGCACGTATCCCCACCTCTTTTGCTTTCTCCAAAAAGACTGTAAAATATTTTTCAGTTTTTTTATCCCGATCAAGAATAGAAAACTGAAAAGGTTTACCGTTTTTTTCGAGGATTCCGTCTTTGTTTGGTTTCCAACCTGCTTCAGCAAGCAAAGCCCGCGCCTTTTGGATATTAAATTCTGAAGGAGAATTGGGATTTTTTTCTCCGCCCAAATAAAAATCAGGGTAATAGCTATTAGTTGGATCATATTCACCATACGCCAATTTATCGATCATAAGTTTTCTATCAACGAGTAAGGTCATCGCTTCACGAACCCTTCTGTCTGAAAAAATTTCACGACGGTTGTTCATTGCCCAACCTTGAAAACCAACGGGTTTTAAATTAAAAATTCTTTGTTTTACTACCCAATTTTTTTCAAATACATCGCCCTTTGTTTCTTCTACCCAAACAAAAGCGGAATAGACTGGGTAAATATCAATATCGCCCTTTTTGAATGCTTGCAAGGCAACCGCTTCCTCATTATACACTTTATAAACAACCTGGTCAAAATTGTATCTGCCGTGGTTGAATGGATATGCACGTTGCCACCAATCACCTCTTCTTTCTAACTTTATATAACGATTTTTTTTTACTTCTTTGATTTTATAAGGCCCCGAAACTACAGGAAATTCCATATTCTCCTTATTAAAATCTTTGCCTTCAAAATGATGTTTCGGCAAAATAAAGATAGAAGATGCTATATCATTAAAATTATTCCAATGAACTTCCTTCGCTTCAAAACTCACGGTGTAATCGTCTTCTTTGATTGGTTTTTCGAAACGACTGAGTGAAATTCGGAACACGGCAGTTGCATTCTTTTTATCCATAATGGTATCATAAGTAAAGATAACATCATCTGCTGTCACTGGTCTGCCATCTGACCAACGAGCATTTTTATCTAAATAAAAAGTAAATTTTTTCTTATCATTTGAAATTTTCCAATCGCGTGCTAGGTGGGGGATTGTCGCCAAAGTAAGAGGATCATATGCCGTCAGAGGTTCAAACAAACTGGTAAAAATCCTAGCTGTTGTTGTAAATTGGTCTAAATAATAATTTAGAGATTTTGGAAATTGATGAGAATAAATCCGAATCATTCCTCCCTTTTTGGCGAGCGGACTTACCATGGGATTTTTTCTTTGCATTGCCGTAGGAATGCTTGCCAAATCACCAGTCCAGGGTTCATCCATAACCTTGGTTCCCATGTCACGAACACTTTCCTCTTCTGTACAAAACATCGTAAACATAAGCGAAAGGCAAAAACTGAGTAAAACAATCTTGCGCATAATAAAACCTTTTTGTAACTTTTGAATTTCTATATGAAACATCCCTTCCATCAAATCCTTTTGTACGAGATTGACTCAAGGATTTTTTGTTCCGAAAAAAAAATGTCTTTGTTCGAAGGGATTCATTTTTTTTTGAATTCTCACGTTGGGTCTCTGGCGAATGAAATTTGGTGTATGGGAATTTGGAAAAATAGCAAAAAATCTGGTGAAATTGCAAGAACAGAGCGCAGTTTAATGCCTGAATTTTTGTTAGCAAATCCGAACCTATTACCCTCGGATGTGTATGGCTCACCCTATTCTATTTTTGATTATGAACCAGACCCTTTGGTTTCGGATTTGGAAGGATTAAGATCCACGTATGACTTGTTATGTGCAAAACAAAAAAAACTAATTTTAGATTTTGTCCCAAATCATATGGCAATTGATTCGATCCTTATAGAAAAGTATCCAGAACTTTTCCTAAAAGCTAATGATACTATCCTAAATCAGAATAAATTTCAGCATCCAAATGGGTTTATCTATGCTCATGGGCGAGATCCTTTTTTTAACGGCTGGACGGATACAATCCAATGGGATTTCAGTAACCCAAACGTTGAAACTTTGCATATAGAAATCTTAAAAAAAATCAGCACTTATTGTGATGGTGTTCGCTGTGATATGGCTATGTTGCCCCTATTAAATGTTTTTAAAAAAACATTTAATAGGGCATCCAATTATCATTGGGATAAAGTGATTGGCGAAGTAAAAAAGTATAAACCAGATTTTAAGTTTTATGCCGAAGTCTATTGGGGTTTAGAAAATGAGCTAATCAACTTAGGTTTTGACGGAACATACAATAAAAATTTTTACGATAATTTAGAAAAACGTGAGTATGATCTTGTTTTCAGTGAATTTCATTCTGAAACTAAATCATTGGAGAAAAAAATATTTTTTATAGAAAACCATGATGAAAAAAGAGCATTCACTCAATTTGGAGAAAATTTAAAAAACTATTTTGCCCTTATTTGTTTTTTACCAGGAATTCATTTATTCCATCAAGGACAAGAATTTGGATTCAAAACAAAAATCCCTGTGCAATTGATCAGAACCAAAAAAGAGGAAAATAACGAATCCGTACATTCATTTTATCAACGAGTTTTCTTAATTCTCAAACGAAGAGACAAAACCACTTTTTTAATCACACCAAACTATTCCGAAATAAATCAAAGACATATACTCATTCGAATATTAAAATCTACAGATCAAACCGAATTATTTATTTGGAACCCAAACACTACAGAGGTTTCAGGTTGGATTCCGTATGAAAATGGTATCCATTATAAAAATACTCTAATTGAAGAAATTTCAAATCAAAGTTTCGCACAGCCAAAAAAGGAACAAATGTATTTTTATCTAAAGCCTGGCGAAGCACAGTGGTTTATTTTTTAACCCTTTCTGCAAAAACTACACCTTGGATCATTCTTAAATTTTCTAATATTTCTTTCAGCTGGTCTAAATGATCTACTTCCAACATAAACTTTGCTGTGAGCATACCGCTGGGATTTGAAGAGGCTCCCGCTTCCAAAATATTTGTTTCTGTGCTAGATATTGATTCAACCATCGACAAATAAATTCCTTGTACATCCTTTGCCCGAACTTCGATTTGAATGGGAATTGGTTCTCCTGGCCCATCCCACCTAACAGGAATTGTCTTCATCCATTCCAATTGATTTTTTGCTGTAGTACAATCTTTTTTATGAACACTCACCCCCCTTCCCCGGGTGATAAAACCAATGATTTCGTCGCCAGGAATGGGAGTACAACAGGATGCTATCCTCACTGGCACATCATTCCAACCTGCCACAGAAATTCCAAATTCCTTTTTTTCTTCCCTATTTGGATGCGTTTTGCTCTGTGTTTTTTTGATTTTTACCTTTTTTATTTCCTTTAAGGTATTTTCATCTATTGTTTGCGTACTATTCTCGAGTACAGAAGCGATTGTTTCTTTTTGAGTCTCTTCTTGGAGTTTTCTAAAATAGGCTCTTAATTTTTGCCTTGCTCCTGAAGTTTTAACGATCCTGAGCCAGATTGGAGAGGGTTTCGAATTTTTTTCAGTGATGATTTCAACTTGGTCTCCAGATTTTAATTCTGTTCTAAGTGTCACCATACGACCGTTAATTTTTCCTCCTCTTGCATGTAAGCCGATATCGGTATGAATACGAAACGCATAATCGAGAACAGTAGCTCCTTTTGGCATCTCCACAATTTCCCCTTTTGGAGTGAAAACGAAAACCTCATCTTCATGCAGATCATATTGCAATTCTTCCATAAACTCTTTTGAGTCAAGACTTGGGTCATGCCATGATTTCAGAATTTCCAACCATTTCATGCGAAATGCATTTTCGACACCTTGCGAAAGTATAACGGAGGAACGACTTACATTTGTTGATTCTTTGTATGCCCAATGTGCTGCCACTCCATTCTCTGCAATGGCATTCATTTCTTTTGTTCTAATTTGTACTTCCATGGGACGCCCGTCTGGTCCAAATACAGTTGTATGTAAAGATTGGTATAAATTGGTTTTTGGTGTGGCTATATAATCCTTAAAACGTCCAGGGATTGGAGTCCAAAGAGTGTGAACGATTCCAAGAACCCCATAACAATCTTTAATTTCATTTGTAATGATCCGAACGGCTCTTAAATCAAAAATTTCAGAAAATGATTTCTCTTTGGTAACCATTTTACGATAAATCGAATAAAAATGTTTTGCTCGGCCATCAATTCTCGCATCAATGCTAATTTCAGCTAACCTTTGTTTTAGAATAATTTTTATTTTTTCAATGTATTCATCACGTTCCGACTTTTTTGCTGACACTCGTTTTTTAATTTCTTGGTATTCAGTAGGATGTAATGATTGGAATGCTAAGTCTTCCAATTCAAATTTCACTTTATAAACACCTAATCTTCCTGCAATGGGAGCATACAAAGATAAAACTTCTTTTGCTATCCGTTTTTGTTTTTCCTCAGGTTGGTATTTTAAAGTCCGAACGTTATGGGTTTTATCAGCAAGTTTGATAAGCATTACGCGAACATCTTTAATTGTTGCGAGTAACATTTTACGGATATTTTCAGCAGCTTCGGTTTCTTTCGATTGTGATTTAATTTCAGAAATTTTAGTTACGCCTTCTACTAAGTCGGCGATATCTTCTCCAAATTCCTTAGCCATATCATCTTTCGAATAACTAGTGTCTTCAACTACATCATGCAAAAGTCCTGCTGCAATCGCACGTTCATCAAGCCCAAGCTCATCCAATATGGAGGCTACATTCATCGGATGTATGATATATGGTTCACCCGACAGTCGTTTTTGACCATCGTGCATTTTGTAAGCCAAGTCATAGGCTTTTTGAACAAACGAAGATTTTTCGCTACCAAGTCGTCTGTCTATTGCATCAAATAACTCTTGTTTGTCTTGAATATCCTGGTATAATCCCATTATACAAGATCCAATCCAATGTCTAAAAATTTTACTGTGTGAGTGAGGTAACCCATACTCACACCAATATCGCTAAATTTGGATAAAAACTGCAATTTTTCAGGGGTTATCCCCCCCGAACATTCAATCCTAACTTCTGGAGCTTCTGATTTGATTTTATTTATGGCAGTAGTTGTATCAGCTTCATTAAAATTATCTAATAGTATAATATCTGGCTTCGAACGTATTGCTTCCTCCAATTGAAAAAGTCCATCTATTTCCAATTCAATTTTTTTGCCTGGATTTTTAGTCCGAATAAACGCAACAGCATTCTCAATAGAACCTGCTTTGTGAATATGATTGTCTTTTAGCATAGCCATATCTGACAAATGTATGCGATGATTCGCCCCTCCACCAATATAGACTGCATATTTTGCCAATTTGCGATAACCAGGGAGCGTTTTTCTTGTATCCAATATGAGTAAGTTTGGGTAAAGGTCTTTCACCTTACAGGCATTTGTGGATATTCCGGAAAGGTATTGGATAAAATTCAAAAGGATCCTCTCCATCTTCAAAAGATTGGCAAGTGAACCTTCGAAACGCCCAATGAGACTCCCCCGTTGTAATTTTGCCCCATCCTGCAATGATTGATGCCACAATAAATTGGATTTTGTTTTGGAAATCAAACACTCAATGACCTGTGTTCCACAAAGGACCCCAAACTCACGAGCTACTAAATTTGCGGAACAGGTTTCATCCTTTGTGAACAAACTATCCGTAGTGATGTCGCCTTCTGGCAAATCTTCCGCTAGAGCTAAACTTACGAGTGCGTCAAAATCCTTTGTTTCTATTTTTGTAATGGGTTCGGTATAACCTCGGATCATTGTATCCTCCATTGTTCAAAAAAAAAGGCTGTCAGATCGACAGCCTTTTTTTCCAGTCACGAAAACAATTCTTATTTTTTTGGCGCTTTGCCAATCTTCCCTGTTTTAGGAGGGATATTGAGTTTTTGTTTTGGATAGATTAAGTTTTTATTCTTGATGGTTTTGCGGTTTGCTTCGAAAATCCTAGGCCAAAGTTTTGCATCAGAGTAAACTTCTTCCCTTTCTGCAATCCGCCAGAGACAATCAGCTGGATTTGATTTTTCTACCGTATATCGTTTCCAACCATTTGATAATTCTTCAATTTGCGATGAAGTAGTCTGTTCTTCCGTAGTCGCTTCCATTCCATCCTCACCAACGGCACTACGATCTTTCGCATTATTGGCTACAGTTGTCGATTTACCTTTAAGAGCTTCCACTTGGTCGATGGAAATCTCAGCCAAACGAATGGCCTCTTCCGATTGGGCAATGGAATCTTCAAATTTTTCCTGCTCTAAAAGGGCAGAGGAAGATTGTAAAGATTCATTTGATGCACCGATATTTTCTTCGGCACTCACATACGATTCTTTTTTATCCGATTTTAAATAGGTTTCTTTATTTAACTCGCCGAAACGCGCATTTGCGTCTTCCACAACGTCCTTTGCTTGGCCATTGCGATTCCCTGCATGTTCTCTCACAACCGTTGCAAGGAGTGCTACAGAAGCTTCTCTTGCTGATTTGATTTTTTCTTCTGCAGATTTTAATTTTCCTGCATCAATGTCTTCTTTTGCAGATTGGATTTTTGCCCTTTCGTCTTCCACAGCCGTATTGGTTCCGTTCGAATACGCAGATGCTTTTGCCAAAACGGCTTCCACTTCATCAGCTTCACTGCGCAAGGCAGCTGCTCTTTCGGTAGAAGCGCTGAGGGCTGTTCCGCCGAAGGAGGATGCTTCTCTATAATGATTGTATGCATCTTCATATTCTTGCAAAGCAAGGGTTCGTTTTAATGCTTTTGCATTTTCGTCTTTGTCTTCACGCAAGTATTCAGCTAAACTTGCATCGGCCAAAGCCAATTTAGAATCGCCAGCTTCGCGTGCATCCGTTGCCTTTTTGAAATCCTCTGCTGCATACTCACCCGCATTGGCTTCCGTTGCTCTGTCAAGGGTTAATACTGCATCTTCCCGTGTACCCGCCGTGAGTTTGGGAAGGGTTTTTTCTAGTGCATCATAAGCTTTGGAGATCGCATAATCAGCACTTTTACGTGATTCAGATGCTTTGCTTTCAGATGCGAAATTGTTTGCTTCCACCAAACTTTTTTTGGCGTCTGCAAATTCTTCAGGTGCGAATTCTTCCGCAGCCAAGCTTTCTGCTCTTTCAACTTGCGTTTTTGCCAACGCTAATTTTTCCAACGGTAATTCTTCTGCGCAATTGATCAAACCAAAAGAAACCAATGCCAAAGCCAAGAGAAAGACGTTTGTCTTTTTCCTATGTAACATAAACTACTCCTTATGCAACGAGGGGATTATAAAAGAGGGAAAAAGCGAAATTCGCTCTCCCCTTCTATTTGAAAGCTGCTGTAGCTTCGTCTTCGCTATCAAAAATTTCAAAAAACGAGGTTAACTTTGTCAGTTCAAAAACCTTTCTGACAGAACCTGCAACATTGATAATCTTGAGTCCACCTTGGTATTTTTTCAAGTTGGACAAACTCGAAATCAAGGCTCCAATTCCAGAGGAATCGATGTAGGAAACTTTTTCAAGGTTGATGACGATGCAGTATTTTTGTTCTTCGATCAATTTTGCAATAACATCTTTGATCTCAGGTGCGTTATAAAGGTCGATCTCCCCGTTGATATCGAGGACTACGATTTTATCTTTTTCCCTTCTAGTGATTTCCATGTGTGTCTAGAGACTCCTCAGTGAAGCTACAATCAATGTAGAAATGACGGTACAATTGCATTCAAAAAAATCGGGTACGTCAACCTAATAATTTTAACGAGTAAACAAATTTTTCCAATGTGTATAAAAGTCGGAAAATTCAGCTTTCCTAATGGAATTTTGCATGTTTTCCATAAACTTGTTCATAAAATATAAGTTATGATAGGTGGATAGACTAAACGCGGTGAGTTCCTTCACCTTGTGGAGATGTCTGATATAACCCAAACTGTAATTTTTACAAACCTTACATTGGCATTGAGGATCAATGGGGGTTTCATCCAAACGATGGGATTCATTGCGCAAATTCACCTTCCCATAAGAAGTAAATACTTGCCCGTTCCTTGCGTTCCTTGTAGGAAGGACACAGTCAAACATATCAATTCCATTACGAACACCTTCCAAAATATCCACAACCGTTCCCACACCCATAAGATACCGAGGCCTTCCGTTGTCCATATATGGGGCAAGGGATTCCAGGATGCGAACATACTCTTCCCGTGGCTCACCCACACTGAGGCCACCAAAAGCAATTCCTGGGAATGGTAGTTCTTGCAAGGTGTCCAAACTCTGTTTTCGGAGGGATTCATTGACACCACCCTGTACAATGGGAAAGAGATTTTGACCATTTGGATCTTCCATCCAATACTCATAACTTTCTTTTGCCCAACGATGTGTTCGGTCAAGAGCCAACTGCAATCGATCGATTGTACTCCCGTAGGGTGCACAATCATCCAGTACCATCATGATATCCGAACCGATTGATTTTTGAACATCGATCACTGACTTTGGCGTGAATTTATGATGGCTGCCATCGATATGAGATTGGAAACGAACACCATCCTCTTCAAATTTGAATAAACTTGCCAAACTAAATACTTGGAACCCACCCGAATCAGTCAGTAAGGCTCTATCGTATGCCATAAATTTTTTTAAGCCATGGAAGTGATCAAGTACCTCCTTACCAGGTTTCAAATAGAGATGGTAGGTGTTTGCCAAAATGAGTTTGTAATCAAGCTCAATGATATCTTCAGAAGTGAGTGACTTCACACTCCCTCGTGTACCCACAGGCATAAAGACAGGAGTCTGGATGGTTTGGGATCCAAGGAGGAGCTCGCCCGTCCTTGCAAAACTAGAGTGGTCTCTTTCCTTTTCTTTAAAAATAGAACTCACTCTTTTTTATTATTATATTCGCAATTCGCAAAATTCACACAATTTCCGAAAATATTCAAACTATGCCCTGTGATGGTAAATCCATTTTCATTCGCAGCTTTGTTTTGGAGTTCTTCGATCCGTTCATCAATGAATTCAACAATCCGCCCACATTGCATACAAATGATATGATCATGGTGTTCATGCCCGATGATATGTTCGTAATATTTATAATCCTTCCCAAAATCATGTTCTTCGAGGAGTCCTGCCTCCACCATAATGGCGAGGATACGATAGATGGTTGCTTTGGAGATTCGATCCTTATTGTCTTTGAGTTCATCCAAAAGACCTTCCGCAGTGAAGTGATTGTGGGATGAAAAAATTTTCTGCGCCACAAGCAATCGTTGGTTTGTGATTTTTAATCCCTTTTCTTTTAGATAGTCCTCAAAGGCGGACATTTCTTTTTTAGTGTCTTCGTTCATCGAATGTTCCAAGGTCGATCTCCTCTGGTTTAGACTTAATTGACAGTTCCTGTTAAGGAAAAGTACCAAGACCTTTCGGCCTCTTCTGCGATGCGTAAGGCCATGATCCGGAGTAAACGGTTTTGGGCTTCCACTTCTGACTCCCGGTAACCAAGCTGGGTGGAATAGTATGCTCTACCTGGAATTTCGTTTCGTTCCATTTGGAGTTTTTTGCCCGTTTCCGATTCAACAAGTTCAATCCTTGTGACCACAAAGAGTTCGGATGTCAAATGTTGGTCGGCAAGATCCATCAAATCGCCTACCTGCTGGTAGTGAACAATTTCTGAATACAACCTATATTTTGCCAAAGACTTTTCTCGTGTGGTGACAAATCGTCCTCTGCGATCGATTTCTTCTATGACCATCTGCGTCAAACGGGTGTGGATTCCAGGGGCGTAGGAATTGTTCCGCACATTCTGGATGTACAACATCCTTTGGGCATCAGGAACGGGCACTCCATCAATTTTTGGTGGCCTCCCTGGCTCCCGGCCAAAAAAAGCACAATTAGCCTGGATGAGTAGGAAACAGAAGATGAATATTTGTTTCATATCGAGAAATCGTCCCTGTCATCCTAAGCCCCAACATTCTCCTGTCAAGGGAATCGAACAAATGAGAAAACAGAGAAAGTTTTAGGAAATAAAATGACATTCTGGCGAGAACTAGGTACACCTCTCTCATGGGAAAAAGAAACTGTATTTTTCTATTGGCCATTTTAAGCCCTCTCCATTTGTTTGGAGATCCAAAATTCACAGAAATTCCAAGTTCGGAAGTTGGATTTCCATTGCCTTATATTTCCCCTGTTTCAGGCACTTTTGCCGAAATCAGAAACCACAACTTACACCTAGGTTCCGATTTTAAATCCTATGGCTTGAATGGCCATAATATCCTGGCTACATTTGACGGTTATGTGGAAGAAATCAGTTACTCCAAATTAGGTTATGGACTTTCGCTAAACCTCTACAATCCAAAATATAAAATCAAATCCAAATACGCCCACTTACATAGCTTTGGCGGAATTTTGAATGATTTGGAACTTTTACGAAGGGCACTCCTACTTATGGGTGAACCCGAAGGATTCCATTTAAAATTGCCTGCCTCATTATTCTCTGCCAAAAAAGGAATGCCCCTAGGAAAAACGGGAGAAACAGGATCTGGGATATCACACCTCCACCTCGAATTCCGAACCGATAAAGGAATCGTAAACCCACTTTATTTTTCCGACATCCACCAGAAAGACCTAGTCCCACCCACGATCCTTTCTTTTTTAATCGATGGAGAAACACTCACCCGACCCATACTTCTCACTGCAAAAGAAACAGGCGTTGGAAAATACGATCTCTTTTATGAAAACGGAGACAAACTCGAAACTATCTCGCTCGAAGGAAAACTCCGATTTCGGATCAGTGGGTACGACCTCATTCGCTCCCGAAATAAAAACAATGTGTATGGGATGGATCTCATTCAAAATGGCAAAACTGTTTTTTCCAGAAATTTTGATTTCATTGGGTATGAAGACAGAACCCAAAAACACCAATACTACGACATCAACAGATCTACATTTGCACCTCCTGTTTATTTTTATCATTTGTATGAACAAACTAAAAATTTTAAGGAAGAAGGTTTTTCCATTGATACAAATTCCCTAAAGCCTGGCGAATCCGTAAAAATCCAAGCCAATCTGAGAGATGCATCTGCCAATGTTTCACAAGTCCAGTTTACACTAGTTAGAGGAAAAAACAATACAAACCAAAACCATGAACCCAAAACGTCCATTTCACGTGGTCGGGTGTATACTTCCCAAGATAAAAACCTTACGCTCGATTTGTCCAAGGCAGAAATATCAGGAGATGGGAGTTTGTACATTGAAGAAATGAAAGATTCCAATCTCCCTTTTACGGCACCAAAAAATTTACCCCTAAAGGGAAAGGTTTATCAAATTTCTTCAAAAAATTTGAGTTGGAAGGGAGAAGGATTGGGTGAGTTTAGAACCAATTTCCCGATCACCCAAAAAGAATTTTTATATTTTTACGACGCCTCAATTGGTAAATTCCAATCGATTTTGCATAAGAAAAAACAAACTGGCTTTAGTTTTAAACTGACTAGGCTTGGTTACATTTTTATTTTGCTCGATGAAACACCACCCACAATCTTTCCTATGACTTCCCTTGCTCGTTACATTGAACTTCCTGAAATCAGAAACCAATGTTTGGAAGATCGATATTATGGATTGGGGGATATTGGCAGCGGCTTTAGGACGAATGTGGAAACCACACTCGACGGACAAAATTATCCGTATGAGTATGACCCGGATAGAAAGGCCATCCGCATCCAAATTCCCAAGAGCTTAGCAAAAGAAAGACCCTACCTTCTTTTGGAAGTTAGGGTCTATGACTTTGCAGGAAATAAATCAGAACCATTTGTGGACTTAGTTTCCACAAATGGATGGCTGTCAGAGAATCAGGCTTCTTGCCCTGTCATCGAATAACGCGATATGTCCAAAACCTCATAAATGGTTTCGGTATCACCAAACACGAGTGTCGCTTCGCTTCCTGTGTTCTTTCCTAAGAGTGACTTAGCAAGTGGTGATTGGTAAGAAATGATATTCTTTTCTGTGTCAGCATCCCAAGCACCGAGGATTGAATACGTTACCAATTCACCTGACTGTTTGTTTTTCAAACGAACAGTGGTTCCAATGCCTACTTTTTCCGTTTTGACATCACTCAAGTCGAGGATACGAGCACTTTTGAGTTCTGCCTCCAATCGTTTGATGGCCGCTTGCAACTGAACTTGTTTTTCCATCGCTGCTTTGTATTCTGCGTTCTCACGTAAGTCACCCTTTTCTTGGGCTTCTCCAATATCTCGCGAGTTTTCAGCCATTTCCACATTGACAAGGTGTTCAAACTCTAACTTTTTAGCGTTGAACGCCCGTCTGGTGACAAGTACAACATCGTTTGGAAGATTTGCTAAAGGATCATCCTCTGCATCTTCCTCCGAGTCGTATTCGTCCCAAACAACAGTAGGATTCAATTCATTGATGAGTGAATACAATTGGTCTTTTTCTAAATCAGTGATATAGGGAACTTCTTTGAAAAGAGCAAAGAGTTTACGAACATATTCGTCATCTGCATTGGTGAGGATGTCACGGAGCAAACTATTATCTTTACCGAACAGAATGTCCATGGCTTGGTTTTTGAGTTTGGTTCCTTTGTCTTCAATTTTTGCCAAAGGTTTTAGAATACGGAAAACTCTCAAAATAAGGTCTTCTTCGCTCACTTTCAACCAGTCAAACTTCCAAGTATGAGAAAGGATGGATTTTGCCACCCATAGGAAAACTTCTGGGTTTTCTTTGGATTTGTTACAAACCGTTTCGACAAACAAATTGAGTTCTGCAAATTTTTCGTCAGAAACCAAATTTTGGAAAACCGATCTGTTCACTTTGACAGGAACTTCAAACAAAAGTCCAATGAGGATATTGATGGCCTCAGGGTGGTGTTCGCGGATTAAATCTTTAAAACCTTTTTTGATATCGGTATTTTCCAATGCTTTGGAAATTTTTAAAGCGTCTTCTTTCGAAAGGGATTGGATGATGGAAGTTAATTCTTGTTCTCTGATTTTATGTTGGAATTCTTCCGTTGGCCAAGCTTTTCCCGCTTCTTCCAAAAATAAATAAGCAGACAACTTTCTGACAGGATCCTTTGCTGCTTCTTCTTCGTTATAATGGGTGATAAAAAATTCACCAGCTTCGGTCGCCTCATCTGCATCCCGAACTGCTTCCATTGCAATTTCTAGCTTTTTGTTCGCATCCGTAGTCGCTTGGAACTTTTGTGTCAATGTTTCCGAATGAGTGATCGGTTTTTCATGATAAACCACTTCATCTTTCTTCTTAGGGTTCATACCAATATTGGCTTCTTTTTTAAGAACCGATTTAACTTTCGCCCACCACTTTGACCACTCATCAGCTTTCAAAAACACACCAATGAGTTCGTTCTTCATATCACCTGTCACCATACGGTTGTCATATGATTTTAAGAGCTGTTTCAAAAACTCGGGCAGGTTCTCGCTGAACATGTTCACAACTGCGTCTTTGTCTTCGTAGTGTTGAACCCAAATATGGTCTTTTTTCAAAGGTTTGAGTGAGGTAATGGCCATTTGGATCGAAAGTTTATGGCCTTTTTTCTCTTCAAAGTCCACAAATATACTATCGCCAGTCTGGGAAATGGATGTGATTTTACCAACACCCCAATTGCGGTGCATCACATAATTGCCAGTATCAAACACAATGTTTCTTTCGAAATTTGTGATACAAAGTTTAACCGGTTTACGGTTGTTACCCAGCTCACTCATTTTAAGGAAGTCTTCCAAAAGTGAGTGGTTTATGTATTTTTGTTTATAGGAACGAATCAACTCGTTCCGTGCTTTTTGCGAAGCAGGTTCATGTTCTAAAATTTTCTTTAAGAAGTAAATGACCCGATCCCACTCTTCCATTGATTTGAATGGTTCAACAAGTGGGTAAAGCAAACCAACGAGCCGTGTTTTTTCTCTTTGGCCGAGGAGAATCCTTTCGATCTTATCAAAAAAGGTAATGTCTTCGAAGTTATTTTGTACAAGGATAGGCCAAATCTCTTCCATCTGCGCATACTCTTTGTTTTTTGCAAAGATCTCTGCTGCTTGTTTGAGGTAAGAAATCGCTTTGGGTTTGTCCTCATCCATGATGGTGAGGGCGTATTTTTTTGCAATTTCAGGATTCTTGCGGTCTTGTTTCGCAAGTTTTTCCAGAACCACTTTGAGTTCTTTATTTTTTTTGAGTTTGTCTAGGGCTTCCGCCTTCACACGCAGAGCAAGCCTGTGGTCTCCAAACCGAAGGATGGAGTCTGTGATGTATTCGATGATCGTCCATTTGGAATGAGCTTTGAAAGAATCCAAAATGTTTTTCACTAAATTGGCGTCCCCCATCGCATCTTCCATAAATGACAAAATCATAAGCATGTATTTTGCAGAGATGGATTCGGGGTGTTCTTTAAAATGTTCTTCGATCTTTTGTTTTGCTTCCGCCAGACGATTTTCGGCTTTGTATGCGTCTATGATGTCGTCATAAATTTTGAATTTTGATACGGGTACAGTCCCCGCATCGGCACGAACATAAATTTCCTCATTGAATAAAGGTGTGAGTTTGTCGTTTTCAGCTATTTTGTTTGATTTGTCTTCAGTAATGGTCTCAGGCATGAGTAGAATCTCCCTCTTCGTTCTTCCAAGTAAGGGTTGTGAATGTTCCTATAAAGTTGTTACGGTAAATTTAGCGATGAATCCGCGAAACGAACAGTCCTAGTGGTAAGTATTTTCAGGTGTTTTGTTTCTGTAAAGTACAAAAAACCCAGCGAAAACGCTGGGTTTTTCTGCCCAAAAGGGAACCTGTGCGAGTGAGTATGCGGTTTTTATCTGCCAGGAGTTCCTGTGTTACCACCACCGCAATCGCGGACTTTGGCACCAGTGGAAATGGCTCCCGATTTTTGCAACATTTGTTCCATTCGAACTTTGGTTTTACAATCCTCTTCATCAAAATCAAGGTTGGCACCATCAAAATGTACTTCGAATGTATCGGCAAGCACTCGGAGTTCATCAAAGAAGAGGTACACCGCTTCCGGTCCAGTGTTTGGTCTGGAACGAATTTTGAATTGTTTGAAGATGAGGTTTCTTGTCGCAGGGAATGCGTTCGCCTCTTGTGGGATTCCAGGAGGGATCACCATATGCATCGGTCTCCAACCTACAAAGTCGAGAGATCCCATTTGGAAGATATGGCTATTTCCGTTATAATCTTCGATCCAACCTTCTAAATCGTATTCGTTTCCACGACCAAGAACCCAGACGGAAATTGCTTTCACGTTTCCTGGCGTTTCAATCCCGTAGATTTTTTCGAATTTTTTCTGGTTGTCATCGCCAATGTATGGTCTTGCACGACTGACTTCATATTCAGGAACCCGTGGCGGTCTCACAGTGACCACGTTGTATCCAGGGAAAGTGAATTGGAATTTTACCGCCAAAACCTTTGCATTCCCAGCATCTACGTTTTTCACGTCACCTGGTTTTCCAGGGACAAGTTTCACTTCACGCATTACGAGAGGAGATTTGCTTGGATCATTGAGAGATGGTGCGTATTTGTTGTTCTCATCATACTTCATATCCCCCGAACCATCTTTGTTCACACCGTCTTTGTCCGTGAACACTTCCCAACCGTAAGGTACGGAAGCGGGAGGGTTATCCCAAGATTCAATGGTGATCGCTTTCAATTCGAAAGCAGCAATGTCGTTACCGATGGGAGTTGCCACTCCATTCGAAACCTTGTATTGGGCTTCTGCTCCACCAACGAGAAGGACGACAGAAAGAGCAACTAGACCGAGTATAGTTTTTTTATTTTCCATTCTATTATCTCCCGATTACCAATTGTCCTTAATTTCGGAGCCAGGGTATTTGGCTTCAGATCTGTCGGTTCGTACTTGGAGATCGTCTACGTAAAAGTAAAAATCACCAGCCACTTCATGTACGTCTGAAAGCACAAACAAGGATACAAAGTGTAGGTTTTTGTCGAGTAGCGCAAACCGTGAACTCTGTGGGATAAACCCTGGGACTGTGGCAGTCAATTTTCTCCAGCCAAAAAAGTCCAATCGACCCAATCGGATATTATGCGTTGTGTCTTTATAATCTCTAAATTTTGCAAATAAAGTGTGACGGTATTTTCTACCTAGAACCCAAACCGAAATTTGGCGAACTTTACCTTTGATGATGAACTCATGTGGAGGGTATAGTTCCACTCGATCCAAACCTTTGGCAACAAAATGAGTTTTTACACCCAATATGTGGTTTTTTTCGATTTTGTCTCCGCCATCTTCCGGTACGGTTTTTTCGTCGAAGACATCTTTCATCAATCCGCGTTGAACAAGTTTTAAAGTTCTTGTTTCACCGAGCGGAGTGGTTGATTTGACTCTCCAATCTTCTGCCTCTTCAAAATCATCAAGGACGATTTTTCTGAGAGGACTATCCTCATCATTTGCACTGTTTGTGGCCGTACCTGGTGCACCGGTGTCTGCCTGTGCATACAACATTCCTATT
>JARJFC010000370.1 GCA_029310945.1 Leptospira sp. 96542
CCCACGCGCGGCCCGTGGGCCAGGGAGACAACCGCCCGCGGTGCGGGCGCGCCGGACTTGATGGCGGCGGGTGCTGGAAAACGGGATGCGCACGGCGGGATGGTCCGATCCACTACGATCTGCAGCATCGCCCTCTCTGACACGATGGCCACGGCCTCGTGGGTTGCGTCATCCACGATCGTCAGGAGCCCACATCGCCAGCGATGGGCCGTTCTCGCGCTTTGAACAGGTGGACCGCGTGATCACCCTGCTCGAAGGCGCGGGCGTGCGCCTGCACAGCCGTGACGGCACCGTGGACCACTGGCTGGACCGACCTTGGGAGCCGTTCTCCTTCTCCGGCGAAGCGCCGGTGCAAGGCGATCTGATCGCGGGCGACTGCCATGACTTCAACGTCATGACCCGACGCGGCCGTTGCCGTGCGCGTGTGGTGGTGCACCGTGAAGCCGGATCGTTGCCGGTCACGGGGGCCGGGCTGGTGATGGTGTTGGCGGGACACTGGCAGCTGAGGAGCACTTCGAGTGCCTTGAGCGATGCCACAGGGCCGCGCGCCGACTTCCGTGCCGAGCGGGATGCCGACCTTGGCGCTGACCCGGGTGCCGACCAGGACGGCGCGTGGACGCTCGCCGCCCAGCAGGGCCTGTGGTGGCAGGATGGCGGGGGGCCCGCGTACCTGCGGCCCGAAGTGCAGGACGGCCCGGTCGCCCTGCTGGCCGTTTCCATCGAAGGGAAGCATGCATGAACTTCCAGGAACTGCCCAGCGCCGACGGCGTCTGGACCGATCTGACCCTGGCGCCCGAAGCCTGTGGGCCAGGTTCGGCCGCGCTGCCCGACGCGGCCTTGGTCATCGCCGATCCCCACCAATCCGTGCCGCAATGTCTGTGGAGCGGGTGCGTGATCTCAAGGTTCGTGAAAATGCTTGGATGGCCATATCCCCTTGTTTATGTCCATATTTGTCATTGATGATCTTCAAACGAT
>JARJFC010000371.1 GCA_029310945.1 Leptospira sp. 96542
TTCGCTGGCCCTGGAACTGGCTGGTGGCCGTGGTGTCGCGCTATTCCTCTCTGTCGGCCCTGATCGCCTCGGTGGCGGCGCCGCTTTATTACATGCTGGGGGATGGCGAGCTCTGGCTCATGAACCCGTCGGTGCTGTTCGCGGTCTGCGTGATGTCGCTGCTGCTGATCTACCGCCATGCGGAGAACATCGGGCGGCTCGCCCGCGGGCAGGAAAGCAAGCTCGGCCAGAAGAAGAAATAAAGGACAGGCCGCGTCGGCCCCGCTCAGAGGGTGCCGGGGGCAGTCGCTGTACTCGTGGGTCGGCCCGTCCCTGCAGGGCGAAGCAGCCGCGCTCAGCGCAGGGGCGCCTGAGCCCCCAATTGCAGGATCTGATGGTGGTTGGGCCGCAGCCTGACCAAGGCGGTGGCCAGCCCGGCCATCAAGGCCGGGCTGCCTTGCAGCGTGTGGTGCAGGCGCGGTTGGGGCAGGGCGTGGCCGTCCGGTCCGGTCAGCACCGCCACGTGGGGCAGGTTGGCCCGCTCGCTGCGCCGCACCACCAGGGCCAGTGCGTTGTTTTCCAGTTGCACATAGGTGCCCGGCGGGCACAGGCCCACGGCCCGCACCAGGGCGTGGCCGACCTCGTCCGCCGAGGCATGCGCACCGTTCATGATGGCCCGCACGGACTCGGTGGTGCTGCGGCCTGCCCGTGACTTGCGTGGCGAGATCATGGCCGCGTAGCGGTCCACCGCATGCAGTATCCGAACCAGTCGGCGCAGCGGCGGGAGTGCTTGCAGGGGCAGGGGCGTGTCGTCCGCGTCATGGTGGCGGCGCACGATTTCCACCCACAGCGGGTCACGCACCCCCAAGCGCTCGGCCAGCAGGTGGGCGCCCCGCGGCGCATGGGTACGCACCGCCTCCTGCGGCCTTGTTCCCGTGCCCGCCCTTGACGAACACGCGCCGCCCCGTGTCGTTCCAGACCGCGCGCGCCTCGC
>JARJFC010000372.1 GCA_029310945.1 Leptospira sp. 96542
CTATGGCGACATCGGCACCAGCGTGCTGTACGCGCTCAAGGTCGTGTTCAGCTCGGGGCTGATCGCCTTCACACCTGACAACGTCTACGGCATCCTGTCCATGGTGTTCTGGAGCGTCACGGTCATCGTGTCGCTCAAGTACGTCACCCTGATCCTGCGCGCTGACTACAACGGCGAGGGCGGCCTGATCGCCATGCTGACCCTGGCCTCGCAGGCGGTGAAAGACCGCCCGCCGCTGCGTCGCGTGCTGCTGCTGGTGGGCATCTTCGGCACGGCCATCTTCTACGGCGACGGGGTCATCACGCCGGCCATCTCGGTGCTCTCGGCGATCGAAGGCCTGGAGCTGATCACCCCGCGGGTGCATCCCTTCATCATCCCGGCGGCGCTGGTCATCCTGTTCGCGCTGTTCTTCGTGCAGAAGTTTGGTACCAGCGGCATCGGGCGCTTCTTCGGCCCCATCACGCTGACCTGGTTCTTCGTGCTGGCCGTGCTGGGCATCACGCAGATCGCGCGCCATCCCACCATCTTGTACGCCGTCAGCCCCCATTACGCGCTGGACTTCATCCTGGGCCATCCGGGCACGGCCTTCCTGCTGCTGGGCGCCTTGGTGCTGACCGTCACCGGGGCCGAGGCGCTGTACGCCGACATGGGGCACTTCGGCAAGAAACCCATCCGCCTGGCCTGGTTCTCGGTGGTCATGCCCGCGCTGCTGCTCAACTACTTCGGCCAGGGCGCCTTGCTGCTGGAAGACCCCAGCGCGGTCAGCAATCCCTTCTACCTGATGGTGCCGCCCCATTTGCGCGAATGGGCCCTGCTGCCGCTCGTGGTGCTGGCAACCGCGGCCGTTGTAGTTCACGCCCACAGCGATCTGGTCGTACTTGATTTCCTTGTTGCTGGAAGCAGCAACCACGGCGGCATTGTCTTTCACCGTTGCGATCTGGTAGTTCACACCCAGAGACAGCGCTTCAGAC
>JARJFC010000373.1 GCA_029310945.1 Leptospira sp. 96542
CTCCGGACAGACGCCAGCATAGTTGTCACTGGCGAAATGCTGCCGCGTGGTGTTCTGGGAGGACTGGGGAGTAAGACTGCTCATGGGAAAAGAGATGGTGTGCAAAGCGGCGATTCTCTCAAGGACCGCAGCTTCGTGCTTGGCACGAGCACGTCTTCCCCAACCACTCGGCGAACTTCTGTGCAAAGCACAAATGGAAAAGCCCGCTACAGATTCTGTAGCGGGCTTTCTAGCAGCCATGCGGCTTACTTGGCTCCCCGTCCACACGCCACTACGAACCAGACGGATTGTGTTTCTGTGCATGCACGAGCCGCCCCGCAGGCTGCATAAAACCTAGGTTTTTGCGATTTTCCACTTCGCAATCCACTCATTTATCACATTGCAAAATGAATTTGAACGTCAGGCTCGAGTCTAGGTCGGGCCCCAATACCCTCCCACTACGAACCTGCGGGGCGGCAGCGGAGTTTTCGACTGGCAAACGTCGATTGGATTGGACTCCAAGCTCAACTGCTACTCAGTTCAGGGGGGACGTCGTCTTGACAACAATTCAAGCGTATCTAATGCTTGAGCCGTTCTGAGAAACTGAACCACAAAGGAGGATTCAATGTCATCAACTTGCGCCAAATGCGGCGGTCACTCTTTTAAAATCGAAATGAAAGAGCCGGTCGGCTCACGCTACAAATTCAATTTTGTACAGTGCTCAAGCTGTGGGTCTCCGGTTGGGGTTCTCGATTTTTTTAATACAGGCGCTCAACTTGAAGAGCAAAAACGAGAAATCTCGTCCCTAGACCGGCGCCTATCGACTATCGAGGACTATTTGCAGCAAGTGCTGCATCTCCTTCGACAACGATAGTCACGATGTTTTTCGCAGCGGGGTTGATCGGACATCTGTTCTCGCAGCGCCCAACGCCTGATGGCATTCAATGTCGCCACATCTGTCACTCCCAAATTCCCCCCCGCGTTTAAAG
>JARJFC010000374.1 GCA_029310945.1 Leptospira sp. 96542
TTGCGCCTGGATGCACAGCAAGGCCATGCGCGCCGTGGCGACCCCCTCACTCGCCCTGGCAGTGATTGGCGACCGGCTGTTGACTGGCAAGGCGGTGCTGTACACCGACCGCAGTGCGACGATTGAACTGAGCAACGAAACCGACCCCGCCCTCGATTGCATGGGCACAATGAATTACACCAACAGCACCGGTGGCGTGCTGGATCTGCGTTGCAACGATGGATCTCAAATTCGCCTGCCGTACACCGCGCTGTCGCAAACCGCCGGCCATGCATCGGGGGGTGGCGTCAGCCTCACCTACGGACTCCCACCGACCAATGCCCGTGCCTGGTTGACGCCCCCCCAAGGCCGACGCCTGGTGGTACAGAACGACACGAGTTCCTTCCAGTGCAAGTGGTTCAAATGGGTGGTTTCCTGCGACTCCCTCCAGTTGCAATGAAGTCGTGACCATGAAGCAAAAAAGCCCCTCTCGGGGCTTTTTTGTTGCCAGCTCCCATCGGGAATAGCCGGAGGGCGTCGCCGTCGCAATTGGATCAACGCACCGATCGCGGCGCACGTGGCTTGCCACCCCCCATGTCACCACGGCCTGCATGGTGCTTGGGTGGATGGGCTGCGCCGCGCGGCGAATTGCCACCAAATCCGGGCTTGCCTGCGAAACTGCGACCTTTGACATCGGTGCCGCGTTCGCGACGGTCACCAAAACCGCGCGCCGAGCCATAGTCGCCACGACCGCCCCCCTCGCTCCTGTCGCCACCCTGGCCATCGCGTGCCCAGCCACCGCCGTTGCCACCACCACCCCCCGCTCCTGTGCCCGGACCATTGCGGAACCCGCCACCATTGCCACGGAACTCACCGCGTCGTGCATCGCCACCACGGCGATCGTCAAAACGAGGCTTGCGTTGTTCGAACCGTTGCGTCGGCTCCAGCCCCGGGATGACTTCGGCCTTGAAAGGCTGCTTGGTGGAG
>JARJFC010000375.1 GCA_029310945.1 Leptospira sp. 96542
CCAGGTTGTGGCGCAGGGCCTCCACATGGATCAGGGCGTGTATGGGACGGGGCATGGACGCGAGTTTGCCAGCAATAGTCCCTGGCCTGAGCCGGAAAACAAATGCTTTACACTGGTGCGCGGCCCGGATTTCCGGGCCGCCCTTACGTCTGCCCTCCATGGAAGTCTTCGAGTTCCTCATGCCCATCTTCACCGAATACGGTTACCTGGCCGTGTTCGTGATGCTGCTGATCTGCGGCTTTGGGGTACCCATTCCGGAAGACGTGACCCTGGTGACGGGCGGCGTCATCGCGGGCCTGGGCCACGCCAATGTGCACACCATGTTCGCCGTGGGCATGGCCGGCGTGCTGATCGGTGACGGCATGATGTTCATCCTGGGCCGCATCTACGGCCAGCGCATCCAGCAGTTGCCGGGATTCCGGCGCATCCTCACGCCGGAGCGCTTCGCCAAGGCCCAGGATGCCTTCCACAAGTATGGCAAGTGGGTCATGTTCATCGCCCGCTTCCTGCCCGGCTTGCGCACGCCCGTGTTCTTCTCCGCCGGCATGAGCCACCGCGTGAGCTTCGCGACCTGGCTGCTGATGGACGGTTTCGCCGCCGTCATCAGCGTGCCGATCTGGGTTTACCTGGGCTATTACGGCGCCCAGAACTGGGACTGGATGTTCAAGGTGCTGCACCAGTTCCAGCACGCCATCTTCGCGCTGCTGGGTTTGCTGGCACTCTGGCTCGCCTTCCACTGGTGGCAACGCCGGGGCGCAGCCCGCCGCGGCGAATAGTGGGGTCCGTCGCACCGCTGCCCGCCTGGGCCCTGGTGTTCAACGCCTTTGTCTGGGGCTGTTCCTGGTACCCCTTCCGGCATCTTGAGGCGCGGGGTGCAAAAATATAAACGAACTCAGTCAGCACCAATGACTGTCCTAATTCGGTTTACATAATGTTCCACTCGATATTCTTTTTTTGCAAAGTTT
>JARJFC010000376.1 GCA_029310945.1 Leptospira sp. 96542
CTGCTGCAGGCTGATCCGCGCCGGGTCGTAGACCAGTCGCACGACCTCGGCGTGGCCGGTGTCGCCGGTGCAGACATCTTCGTAGCTGGGCTTCTTCACATGGCCGTTGCTGTAGCCGTTCTCCACATCGACCACGCCGCGCACGCGGCTGAAGATCGCCTCGGTGCACCAAAAGCAGCCTCCACCGAGCGCGATGATTTCTGTCGCCGGGGCCGTCGTGTCCGGGTTGTGAGTCGTGTCCATCTCTAAGTGGGGTTCCGCCAGGGGTTTCACAGTTTCTGCATGCGCTTGACAGGCTCGTAGCCCACGACGCAATTCCGCTTAGTCTGCCATGATGCAGGCCCCCTCGCCCGCGCCGACGCAAAAAGGCTTACACGATGCACCTGAACCCCTGGCTCCTGCTGTCCATCGCCATCCTGTCCGAGGTGGTGGCCACGTCCGCCCTCAACACCAGCGACGGCTTTCGCAAGCTCTGGCCGGCGGTGGTCACCGTCGTCGGCTACGGCTGCTCCTTCTACTTCCTGGCTCAGGTGCTGCGCCATCTCCCCGTGGGTATCACTTACGCTGTCTGGTGCGGTGTGGGCATCGTGCTGATCTCCTTGATCGGCTGGGTCGTGTTCAAACAGAAGCTCGACCTGCCGGCACTGATCGGCATTGGGCTCATCCTGGCGGGAGTCCTGGTACTGAATGTGTTTTCCAAGTCCGCGGTACGCTGAAGTGCGGCGCTGCCACACCCTCAGAGCACGCCAGCGCGCGCCGGGATGCACGACGCTGGAACCCGATCGGCTTGTTTAATGACCAATTAGTCATTAAAATCCCGCGATGACCCGAAAAGCATGCCCCGTCGCGGCCACCCTCGTCTCGGCGCTGACCTCGCGCCTCAAGGACGGCGACGATGCAACCACGCCCGCCAAACGCGCGCGGCGCAAGGAAGCCCGCCCGGGTGAATTGCTGGCCGCGGC
>JARJFC010000377.1 GCA_029310945.1 Leptospira sp. 96542
ATTCAATCCTTTTTGGGTGTAAACCAAAAGAAACCAACGATGATATGGCTATGTTATTTTCAGCCATCCTTCTAACCCAAGCTCCTCCCATCGCCATGATCAACTTAGGAGACAGTTTGACCAATGGTAGCATCCGGCCCATGGTCATGCCCACACCGCCAGCCACGCACAACTCGCTTGACGAGGCACTGGAACTGGGCTTCAGACGCTGTGCGCAGGATTTGCGCGGCGCCTTCGTCACCACGCCCCTGGGTTGGCTGCTGGTGGCCTGGGTCTGCTGGGACCGCGTGCCCTCCGAACGCCTGGCCTGGTGGCTGGGCGGCTTCGCGCTGACCTGGACCATCGCGCTGCTGCTGCTCACGCGCCTGCTGCGTCTGCCGGTGCCACGGCGACGGCCCCATGGCTGGATGCTGTATGGCGCCGCGGCGCTGGACGGCATGGCCTGGGCCGCCATGGTGCCCCTGCTGCTGCCGGACTCGGCCGCCAATTCGCTGCTGCTCTGGCTGATCGTCATCCTCTGCGGCGACGCCGCGGTGACCGCACCGATCTACGCGCCCTACATCCGCGCCCATTTCGCCTACCTCGCGGGCCTGTACGCGGTGCTGCTGGGCAATATCCTGTGGCGCTACCCCAACCCCGAACACCTGCGCACCCTGGTGGGCCTGACGCTGTTCCTTGTGCTGCTGGCCTGGTACATGCGCCGCATCGCCCGCACCGCCCTCGAAACCATGCGCCTGCAGATCGAGAACACCGCGCTGAACGAGCGGCTGACCGATCTCCTGCGCGTGGCGCGACGCGACGCCGAAACCGATGCCCTGACCGGTCTGGCCAACCGCCGACTGCTGGACAGCACCCTCTCCAACCGCTGGCAGATCGGCACCCTCAACGCCCGCCAGGCACGCCCCCTGTCCGTGCTGATGCTGGACCTGGACCACTTCAAGCGCGTCAACGAC
>JARJFC010000378.1 GCA_029310945.1 Leptospira sp. 96542
AGCATGGGCGGCTTGGTGGCGGCCCACGCGGTGGCCCTGAACCGGGTGCGCACCGACGGCCTGGTGCTGTCCTCGCCCGCGCTGGACGCGGGCCTGACGTTCGGCCGACGCTTGCTGCTGGCCATCCTGCCCACTTTCGCGCCTCATCTGCGCGTGGGCAACGGACTGGACGTCAATGGGCTGTCCCACGATCCGGAGGTGATCAAGGCCTACCAGCGCGACACCTTGGTCCATGATCGAATCTCCGCCCGATTGGGGCGTTACATCGCGGACGCCGGCCCCCGGGTCATCAAGGCGGCGCGGCGTTGGCACACGCCCACCCTGCTGCTGTACGCGGGGCAGGACAGGCTGGTCGACCCGCGTGGCAGCGCGGCATTCGCGCGGGCCGCCGTCGTGCAGGTCGAGCAGAAGTTGGTGGAGGTGCATTGGTATGCCCAGCACTACCACGAGATCTTCAACGAACTGCACCGCGAGCCGGTTTATCGCCAGCTGACACAATGGTTGAACGAGCGCTTCAGCTGATCGATGGAAGTGTCAGGGCGGCCAAGGCCGCCAATGGCGCGGTTTCGGCCCGCAGCGTGCGAGGGCCCAGGCCAAGCGGCCGGAAGCCCGCGGCACGTGCGGCCTTTTCCTCCGCCGCGCTCAGGCCCCCTTCGGGTCCGGACAGCAGCAGCACCGGACCTGCATCTTTCCCGGACTTGAGAACGCGGTTCAGGGGCTCGCTGTCCGTGTCCAGGGACAGCACGAAACGCCGTTGAACCGCGGCGGAGTGCCAAGCCGCGAAGTCCTGCAAAGGCCGCACGGCATGCACTGGCGGCAGGCGGTTGCGTCCGCATTGTTCGCATGCCGCGACCGCGATGCCTTGCCAGGGCATCTGCTTCTTGAGGGCGCGCTCGCCGCTCAGACGCAACACGCTGCGCTCGGCCAGCAGGGGCTGGATGCTGGCCGC
>JARJFC010000379.1 GCA_029310945.1 Leptospira sp. 96542
CCTTCCTCTTCGTCTTCGTTCATATTCTCATCTCCAAGCCCCGAACCCGTGAGTAACTCTTGGTTTAATGAATGTTTCCGAAGTTCTTCCATATCAAATTTCGCTGGATTCATACCTGGGATGTCCAGTGAGCCGATCATTGCGCCGGCCCCGTCGCTCACCATCGAGAAGCTCATCTCCACATAGATGGATTCCTTGGCCTTGTGCAGGGCGCGCGTCATCATCGCCGCGCGCCCGGGCTTGACGCCGCCCCGCGCGATGGCTTGGTCAAAACCATCCCAATGTGCCTTGCGCATGCGTTCCGGAATGATGAGGTCCAGGCTCTGCCCCACAGCTTCCTCGGCGCTCCAGCCGAACACCTGCTCGGCTCCTGCGTTCCAGAAGCGGATCGTTCCCTCCAGATCGCAAAACACCAGGGCCTCCGGGATGCCCCGCAGCAAGGACGGCGCCAGAGTGTCCAGGCTCCAGTCTGTCGGGATTCTGTTTGTTGTCATGTCGAGTCTCCTTCGGATGGCTTCCCACGGCGAGCGGGATGCCGCGCCTGCGCCGCCGCAAGGTTAGCGCAAACTCAGGCCGCTGCCTCACCACCCGTGGACAGTGAACGGGCCACGGCCTGCACCTGGGCCGCGACCTCCTGCATTGCGCGCCCCGCCTCCTCCACCAGGTGGTTGCCCTGACGCACCTGCCCCGCGGACGCCGCGATCAATTGCTTGATCTCTCTGGCCGCCGCGGCGCTGCGCCCGGCCAGGGAACGCACCTCTGCAGCCACGACGGCGAAACCCCGACCCTGCTCGCCCGCGCGGGCGGCCTCCACGGCGGCGTTGAGGGCACGGATATTGGTCTGGAACGCGCTGCCATCGATCACATTGACGATCTCGCCGATCTGTCGGCTGCCATCGTTGATGCCATGCATGGCATCCACCTCCCGTGTGCGCCCGCCATTTCTCG
>JARJFC010000037.1 GCA_029310945.1 Leptospira sp. 96542
TTTGGCGGTCGGTGCCGAACGACTCGTTTGCTAGAGCTCGAAGCTCACGCAAACGGTCGGGCGCTCGCAGTCGCGGCAGTGCCGCTTGGTGCTCCGCGGGCTTTCCCTCGAAGTGGTTGATGAGAATAAATCGTGGATGGGGAGAGTAGAAAGGATGGAACCTTTGTCGTATATAGATTGTTATGAGTAAAGATAGAAGAGAAGCCTTGGGTCGTAAGATTCGAGGCTTTTTTTGTTTGTGGAAGCTTAAAATTATTCTTTTTTAAGTTCGTCCTCTGAGGATGAGCAGGCGCAATTTCTCCTTATGGTTCCAATTTGCGGGTCACAGGTGTAAGCGAAGCGCTGGATCAGCCAAGTGATACGAATCGCCAGGACTTGACCATATTATAATTTGTATGTGCTTAACATGCGAATATAGATTAAAGCGTTCTTTGCTTTACTCTGATTTGGCGGAAGAGGACTTGCGGAGCTCGTGAGTCTGGGTAGGAAGCCCAGTCGAGCAGGAGCCAAACAGAGCTGATTGCTTCCGAATTGGGTAAAAAATTCAGTTTGAAACATTCTTCCGTATATTGTAAACTGAGAGAAGTGCCAGCCATCCAACCCATTCAAATACTTGAAAACGACTACATCGAGCAAAGTCGAAGATTGTCTGTGACCGATCGGTTAGAGTTCTTAGAAGAATATTGTTTGCTTCTTCCAGAATCATTTTTTTTAGAAAAACAAAAACAATATTTAAAAGATTGGGAATCAGTTTAAGGAAAATTACCTAAATCAGGTGTCAAAAAGAAGCAATTTAACTCCTTAGGTTTATAAAAAAAATCCAAGATACATTTTCCGCTGAGCGAATTCCTTTTGCGATTGTTGGTGGTTATGCGGTTGCAATTCATGGAGTTGCTAGGGAAAGTTTGGATATCGTTCTCACAGAAGACATTCGTAATTGTGAAATTGTAAGGGTGGCTACTGATTTTGGAACTTTACCAGTGATAGGACTGGAAGATTCAATCAGAATGAAATCAAATACAAACAGAGCCCAGGATGAGGAAGATGTGAGGGCATTGAGGAAATTAAAATAAAATATTATTCATTTACTAATAAAATTAATTTAAACACAAATCACTTTCCCTAACACTCAACCTTTGGAGTTCCATTCTTAGAACCCATAAACCATACTTTCCAAAAACAATCCATAGTTTCCCTATTTGAAGTTCATCAGTTTTATCAATGGAGAATAGGCAGGAAAAATAATTCCATTTGGCTATTTAGAAATTTGTCTCAGGTTCGATATAAACTTTAGAGAATGAGAGTAGACCGAAAAGTCAGTTTAAAAGCGAAAGAAAAGGAATTGATCCGTTTGGATAAAGAACTCGATAAAATCCGAGATGAAATCAGGTCTCTCCCATTGATTGAATTAAAAAAACCGATTTTTCACTCGTATGGATTGGTTTGGACTTTAAAATTGCAATCATCAAAATATAGGGAAGCGTACTTGCACATTATCGATACGTATTCAAAAATCAAACGGGTGAAAAACATTAGAAAAGTCCATCAATTGGAACCCGAGCCTATTTCCTTGGATAAAGCTGAATACCGAAAGCTTATCGCAAAATACCCTGATTCCGTTCGTTGGTTCCTGAAACGTAAAAAGAAAAACAATGCAACTGAATATGTTTTTAATAAAGTTGAAATTTTGGAAAAGAAAATTGTAAAAGTTATGATCACTCACAGAAAGGATATCGACCCCAATCTAGAAAGTCGCAAACGTGAAATTGAAGACATCATTTATACAAACAGAGATAACTCGGGTAAACTAGATAATTTATTTGGAAATCGTTATGAATACGGTTCCGATTCTTATAAGATAAAAATGAAGACAATTGACTTGGTAAATCCGATCCAAAACGATTTTTAGGTCTTTTTGTCATTCCATTCTAACATTGCATTTAGAATCCGTTTTTCAAAATTATCTTTTTCTTCTGGAATGTAAAAACGCAATTCTCCAAACTTCAATTTCACTTGGTTCAGTTTTCGATTCCAGCCTTTGCCAATGAGATCTTTTGCAAGAGGAGTGAGGATTTTCTCTGTGCATGTCCTGGGGACAAATCCATCATAACCTGTGTAGAGACCTCGATGTAAAAAATTCTGTTGTCTTTGAACCAATTTATGATGGGTTGTATTTAAATCGTAAGAAGCCAGTAATCTGGAAAAAAATCTTCCGGCGAATTCCTCATTGTCATTCATTCCAGATAGGATTTGGAAAACCTCAACCCAATTAAGAAAAACGGAAAGATCTTCGGTATCAAAATTTAGTCCCATTCTATGTATTTAGGTAATCTAATTTCGAAATTTATACGCACAGCCATTGATCATCTCAACTGCTTTGCTTTCTACCAAGCGATGAGTGTCTGTTTTCGTATGGGATTCCATCTGTAACCTCCATATAATCATTTGAATTTCGTTAGACGATCGTCAAATAAAAATAATCCTTAGTCCAAACCGATCTTACCTTCTGCCCAATAGGCACGCACCTTAAATTTGTTTGTTGGAACGTTTGAATTTTTTAAATAGGTTCTGATTTGTTGGATAGATTTTGCCCGTCCTGTTAAAAAAATATTTGCCTCAGGAAATTTTGAAATGGAGTCCAAAATACTCTCCGCCATTTTTTGGAGGTGGACGTCGTTAGGTGATCGTTGTGTAATATTTTGCCATGAAATTCCCAATTGTTCCAGAGTATTTTTCCCTGTTTCAGCCGAAGTCAATTCAAAGAATAAATGAGATTGATTACCCACTTTGTTTTGCAGAACCTTCGCAATGCCAAAGGAGGTCTCATCACCAAAGAGGACGGCATCTCCTTCAATACCAGAAAAATCAAAAGACTCGCGGGGGCCGAATACCTCGCATGGGTCACCAACTTTTAGGGCATTGATCCAAATTGAGGCTTTCCCATCACTCCGTTTGTAACAAATCATTGAGAGTTTGCCTTCATTTTTGTTTACATCTATGGGAGTGTAAGTGCGATACGTTAGGTCTCCCACATCAACTTGTATTTTTCCACCAGGCAACCAGTTTGATTCTTTTAATTTTGTTCCCGTCATTTCTATGAGAACAAAATGTTCGGAAATTTTTTCAATTTTTGTAATCTGAGTTGTCGTTAGAAAAAAACCCAGTGCCGATTTTAGAGTTCGTTTGAATATTGATGTTGGTTCCGCCATTTGTATTTTTCCATTTTATAAATTTTAATTTTTTTTACTTTGTAGTCCTTGCGCAATCATATTTGTAAATGCTCCCATATGTTTTTCCGGAGAGCCTTGATTCAATTTTGGTTGGAGACTAACGGTAACTCCAAGACCTAATGTTTCAATTTGAAGCATGAAACAAATTGAAACGAGGTCAACCGATGCCGAAATTTCGCCTTTGTTTTGGAATTTTTTAAGTCCACGCAAAAGGTCTGGATTTCCACCGTCTGGCCAACGAGCACTCATATCAGCCCGCAATTTTGAATCCATACCAGCCCGTGCGATCACGATGCGAATGAAATCGCGATCCTTTGGTCAATGCCTCATTCACTCCTGCTTTTGTAGCTATTTGTTTCAATGAGGCGTCGTCATAGCCATATTTTCAAAATACACTGATGCATGCTTCAAAAATCTTACGTTCCGTTTCGATACGGCTTTTTCGTTTAGCTGTTATTGTTTTCTCCATAAAACTCTCGTTTATTATTTATTCTAAAGCTACTTTCGTGTTTTAATTTGTTTTTTGCATCCTCCAGGCGGTGAATGGGGGCACCTTCGCAATTCCGAAGGAGGTCTCATTCACCGAAAAGGATGGCATCTCCTTTATTGTTTATGCCACTAACCTTTGTCAGATTCTTGTAATTTATCTCGATTTTGAATTCGGATTTTCTCCTTTAAAATGAGTTTCTTACTTTGCGAATCAGGAATTGGAGAAAGAACAAAATCTACATCATGCAGATAATCAATCCAAAGTTCAACATCGAGCGTTTCTGGAAAATTGTCTATATTTAGAATAAACTCCTTGTTTGCTGTATCTTTACCCAGTTCAGGTGGTGGTATTCTGGTATCTTCAACTAGTATTTTTGGTGAATCATTCGTTCTCCTTTCGAATTCTGTTGTTAAACGGTATTTTTTACTCATCGTAAATTGTTTTAAGAGGTTTCCATTGGAACCATATACTTTCAAATTTAAAGCACGGAATAAATCTCCAGTAGGAAAAGCGTGACCGATTCGAGAGGATTGGATATTGATTTGCAGTGTATTTCCAGAAAGATATCGACCAGTTATGGTAAAGGAATCCTTGAGCTCTTTTAATGAATGACCGCCTGGAAATTTATGACTATTTTTTGTTCCAGGTAAAAGATGGCAATCGATACAATCTGACTCATGATTCATTCCCGAAGTCAACCATTCGGATGCTGTCCCCTGCATCGAAACTCTAGAATATTCGATTGTCTGTTTTGATGATTTAATGGATTCCCATGTCGGAAAATTGAAATCATGACATGATTCGCATAACTTTGATGAATTAAAATCCTGGATAACCTTGTATGTATGCACCAAGGTTTCTTTTAACTCTGGAAGATTTGTTACAATGATTTCTTGGTTTCTTAAATGACAAGTAATGCACGAAATACCTTCTTCGGGATGGATTTTCTGTCCATTCATTGAATCTCTTAAAGGCGCATGGCAGTTTTCACACCAATCCATCGGTTCTTTACTGAAGCTAAATTGGTACAATCTGTTCGAATGCGATTGCCTATGTCTGGAGGAAAACCAATTTGTATAAATTTGTTTGTGGCAGCCCTTACAATCCTTAGATGATCGGTAAAGAATTTTATTGTTTAGTGGTAGAACATTTTCGGAATATAAAATTGGTTCTAGCCCCTTACGAAATCCTAGATAATCCAACTTATCAAAACTCCCATCTTTGCCACTGCTTTCTATATAGATGGCAGAAAATACAATAATGCCAATGAAGGAAATAATGTTACGATTTAATCTCATCAATAGTTATTTTTATAAATTTGCAGCATAGAAAATCATTTAAAATTGACAAATTAATTTTCAACAATAGATTTTTGTGTAGAGGGTTAAAATGGATTATAATTTACTTCTGAAGCGTTTGCCAATTTTGTTACTAATTTCAATTATACTATCTTCATCTTGTGTTTCAAAACAAGCGATTGGTTTAGGTTATACTTACCAAGGAAAGGTTTCAGTTTATAAGAAGCCATCTACAGAAAGTATCGTCTTGTTCAACCTTAATTCAAATCAAATTTACGATATCATAGGTAAAAATATTCCAGACGATGACCCAAAACAAAAATTAGTTTGGCTAAGGGTCTATATCAATGAAGAAGTTGGTTATATTTCGCAAGAAGAGGAGCTCGTTCGGAAATCTATCTTTTCCTTTTCGCCTGTTGAAAAAAACCGATATGGTCTTGTCACCGCAACGTCACTGCTACTCAGGGATGCACCCAGTCAACAAGGCAAAATAATAGGTAAATTAAAAACCCGGGAGATCATCGAACTTATACTAGACTCTAATTCAAAAGTGAAAATAGGCAATCTTGATGGGACATGGGCAAAAGTAAAAACTGATTCGGGACAAACAGGTTTTGTTTTTACTGCCTATGTTATGCGGGCAGAATCATTAGAAGTTTTGAAAAACACTGATTCTATCGAGTTGTACCAACCTGGATGGGCATATCTAAAAACTGAGCCAAAGAAAGTATTTGAATTCGAAAAAGGAAAACTGAATTCGATAGATAAAGATTATAGTTTCCCTGAAAAAGGTGATTATTTCTTTTTTAATCACAAACTTGTTACAAAAGATAGTAAGGTGTACTTTAAGTTAATAAGAATATCTAAAAGTTGCTCTGAATTCGGATGTGATGATGAGAATATAGATTACAGTGCCTATATTCCCGCTGAGAATTTGAAGACTTACGCAAACTTTACAGATTTATACTTTGATAATTTTCAAGCTCAATTAAAGGAAAGAGGAATAAATTCTAAAGAACTTATGAATTCGATTGAATCAGCATTGTATTCTGATGTAGATAGTTTTCCTGATATTTCGACACTGTCCATTGAAGAAAAAACTTTCGGAAAAAATACAATCATTGAGGCTACGATTTCGTATAAAACTTCCTATACTAATGAAGATAAATACTACACTAATCCAGAGGCTAAAGTTTTGCTTAGAAAAAATGGTTCCAAGTATGATGCCTTGTTACACGGGAATCCCAATGATATTGAGTTTAAAGATACCAATGGTGACGGAATAGATGAGGTGTTGGTAAATAACTATCATCTACGTTCGGGTATGACTCAATCCTTTTACGTGTTTGATGGAAAGGGATTTCAACAATTACTAACTTACGACGGCGATAAAGATGGTTGCGGTTATATCAATTTGTATTCAAGTTATGTTCAGTTAAGCGATCAAAACTGCACAAATGTGGCCAGAAAAAATATAAAACATTTTGAATATAACTTAAAGAAAAATAAACTTGTTCCTGTCGATTGAAATACGGATCAATGAAAAGTGATTTTTCTAAAAGGTTAACATTGGTGTCCATATGAATGGAATCGTAATTTTGTTGCACTAGTTAATGTTTCAATCAGAAAAAACCCTTGGATCTTCGGATCTAAGGGTTTTGTTTTAATATCTCACTTATGATCGCAGAGGTATAACCTCTGTCAGTACAAATTCTCGCATATTGAACTGCCTTTTTATTTTGATTCATTTTATGATAAATTTCAGCAATATTGGCAGTATAAATCACTTCTTCTGGATAGGTTTTTGCGGCCAGCTCAAAATGATAAAGTGATTCTTTATAGCGACCTTCGTCATCAAGTAAACATCCATAATGGTTGTAAATGCGGGACAATGCGTAATTGTCTCCAATTGTTTTTTCGATAAAATATTCTTTTTTTAGATAACTTTCAACATAACCTTTTAAATACCATACGAGGCGGGCTTCATAAAAATAAAATAGAGCAAAATTGGGGTCATTTTCGATCGCTTTTTTACAAATTTTTTCGGCTTTGGTATATTCCTTTTTTTGAATTAAATTGTAAATCATCTCCAGTCGTTTTTTATTTTTTCTAAAGCTACTTTCATGTTTTAATTTATTTTTTGCATCCTCCAGGTGTTGTGTTATGATTTCCTTTTGCCATGCGGTGAAAGGGAGCACATTGTTATTGCTTTTTATGATGAGAGATATATCACCGATTTTTAGGTTGGTATCGAAGTGAAATGTGAACACAGTGTTCGGAGTATTCGCAAGTGACTGTTGTAAAATTTCATACAATTCTTCAGGGTATACATGGATAAAACACCAGCTATAAATAAAATAAGTAAATTCGAAACGAATGGGAATGGGCAAATTAAAAATTTTGCCCAATTCAAAGGTATCATTTTGTCCTAAATGATAATTTCCGTTCTTAATATATACCGTGTGGCCTTCGGTTCCTTTGCCTGTGAGTTGCCAGTTAAATGTTTCAAACCTTACTTTATCCCTTAGTTGTTGTTTTTTGGTCTGACTTTCGGATTGTTTTTGTTTTAAGGAAAGATTATACTTTTGATCTATCAATCCCAATTGGTTCAAAATTTCCAAACCACCATCTTGATTGGAAATATGTATTTTCCCAGCATTTCCTATTGTCAATACAATGGGAGAGGTTTTCCAACCTCTTAAAAATGTGAATTCATTCAATGGGTATTTGTTTCTTTCAAACTTAAGTTTGTTATACGAAAATGCAATTTCTCCGCTATAATCAGAATTTTCTGATGCAGAAATATATTTAATTTTTATAATATCCGTGTGTTTCGGTATATAAACTCTATGGTCAGATACGAAACCATAATAAAAATCATTTTTCTCTGCAATTGTAGTGGGATTGGAACTAAAATCATTTTTGGGTTTAAAAAATTCATCATTCTTAATGAAACATAACAAAGATTTGTTCTTATTTATAAATGATATCTCTAAGGAATGGATTTGGAGTTCTGGGTCATAGCTAATGTAGAGTTGAATGGGAGTGAAATGGTAAGCCTGGTAGTATCGTCCAAACCAATATTTGATTTTGAAGCCGAGTAGGTAGAGTGAAGGCAAACCAAATACAATAAAACACCACAAGATAAACCAAATAAAATTAAAAACACCTGACTTCTGGTAAGAAACAAAAGTGTAACTCCCAAAACTAACGATAGTGAGTGTGAAAAAAATGACAAAAAACGAGGGTATCATCGAGAACAAAATAATGATGAATGGAATGTTCCTATTCGGAATGGACATTGCTCCATTGGGATATGCATTTTTAAGTCCGTGGTAATATACGTTTACAATAAGGGAAATGATTGTCGTGAAGACAAATAAAGGCAATATTCCGAAAAAATACAAAATCGGATAAGAAAGTATCGATAGAGCTACCGCAAATAGAAAGAGATTTTGTAATGAATTTGACCAGCGAAAGTATGGCGGCTCTAAACGTTTGTATGTTTTGTATCGTTTCAAAATTTTTTAATCTTTTTAAAACCATATATGCGTTAGGTTTTGTAGAGTTTGTCTTTTTTATTTTTCAATTTCCCGTAATCCAATGATGTTGCCATCAAAATAATCTCTATTTATTTGAATCCATTCCCATCCTTTTAGAGTCATTTCCAGGTGTGTACCAAAAACAATGTGATTTTAAATTTGAAAATTTCAGGATAAACCTTGCCAATGATTTGTATGAACAGTAATGTGGTAAAAGATTCAAAGTATTATCGTCTTTTTAACCTCTAAGTATTTCTCACTTTTTTGCATTCTGATCTCCTTAAAAAGTTTTCCCCTGCATTTTCGTCGTGTTTTTACCTAATTTCCTTTGCGGGAAGTCGTTTCTAATTCATTAAAATTTAAGAGTCAAAATCAAAATTTGAGGAAATCAAATGTCAGTTAATCTATATGTAGGCAACCTTTCTTACGAAATGACGGAAAACAAGTTAAATGAACTTTTTTCAGTACACGGCGCAGTATCTTCTGCAAAAATCATTACAGACCAGTACACTGGTGGATCGAAAGGTTTCGGTTTTATCGAAATGAAAGAGCGTAATGACGCAGATAAAGCAATTAGTGATCTTAACGGAAAGAACATTCTAAATCGTGAAATGAAAGTTAATATTGCAAAACCTAAAACTAATAACTGGAATTAAGTTCCGAACCATAGTTTCAAATGTAAATCAAACAAGGAGAGAGTTCATAAAAAATGACTGTCAAATTGTTTGATTTATTTATAAATTTCTAAAGCGCTCTTTTCTCTCTCATCCCCACTACTCGATCTTTAAAGTTTATTATGTATTCTTTAAATCATTTGATCGCCTAAATTGTAACGGACTCATGCCCGTTACTCTTTTGAATTCTACATTGAAAGCAGTTTTGGATCCAAAACCAGTTGCGAATGCCACTGATAAAATTGACATATCTATGTTTTCAACTAATATTTGTTTTGCTTCGATGATACGAAAAGAATTGAGGTAAGTCCGAAAACTCATCCCCAGTTTGGAATTGAGTAATTCAGAAGTTTGTTGTAAAGTAAGGCCTATAGCTCGGGAAACAATTTCAAGATCGAGTTTTTCATCCAAATAAGGTTTTGTTTCTCGCATCCAAGTTTCTAGTTTTGCCAGTGACTCTTCTGTATCGATGGAGTTAAGTTTGGATTTCGAATAACGTGTATTACTAGTTTTGTCGATGTTTAAAGTAAGTATGCGATGTAGGATTTCGTTCCGTTCGCCTTCTAACTTTTCATATTTTTGCAAAAGATTGAACAGTAAAAAAAACAGATCGATAGGGAATATGAATACTGCAGAATATAGTAGTGGTGTGGAGTAGGGAAAAATTCCTAAAAAATAGAAAATAGTATTATAACTGATAATAAAATATGTTCCCCAACTTAATAGGAAAAAGATGATTCTTTTTTCGCCTTTGTTATAAATTTGTATTCCAGTTCCAAGTATCATCGGAATGGAAAACAAATAAATATAAGTAGCAAATCTGGAAAAAATTTTGGTTGTATAAGAGGTAAGAATTGCTGGTACACATAAGAGAGCAAGAAGCCCTATAAAGATTAGAACTTTATCAATATTTGGGCTGTGAACTTTTGTGTTTAAAAACATTCGTACGAACTGAAACGAAAATGGAATGCCCAATGTAGCAAAAACGAGAATTGCTTTGTTTTGCCACCATGTAGATTCGGGCCAAAATACATCGTATGCATTTCCATACTGGCCATTATACCAAAGCACCGTACAGACCACATAACCTGCGTAAAAGAAAAACTCGCTTAACCCAAAAGCAAAAAAATAAAAAAGTGCAAAGATAAACATGACTGCACATACACCTAAAATGAGCCAGGTGATAGCTGTTTCTAGGACAATTCGTTTGTTAAATGATTTTTGATCCATAGAACGGATCGGAAAGGAAATTAAAGATTTAGATTGAATTTTAATATAAAAATATTCTTTTGTTTTTTGTTTTGGAATTAGGAAACTAGGATAGAGTGCTTCAGGCACTGCCCATTTCGGTTTAGGAATCGTATCACCTGTCACAAAGGTTTGGTAGTGACTTTGATCTACTGGAAAATACAGAACTGCAGAATCGAGAGCCTTCCAATCCAAAGAAAGAATTCGATCGTTTGAGAAAACTTCATCATTTGTTTTGCCGCGAAGCCATATAACATCTTCAGAAAAATTAAACGAAAGTTGATTTTTAGAAATTTGATTCCAGGTATTCGACTTTTGAATTTCTTCAAAGGGAATTGTTGTGCTCGGATCTAAATAGAATTCAAAATGATTAGTTATGTTTTGGTCACCATCTCCTTCGGATGAACAAGCCAAGATTGATACGAACAGAAACAAAATGGAGAATTTGGAAATCTGTTTCATTGAGGAGAATTGTTACATTTTTTTTTAAGGTCTGACAAGCCTTTTAAAAAGTTCTACGACTAAATCGGAATAAAAATTGGAAATATATTGTTCATTCAATTTTAGGATTTTCGTTATCATCATCCTGACTTTTGGGAAATTCCAATATAAATTTACTTCCTATATTAAGCTCAGATTCTACTTGGATATTGCCTTCGTGCAGGCGCATTAGTTCAAAACAAAGTTTTAGACCTATACCAAAACCTTTTTCGCCAAGTGTACCTTGCGTTGTGGTTTGCCTAGAAAATAGTTCTTTTAAAATATTGGGTGCGATCCCCTGCCCATTGTCTTCGATTGTGATTAGGTTTGTGTTTTCAGTAGAGTGGTAACTTATTTTTATTATACCATTTTGGTTTGAGAATTTAATCGCATTGCTAACGATATTACGAATGACCTCGGCCAAAATAGTTTCATCCGCATAAACAGTGTCATTTTTTGTTACCGATAGATTTAGTTGTAAAGATTTTTTCCGAAGTTCAAACGAGAATGAATCAGATAAAATTTTTATTATTTTCAATAAAGAAACTGAAGATAAGTTTAAATGGATTTTGCCTTTCTGAAAACGATTTAAGTTTAATAGATGTTCAACGGTTGACATTGCATTTTCCAAAATAACGAATAATTGGTTGAAAATATGTTTTTTCTCGTCCTCCTTTGTATCTTCCTCCATTGTGAAGTTTAAAGCTGAATACACAGTGCTTAGGGGAGATCTAAGGTCATGGGCAACGAGTGAAATGAATTTATCCTTCCATTCGTTGGCTTCTTCTGCAATTTGTTTTGCTATCTTATATTCTTCGGTACGCAATAAAACCGTTTTTTCTAAGGATTCATTTAAGGTTGAAAGTTCTTTACTAAGTGTTTCTATTTTGATAAATGATTTTGTGAAAAAAGATGCTAATACTAACGATTGGAATAATACAGTGGAAAGATATGAATATTTCATAACTAATTTGTAGTGGAGTATCCCATATAAAACCAATGTATCGTTGATTGCGGTGAGGAGCAATACGACTTGAATCAAAAGTAAAACTCGAGCAAGTTTCTCTTTTTTTATACTAGCGACAGTTAAACAATAGACAGAATAGAATAAGCCAAAGATAGAAAAGAACAATCCATAAAAAGTTGTGAGAGACCCTTTCTCAGTTGGAAAGAATAATACGATTAGGAACAATAGAAACAAAACTGCAGAAAAAAGATTCACAATCTTTTGTGAAAAATGATTTGGAAATAGTTTTATCAAGAATAATAGATAAAATGCCATTGCCAAATAAAAAACCAAAGATATTGAAAATGCAAAACGATACTGTACATTGGGGAAAAGAAAATAAAGTGTATCTCCATTTAATGAAATAGAATGAAGCGCAATGCAAAAACTGTACAGACCAAAGTAGAGTAGGAGGGATCGATTTCGTCTAAAAATAAAGACCACAAAATGGTAAAAGGCCATAAAAAATAAGGCACCAGTCAAAAGAGAATCTATAATCGCATCTGTTATGATTTGTTTGTAAAGAAATTCATAATTACCAAAGTTAGGTGGGTACCAAAAGGCTCCATCGTCATGATAAAAATTTGAAATCTGAATCAGGATTTCGATCCTATGGTCGGATTCTGGAATGAGTAAGATTCCTGAGCTGCGAGTGGGGCTCATCACTTCTCGTGTTTTTCCAACCTTTCCAAGTTCTAATTCTAATTTCCCATTTATGAAGATTTTGAAAGCAGCACCACCTGTTTGGAAAAAACGAATGCCAAATGATTTATTTTCCTTCGTTTCAGGCAGAAGAACATTTAATCGATAGGTTGCAAAACCTATCCCTTTATGTTGATTTTTCCACCTATCGCCTATTTGTTGAAAGTTTCTGTTTGCAGCATTGCCTTCGAAAAAGAACTGGTTGTTTTGCGAAGGGTGATTTTCGGTCGGATTGATAAATTCATTCCAAAAAAAATCCCATTCACCAGCAAGTGGGACAGAAGGAGAGTTGCCAAATTCCCAATTGCGAAGATCTATTATACCATCTTTTGCGACTGGAATTTCTGTCGTTTTGTCTATCGGTATACAACCACAGAGGCCTGAGATGAGTATTAAAATTAGAAATTTCATTCTTAAGTCGGAATGGGAAGTTTTGTTTTCTCAAACCATTTTGAGAACATCGAGCATAATGTCACAAGTTATTTTGTTTATAATTTGGATCTTGTGATGTGATTCGAAACATGATCATTGTTTTTTATATAAATTTTTATAAAGGTTGTGAATTTAAAAAATATACTCAGCCTCATATTCAGTTTCATACCTTGTAATTTTATTTTGAAAATTTCGTTTTCCTATGTAAGACTGAAATACTGGTTTCAGCTTTGCTAACTCTGTGTATTTTTCAAAGCGGTGAGATAAATAAGGATGGGTCATAAAATATTCATGAAAGGCAGAATTTTTATTTTCGATGCCTCCTTCTGATTTTTTTAATTTTAGGAATGTTTGCCCCATCGCATATGGATCATATTTTTCTCGGATTAAGATGTCAAAACCAAACCCATCTGCTTCATCTTCTTGGTTTTTTGAGAATGACGGTCGTAAAAGAATGGAAGTGGTAATATCTGCTAAAACACCGAAAGATTCCATTTTAATTTTTTTAGCAAATAATTCTCCTCTCACTCCATCCATACAATGTGAAAGTTCGACGTGTCCAATCTCATGACCAAGGATAGCAACTAACTGTGATTCTGAATCTAAAATATTTAATAAACCTTTTGTGACAAAAAGTACCCCTCCAGGCATTGCATATGCATTCGGGATTTCAGAGTTCATAAGAAAAACTCTATAATTGAATTTTTTATGTTTATTTTTAGTTAGGTGAGAAACCAAATTTTCTAAATAGATTAGATCGGGATCTTTTTTATCTGCATAAGACTCGTAACGTAAGGCAATTGAATCTCCTAGTTTTTTTTCATCTAAATCGTCAATCGGAATGATTTTTGTCAAAGAACGATCCAATGTTTTGATTGGTTTTCCTAATAATTGAAAGGCTGGTGAAAGTGTGGTGGGAAATTGAACCTGCACGTTCGTATTTACTGTGAGTATGGATAATACGGTTCCAAAAATCAGAATGCTGAAAAAATAAAAAAATCTATTGCGAATCATTATTTAAATCCCTTTTTTTATATTTTGTATAAAGAATATTCATCAAAATTAATATAATCCCCACTCCAAGAAAAACAAGAGCCCTCGCAATTGTGGTTGAATTTGAAAGATCCCAAAAAATGAGCCTTACCAAACATACTACCATTGCAGATAAAGATACATATCGAAACTGTTCTTCGTTCAATTTTAAGGCCAAAAGAAAGATACAAAAAATTTCAATCATCCAAAGTAGGGTTAATACTGACGATGAAAATGACCAATATAAAAATAAAGCAACCGTGACAAAGAGCGGGTAAAACAAAATCAAATTGGATTTTGTCCTTAGATAGACGAGTATGTTTCTAACTTTTTGGAAATAAGTTTTATTCTCGATTGGAAGTTGGTTCGGCTTTGTCTTCAATAAAATGGTATAACCCGTTTGCAAAAGTATTGCGATGATACCACTCACCCATTCTTGGTTGAGCCAATGTATTGAAGGAGTTGTATTGGAGCTAGAGATGAAGGCAACATGTATGCAGGAATACCAATACAAACAGATTGAATAAAACTGAAAACGGCTGATCTCCAATTTTTTGATACTGCTGATTTGATTCAAAAGGAAAGAAAACAAAATCCAAACAATTGGGAGCACCTGTGATGGGACTTCCAGTACAATCACCACAGAAAGAAATATGACACTCAATTCCCAAAAATAAGCAAGTAACGGCTTCCAAATTGGGATATCGGTTTTCTTGTTTGTTGTTGCCCAATATAAAAACACAATAATGGCGAAAACTTGGATTAACAGCCGTAATTTGATTTGCCAAAACGCTAGGTGTTCGGATTGTAGGTGCACTAAAAAGTGTGATACGATGAATAAGATAACAAATAGTATCGAAAACACACGCCAAACTGAAAGTGCTTTTGTGAAGGGAATTAAATAATCGTTTTTTAAGACTGTTGAATGTTTGACCAGTATGTTATGAAATTCTAAATATATAACAGAAAGTAACAGCCAAATAATGCCAGGTAAAAATGGTGAATATGGTTCGGAAATAAAATATGTAAGTGTAATGATATGGAATGAAATGAGTGATGCACCAATCATTGAAAAATAATGAAATTTATTTTCAATTGTTTTGAATTTGGAAAACAGGGTTAGCGTAAAACAAAACAACAATGTGGGTAAATCATAAAACAATACAGAAAACCCCTCTAAATTTTGAACTTTATAAAAGGTAATTATATGAGTGCAGATGATAATTGGAATGAATCCAAAACCTAAACCATTCCAGTTTTTGTATTGTCTGATGAATAATAATCCAATTCCAAGTAGAGGTAGGATTATTTCCGAATGATGTAAATGTTTTGTTTGAAAACAGATAGCAGAAAAAATAAATCCAGCAAAAATTCCAGAGGGTGAGACTCTGAATATGTTTATTTCGCTATAAATATCATCAAACGTTCGTTTGTTATTTTTGAATCTAATGTTATCGTATATTTTTAATAAAAATGTTAAAATAAGCATACAAAATGAAATGCTAATGTAACTAGTAGTCCCTAAATCATATTTATAATAATATTTTGAAATTATTTGAATTAAAAATGTGAACAACGAAATGTGAAATAATATGATGCCGATTCGTTTTAGTAATTCTTCTTTCTCTTCTGAGCAAACAATTATGAAAGTTAAGAACAGTGTTGTTGTCAGGAGATTGATTAGTAAAAAATCAAAACCCCATCTTTTGAGTAGTAAAAATCCAACAAAAATAAGGGTGAGCGAAATTAGCGTGTCAGTGATGTACAACCATCGAATTTTTAGTCGGGTTTTTGCTTGCCGAGCCATAAAGTAAATTGTGATAGATACTAAAATTAAAATGGGAGGGTTCCATTTTGATCCCGAAGAGTAAAAAGATAATCCTAAAAATAGGCTAAACCAGGCTGTTAGGTGGGTGAGTATCGATAGTCCTTTTGATTCTAGGCTTGCATATATTCTTCTGTAGTGTATGGAAATCGCAGGCAATCCAACAATCACTGTTCCGCCAATAGCCCAGAATTTTGAAACAAACGATTTTAGCTCTGTATTTGGGGCCGTAAAGAAATCGCTATAAATGATGTTCAAAAGTAAAAAAGATAAAATGGTTTGGATAAGGTGAAATTCCCATTTGGCACGTAAAGATAAGAAAACGCTAAATGTTGAAACGAGAACCCCTAAAAAGAAAATCATTGGACTCGAAGGTAGAATACATAGTGTGATGATACTTAGTATAATGTGTAAGCTTGCAAATTTTTGCTCCGATGAAAACCAAGCAATTATTAGGTTGAAAAATATTCCTAGCGAAATCAAAATCAGAGCGTATATTTCGCTTTCAACCCATTTCATCCCAGGCACGGATACGCCTGCAACACATGCAAATAAAATAACGGCACCTCCACCGCTTCGTATCCAAAACCCTACTTGATTCCAAAATTCTCTCTTAAGAAGGTAGTGTGAAACTCCGATGAGCAACAGCCCAATAGAAAATACCATTAAGAACCGCATAACTGCTGACATATTTAAGGCAGCGTAGATGCCTAAAAACCCCACACCAACCACGAAGATAAAAATTCCAAGTATACCTGTCCAATTGTCAGAAAGTTGTTCGATAAATTTTGCAAAAATCGGATTTGATTCTTTTTTGGGAACTTCTGGTTTTATAATCTGCGACCAATCAATTTTGTTTCCCGTTGGTTGGGTGTTTATTGGCTCAGGACTGGGAATCGTTTTTAGTTCTTCTTTGGTTGGTTCAACCAGTTTTGGAGAGGGCGATACTGTTTCCTTGGGAGGTATTTTTTCTTCCTTCTTTGGAAGTGGCTCTGGCACTAGGGAAGGCCTATAACTCAATTTGGATTCTAAACTTTCTACTTTTGCTGTGAGATCCTTAATCCGGATCCATAGTATGTATGGGAAAAGCAAATAAAATAGAAGGATAACAATGACAAATAATGCAAGAATTTCCATTAGCTACAAACTAATGGATTTGAAGGTATATTTGTAAATATGTTTTTGTTATTTGGAAGTTTGCTTTTTTCTGTTAGTCGTACAGGTAAAAAAGTTTTTGGAACGTTGAATCATTTAATTGATTGACTTCGCTTACAAGAGGTTATTAGATCTCTATTTCCTGGTATTTTTCGTTGTATTGAGTCACTTTGTTTTTTGAATAAATTTGCACTGCAGTTCCCGCTTGGATTTCTTTTCCTTTGATTCTAAATGGTTTGGGGCAAATGATTTGTATATTTGTAACATCATATTTTTTGTTCTGACCCATTGTCAAAATCATACTTGAAGGAGATAATTCACAGTTAGTTGGTATTTGATGATCAAACAAAGTTTGATCCATTGTAGAAATGATTTTATTTGGTATCTCTGGCATTTGTCTGCCAGCTAACAAATTTTTATAAATGAGTATGGTACCTTTTTTCCACACATGCGCAAAGGATTTGCCAAAACTAAGGTCTGTGATCACTTGATCCTCATTTAAAACAATTTTTTCAATTTGTCCCGCATGGCTTAAATATATTTGAGAACCTGATTTAAAAGTAGTACCTTGGAAGATCGTATCCTTTTCCAAAATGAAGCTGGCTGGAAATTCCTCTTGGGAATGAAGATTTAAGTTGAGAAGAAGCGACAAAATGTAAGTGGTAGCAGGAAGAATTGATTTTAGGCTCATATTGTTTTTCATCTTTGTGACTCCATTTTTTTAATCAAAATGCCAACTATGAAACTTAAAATGATTCATAGCAAAGGCACTACCTAAAGTTTGTCCACTATTTGTAGAAAGAATGAGTGTTGGTGTCTGGCCAATGCTCAAGTCAATATTTCCTGGTCCAAAAATAGGGAAACTTCTATAATGGTAGATTGTGTTGGAAGCTGGAGCAGACACAAAGATATCAGCTAGACCATCTCCATTTATATCTTCGAGTTTTATAGACTGGCTGAAACCAGAACCAGAGCCGACAAGTGTGGAGATGGCGCTCCCTCCTAAACTTAAATCTACATTTGTAAAATTTCCATTGTTATTTGGGAAAAGATAAACCGAACCTTTTCCCCCTGACGCGTTGATCGAGCCAACAAGCAGTTCTGGGTATCCATCAGCATTGACATCTCCAACTGACAATGAGGAGCCGAAGTTACAAACATTGGATGCACAAGATCCATTTGATGGTCCCACCAAAAACGAGTTTGGTGTAGATTCAAAAGGAGTCGTACTGCTACAATTTGAGTGAAAAAGAAAAACAATTCCTTGGTTGGTATTAAACCCAGGTCCCCCTGCACTTAAATCAGCACAATGGTCTCCGTTCAAGTCACTAAGGACAAGCGAGGTGCCAAAACCACACCCGCCTGTAAATGTGCAACCAGGAGAAGGCGAGGTTGGGCCTTCTAAGTATCCTTGAGGGGTGGGAGGTAAAATTCCAGCATTGGATATATAGATATAGATTCTGCCTTGGCTTGCATTGTATGTGCTAGCGGAAATGACCATATCGATGTAACCGTCTCCATTGATATCCCCAATGGCGGTTTTCGTTCCAAAGTTATCGTTGGCTCCTGGGATGTAAGTGAGACTCGCCGTTGTTGTATTTTGGGTTGCGATTCCGTTCGTTCCTTGGCTATAGAATATGAATGCTTCATCATTCCATGGTGATGAAAAGATTGCGTCGTCATAACCATCGTTGTTTACGTCTCCTCCTACTGTAAATGCACCTAACCGACCTCCTGCGTTCACTCCTGAAAAAATGGTGTTTGCCAAACCACCAGAATTTAAGTTTTGGTTTTGGATTCCATTCGAGCCCAAACTTAGAAAAATATAACTCCTTCCAAGAAAGGGAGAGTAGGCCTGGCTTCCCACAATCATATCAGCGTAACCATCACCATTGAAGTCGCCAGCCCCGATGGAACTTCCAAAAAAAGTTCCAGTCACCCCATCGGTAATAATCGTATTTGGTAAGTTAGATGGTACGCCCGTATTTTCATTAGAAAGATAAATGAAAGCATAACCCGTTGACGATTGCCCCAAGGTTGCCGTAACGTAAAAATCAGGAAAACCATCCCCATTGGTATCTTGATTGGTTCCTTTTGTAACGTTGATGTTCTTCCTGAGTCCGACTGGTCCGTGTTCGCCGATTCCTTGGATTGAGATTGAATGTTTTGTTCCGAGTTGCCAATGTGTTCCTGTCAGAGCCCTCGCAGGTAGTGCGTATCTCCATGTCCCATTATTTACGGTAACGACGGATTCGAATAGGTTATCGAGTGTTATTGATACAAGTGAGACTTCAGGATTTGCTTTTCCAACGATGAACCCCGTCTGAACCAGGGAATTATTGGAAAGATTGGAAATGGAAACTGGATTGTACAGGCTTAAAAGAATAAACAATTCCCATAAAGTGAACTGATCATCTTTCGGGCAAAAGTAATTGGGAATTTTTACCAAACATTCTGCATGTGGTCGGATGATTGGGTTTGTCCAACAATTGATTACTAAAATTACGCACCAAAATGGGCTAGAAAATTTAAAACATCTTTCGATCGTTTTCCAGCCAAACATAGAATATCTCCTATAATGAACTTTGGTGAACTTCATCACAATTTATGCAATCATATATTCCTAATTTCCTTTTTCTGGGCTAAATAAAAACCGATTGCATCTTCCAGGCGATCATCACCCCAAAATAATTCGTTCTGATAAAGGAAGGAAGGTGCTCCAAAAATTTTATTCTGAATTGCGAGTTCTGTTTGGGATCGAACTAGCTCTTTTACAGAATCAGAAGTAGAATGTTCTAATATTTCATCTGCGTTTGGAAGTAGGAGTTCTCTTTCCAATATTTCTTTTAGGATTCGTTTTTCTTTGGTATCTTTGCTGTCTTGGAATTCATATTGAAAGACTGCTTGGACATACTTCCATTGAAGAGGGGAAGAAGAGAGAGCATAAAAAACTCGCGTTGCATGTAACGAATAAGCAGGGAATTCGACTGGCCTTTGGAAAGGTAGATTGTATTTGGTGGCTTGTCGTTTGACATCTTTCCACATATACTCACCTTTTGCTGGAAATATATTGAATGGGCTCGTATTCCAGCCGTTATTTTTAAATACCACTCCGAGTAGAAAGGGACACAAACATATGTTTTCCTCTTGGAAGTTATGTATAAAAAATTTTTTGATTCGAAAGAACGAAAGGTATGAATATGGACTCGCAAAGTCGAAGAAAAAATAAAATTTGTGATCGTCTGGATTCATTTGTATAGAATAAACTCTGGTATTGATTTGGACAGATACAGTTACCAATATAATATTGAATACAGTATCATCATTTTGCAATATTTTACTTTACGATTGTTTCTCGCAATGAATTGTCTGAGTATGGATCGAAATAAATTTATTGATTTATGGTTAGAAGCTTGGAGTGGGTTTGACATTGAAACTTTGTTTGGGTTTTATGACTCTGAATTTATTTACATCGATCCAATGTTGAAAAGGCCAATCACTCGGAGGAAAAGTTTCCAACTCTATTTGGAAAATTTACAATTACAATTTCCGAACTGGCATTGGCAGAGAGAGGAATTGGTTTCTCATGGAAATCTTTCTTTTTTGAAATGGTCTGCCTCTTTTACGAACAGTAAAAAAATTTACGGGATGGATGTAATCGAGTTTGCAGATGGCAAAGAGAAAATCAAACGAAATGAAGTTTATTTTGATTCACGTTTGGTGTTTCCTGTGTGATGAGAAAATTTATGAATCAAAATACAAAAACTCATTTTGGGAAAATGTAATCATCCTAAATTTCTTATACCAAAGACAAAAATTGTGAGGAGTAAAACTTGGCCTTTATTTTGGTTTTACAAAAATCCAATTCGTATTTGAGTTTTTATCGATGTAGAGGTGAATCTTTACATTGGTTGGCTTCATCTTGTATGTAAAAACATAACTAAAACTTGTATCCAATTCTTTTTTTAGAATGCCTTCTTTGAATTTCCCATAAAAAAGTCTGTTGTTTGTGCAAATTGCAATTTCTGAAAAAAAGTTTTTTCCGATGGCTGACTGGATGGGAACATTTGCTAAATCTGATTCGAATTTATTGTACAGAAGGATTTTGCCTGTCTCGTCTACCTTTACAATACCAAAGTTTAAAGCATCTGCCTCCATTTGGTTAAGAGTAGGAAGTTTAGATAAAAACGAAGGTTCTATAAAATCTGACATAGTTTAATGACTCCTGGAAAATATGATCCGTAAAAATTTTAATTTAAATCGAATGTTTTGAAATTTTGCACGGTTTATATGTTTGACTTGTCTAAACAAAAGTAGATGAAATTTTTTAACGGTACCATTCAGTGAATTCGATCCAAACTAAAAATAGTAGCCGTATCCAAATAAACAAAATTTATCTGATTGATAAAATCATACTTTTTTGCCTAATCATTTGCACTTCTGTGATCGTTATTAGTTGGTATTGGGAACAGGAATTTAAAAGTTATCGTACAGAAATTGTATTTGTTCTCATTTTGGTGCTTATCCTAAGTATCGTACTAAAAATATTTAAGTTCAAAATTTTTAAAACAATCACAGAACCAGAAGTTTTTCGTGCGGATCCAGTCCTACTTTTAGCTGCTGTTGGACTTGACCTAAAAGAATTTTCAAATTTGATCAATGCAAACTTACTCGAATTAGATGGTTTGATTGTTGATGTAGGAACCCATCTTAACGAGTTGAATGGTAAAATTTCGCAAATGAGTGAAGACATTGGTAATGTATATACCATTGTTTCTCAATTGGCACAACAAGAAGTTACACTCATGGATGCAGTTAGCAAAACATCTTCTGAAATAAATATCATGTTTGATATTGTCAATTCTGTGATAGATGAAATTCAACTTAGAAATAAAACGATGGAAGAACTTGCACTTAGGAGCAGTAATGGCAGGGAGAAAGTAAGAAATACGGAAGAGACAATCCAAAGAATCGCAGAATCATCAGATGGTGTACTCAAACTCATTGATTTTATAAATGGAATTTCGAAAGAAACCAATTTACTTGCGATCAATGCATCCATAGAAGCTTCGCATTCAGGAACAGAAGGAAAAGGATTTACCGTCATTGCAGATGAAATCCGGAAACTGGCTACTTTGACTGCACAAAATGCAAAAGAAGTCACAAAACAGTTACGGAATAATATTTCAGATTATACCCTAGCATTCGAAGCAAGTTCTGAATCAGGAAAAGCATTTGAATACATTGCTTCTGAGATACATATTGTTCACCAAACAATTGCGGAAGTCATTCAATCAATAGCAGAATTAAAAACTAGAGGGTCAACGATCTTAGAAAAGGCCAATTCACTTGATGAAATTGCGGCAAAGGTTCGGGATACATCTGGTGAAGTTTATGGTGAGATCATAAGTATTAATTCTTACTTAGAGGAAACAAAACAACTTTCTGATAATATTTATGGCGAATGCATTCAAATGAAAGAATCCAAGGAACTATTGAATAACCTAACCAAAAAGATGCAGGATAGAGTACAGGAAATCAATGAAGAAACAGATGGGTTTTTGAAGAATGAAAATCTTCTTCAAAGTTGATTTTCTAGATAGTCAAAAATGTGTTTTATATCGTCTCTGATATCGCGATCAAATTTTACAGTTTGAAGGTTTTGAAATATTATATGATGATCAAGTGATCGATTGATTATACTGCCTGCTTGGAACACATTGTAGGCAAGTATTGCCACAAGCTCTTGCACGTCTTTGAGGCATCTCCGATTTCTGTAGATTGAAATCGCCCCCATAGGGACAACGTCCTGGTTGCCGCCATTGCTTGACAATGATTGGACTGATCCTGGCATACTATCTCTTCGTATTTCTGCTGTTAAGTGAGTTGCATAAATCAAAAGCCCTGATAGCCCAGCATACTTACCTGGCTCTGGTGATAATGAAAGTGTAAATTGGTCATTTTCATGTGGATTGTGTAGGTATTGGATAAATCGTTCTATCCAAGTGGCGAGCACTGCTATTACATTCTGAAGACGATCAGCGGCAAAACTAACATGGGAAGCATAAAAATTACCGCCTTCCACAAATCGATTTTCATCGGGGATAAAAACTGGATTATCGGAAAGGGAATTTAATTCCTTTTCCACTAAATCCGAAATTGAAATCAGCTCATCAAACAAAGCACCTATTATTTGCGGGATACAACGAACAGAATATATATCTTGCACTTTTTTCCCTGATTGTTTTTGTTTTGGATTTTTTAAAATCGTAGGATGCAAAAATTTTGCAACCGTGACGGGGCCATCAAATTTCTTTGTTTGGTGGAGAGCCGGTAAAAAAGCATCCGAATATACTGGGTGAAATTCGAATAGAATTTTAAGGACATCTAAAACTTTGAAAATAAGTCGTTTTGTTTTTTCTGTTTGGAGTGCCAATAAGGAAGTGGTAAAACTCGTACCATTGGTAATTGAAAGTGCTTCTTTTGGTTGTAGAATTCTTGGAAGTCCTTGGATTTTTGAAGTTTTGCCATTGGATGGGCTGGGTGCGAGGTGTTTACCCTGCCCAGTCCATTCATTTTCACCCAGGAGAGCCAGCGCAATGGAACTGAGCGGAATAAGGTCTCCAGATGCAGACAGTGATCCGCGGACAGGAATTTTTGGGATTATATCTTGGTTTAAAATGGATCGGAGTAGTTCTAGGAGTTCATAGGAAATTCCACTTCCACCTAACGAAAGAGAATGGATCCTTGCTGCAAAAACGGCTCGTGCTTCTTCGTGCGAAAGAAAATCCTCTTTCGGAGTCACTGTCAAATGGTAAACCAATGATTTTTGGTTTAAGAGTCTATCTTCATTATTGTCAAAAGCGTGAGGTCCAAAACCAGTATCAATACCGTACAATAACGACCTTTGGTTTTGTTTTAGATAGTTTTGTAGAGCTGTGTATGAAGGTGAAATGTCTTCTTGGTTTATCGATGGAAATTTTTTTCCTTTTCCGATTTCGAACAAATCCGATGTCGTGAGAATGTTTGGCATTCGAACTTCCTTTCCCGCAACATTTGGCATGTATAAAATAAGTCAAAAAAAAAACATTTTTTGATTGGTTTCGTCTAAAATACGAAATGGAAGAATTGATAGAGAGTTTTGAAAACCAGTTAATATTTCTTTACGATGAAAAATTAAATTTAGAAAATTCGATAGGAACTTCCGATCCAAAAGAACTTGTTTCTATATTTAAAAATCTCGAACGAGAGTTGGAATATTTGTATAGAGTCAAAGAACATTATATAAAAATTCCTGCTAAAGAAATCAAAATTAGGGATATTCAGAATGTTTTTATTGATAAAATGAAATTGCGTGAGGGTAAACAAAATGTCTGAACAGCTAGTTCAAAAAGTGCAAAAACAAGCTGAATATTATGCCAAATCAGATATGCGTTTTGTGAGTGATGAGTTATTACAGAAAATTCAAACTTATTCACCAAAAGAGATCGACGAACTTAGCTTTGGTGTCATTTCTTTGGATGATAAAGGTATAATCAAAGTATTTAATACTTTTGAAAGTACGATGGCAAATGTAAATAAAAACGAAGTAATCGGTAAAAATTTTTTTATCGATGTTGCCCCATGCACAAATAACCAAATTTTCTATGGAAGTTTTAAGCGGGGCGTTGAGGAAAGGAAAATGGATATGATATTCCCTTATACGTTCACTTATAAGATGAAACCTACTCCAGTGAAAATTCACTTGTACCGAGGTCCTGCAAGACCAACCAATTGGGTATTCGTAAAATGGAAATAATTTTAAAGGCGAATTTAGAAACAGTAGAAGCTGTTTTAACTGATACAAAAATTAACAATGAAATTCGACAAAATTTAGAAAATTGGAGAACTGATTATTCCATTATTGATTCAGACTTTAAAGAAATAGAGTCTTGGATTTATAAGATTATTGAAGACTTTTTGCAGATTGTTAGAGATGTGGAAGACGAATCGGAGCTTGTCAGTCTCGTATTTTTAAAATACATCGAGCTGAAATCACTTTGGAAACAAATGAATGTGCAGATTCAATACCAGAATTTTATGAAAGGTCAAGTGGATTCTAGGCTTGTTGGAAAAGCATCCTTAATCACTTTTGTCCTCATTGCCATTGAACCATTATTACACGAAAAAGAATTGAAAGAAATTCAAGAATTTTTAGCAAAACCGATAATGGAAGTCTTGCGCATCGAAACTTCTGTCGATATTTTTTCAGAGGAAAACCAATCAAACGCTTTGGCGCTTATGGAAGCACAACTGGATAGTTTGTATGCGGATAAGGAATATTTACAAAAACATATTGGAATGAGTAATTCTGAAGAAATTTTAGAATCGTATGAAAATTTAAAAGAACAAGTAAAAGCCTTAAAAGAAGAGTACGCAAATTCACTCCTCATTGGAGATAAAATTTCTTTCTTTGGTAAAAGAAAAATATCGGTAGTGAAAAGGTAAAAAAAATTATTTGTTTCGGAATGGAAAAAATATTTCTGCACTAGAAACAAAAGGAATTAGAAAATTATGAATGAATCCATTCGGTTCATTCCAATTCATGTTTTGTTTTACATCTAACATCGATTTATCTGAAATTTCTTTGTTAATCATTTTCGCTAATTCTTGGTCAGTAAACTTGCAGACGGACTTGTTTTCCTTTCTATCAGAATAAAATGCAATCCTAACCTCGTTGAAAACCTGATAATTTATCGGAAGCGGTTTTTTTGCATTCGGTTTTAGATCTGAATTGATTGTCCAATTTGCAATTTCAAGATTTTTTGATACGATTGCCCAAGGTTGGATCGGGAACTGATCATTTATGTTTTCAGGAGGAATCATAAAAATAGAGAAATTTTCCCATAAGGCCGCAAGGAAAACGATCACCCACTCGGGCGAGGGCTCAAGGGAAATGACAATCGATTTTTTTGATTGGTTGGCATGTTTGCGGAATTCATCTTTCCAAATTTTTAAATAAGCCCAAATGGCGGCCGCCGATAAAATAGTATTTTCATGGCAAAGGAGAGGTTGGGGTCGGTTGGGTAATAGTTCGAACAATATTTTTTTCCAAAGTTCATTCGATTCTCCACCTAAATATTGGCTACATATCGTTCTGATTGAATTTTCTTTACTCATTGGATTAAGTTTCGAGTTGCCTTATTGATTTACGTTCCAAACTAGGGTTTGTTCGTTTTCGATTCAAAATAACAAACCCTAAACCGCCTGCGCAAACCTTTTATGGATTGTTAGACTAAGGAATAATGATTCATACAAACGAAGATTATAAAAAATAATTTGACTCCGATCATTTTTTCCTTCATCTAAAGTAATATGGATCAAACTAACAAGACTGAACGAAATATCTACCAAACCGTTTTACGGATTTTACTCGGAGCTTTTTTGACATTTGCTGGTACTGGCCACCTAACTTGGCATCGAACAGAATTTTTGGCACAGGTTCCAACTTGGTTGCCAATGAATGCAGACCTCGTAGTTGTTTTGTCAGGAGTTGTTGAAATTGTTTTGGGTTTATCTCTTATTCTCCTTCGAAAAAAACAAATAATGGTAGGTTGGGTAGTGGCTTTGTTTTTTATCCTTATCTTTCCTGGAAATATTTCGCAATATGTAAATGGAATCAGTGCTTTTGGATTGGATACAGATGCAGCGCGTCTGACTCGGTTATTCTTTCAACCAATACTTATTTTTTGGGCAATCTGGAGTTGTGGATCCTTGCAAGATTGGAAACAAAAAAGATCCCAAAAGTAGTAACAATTACCCATTGAATCAAAGACGACTCGAAACATAATTTTATTGCTTTTAAATGCAATGGGCATTTCTTTTGTTTCGTGTCGCCAAAATTATTAATTTTTCTAATCTTTACTTTCGCAAATTGCCAATCGTTTTTGAGTGGTCCCGGTTCGGGAAGTCGAGATCAAATTTTTCATTCTGAAATTCCAGCCGAAACGGGAACCAAAGCAAAGTTAACTGCCGATCATTATTTGATTTCAAATGAGAGGCGGATTGAACTTTTTCATCCATATTTAAAAAATTTAGGTGGCGGATACATTGGAGTTGGCTCCGATCAAAATTTAACATTACTAGCCTGGGCTCGTAGTGAATATGTTTGGTTAATGGATTTTGATGTTTACGTAGTGAGAGTGAACAAAATGCACTTAGCATTATTAAAACACTGCGAAAATTATGTTTGTTTTAAAGATCTTTGGCAGCCAACTAACAAAGAAAAAACTTGGGAAATCATTCAAAAAAAATATAACACAGAAAATGATTTTAAAGAATATCGCAAATCCTTTGACCTCGCGATGAATGCGAGTTATGGTGTACATTCAAGATTATCAGAACTTGAATATATGACGCAAAAATTTAATTTCCGTTCATTCCATAATGATCCGTCCGATTACAATTATCTGCGAGACTTGGCATTAAAAGATAGGATCAAAACCGTAAAAGGTGATTTAAAAAACAATGGAACATTCCGTTCTATTGCTAAAAAAACAAAAGAAATGAATATTGCAATTCGAGTTGTGTACACTTCAAATGCGGAAGAATATTTCCGATTTCCAAAGGAGTATAGAGAAAATATTCTCTCAATACCTACTGATGAAGCAGGATATTTTGTAAGAACTTTTACGAATGGGGCAAGGGGTGTACTTGGGTTTCCTAATGGGGAGAAGTATCCAAATGAATATCCTTTCCATTATAATTTACAAAAATTAGAAAATATGAAAATTTGGATGTCTTTTCAGTATAATTTTACGCCTGTTAGTTTGCTCAAGGGCAGAACTCAAGTTTCTAAGGGTTTTTCCATTCAAAATTCTACTCCCGCTGAACAAGGTTTTATTGAAACAGGAAAAATTGATAACTAATCGCAAGTGATTTTGCCGTTTTCAATTTGGATTCGGCAAAACTTCTATGATCTGTATGTTTGGGTTTTTCTCTGGGAAAACTTCCAAACTCACTGGTAAATATTGATTTGTTTCAATTTGTAATAAAGTTGGCTTGTTGTTTGGCAGGATCAATGTATAAATTCCCGTATCTTGGTTTGAGTATTGAATTTCGTTTTCAAAATATTCGAAAGTATTGTTTTTAATTTTTGCTTTGATCTGTTTTCCAGATTGATTTTGAACTTTGATTTTGATTTTCCACGCATTGTCATAAACCTTCAGAAGGTTTGCCCAAAGTGGTCGAAAACCTCCTAAGATTGTTGGTACAAAATTATAATTCTCCACTCTATGTGAAGATTCTAATAAGTAAGCATAAGTTCCAAATAAGTGATAAAAACTGTCCTGATCGGTTCCATCAACCTCATACAAATTTTTTTTTGCTAAAAAGGGTTTATCTTCTCTTTGCGAATTTATATTCTTTGTGAGCTCATTTACGAATTCCCAAGCTAAATCTGGATTTGTGTTATTTTTATTTTCTATAGAGTAGGGAACGAGTAGGGAGTTCGCATAACAATGTATACTAATTGAAAATAAGAAATGATTCTTTTCAAATAATTTTAAGATAGATTTTACTTCTGGTTCGGAACTCGCAGATGGACCACGATAGTAAACACTTTTGGGGTTATTCGAAGAAGCTTGTTTGGACCCCCCTCCCCAGTGAAATGGAAAATTTCGATTTAGATCAACTCCAAAGCCATTTTTTCTTCCTTCCTGAAAAGAACGATACCAATACGCATTTACACCATCTGGATTGAGTATGGGAACAATCCACAGATCTAATTTTTTTAAAATGGGTTCTAATTCTTTATTTAATAAACTTTGTTGGATGATATCATAACAATGTTCGATGGCTATGCTTTCATTGCCATGAATAGCACAATGAACTAAAATCTTGTCTCGTTCTGTAGTTTGATGTTTTGTATCTTCATTTGGCAATAAAATGTTGAGTGCGAATATTTTTTTACCAAGTGCAGAATGCCCGATCGTTTTTAGTTTCGTACGACTGGGAAATTCGCGATTGATACAATGGAGATAAATTTCATTTAGTTTGGTTTCTTTATAACCATTCAACATAGCAGAAAGAGGGATACAGCCATGTTTGATTCTTTGTTTTACGTTTGGATCAATATCTATAAATTTTTTTGGAAATTTTAGTTTTCGAAAACTGATATTTGCATCTGACCAATTTTGAAGTTCTGTTTTAGGAATTAATATTTGTTTGGATGTTTTATACTCTCTTATAATGAGTGATTCTTTATTATTGTTTAAGAATTCGTTTTTTAAAAAAGTTTGATTGTCTACCAAAATATTCTCATAATGAGAGGCATCATCCAAATGTTTTACTGGACGCGATGAGATTTGGAAGATGGAAAAAAAATACAAAAAAATAAATAGGATGGTTGATTTTTTTAAATTTTGATACATTTTATAATTCTAGTTTCAAAAAGAAGTCCATTGCATCAGATGATATCATCCAATGGAAGCATTGAATTAATGTTTGGAAATTATTCAAAGTTTTTTATATCTATTTTTCTAAATTGTTTGGTTTTTAATTGCCAACAGTTAGAGTTACAAACATTAAAACAAAATGTTTGTCAATTACAGATTAGCGGTATGAGTTGTATTCCTTCGGGTGAATTTATCCGTGGAAGCAATTCATACTCCCTTGACGAACGGCCTGAATCAAAAATTTTCCTCTCCAGTTTTTATATTGATGTATATGAAGTTACCAATGAAGATTTTCAAATCTGTTTGGATTCTGGTTTTTGTACTGATTGTTTAAAATCAGGGAAGTGCAAGAAAATTCAGCCCAATTATGGGTTGCGTTATATGCAAAAAAAACAACCTGTCGTTGGAGTTAGTTGGTATACTGCTTTGGAATATTGCCAATTTGTTGGGAAAAGATTACCGACAGAGTCGGAATGGGAGAAAGCCGCACGGGGTACAAATGGAAATTTATACCCATGGGGGAATGAACCTGCGGACTGCAAAAAGGCAATCATTGAGGAAGGCGATAAAAAAGGTTGTTTTACAGAAAAACTTTCACCACCACATCTAATGACAACAAGTGTTGTTGGAACAAGACCACCTAACGGTTACGGTTTATATGATATGGCAGGCAATTCATGGGAATGGGTTTCTGATTGGTATTCTCCTTCTTATTCAGAATGCGGTGAGTCTTGTTTTGGCGTGGATCCTAAGGGACCATGCAATGGTTTGGAAGAATGCACCCAATTTGGAAATCAAAAAATTGTAAAAGGTGGGGCCTGGTGGTGGCCAGGCGAATATTCTCGGTCATCTCGGCGGCGTGCCCATGTACCAGAAAATTTTCCCGAATACCATCATTTTGGTTTTCGCTGTGCAAAGTCATATTAGTAAAGCCACAAAAGCCTGACTATGAATTTTAAACTACTGTTTGGTGGTATTTTTTGGTGCAAGTGGCGAGCTTTCTTTTTTAAATCCAACTACTTGTCACAAATGCAGTGAATATGATTTTGATTTTATTGCAAAAAATGTATAAAAAAACAAAAAAAAGAATTTTGTTTTTTGAGGAAATCTGTGGGCATTTTGTTTTTCCACTTGTCGGTAACAAATATAACTGAAACTCTGCCTTATGAAAATGCAAACATTAGTTAAAAATTATATATGGTTATTTGCTCTTTTGATTGGTTTTGCCAATTGTGCTACGATGTCTCAGAACGTAAACACGAGATTAGACGTTTATGCACCCGAAGGAAGTAGCATCTATCTCAATGATGAAAAAATTGGCGAGTCATATGCCTTAAAAAAGGTTGGTTATCCTGACATTAAAAATCCCAAAAAAATGGATGTAAGAGTTGAGTTAAATGGTCACAGGCCTGAATCCATCACGCTTGCGTCTTCCGCCAATCCAATGATATACGGAAATTTTATTTTTTTGTTATTTGCCCCTGTGGGTTTTGCGGTAGATTATTTTTCTGGCGCCTTTAATAAGTATGATCCACTTGATTTTAAACCTGCGATGAAACCCGATGCAAGTTTCAAAGAAAATAAGAGCTCACAAGCTTATATTCAATTCGCAAAGGAAAGGGAAACTGATGCAGAGAAAGAATCTATGGTTACTTTTGGTAATCTCGACCCATCGGAATTTAAATTATATGCTGTAGATGCAAGTGGTAATCCCATTATACCAACAGGTTTTTTTAGTTCTGCTCTCATTGGTGGTCAAGTCAGAGTGAAACCTTTAAAACCGGGAAAGTATTGGGTGAGTGGGAAATACCAATTTAGCAAAGGAAGAACAATATACACTGCACGTGTTGCTGGGGAACAAGTGATTACCATTCCTGCTGGTGGAATGGCGGCCGTTTGTGGTATGATGAATGAAAAAACAAAAACCACAGCCTTTCGGGTCATCCATGTTCCGGAAAAGAATTTGAACGAGTTCACAGGGATTGTTCCTGTATTAAACCATGCGGGTGAATTTGGTTCCAAATGTGGTGGTTTGTACACAGTCAATGAAGCGAGCGAACACCAAAATTAGTTCGAAAGGTTAAGTATGATTTCCCATACAGTTCATTTGTGTATGGGAAATATCCTTTTGCCCACAAAATTTTTTTAGTTAAAAACCAACCGAGTGAGCCTCGGCTCATTGGATTTGTCTTTACGCGATCTTAGGGATACCGACAAATTGAAATTGGCTTCAGTTTCTTTGACGATGGCATACAAACGACCTTTCATTTCACCCGACCTTGCATTAGAAATCGTAAAAAACATTCGTTTGCTTGCTTTGTCAGGTAAAAAGAATTTCAAAACCTACCTTTATGATCCGTTGGTTTTTGCGGGGTGGGAGAGAGACAAAGCACACTTAGCCACATCCACCGCCAAACTTATGGACAAAATCCATCAAGATGTCGAAGACCCTGCCTACAAACACACCATTTCACAACAATGCAAACGTCTCATATCACAAAGTTTGGTGGAAGGTATGTCCGCACTTGGGGATTCTTGTATATTTTTTTTGGAGCGTATGCAGGAAATTCCAGAACTTGCTTCTTCAAACGAAGCGACTGATTTTGTATCTGCCATTGAAAAACCTTTGCGTGATTTTGCGAAACTCACCAGTGAATCGAATGAGAAAAAATTTGAAGATTCAATTTCAAATTTAACGCCAGAGGATGTAAAGTCTGCTTTTAATCCCATTCGTTTGGATGGAACAAGAAAAAAAGTTTATATAGAAACAGAATTGCACACTCTCTATAACCAGGTGCTTGTCGCAACAAAATCCAACAATTTGGTAAAATGCAAAAAACTATTATCTCGATATATTATTACTTATAATGAGTATGAAAGTTATAATAAATCAGAAGTCGAAAATCTATTGAAGGCTTTAGACAAACGAGAAGTTGGGTTTAGGCAAAACTTATGGGATTCACTAGCCATCGAAATTTATTATTCTGTAACTCGTGGTATCATGGAAGGGAACGCTAAAAAAGCAATCCAGGGTATTCGAAAGTATGCATATATTTTTGAGGGAGATCCTAATGTTAAATTTTATTACGAAATTGACGCACTAGAACGAAAGTTATATGGTATTATCCAAACAAAGGATTTAATGAAGGATCTAAAAAAGGGAATGTAGTTATGGCAAATATTGCAATTATAGAAAAAAAAGAGGCAGATAAAGTGATTTTGCATGTAACAGGAGAAATCGATGCAAAAACAGCTCCAGAACTGAAGGTAAAATTGGAATTGTCTATAGGCAATGGAGCAACAAAAATCATTTTGGATTTTTCTGAGCTTACTTATATTTCATCTGCTGGCATTGGAGTGTTGAATTCCATACAAAAGTATCTAAAAGAAAAATCGGGAGAAATTGTACTTTCTGGGCTAACAAAAGAAGTAAAAGATACAATGGATCTAATGTTTTTTACAAAAAAAGTAAAAGTGTTTCCAGATTTAGAAGGTGCCGTCGCCGGATTTTAGGTTAAATCGTTTGGAGCCAAACAAAGTAAAGGTTCTTGAAGTTCCAAATACTTTGGACAGTTTGTCCGAATTAAGAAAGGAAACTAGGAACTTTTTGAACGAAATTTGCCCAGATGAAATCAAAACAAAACTTGTTTTTTGTTTGGATGAAATCATCACTAATGTGATCGAACATGGGTTTACAAAAAATTCCCCCGTATCTTTAATCCAAGTGGAACTGGTGGATACAAATGAAGAGTGGAAATTTGTAGTGAAAGACGAAGGCATTCCATTTGACCCAACAAAAGTTAAATCGGAAACATGGAAACAATTGTATGAATCTGGTTCGGACGGCGGGTTTGGCATACGTTCCGTAAAAAAAATAATGAAAATTGAATACAAGCGACTCGTCCCAGAGTCGAAAAATGAGTTAACGCTTGTTTATCCAAAGGAATCGTTTTGAATCAGAAAAAAATCCTCAGAATCATAGTCCCTGGCATTCGGACAAAATTAAGCTTTTTTACAGCAATTCTTGTGATTTCCATTCTAAGCATCACTTCGTCTTTGCATTACGACCAACAAAAAAAAGCACTCGAAGACAAATTGGAATCAGAATTAAAAACTCCGCTAGAATACATAAACTCCGTTGTTTTAGATTTAGAGAATTTGAACCGTAGCCTTGTGATGATCGAGGAATTTAAGGTAAGAGTCAAAGAAAAACAAAAGGAATTGAAACAATTTAAACGAACGATTGTTAGTAAGGAAACAGGTTTTTTGGGCACACTCAAAGATTTTGGTAAATCCATTGGTTTGAATGTGAGACGAGGCAATGTGTATAGATCGGTTGATACCTATTTTTCTAGGTATTTGTCCGAAAAAGAAATTGATGATTTTGAAACTAAGGTTAGGACAGAACTACGGAAAGAAACAGGTGCACCAATTGACCCCAAAACCTATGAATATTTAAGAGGTCTTGCGGAAAAAACAGCTCTGGGTCGAATTACCGCCGAACGAGCCAAAATACGGTTGAGTGAAATTGATGCTGAGCTAAAATCCATTGAGGATGAGCTTGCTGCAAATGACATTGACACAAAAAAGAAAAATGCGTTCACCAATGAAAAATTAAAACTAAACAAAGAACAAAAGTTAAACCAAAGGTTTATAGCCGAAGGAGAAAAAAAGTTTTTATATTATGAAACACTCCTTACTAAAGCTTTACAAAACTTTTTTCGTGGATCTTACAAAGATCATATTACATCGATCGGTCTTGCGCCCGATAAAATAAGAATATTTGCATACGATAAATTGGGAAAAGAAACTTTGGATACTGGTTTGTTATTTCCAGAATCTTCGGGGACAGGTAAAAAACTTTTAAACCAAGCTGAATTTATTAAAAGTAAAAAGTCTTTATTTGTTGATAAGGACAATTTGCATTACTTGCGTGATGAGTATAATCCTATAAATTACGAAGTGGGCGGCCGCCAATATGAAGTTGTATTTCGTCCCGTATTCCGTAATCCAAACACGGCAGGACGAGCTAAACAAATTATCGATTTATTAAATAGAGAAGAAACTAGTTTTGATTTGTTTTTTGAAGAAGACCAAAAAATCTCAGAAGAACTTGCAGGAGTTGTTAACAAATTAAAAACGAGGGTCACTGAACTTAAGAAAGAAGGTAAAGTAAAACCCGGAGCTGATCCCACATACCGATCTTTGGCCAATGAATATGCAAAGATCATAAAAAAAAGAGAATCTAAATTTTTAGAACTTCTACCAAATAAGGACAGTTTTGAACGCCGCAAAAATTATTGGAATGAAGAACATACAAATTTAGTAAACCAAAAGAAACAGATCGCAAATGAAATTAAGGATTGGGAATTAAAATTAAAATCCCCACCAAAAGAAGGTGAAAAGGTTTTTACCCTCGAAGAAATCCAAGAAAAAATTCGAAATTTGGAATTTGTTTTAGAAGAAAATAACGATTTAATCCAAAGGCATCTACAGAGTAAAAATGATTGGTCAAATTTTAGCGAAGCGAAGTTAAACGATGCAATATTAGAAATTCGCAGCGCCGCCTTGGAAGATTTTGCTTTTGTGCCTTTTAAAACTGGCTCATCTGCTCTTTTTCGTTATTACAAAGATAACTCCGAACGGGAAAATCAAAATTATAAATCCAAACAATTTAGAGAGTGGATCCTGGCTGGAAACTCAGAGACTGACTTACCGAAATTAAAAGGTAAAATTTCATTTTCGGACACTGGTATTTTGGTTCGCAGTCGGACTGAAGTTGAAGAGATGATGTGGGCTTTGGATCTGAGCCCTATTGTTAGTTCAAAGGAAAAAAAATCTGGCCTTGTGTATGATTTATTGCAGAAAGATTTGTTAGGTTTTAATATTATCATTCTTGATCGCACGGAAGGTTATCGGCAGATAAAAAAAAATAGAGAAGAACAGATACGTTATGCGAGTATCATTGCAGTGGTTGGAATTCTTTTGGCCTATGTTCTTGCTTGGCTTTTTGTTCGTAAAATCAAAATCATCAGTAAAAAAACAGAAGAAATAGAAAAAGGAAATTTGAATGTAAGTTTTCCAAAAGCTGGTTACGACGAAATTGGAATTTTGAGTGAATCACTCAACGACATGGTTCATGGTTTGAAAGAACGAGAAGAAATGAAAGGTGAACTTGTTGCTGCAGAAGAAATCCAAAAACGATTGTTGCCGAACAAATTGCCCACAAGTTTAGAAGATAAAATTGAACTTGCGGCCTTCTACAAAGCCATGGCGGGTGTTGGTGGCGATTATTATGATTTTATCGAATTGAATGACGGTAAGCTTGTTTTTTGTATTGGGGATGTTTCCAACCACGGAGTGGGCCCCGCTATCGTAATGGCATTGTTTCGCGCACAAATTCGTTCTATATTCAGAAGGGGAGAACGAAACTTAAAAAAAATTCTCTTAGAAGCGAATGCGAGTTTGTATGAGGATACCCCAGATCATATTTTTGTTACTTTCTTTTTAGGAGTATTTGATCCAGAAAAATCAACTGTTGAATACATTTCTGCAGGCCACGTTAAACCTATGTTTTACGATGCATCATCCAATAAAATCCATGAATTACCGGCAGGGGGTTTACCTTTGGGGATGGATGAAAATTCTTTTTTTGAAACCACAATTGAACGAAAGGCGATTGTGATGGATGTCGGAGATATCTTTTTTCAATACACAGATGGATTGGATGAAGCTCGTAGTTTGGATGGAAGTTTTTTTGGTAAACCAAAAATTGCCAAACAATTACTCATGAGTGGCAAAGAAAATGCAAACGAAGTGATTGCAAAAATGGTTGGGGAGCTTGAAATCCATACAAAACAAAAACTATCACAACCAGGGATGTCAACCTTATCGGATGACATCGCCATGATTGCGATTCGGAAAAAATGAAACTATTGTTCTGTTGGATAACCAGAAGTGGTCATTTTTCCTGTTAGATAAATGGGGCTTTTTTGCTCTATCCGTATTCTGCTAGTCAGTTTGGATTGTAAGTCCAGAAGATTTTGGTTGTTATACGAAGCACCAGATCCATCCACAAGCAGTGCGTAGTGGTAACTTTGGTTAACATCTTCATCCGCATCCAAATCATCCCAAAGAATGATTAAATTTCCTGATCCTAAATCTCTGTCACGATCAGGAATGAGTATGGCTTCATTCGCATCTTGTGTTGGGTTTTGGTTCAAAGTTTTATTGTACAATTTGTTTTCTGTGATTAGAATGAGATGTGCAGGATCAAAATGTGGAGGGATGTAAATTTCTGATGGGGCATTGGAATTTCTACCTTTCCAAATCAAAATGAGAAATTTTTTATCTCCAAAATACTTTTGTTCGGAAACTCCTGGTTTGATGGCTGCCCAAGTGAACACTTTGTTCCATGTGTCAGCGGCAACAGCGTTGTAGTGGGTACTCATTACCCGCCCTTGCGATTTTCGAAAATAAGACCTATGGATAACTCGTTCATTCACATTGAAACTGGTTCCATAATTTCCAACTACGGAAAAATCTTCCTCATTCCATGCATCTTTGGTCTTGATGAGTTTGGATGGATTTCCATTCATATATTCATTATGATTGTTATAATAATAATCCCAATGCCATTCTGTACCAGAAACAATCGGATTATAAAAATCGACAAACCTTGATTTTGTGGTTTGTGTTCCATCTGAAACTTCCATTGCTTGGTACACTGCATTGATCATCCTTGGTGTGTCTTTTGCACCTGTTCCCTTTAACCACATACCAAATTCACTTAAGAAAACAGGAGTGTTTAGAAATCTTCCTTCCTTTCTGATTTCGTCTAAGTATTTAAAATAAGTTGCATTGTCGATTCCAGTTAAGTCCACCCCCATACGAGCTGCATCATAAAAATGTGAATTGAACACAAAACCAGAACCAGGTGGTGATTGTAAATGCCCACCTCCTGTTGCGGGAGCAGCAAAACCTATATTTGTATTCCAAAATACGAGTGGTTCGGCAAACACCCATTTGTTTGTCCATCCAGTTTGGTTTAAGATGGTTCTAATTTTTTGGTACATCGGCCAGAGTTTTTGGTTGTCCCATTGTGCAGGTGTCAATCCTTCCATCCCACCATCCACAGGTTCATTGAAAGGATCGAGCCCCAAAACATAAGAAAATTCTGCATCCGTCAATTGGCTTCGTATGTATGCAGTGGTTTTTTCAATTTGCCATAAAAATTCTGTTTGCATATTCCTCGTTCCAACACTTGTAGAAAGAGGTGCATTGTTCCAAAAATTACGAAAGCCCTTGCGAACAGCTTCGTTTGTTAGGTTGTTTTGGCTCCAACTGGCACAAATGAATCCACAGTATTCCTTGGGGTACGATCCTCCCTGTGTGACCCAAAGGGGAGCACCATTGCCAGTATGCCATGAGTCTTTATTGAATAGATGTCTTGAAAATAAATCTTGGTGGTAATCAACTAATATATACATTCGTTTGGCGATTGCTTTTTTCATTTGTGCGATGACAGCATCTAAATACGAATAGTCGATTGTATCCACGGCTGGATGGATACCTTCCCAACCAACCGTAAAACGAACTGTATTGGAACCTGTTGTTTTCGCCAAACGTTGGAATGCGATTTCTGCATCACTATCATTTCGGAAGGGTTTGAATCCATGTTCCGCTAATTTTACCGTTCCTGATACATTGAATCCCCGGAAATTCACCTCGCGACCCAATCCATCAATGAAAATTTTATCCGTCAAACCTTGGTATGTTTTTTGGGAAACAAAGATCTCTCTATCACTCGTAGTTTCAGCGTAGGAAAGAGTGTGCAGCCCGCCCGCTTCCAAGATTTGGGGGTTTTGGTTTAAGACAGAAAGTTCTGTTTGGTTGGAGGGTTTTCCTTCCCCCAGGAGGAGGGATGTTAGGAAAGATTGGTCTGGTTTTTGGGAGATTTGGGCACAATTTGCCAACCCCAAGTAACTTAAGAGCAAACAAAATACCAGGCTTTGCAACCTGGAGCGATTGTGGTGGTTCATAGATTTCCTCGTTCAGATCGGTTTCTTTTGGTCACACCGGAAGGCGAATCCAGGTGCCTGCGAGAGTGAAATCATATTAACCGACAAGTGTCGATTAAAAAAAGCAGCGTACTAGGTGAATCTCCAAAATTTGTAGTGAAAATCCTGAACAATGGTCAGATAAAACCCGACAATTGTCGATTATTTTTCTTGCCTTATTTTTAACATCGTTTAGACTCATCTCCGAATTTGGCTGTATCACCCGAATCGGGGGATGGATGCGAAACAAGTTTCCTATGAAATTGATGATCCGGAGAAACAATATGAATACAAAAAGAAATCCCTCGTTCCAGTGGGGTTTACAAATCCTTTGCTGTTTTTTGGTTTTGGCCTGTGCCGACAAAAAACCATCGCAGTCGCACTTGCTTGGACTTTTGGGAGTTGCAGACTCCGAAAGACAAACCAGAACACCTGAAACTTTGGGGACTAGTGCCAATCTTTCCCTCGGTTCTTCCCCCTATTTAGTTGGCGCAGGGATCTATGATATCACAGGTCCTGCGGCTGAAGTGGGGATGATGGGTTTTGCCGAGTCTGACCAAAAAACAGAGGGGATTTATATGCGTCTTTGGTCGCGTGCCTATATCATTGGCGATGCATCCAAACGAGTCGTGTTTGTGAGTGCAGACTTGGGGATGGTATTTCAATCCATCAAACAGGCTGTGAGTAAAAAGATAGCGCTGGATTCACAACTTTCACCTTACTATAATGAGGCGAATGTTTTGTTGTCTGCAACACATACACATAGTGGTCCTGGTGGTTATTCGCATTATTTTTTATATAATGCCACAACGATGGGGTTCATCAAAGAAAACTTTGATGTGATTGTGGATGGAATTTATCGTTCTATCAAACTTGCACACCAAAACTTAACTCCAGGCAGAATCTATATCAACCAAGGGGATTTGACCGATGCGAGTTTCCAAAGATCCCTTCCTGCTTATAATAAAAACCCTCAATCAGAACGAAATTTTTATTCCTCTAATGTGGATACGAAAATGACAGTGCTCAAACTCGTTGCGGCCGATGGTCGGGAGCTGGGTATGATCAATTGGTTTGCCTTACACCCAACTAGCATCGGGCCAACAAATAAATTGATCGGCGGTGATCACAAAGGTCTATCATCTTACTGGTTTGAAAAATCAAAAAATACAAATTATTCGTCTAGTTCTGGTTTTGTGGCGGCTTTTGCACAGTCAAACGCTGGTGATGTGAGCCCTAACCTTTGGGGGCCTGCAGACGGGGTCAATGATTATGCACGTCAGAATATCATTGCTACGAGACAGTTCAACAAAGCTCAATCACTTTACAATTCGGCCACCAATCAATTATCAGGTTCTGTGGATTTTAAACACAGTTATGTAAATTTTTCAAACCTCTATGTAAGTAGTGCGGGTACTACCACTTGCCCTGCTGGTATGGGTGCTTCGTTTTCTGCGGGTAGCGTGGAAGACAATGCAGTTTCTGTGGATTTTTTTGATGAGGGAACAACGGTGGATTCTTTGGATTGGAATTCCAATGCACAAGGTGCATTTTTATCCAGTTTCCTTGGTGGATTTGTTGGCATTGTTGCCCCAACTTCGACAACAGAGGCTTACAAACAATGCCATGCCGAAAAACCAGTATTACTTCCCACAGGAGTTGCAAGTTTTGATGGGAATCCTTGGACACCGCAAATCATTCCATTACAAATCATTAAGATTGGAAATTTAGCGATCCTTGGAACTCCTGCTGAAGTATCCACAATGGCTGGGCGAAGACTCAGAAACTTAGTGGAGTATGTTCTGGAAAATGATTACACAGTGGTTGCGGGTTTATCAAATTCGTACACTTCGTACATCACCACAAGAGAAGAATACTCCTCACAACAATATGAGGGAGCATCCACTCAGTTTGGTCCAAATACACTTCTTGGATACGAACAAGAATTTGGTAAATTGGCAAATGCTTTGAAAAATCAATCCTCTATTACTCCAGGGCCTACCCCTGCCGACCTCACAAACTTCCAAGCTACGTTCCAAACGGGTGTGGTATTTGATGACATCCCTTGGTTCAAAAGTTTTGGTGATGTTTTTACCCAACCGAGCGGATCGTATAACAGCGGATCTACTGTAACTGCAGTTTTCTGGGGCGCTCACCCAAAAAACAATCTCCTTACAGGCAGCAGTTTTGTAGATGTAGAACGTTTGAATGGGTCTACATGGTCGGTTGTAGCACGGGATTACGATCCATCCACCACCTACAAGTGGCAGAGAGATGGAATTGCCTATTCAAAAATCACCACAACTTGGAATACGACTTCCTTTCCTTCAGGCACCTATAGAATCCGCCACCGTGGCCATTGGAAATCGGGATGGACTGGTGCGATTTCTCCTTACCAAGGTGTTACCAACCAATTTGTTGTCCAATAATCTGTGACAATAACCTGACCCCAAGTTAGGGGGTCAGGCATTTTTCTTAAGCTTCTTTGGTTGACTTGTCTCCCTACCTTGGGAGCCTCGTACTATGGATCGATTGTTGGATGCATCCCTTTCACCAGACCTCGCTTCCCGTCCGTTTAAGTTTACAAGCAAACAAGGTCGCAATAGGCGTTCACAGCTACTCACG
>JARJFC010000380.1 GCA_029310945.1 Leptospira sp. 96542
GGCCGTTCCTGCCCGAGGAGGCCATGCCGGCGGAAGCGATCGGCCCCGGCTGGACCCGCCAGGCCCCGCACGCGCCAGCGGTCACGCAGGCCACCTTGCCCGATCTGTCCGATGTGAAAGGCCAGGCCGGGCCCAAACGCGCACTGGAAATCGCCGCCGCGGGCGGGCATAGCCTGCTGATGAGCGGCCCGCCGGGCACGGGCAAATCCATGCTGGCCGAACGCCTGGCCGGCCTGCTGCCCCCCATGGACACGGAAGAGGCACTGGAAAGCGCCGCCCTGCTCAGCCTGGCCGGACGTTTCACGCCCACGCGGTGGATGCAGCGCCCCACGCTCAGCCCACACCACACCGCCAGCGCGGTGGCCCTGGTCGGAGGGGGGTCGCCACCCCGACCCGGCGAGATTTCACTCGCGCACCACGGCGTCCTTTACCTGGACGAATTGCCTGAACTGCCCCGGGCCGCGCTGGAAGCCCTGCGCGAACCGCTGGAGACCGGTCGCATCCGCCTCGTGCGCGCGGCGCCGCAGGCCGAGTTCCCCGCGCGCTTCCAGCCCGTGGCTGCGATGAACCCTTGCCCCTGCGGCTACCTTGGCGCCACGCACCGCGCCTGCCAGTGCACCCCCGACCAGGTCCGGCGCTACCAGGCCCGGCTGAGCGGGCCTTTGCTGGACCGCATCGACCTGCATGTGAGCGTCCATGCCCTGCCACCGGGCGAGCTGCTGGACGCCCGTGCGACCGAAAGCTCCGCCGCTGTGCGGGCGCGTTGCGCGGCGGCAAGGCAACGCGCCCTGGCGCGCCAGGGCAAGATCAACCAGGCATTGAATGGGCAGGACCTCGAGCACGCGATCCAGGCCGAAGACAGCGCGCTGCGCTTTCTGCCCCAGGCGGCCGAACGCCTGGGCCGGAGCGGGCGCGGCCCGCACCGCACGCTGAGGGTCCCGCGCAC
>JARJFC010000381.1 GCA_029310945.1 Leptospira sp. 96542
TCTGTTTTAAAGACCCTAGTGCAGGATCTTGTGCCACTCTACTCATGCAAGAGTTTGATTATTCGGTGGATGAGGTGAGTAATGTAGTGACCCTCACCAAAAGAATCAGCAATGGATCCATTGCTGGTCGAAATGAACAAGGTTATTATTCGGGCGAAAAGGACGAAACAAGGTATGTGAGTTTGTCAAACGTTGGTTTGGTGGATGCACCATCTGACAAAGGTTTGTTTGACGTTTGGAACGAAGCCGATTGGCAGTCATTTGCAGATGCTGGTAGCAATGCAATGAATGCTTTTTACAAAGGGTTGGCAAACGACAGCACAGCTGTGGGATCAGCCACCACAAGCATCCGTCAAACAGAAGCCGCCAACGAAAAACTATTCCAAAAGAGAAAAATTGATCAAGAGAAGGCGGACTCCCTTGTCCAAGAATTAGCCCTTGCCTACTTTACTGGTGGAATGGCGGGCATCCAAGCCACGATCAAAGGCAAAGTGGAAGACATGATCAATACGAGCATTGCGGAAGCTTGGATCCGTGCAAGTGGAGGCTATGAAGAAGACATTGCAATGGCCAGTATGGCAATTGAGTTTATGCGTGGTCGGGTTGCAGCGAAAAAGATTGAATCTAGGAGTAATTTTGTATCTATCAGCAACCCAATCCAGGCGATTGAGAATGTTGTTCGAAATAGTGTCAATGCGTATTCGAATATGATGAACACCATGACTGGCGGAGTTTTTGGTGCGCTCCAAACGTTAGTATTAACACCTTATGTTGCTGTTGGCAATGCGATTGTTGGAACAGACAATATGAACGCAATGCTTGACCGTAAAAATGCAATGCAAAACCGCATGACAGAAATTAAGGCCAATGAAGTGTCTTTGGCAAAATCGGCTGCAAGCCAGGCCATTGCTTCGGCAACGGGTTTACCAGCGGAACTTG
>JARJFC010000382.1 GCA_029310945.1 Leptospira sp. 96542
GAGCGCGGCTTCCACCTGGCCGCCGTCGACGGTGTTGATGCCCGTGCGCAGGTAATCCGCCGTGCATGCGGAACACACCAGGGTCAAGGTCAGGACCACGCTGGGCTCATAGTCGATCAGGACGTCCAGATCGGGCAGCGCGTACACCATGAAGATCAGCAACGCGACGCTAGGGATGTTGCGAAAGACTTCCACGTAGCCGGTGAGCACAAGGCGCAGCGGAGGCAGCGGAAGCAGCCGGGCCACGGCCACCACCACGCCGAGCGCAAAACCGGCGACGAACGAGATCGTGGTGAGCTTCCACGTGAGCAGGAGGGCTTGCCCAAAGGCCGGCCCATGGTCGGTCAACAGCTGCGAGACACTGCCCATCGGTCAAGGGAGTGGGGGCGGCGTCGGAACGTTCGCGTTGCCGGTGCGCTGGCCGATGGCCACGGTCCACAGCTTGGTCCAGGTGCCATCCGCCTCGATCTTCTTGAGGAAGGCATTGACAAAGGCCACGCCATCCGAGCCCTTGGGCAGGCCGATCCCATAGAGGTCCTGCGCGCCAAAGGGCGCGCCCGCCAGTCGTGCGTCGACGGTTCCGAGGCTCAAGGCGGTGAGCAGCAGCGTGTGATCGGTCACATAGGCGTCCACGCGCCCTTGGCGCAGCGCGTCCAGGGCTTCCTGGTGAGTCTGGAACTCTTGCACGGCTGCCTTGGGCGCGAATTGGGCCAGGATCGCCGGTCCCGTGGACCCGGCTTGCGTGGCGATCTTCTTGCCCGCGAGATCGGTGTAGGACTGGATGGTCGTGTTCCTCGACTTGACCAGCACCCCGGCCTGGGAGGTGTAGTAAGGACCGGCGAACGAGACCTTCTCGGCGCGGGCGGGGGTGAGGGAGTAGGTGGCCAGCACCATGTCCACCTGGCTGTTGATGAGCACCTGTTCGCGCGTCGACGAA
>JARJFC010000383.1 GCA_029310945.1 Leptospira sp. 96542
CTGCTGGCATCCTTCCGCGCCACGGTACCGATGCAGGCTTTTTCGCCTGCTTATGTCCGGGCGGGTGCCTTGTTGGCGTTGTACGCCACGCCGCAGCAGATTGGTGCTCAGGTGGCCTTGCTGGCCCGTGATGCGCTGGTCGAGCAGAACGGCAGGGTGCGTGGCTTTGGTCCCCCCCAGCACACGCAGTGGTTTGAGGTCAGCGTGAACGCGCACGTGGCGCGCTCCCTCGGGCTGCAACTAGACGCGGATGATCTTGCTGACCGTCTGCGACGCCTGGAGTCGAAATCCGGGCAGGAGCGCAAGTCGTCGGCGCGGCCTCCGGACCTGCGCGATCGCCTCGCGCAGCTCGGACTGCATGGAGGGAGCTGGTGATGCGTGCGTTTCATCTTGTCCCGCCACGGGCACTGTCGCGTTTCTGCTCGCGTTACATCTGCCCTTGGTTGCTGCGCCTGGTTCCGTTAAGCCTGCTGCGCGACATCCGTGCCCGCATGGCGCTGGCCGCGATGCTGCCCGTCACCTTGGTGACCCTGGTGCTGTCAGGCGTTTTTCTCAGTGGTCGTTATGACTCGCGGCGGGCCTGCAGAAAGTTGCCCTGGAACAGCGTCTCGCTGGCCAAGCGCCGCTCGATCAGATGGTCGTCACCCTGGTGCATGCGAATTCGTCGGCCGAAGCCTTGTGGAGCGGGTCGTGGAAGGATCTTTGGATGGACTCGGCCACAGGCTTGCACGCGCCCATGGAGAACTCACTCAGGCACGCCTTCTGAGATAACGCCAGACAAAGCCCGGGAACGCCAGGGTCAGGAAGAATTAAAAATGGTCTTTCCTGGATGCGATGTATCCATGGACAATTATGGAACGCAGCAACTGGAGATTGTACAGGTACCGGATCTCCATCAAGTTATGGTGCAACAGGAGTGCAATATTGTAATAGT
>JARJFC010000384.1 GCA_029310945.1 Leptospira sp. 96542
CATCGACATCGACAACCCTGCCTGAAGATCCGGTGGTTCGCTCATGAAGCCTTACGCCATCACCCTGGGCGATGCTGCGGGCATCGGGCCGGAAATCATCCTGAAGGCGGCCTGGGAGGCGCCGGAGTTGCTGAGGGGCTGCTTCGTCGCGGGCGATCCCGAGGTGCTGCACCGCGCGGCGGGCTGGCTGCGCGACCGGGTGAACGCGCCCTCCGCGCACCGGCCCACCCTGGTGCAGATCACCCATTCCGCTCAGGCGCTGGCCCTGCCGGCCCACCATCTGCCCGTGCTACCGGTCGCGGCCCTGCAGGGCGGCCTGAATGCCGCGCCGCCCGGCCAGATCAGCGCGGCGGCGGGCCGTCTGGCGGGCGAGTCCGTGGTCTGGGCCGCCCGCGCCGCCCTGCGGGGCGAGATCGCCGGGCTGGTCACGGCGCCGCTGCACAAGGAAGCCCTGGCTGCCGCCGGGGCGCCTTGGGACGCCTACCCCGGCCACACCGAACTGCTGCAGGCCGAGGCCGCCGCGCACCGGGGCGTGTCCATCACCGACATGCCCGTGCGCATGATGCTGGCCAACGAGGAACTGCGCACGGTGCTGGTCAGCATCCATGTGTCCTTGCGGGCAGCGATCGAGGCCGTCACCACGGAGAACGTGCTGCAAACGGTGCGCATCACCGATGCCGCCCTGCGGCCCGTGCTGGGCCGCGCACCGCGCATCGGCGTGGCGGGCTTGAACCCGCACGCGGGCGAGGGCGGGCGCTTCGGGCGGGAGGAAATCGAGACCATCGCCCCGGCGCTGGATCTGGCGCAGCGCGAGGGCATCGACGCGCGCGGCCCTTACGCGCCGGACACGGTGTTCATGCGCGCGCGCCAGGCCCCGGGCCACCCGGGCGAGTTCGACGTGGTGGTGGCCATGTACCACGACCAGGGCCTGA
>JARJFC010000385.1 GCA_029310945.1 Leptospira sp. 96542
GTGCAAAGGCATTCGGTGCTGATGATGGGCGTGCCCAGTACCTGCAAGGCGGATTGCCCGCAAGCACAGGGCAGTGGGGTGATTGGACTAGGCATGGCTGTGGGTTCTGGCGTGGTTGGTTCGTGGGTCCGTCAAGGAGCACGACGAGTGAAGCAGGCCAGCATCGACACGGGGCGTGAACTCTAGGGTTTACCTTGAGGAAAAAGTGCTGTGTGGCGGGGAGGCAGAACCTCGGGCTGAACGGGTCTTTGTGCATGATCTCGTTCCCAGTAGGTCTTGAGTGTCCCGCCATGTCGGATCGAATCGAACGCTTTGTCGAGTCCATGAACATCCAGCCCGGCGACCGGGTGCTGGAGATCGGGTGCGGGCACGGCCTTGCCGCCACCCTGGTCTGCCAGCGTCTGAGATCGGGGCGCTTCGTGGCGATCGACCGATCCAGCAAGATGGTCGCTGCGGCCGCGCAGAGAAACAAGGTCTACGTGGAGGCGGGGGTCGCCAGCTTCCTGGAGTCGACCTTGGAGCGACTGGATCTTGGGGAAGAGCGATTCGACATAATCTTCGCGATGCGGGTGCGACTGTTTCACGATCAAGCCGAGCTGGCCCGCCAGTTGGCGATGCCTTGGCTCAGACCTGATGGTGCACTCTTCGTGGAGTACGACGAGCCGGGTCAGAAACAGGCGGCGAATGTGACCATCTGGCGAGCTGACCGACGCGCCTGACAGTGCCGCATGGCACAGCCCAAGCATGCGGGCCATCACGGAGGGGCGGGTGCCAATCGCCGATGAATAATGCACCCATGATCATCCGCAAGGTTTGCCAAAGCCCTTAGTTGTTCCTTGGATAGAACTTTGCCCGTGGGGTTGGATGGATTCGAAAAAATAATGAGTTTGAATGTCCTACTCTCCAAATCCACCAAATCAGCGGGCGTAA
>JARJFC010000386.1 GCA_029310945.1 Leptospira sp. 96542
CTTGCTGGACAAGCTGCGTCGCCACGAGTTGCAGCCGAATCCCCTGATGGTGGATGTGCTGCTGGAATCGGCTGACGCTTCGCGCCTCTTGCTGGCCCGGCATCAGACCGGCGACACCAGCGATCCGCCGTCCACGGCAGGGTTGGTGCAGCGCATCAGTGAGTTGGCTTCCGGTGGCATGCCGATGGCGGCCGAGCCACCGGTGGAGGTGGTGCCCGTCGCCGTGGCTCCGGTTCCGGTTGCGCCCCAGCCCGTGGCCGCGGTGCCGGTCGCCAAGGCGGCCAAGACCTCGTTTTCGCGCTTGCTCGAAATTCGCCTGGGACCGCTGGAGCGCAGCGAGCAGGCCGACGGCGTGAAAGATCTGTTCCGTGACATCGCCGGCCTGGGCCGCATCGCCGAAGTCGCAAGCGACAAGCCTGAAATCCGCGTTTTCAAGGTCAGAACCACCTCGGCCGACGACGAACTGCTGGATTTGTTTGTTTTCCACGTCTCGCGGGAGCAAGTCCAGATCGAGCAATTGCCGGAAGAGGCGGGTAGTGTGGGCTGGCTGGATCTGGAAGACCCGCCGGCTGGCGCGCCGGTGGCGCCGGCGCCGGGTTATGGCTTCTTCGAGAATGCACCCGGTGGATTCAACACGATGCCCGCGGCCGCCCCCGCCAAGGCGCCGGCTACCGCGCCTGCCGCGGCCGCCCGTCCTGCGGGGGGGGGCAATGCCCCTGCCGCCGCCCACGCCGCGCAACCGGAAGCCGCGACCATCCGCGTTGCGATCAGCAAGGTCGATCAGTTGATCAACCTGGTGGGGGAGCTTGTGATCACCCAGGCCATGCTCGCGCAGAACAGCCAGGCCTTGGACCCAGCGGTGAATCAGCAGTTGCTGGCAGGCTTGGCTGATCTCGATCGCAACACCCGCGATCTGCAGGAATCGGTCAT
>JARJFC010000387.1 GCA_029310945.1 Leptospira sp. 96542
TGTGCGCGCCTATCCTAAAGGAAATTCCTTAAAAAATAAATTTCGTTTGGCGAGGCTCATTTCCGAAACAGGACGTGCATTCATTTTGGACGATAGAGACCGGAGCGAAGGAGTAGCGGCCAATCGGCGGGTCCGGGCGTTATGCCGATGTGCTGCGGCATCCCTATTTCCTGCGACTCATGCCCCTGGGGTTCTTCAACTACGGCAGTCTGTTGGCGGTGCAGACCCTCTGGGCCGTGCCCTGGATGATGCAGGTGGGTGGTTACAGCGCGAGGCAGGCGGCCACCGGCTTGTTTGGCATCAACCTTTGCATGCTCACCGCCTTCTGGCTCTGGGGCTTGCTGCTGCCTCGGTTGACGCGGCGCGGCGTCGAGGTCGAGCGACTGATCGCCTGGGGGGTGCCGGCGAGCCTGGCGGTGCTGGCCGTGCTGGTGTTTGCCGGGCCGTTCCTGGGCGCCCATGCGGCCTGGCTGCTGGCCCTGTTCTGCCTGTGCTCCAGCGTGCTGTCGCTGGCGCAGCCCGCGGTGGGGCTGGCGTTCGCGTCGGAACTTGCCGGGCGCGCGCTCTCGGCCTACAACCTGGTCATATTCGGTGGCGTGTTCGTCGTGCAATGGGGCATCGGCCTGTTGATCGATGCCCTGCGCGCGCTGGACTGGTCGGCCATCCAGGCATACCAAGGCGCGCTGGGCGTGGTGCTGGTCTGCAACCTCCTGGCTTACGCCTGGTTCCTCGGGCGCAAGGCGCCCAAGACCCACGGACTTCTTTGAGGTGACGCAAGCGTGGACGAAGTAAGCCACTCCGGCGCGCCGGATGTGGTGATCCTGCGAGCCCGCAGCGCAGACGTTGGTCAAACCCTGCAGCTCCGGCGTGAGCAGAGCTGGCACGCCCTGCCCCTCGGCGACATCCTCACGACCATTGCGGCCCGCAA
>JARJFC010000388.1 GCA_029310945.1 Leptospira sp. 96542
AGCTTCTCTCATCATCAATGCTTTAAAAAACTTTTCAAGAACACCTAAAAACGAAGATAAAAGAAAATTTTCGATTTTAGAAAACATCGAAACTGTTTTACTGATATATCAATATAGAATGCGTGGTCCCAGCCAGATGCAGACGCCCTCGCATGCCGCCGCAGCGTCGCCGACCGCGCGCGTCGCGCCGTCCTTCCGTCCTGCGTCCCAGGCGACGCCGAAGCCGGGCAAGGCCGCGGCCCTGGCGTCCGCGCCCGCCACGTCGGCATCCTCGGACGCCGCGCCGCCCAAGACCGAGGCCCCCAAGGCCCCATCCAAGCGCCTGCCGGCGGCGGCGCCCAAGCCCGCGGACGATGGCGACTGGGACGAGTTCTGATGCCGAGCGCTTGCTTGAGATGGGGCCCTTGCTGCTGGTCTGATCGGGCTTTCAGCGTGGTGCGAGGGACTGCGAGGTGCGCTGTGCCTGCGCGAGCAGCCAGTGGCGCAACTGGACGACCGCGGCGCGTTCCGCGCCGTCCTGGTCCGGTTCGGGAGTGACGTAGTAATAGCGGCGTCCGCTGTTCAAGGGGCGAGGGCAGGCGACGACGAGCTCACCCCGGGCCAGTTCTTCCTCGATCAGCATGCTTGGCACCAGGGCCAGGCCCAGGCGCGGCCGCGCCTTGCGCCCGCGAGATGCTGGTGCCGGTCAGTGCCAGGGCACCCAGCAAGGTCAACGCCGCCTTGCGGCGATTCGGAAGGGTCATGTCATCTGTCTCCAGTGTTGTCGTTGTCGTCTGCCGCGGCTCGTGACGTCGGCACGCGTCGATTGGAAAATTCATTGGTTGTTTAGATTGACTGTTATTTTTATTCTCTTCTTTTGGGGAGTGTAGTTTTTGGTCTGAGGGATTTGATACAAGTAGTTCTTTGAATGGTTCTCCTAATTCTGATT
>JARJFC010000389.1 GCA_029310945.1 Leptospira sp. 96542
TATGAGCCTAAAATCAATTCTTCCTGCTACCACTTACATTTTGTCGCTTCTTCTCAACTTAAATCTTCATTCCCAAGAGGAATTTCCAGCCAGCTTCATTTTGGAAAAGGATACGATCTTCCAAGGTCCGAGGCAACCCACTGCTGGTCCCATGGACAGTCACCTCGCTCATGAAAACTTGATGCAGGCATTTTGGCTCGACTTGCCGGGTTAGATCAGCAACAACTGAACCACGCAGGCATGCGACCCGCTCAGCATGGCAGCGGCGGCAACTATCCTGGCCGTGGCCCGTCATGATCACTTTCCCCGTCCGTGCCAACCAATTCGGAATGTGCGCCTGAGGAAGACACCAAGCTGATTCGTTACACCATGCAGCTTGGCCTGACGGGCTAGCCCCGTCCGTAGCAGGCAATAGCACGGGCGGATTGCGGGACCAAGGTAGGAATCGCCCTACCCGCGCCAGCCGATTCCGACAAGCAAACCGGCCGAATCCGATGGCGCGCAGCACCTAGGGCCGGCACCATGACGGCCATGAAGAACCTGGTCGTCGACATCCGCTGCTCATCCGCTCGCGCCGCATCCGGCAAAGCGGGGCATGCCTGGCATCGCCCCTGTGATGGCCACTGCGCATCACCCCGAGGCTGTTTCCGGTGGGTTCTTCGACACACCCACCGAGTTCGAACTGTTGCAGGCGCAGCTGCAGCAACTGTCTGACCCCTTCCCTTTCCGGAGATCCCCATGAGCACTGTCCTGAGTCTCGCGCCACAAGTTGCCAGCACGGACGCCCCGACGTCCATCCGCGAATTCCTGGCCTTCAAGCTGGGCGACGAAGAGTACGGTGTCGACATCCTGCGCGTGCAGGAAATCCGTTCCTACGAACAACCCACGCACATGGTGAATACGCCACCGCACATCCTGGGCGTG
>JARJFC010000038.1 GCA_029310945.1 Leptospira sp. 96542
GATGTACGTTTGAATTTTACGAGGAACCAGGTCATGCCCCCGATTAAAATGACAAACGAGACAAGACTCGAAATGATCAGAAATGCATAGAGAAGGTCTACTTCTTTTGCGATTTCAGTGGCCTGGATGGGCATGAACGAGGTCGCTGGAATGAGACTGATCCAAGACATCTATGTGACTCCTTGACGGTGGTTAGTTTTTATTTTTCGCCAGTTAATGTATAAGAACGTACCGAGGAGAAGTAAGGTGACAAGCCCCCCGATTTGCATCAAACGAAACGCGTATATCGTATATTTATTTTTTGTTGGATCAAATTGAAAGCAAAATAAAGCAAACTGATCCACAAAACTCCCAATCTTACCAGAGGAAGCCTCGAGAAAAGAAAACTTAAGATCCATTGGTTCCAATTGGATGCCTTGGAAGATCCGACTCACTTTCCCTTCAGGAGTGATCACATAAACTCCCGAGGCATGGATGAATTGTTTTGATTCTTTGTCCCAAGCATAACGAAACTCAATTTGGTTTGTGAATGCAGTGATGGATTCCTGCGAACCTGTTAGGAGGTGCAAACCATTCTCTGCATTGTCACGACCATAATCCTGTAGATACGCTTGTTTTTTGGGAAAACTGACAGATTCATTTTCGGATGGATCGATGGAAATGGCAATGTATTGGTATTCCTTTCCCATTTTCCAATCCAATGCTTTGAGCCCTTTGAACACACCATTCAAATGTGTGTTACAAAGTGTTGGGCATTTGAAATACACAGGAGACAAGAGAACAGGGATTCCTTTCTTAAAATAATCAGACAGAAGAACCGTTTTGCCCGATTCATCCGTGAAAGGAATGTCCAATTGGAGAGATTTACCTGTTACGTCAGAAAACCCTATGTTTTCCAGTTCTTTCGGGAGTTTGTTTTCCCGAGTCAAATTGGAATGGGGGTCGTATGCTTGTACAACACCCGCCCCAAGGAAAAACCCTACCAAAACGAAACAAAGTTTGAATTTCACGAAAAGTTTGTAAGTTTCCTATTTTGATTCAGCGTTTGTGGACATCCCAGGATTTTCGGGAGTGCCTGGATGAACAAAAGAAATATAAGCGAAAAACACAATGTTGAGAACAAGAGTGATGAGAAATGTCCAGTATCCTGGTTTGTTGTAAAGGTCTTGGTTTTGCATAATGGCCCCTGAATAGTCTATACCGAAAATGGGATTTTTTCTCCAACAATTTTTAAAAGATGAGAGATTAAAATTATTTTCTGCAAACTTACATCGCAAAACCTGGAGGAAACAACCTAGACCATGACACTGAAACGCTATTATTCCATCTTAACTGGCCTCATTCTCTTCAATTTACTCTATGGGCCCTTAGTACGTGCCACAGATTCTGGCCTTGCTTGCCCCGATTGGCCCCTTTGCCACGGCAAATTTGTGCCTGAGTTCACCTTCCAAATTTTTATGGAAGTGGGACACCGTTATTATTCTGGAGTTTTGGGTATTCTCGTTGGCATCGGATTTATATTGATTCTAAAAAATAAGGAACTCAGGGTGCGGTATCTACTCCCAGCATCCCTTTCTCTTTTATTTCTCATTTCGCAAGTGATCCTCGGTGGACTCACAGTCACAAAGCTCCTCCACCCAACAACAGTTAATTTGCATCTACTCAATGCGGTTCTCCTCGTCACTTGCTGTTTGACCATCCGACTCATGCTCATCAGTCCACATAAAATTTTTCAGTGGAAAGAGACGGGGAAATACCTTTTTCCTCTTGTTCTCATTATGATTTTGTACCAATTGTTTTTGGGTGGTAAGGTGAGTTCTCATTATGCAGGTCTTGCCTGCCCCGACTTCCCTACTTGTTACGGAGAATGGTTTCCAAAAATGTTCGGAACCATTCGATACCAAATGGAACATAGGTTATTCGGATATGTGACGGCACTTTTTGTGATGGGGGCTGCTTCTTTTGCCATCTTTCGAATCCAAAATAAAATGGCGAAACGGTTTTTCAAGTTCGCAGTGTATCTGGTTATCTTTCAGATTTTACTGGGTGCTTTGAATGTACTCTACCAAATCCCCAAACTCCTGACTGGCATCCACACTCTCAATGGGGTTTTGGTGTTTTTGTCTACTTACATTGCGGTTTTCTTTCACTTCCAATCCGATGGGGAGAACCAGTCGTAAATGTTCCGCATTTGGAACCAACTCACAAAACCTAGAGTGACAGTCCTTGTCCTTGTGACTGTCTTGCCAGGTATGTATTTGGGAACCGACGGTTACCCGAGTATTCTATCCATCCTCATCACCTTGTTTGGAACTTACCTTATGAGTTCCGCATCTTTTATCCTCAACCAATACATCGAAAGAGAAAAAGATGCGGTGATGTATAGAACGAAACAACGTCCGATCCCCGCAGGAGTCATTGCGCCAAACGCTGCTTTGGTGCTCGGGATAATCATAGCGATTCTTGCCTTTTTAATCCTTTGGAATTTTCTAAATTTACTAACAGCACTTTGTGCCCTTTCTGCACTGTTATTGTATGTGTTTTTGTATACAATTTGGCTTAAACCAAGAACTGAACAAAACATTGTCATTGGAGGATTGTCTGGTTGTATTGGACCACTCATTGGTTATGCGGCCATGGCAAATGTTTTGCCCGTCCAAGCTTGGGTTTTATTTTTGATGATTTTTTTATGGACCCCTGCGCATTTTTGGGCTCTTGCCATTTTTCTCAAGGAAGACTACGAGTTTGCAGGAATTCCAATGATGCCCGTGGTTTCTGGAGTGGAAAAAACTCTTAAACAGATCGTTTTTTATTCCATCGCTTATTCGATTTCGGTTTTGTCATTTTATTACATCGATGAGAGAATGGATTTTTTGTTTTTAATCTCTGCAATCATTTTGACAATTTTGATTTTATTCTTTGCCGTACGTCTCTTTCTTTCTAAAGATCCCATCATGGCAAAATCATTCTTTTTCTTTAGCATTTTGCATCTTTTCCTAGTCAGTTTTGTGATTGTGCTCGATTCAAAAATCTAGTTTTTTGATTGATTCTCTTCCATCTTCGGGAAAACTTTTTTCCCATGAGCATCTTATCTCGTCATTTTTCCTCTTCTGATTTGGAAGAAATCAAACAAGCAGTTGGCACGGCGGAAACAAAAACTTCCGCTGAAATTGTTCCCTTTTTTGCAGAATCTTCGCACCATTATAGAGAATGGGCTTGGATGGGTTCCTTTTTAGGAGGTGGTGTATTTGGGATGGCATTTTATCTCACCCAAACCCTTACAAATTATTTTTGGGGTTCAGAAGGGTTGTATGCCATCCTTTCCGTTTGGTCAGGAGCTATCCTCGGTCTTTTGTTAACGTATTTTTCACCTTCCCTTCGTTTGGCGATGGTTCCCAAGGCCACAAAACGATACTTTGTTGATCTAAAATCCAAAGAAGCTTTTTTAGACGAAGAAGTTTTCAGAACCAAAAGTAGAACAGGTATTTTAATTTACATATCTTTTCGCGAACACTATGTACGAGTGCTCCCCGACAAAACGATCGCAAAAGTTGTACCACAGTCTGAATGGATAGAAGCAGTCAGGCTCATAGTGGAAGGTATGAAATCACAAAAGAAAAAAGAAGGAATTGTTTCGAGCATCCTATTTTGCGGTGACTTACTCAAACGTTATAATATCAATTTAGAAAAAGATGACAAAAACGAAATTTCCAACGAAATCAGAGACGGTGGGATCGTACTATAATTTGTCTATGAAACATCTAATCATTAGTTTATCTTTCTTTCTCTTCGTTTTTCCTACATTCGCTTTTCCTGTTCCAGAGCTAAACCGGCAAGTAACAGACCTTGCCCAGGTTTTATCACAAGGAACAATCGAAAAATTAGAATCCACAATCAAAGCCCATGAAGAGGCTACGTCAAACCAAATTGCCGTTCTCATCGTCCCTAGTTTGGAGGGGGAGCCAATTGAAGATGTATCCATCCAAGTAACCGACAAATGGAAATTAGGCCAAGCCTCAAAAGACAACGGAGTTTTGGTTCTCATTTCAATTAACGACCGCAAGATGAGGATCGAAGTTGGTAGTGGGCTTGAAGGAGCTCTGACAGATCTCGTATCTTCCCGTATTGTCAAACAAGAGATGCGCCCTCGTTTCAAACAAAATGATTATGATGGAGGTGTGACTGCCGCAGTCAATGCCATCATTGGTACAATTAACGGTGAGTATTCACCATCAGATTCCGACGTAGAAACCAATTTAAAAAACAACGACCCAGAGGAAATTGTAGGCGGTAGTATTGCGGGTCTCGTTTTTCTATTTATCTCGATGTCTGTTTCTGGATTCGTTGGTCTTGTGCTAACAGGAGTTGGGGCGTTTGTATTACTCCCTGCCCTCATTTGGGTGTTCGGCGAAACATTTGGAACCATACTTGCCTTTATTTTATTTTTCATCGTTCTATTTCTTAAACGTAAGATTGGTAACTCTGGTGGTTGGGGAGATGGGGGAGGTTATTTCGGAGGTGGTTCTTCTTGGTCTAGCGGCGGGAGTGATTGGTCGAGTGGAGATAGTTGGTCTGGTGGCGGGGGTGATTTTTCTGGCGGCGGATCCTCAGGCGATTGGTAAAAAAATCCAACGTCGAATTTAGCCACAAACCTCTAAAACAAGGATTGTGGCGTCGTCTTTCCAGTGGTTTTTTTCCATACGACTAAACAGTTCCGTTTTCAAATAGGGAATGATTTCCTCAAATTCCAAAGTTTTTGTTTTTTCGAAGTATGAAAAAAGTTCATCCAAAGCAGCAGAACCATCTGTCTCGTTCAACTCTTCAAAGATTCCATCGGTGAATAAAAATATCCTATCACCTGGCTCCAGTTTGCTTTCGTAGATTCCAAAACGATAATGTTCTAAAATTCCGATGATGGGTCCAGTATTTTCTAAATAAACAGTTTCACCATTTTTTTTGTGGATTACTTGCGTTTGCACCCCTGCTCCCGAATAACGGAGGCTATACTGATTAAAGTCGAAATCAACAACGACGGCAGGAAAATAAATTTGTAAATCGGCATTTTTATCGTAAAAATGTTGGTTCATATAAAAGAGTAAATCGTTTGGCCGCATAGCAACTTCGGATACCCTTTCAAATTCGGAGTGAATCATCATCGTATAAAGTGCTGCTTGTAAACCATGCCCAGTTGCATCGGCCAAAAAAATACGATAATAAAAATCCTGAATCCGTTTGATAAAATAGATGTCTCCCCCTACTTCAGCGTACGGTTTATAAAGTACATCCAATTTAAGATAAGGGGATAGATCGGGAGATTTGATCAAATTACCTATGATGGTTTTTGCGAGTTTCAAATCTTTTCCGATCTGGTTTAGTTTACTTTGTAACTCTGTTGTTTTCTCTGAGACTCTCACTTCTAATTTTTCATTTAAATTGGTGAGTTGACTCTGGATTGATTGTAGATCTTTATTATTTTTAGACAATTCCTTCGCAAAATTTTCTGCATCAACAAAACCTTTCGAAAAACTGCGAGCAATGAATACAGCCTGGAAAAAAAACATGGTAAAAATTCCATACTGGACGAGTAAACTTCCGTGATAGACCAAATTATTCACCAACATATCATTGGCGACACTAAAGAAAAATAGAACAAAACTGAATAAAAAAATCCTAGACCCAGGCAAAGAATCTTTATTAGCACGAATTAAAACATAAACGGCATAAAGCAAAGCACAGATAGTAAATATTTGATAGGGGATCATCAAATATGTATAAAACGATGAACGCGTAATAAAAACTAAAAACGAAAATGCAATCGAAGTATAAAACAAAATGTCAAATACTGACTTTGAAAAATATTTCCTGAACAACAAAAACATATATTTCCCAAATATGGGAGGAATGAGAAAAAAACTCAAATAACTGAGTTTTAGATGTAATTCCCATGGTAAGTTTGGTACCAAATGTACCATATATTTATTTCCCGTGATGAACACTCTGAGCGCAACGAGTAAACATGTAATGGCAAACCAATAAGTATAAGAATCTTTCTTGCGATGAAAGTATAAAAAAAGATGGTATATACCCATAAAAAATATCGAACCGCATAACAACATATCTCGTAAAATTTGATTCTCAAAATTATGGTGGATAACTGAAGTCCGTCCAAGCTGGATGATTTGCCCAGGCCCTCCCTTTCTGTGGTGGAAATTCGAAATTTGTAATAAGATGTTTGTTTCGTCCGACTTTGGAATAAAATCAACAATTTGAGGTTTGTATTGGGGTTTGCCCACACGGTAGTCTGTGGCTACCACACCATTTTGACTTACCTTCTTCCCATCAATAAACAATGTATAGGCCGTTTCCATTTCAGGTATAAAAAGTGATAAGGGTTCATCTTTTAAACCGTGAACAACAGTTAAATGGAAAGTTGCATAACCATCCCCAGCAAGAAAACCCCATAGCGAAAATGGTTTTGTCCAAACTCCAGGGACAACAAAATATTTTTGATCGCGGCTCTCTTTTACCGTTGGGAAATCATTCGGAAAAATGATATGATCGGGAAAGTACAACCACTCTCCCGAAAGTGGTAAAACAAATTCTTCTGATTCAAATTGTGACTGTACATTGGCCTCTCCCTTTTGGATGATTGGGCTGCCAGTATTCGTAGCAGGGGCACAACCCAAAAGGAGGCAGAGGACAAGGCCAAATCGGAATCGATTCATTTTTGTATGATCTACAAACGGTTTTGGATGGGGATGTACTTTCTTTGGTTTTCGCCCACATAAATTTGTTTTGGGCGAAATTTGGAAAAATCGCCTTTCATTCGCTGTTCTCTCCAGTGTGCGAGCCAACCTGGTAACCTTCCAATTACCTGCATAACTGAGAACATATCCTTAGGAATGCCCAAAGTATGGAACACCAAACCAGAGTAATACTCTAAGTTGGGATATAAAAGTTTTTCCATAAAAAAACTGTCATTCCAAACAAGTTCATCAATCTGTAATGCGACATCTTCCACAACATCTAGTTTACGATTTTTATAAAAATCTTTGACGATGTCACGAGCTATCTTTGCTCTTGGACTCACAACATCGTATGCTTTTTGTCCAAAACCGTTGGAACGCATTTCCACTTCACCACGTTTGAACCTTTCAAAATAATCTTTGACTGCAGTTTTCGTGCGAATGATGTCTTCGATGAGAGTAATGGCAGCAGTTGGCCTCCCACCTTCACGTGCACCCCACTGTGCCATGATACCAGCAGAAATGGATGCAAATAAATTTGCTTGTGTAGAACCTACCACTTGTACGGCGGTATTGGATACATTTTGTTCGTGATCCGCATGCAAAATCCACATTTGATTGAGGATACGATCAAATTCTTCCGCAACAACATAATTCTCTGCAGGAACAGTGTGCATCATAAAAAGAAAATTTGTACAATACGGATTTTTATCCATCGGATAAACAAAGGGATGCCCAACTGCATGTTTGTATGTAAAGGCTGCGATGGTGCGGATTTTTGCGAGTAATCGTGCAATGAGATCCACACCCATATCCAATTTTTCTTCGTATTCTTCTAAATAATAACTAGAGAGAGACGTTACCATCACAGACAAAACAGCTAGCGGATTGGCCACACCAGGAAACCCATCAAATAAATTTAACATATCTTCGTGGATCATGGAATGTTTAGAAAGACGTTTAGAAAAATCAGTTAACTCTTGCTTGTTGGGAAGGTTTCCGTAAATGAGCAAATAAGACGTTTCTACGAATGTAGATTGGTATGCGAGTTCTTTTAAATCATACCCTCTGTAAGTGAGTTCTCCTTTATCAGGGTCACGACGAGAAACACGAGACAAACCAAGCGCCGTGTTAAAAAGTCCAGGGTCTACTGTAACGAGTCCTGTTTTGCGATAAAAATCGGTAAGATCGATTCCTTCTTTTCCATCGGTACCTTGGATGACCGGCAATTTGTATGATTTTCCTTTGATGTGGATTTCCACTTCACTCATGAAAAGACCTCTCTCCCTCCTATCTTGGCGAAGGGAAGATAGGAATCTAGAATAATTTAAGCTTGGGTGAGGGCAGAATTGAGAGAATCGTGGATGAGGACAAAGTCTGTCAAACCGACAATGTCCATTACCTTTCGGAAATGACTGTTGAGACCAGCAAATTCAATTTTACCTTGGCTCTCGGAAGATTTGGTAATGAGACTGATGAGAGTGGCAATGCCCGCAGAATTGATATAAGAAGTGTCGGAAAAATTGAGAATGACCCGCGCCCGTTTGTCCTGGGGGATTGAATCGTATGATTGGACAATTTCTTCTTCGGCTTCAGATGTGATTTCACCCGAGATATGGATCACTGGGAGATTTCCACCGTTTTCAAAACCTAATCGGATTTTAAATTCATCAATCATTAGCTTCCAAGGAAATCCCCTACAGAGAAGGGTCAACTAAAATTAGGAGTTCGACTTTCTTTCTTCTTTAGAGAGACGTCCAAAAGGTTGTTTGCACTTTCTGCACACATAGTACACATCGACAGGAGTAGCAGAAATCCCCACAAGACCCATGGCGATCATCCCCCAAGTGGAATATTTGACCACCTTACGGGCAGATTCATCTTCACGGTTTGTGCCACAATCGCAAGTGGAACGGTCAGCTTTTTGGATTTTTACGGTCATAGGTTAGGTTTGGCTCCCCCATGTTTCGAAGGAACCAAATTTTAAAAACGGGGATTAGTTTTTAGCTAAGTACTCAACGTACTGTGCTAACAAAGCAATTTTATCATCACCCAAATGAGTGTAAGCAACCATCGGAGACCCTTTGATACCTTCTTTCAAAGTTTTTGTGATGCCAGCAAGACTGTTACCATTTTTCCATTCGTTCGCTGGTGATTTGTAATTTCTTGGACGTGGGTTGAGAGCAGCAGCAGCAGCTCCGTCTCCCGCACCTTTTTCACCATGGCAAGAGGAACAGTTTTGCAAGTAAATTTCTTCACCTTGTAAAAGTTCAGGACTAAGGGAAGAAGAGCTAGTTTCTACAACCGGTTCTTCTTTAGGTTTGGAGTCGCCACATGCTACCATAAATACGGCAAAAACAAGTGCCACTGCAGAAATCAAAACTTTGTTTAAATTCATTTCTATCTCCGAGATAAGGATGACTCCATAGTATTGCGAATCTTTTGTTTTGAAAAGAAGAAATCAATTTTTCCCCAAAAGATTTCGGAGAGCCAAATTCAGATTTTGAAACTGAAACTCATAACCTAAATTAAGTAGTTTTGTTGGTATGACATATTGTCCTTTTGTGATCACAACAGAACCATCGCCATATAATGCCTGTATAACGAATTCAGGAACCTTGAACAAATTAGGACGATTCAAAACTTTTGCCAAATGCGTACAAAACATAGCATTGCTCACTGGTTCCGGCGAAACCAAATTGAAAGCACCTTTTGCTTCTGGATTTTTGATGAGATACATACTGGCCTGGATAAAATCCAGAATGTGGATCCAACTCATTCCTTGGTTGCCTGAAGCGATCGCTCCACCCACACCCATTTGGAAAGGTGGGATCATTTTTTCAAGGGCACCGCCATGCAGAGAGAGAATGATACCAGTCCTAAGTAGAATGGTTCTAATATTTTTGGACTCCAATGTATGTGTTTGGTTTTCCCAATCCACACAGAGTGATGCCAAAAGATCGGAACCTGGAGTTTGCGATTCCGAATAAGCCTCATGGTAAGATTCGCTCATCCCATAATAACCCACAGCACTTGCTTGCATATAAACCGATGGTGGTTTTTTCGTTTCAAGCAAACGTGCGATGAGTCCTTTCGAATAATCCACCCGCGAAGTGCGAATGATTTTTTTTCTTTCCTCTGTCCACCTAACTCCCGCAATTGGTTCACCAACCAAGTTGATGACCACATCGAGCCCTTCCAAATCTTGGGTGCTGGGTAAAGTACAAGTGACAAACTGGATTTCAGGAAAACCTTGGAGTTCCTTTGGAGGATTCTCCTGCCTCGTGAAAACTCGGAAACGATGCCCTTCGCGTATGCCCGAAAGTATCCATTCTTTGCCGATAAGACCTGTGCCACCCAAAATACCGATTTTAAAATTCATTCAAATCCCCTCTTGCAAAATGCAAAAAAATGAGTGACCCCAATCTTTCCATGGATTAGCTTTTTCATTCATATGAAATTTGTCTCGGCTATTCCCATTTTGTTTTGGATTGTGTTACTTAGTTTTGGCAATTATTTACTTTTTTCGAACACTGAAAAAAAAATTTCACATTACAATGAAAACCCACCGTTTCGTTTGGAAGATACAACTCGCTCTGGAGGCATCCACCATCTTTTAGACAAAAATCCAACCACAGTTTGGAAAAAGATAGGACAAAGGACGGAAGAATTTGATTTTTTCCTGGAACTGCATCTCACTCACTACTGGGACGGAGAAATCTACCAACCGCGTTTGTTCACAGATTTAGTTGTAGAAGCTTGCCCCGATTCTTATCTACCCAAATTCCAAACTAAAATTTTACTCCGCGAAAGTATCAACGTAGACAAAGAGTTGCGAATGCCAAAAGACAAATTGGCCATCGAATTCAACTTTAATGAAAACTTCAAAAAACAAGTGATGATCCCACTTACCAATCTGCCCAAATTCAAAAAAGAATCCAATTATCCAAATGGGATTTTTATTCTCACTGCAGAATTTATCTCGGATTCTCCTTACGTATGTTTTTCGGAAGTGAAACTTGTGGAAAAAAAAGATGAACCAAAATCCAAATAAAATTTCGGCCTCACCCACACTTCCCAAAAAAGAAACAAATAAACGTTTTGATATTGCCACGATTTTATCCGAAGGACCACTCCCTGTTCCTGGTGTTAGATCGGAAAACACATCCTTAGATGAAAAATTAAGAAAGGCATATTTTTGGATCACAAATTCTGCCATCATCAATCCGTTTTACGATATCGAATACAACACAACACCACCAGTAAGTTTTACAATTGGAGATTCAAAAAGCAAAATCACACTTCCAACTGATCAAAGTTATTCGAGTTTTATCCTTTTACCACTACTCAGTTTGATGGTAAAAGGGAAATGCCTTCTTGTAGGTGGGCCTGGCCGCGGTAAAACTGCTTCGGCAATCCTTATGGGAGTGATTGCAGGTTACCCTATCCGGGAAATTAAACGTGCCATCCAACACGGCCAACCACAAATGACCATCACTGACTTACTCGGAAACCCCTTGCCCTCAGATCTAATGCAAGCCAAATCAATGGATGAAATCAAAATTGCTTGGCGTAAATGGTTAGGAATGCGCATCAAAATTATCGATGAGTACAACCGCATTCCAACAAGAACCCAATCAGCCCTTCTCACCATCATGGGAGATAATTATGCAGAGATTTATGATCAAATTTTTGAGTGTCCAGACGCAGCTTGGTATCTAACAGCAAACGATGATGCAGGCGGAGGAACTTACCAAGTCATCGAGGCGTTACGCGACCGGATTGATATAGTAGTCAAAGCTCCACATTTTAACACACGTTTCATTGGTGAGCTCATAACAAGAGTCGAAGAAGGTTATAAACCAGAATCGATGGTACCAACTGAAATTATTTTTTCGGAAAAAGAGTTAAATGAGTTAACAAACCAAATACGACTTGTAGTTTTTCCAGAATCTTTACGGAGAAGGATGGAATTTTTCGCAGCTCAGTTCGAATTTTTAGAATATGCTGGTGAACAAATAGAGTATAAAACCAAAGACACAGCCAAACTGAGTGCCGTAAACTTTTCCGAAATTGTCGCAAGAGAAACTGGTAAAGACAAAACAAAGGATTTGGGCAACCAAACCAAAAATGGGTTATCTGTCCGAGCAATTTTTACGATTATCAATTATGCGAAGGCACTTGCATACTTCAGAGGGTTAACGGAAGTTACACTTGACGACTTATCACATATATTACCTTTTGTTTTGCATGATAAATTAGTTCAAAATTCCGATTCAGTTTTTTTCGAAGAAGAAAATTACAAAGTGTATCGCAGTGACCGAATCGGCTGGATTCGTAAACTGTTCCAGTTATCCCTTTCTGAATACAATCGTATAGGTTTGGATCAAAACGATAAAGTTTCTGAACTTTCAGGAAAATTCGAAAAAGGTTTGGAAGGTTTGTCTGCCAAAGAAACGAAAAACCGAATTGTTGAAATTGAAAAAGAAATAGATACCATAAGCAAACAAAGAAAACTCTATGGGCACGTATATGATGACCTTTTAAAATTAAAATACCTACACCAAAGGTATACAAATTATTTAAAATGGGCGGAATCCAATGTATGAACGAGGTGTTTTGGAAAAAAACTCTCATCCAAAATAAAGACCATTGCAACACATTGGTTTTGGCTGCAAAAAAAGAAAATCGAAAGTTTTCGGATGAACTTTTTGCCAATAATTTAGATTATTTTTATGGTTTATTAACAAATATTAGTTTGGACGAAGCAACAATACTCGAATTATTTGGAGATTTTCTTTCATTATTCCAAAAGAATTTTTTTGAATCAGGCTCAAAAGATTTTCTGTTTGGATGTTTCCAACTTTTATTAAAAAAAATAAACACGCAGCATTCCACCATTCTAAAGTATCTAATCAATGCAGATGCTAAATTAAGTATAAATACAAAAGAATTATTTTATAAACGTTTATTATATCTCTCCGAATCCATTTCCTCTACTAATGACTTATTATCTATCCTCGCAATTTTACTTTGGGCGTCAGGTAAACCAGAAATGCGGGTTGTAGCGCTTAGCGAATATTTAAAATTAAATGCGAATATCCAAAAAATTTGTTTGGATACACTAAAAATATCGGTTGCAAATTTAGAAAAAGATTTCCCTGATTTAGATCCAAAAAATGCGACCCAAGTTTTATTCAGAATCATTCCTGGTTTTGTTTTGTTTGGTGGGAATTTTAAATCTCTACCAAAAATTCATAAACTTGCAAATACTATTTATGCGTATGATGGCTCAGACCATTTTGAAGTTTTTGTGGATGCTTTTGGAACCAGTTTGTTTTACACAACAAAATTATTAGAACACAAAACTAACACTGAACCATCAGAATATTGGAAACTAATTCTAAATAAAAAATTAAATGTATCGGAAATTACGAGTGTTGTTTGTGAGAACTCTCATTGCATCGTGAGTTTAAAAAATTCATACAATCTTTACTTATTTTATCTTGGTGATAAAAAATGAATTTGTTAAACGAGTGGCAAACACATTGGCAAGACGCACTGAGTATTTGGAGTGATTATTTAAAACTGAGTTTTCCAAATTTTTTAATGGATGCGGCAGAAGAAAAAAAAGAGGGTCTCATCTCATCTTTCGCCGCCATTCGTTTGGCCGATCATAAGATTTTAATCTCTGTACAACAAATTCAAAAGTACAAATTAGAATCTTACCCGCTAGAAATACTTTGCCACGAAATTGGACACCATGTTTATTGCCCTGGAGATTTAGCGAATCAAACAAAACTATTGTTAATTGCGAAACAAGCCTTACCAAGATTAGAACATTTGGCTCCAATGATTGTGAATATTTATGAAGATTTATTTATCAACGATCATCTAAAACGATATAAAAATTTGCGAATGGAAGAAGTTTATATAAAACTGGGTAAAAACACTGATCCATTTTGGAATTTATATATGCGAACATATGAGATCTTGTGGGCACTCCCTTCTGAAACTTTAACAACGGGGCCACTAACAATCCAAATCCAAAGTGATGCTGCACTCATAAGTCGTATTGTAAAAAATTTTCCAAACAGAGTGGAAGCTGGAATTTTTGATTTTAGTATCATTTGTTTTTCTTATTTTATGAATGAAAACAATGTCAGCCCAGAAAAAAGCAGAGTGTTTTTACCTTTACTTGACACTTTGGATAGTGGTAAAGGAGAAACGTCATTACCCAACATCACTGAAATTGATATTGAATCAACTTTATTTCCAGAAAATTTACCAAATACAGACGGTATCGTAGGGAGAAAAAAACTAAGCCCTTCAGAATTTTCGTCAATTTGTGGAGAACTTGGAATTGAGGCTGAAGTATCGGACATTGTGTACACATACTATAAACAAAGAGCAATGCCTTATCTTGTTCAGTTTCCTGAACAGACATCTCCTGGAGCAAAAGAACAAATTCTTGAAGGGAATGAGTTATGGGATCCTGGCTCACCCATTCAAAACATAAATTGGATTGAATCTGTTATTCGAAGCCCAATCGTCATTCCAGGTTATACAACTGTAGAAGATGTATTTGGCGAAACAGAATCTCTCGAAGTAAACAAAAATCCAATCGACTTAGATTTGTTTGTTGATTGTTCAGGTTCGATGCCAAACCCAATCAACGACCTATCGTATTTAACTTTGGCAGGCACCATTATTTCTCTTTCCGCCCTTCGAGTGGGTAGTTCTGTACGTGTGACACTATGGTCTGGACAAAATGAATTTATAACTACTGATGGATTCATAAAAAACGAAAAAGAAATTCTAAAAATCCTCACCGGGTATTTTGGAGGTGGAACTTGTTTTCCCCTAATCCAACTGGAAAAAGAATATGAACTCCCACCAAGAAAGCCGAGGCATATTCTTATCATTTCTGATGATGGGATAGATACTATGTTTACACAAATTTACCATAAAAACCCTCGACAAATCGTAGAACAAGCATTAGACAATGCGCGTAGCGGAGGTTCGATGGTTTTACAAATCGACACCCCCATCCGCAACACTACTATTTTAGAAATGAAAAAATCTGGCTGGGAAATTTACCCAATCCTAAATTGGGAAGATTTAATCGCATTTAGTACAAATTTTGTGAAAAATAACTATGAAAAACATAAGATATTATATTAAAAAAGTATTAGAATTTCCGAATTTTCTACTAGTCAATACAGACATCAACCTGAATGCAATGTGGAGAGATTGTTTGTCCAAAGAAAACTTAAAAACTACCCACTTCCAATTTGATTTTAATAAGATAAGTGATAACGACATCATTAGTACACATTGTATCATTGCTTTTTTATTGAATGATCCGAATGGAGAGATTGTAAATATTCAACACAACAAATTGGAGATTTTTTTAAAAAATACGATTCCCAATTTACTGAAAGTGGTTTCTCCCTATACCGAATGGACAACAGACAACGAAAGAGCTGAAGAACTCGTCAGATCTTTGTTTTTAGAATTGGAATTATTACCAGAAGGAGAAACTTCTTCTTATTTCCAAGATCGGTATCTTTCTATCAACTCCATTGAAAGGGTTCGGATTTTCGAAGAGTCGAAAAAAGCCCAGAATAGAGCAAGAGAAATCCTCGCACAAATGAAACTGAAAGAAGCAGAAGAAGCCGCATCAAAATACAACCGTGAATGATTTGAGTCCAAAAAACAAAACCCCACTCTACCGAGGTGAATGGGAAGTATTTTTGCAGAAAATTTTACATTCCGAATTTGCCCCTAAGTGGAATGCGAATATTGGAGATAGGATTGAAAGGGACGATTATATATTTGTCAAAAATTTTGAAAAAGAATTATTAAATTATAAATCTGAAACATTTCAAAACTTTTCTCCCGATTTTGAATGGTTAAACCGAACCAAATTCAGTTCCAATTTTTATTTCAAACATTTATCTGGGAGGAATAATAAGGAAAAATTTTCATCCATTCCCTTCACAACAAGGGAAGACCTACAATCACACCTAACGGAAATTATCCCTTTTGATGAACACTTAACCCGAATGGTAATAAACCCTACTTCTGGCACAACAGGACAACCCATTTTATGTCCGAATCACCCAAAATCAATTGGTTGTTATGTGCCTCTTATAAAGTATTCACTTTTAAAACACGGAGTGATTTTGGATGAAGCGCCAGATAAAACAATCGCTATACAATTATGTTACCAAAAGGAAACCATAGTGTACGCAACTTATCATAGTCTATCAAATGGAGCAACGTTTGCAAAAATTAACTTAGACCCAGACTCTTGGCGAAATGAAAACCATATCGATTTATTTATAAACGAATTGAAACCTGAAATTCTCACTGGTGACCCGTATTCTTTGGAATCTGCGATGAAAAAAGGAATTTTATACAAACCAAAAGCCATTCACTCAACAGCACTTTATTTAAATCAAGTTTTAAAAAAAGATTTGGAAACCCACTTCCAATGTCCAGTCATCAATTCCTACTCATTGAATGAAACAGGTCCAGTTGCTTATTCATGCCCAGTCCACACTGAATGGATGCATATTTTACCGCACGATTTATATGTTGAGTGTATACCGACAAACAATGATTCCATTGGAGAAATTGTTGTGACTGGAGGTCGTAATCCATTTTTTCCATTGGTACGTTACAAAACAGGAGATTATGGTGAAATGGATTTTTCTCCATGTGAATGTAAAGATCCTTCGCCAAAACTCAAACTCATCGAAGGTCGAAAACCAGTGTATTTTCTAAACAACAAAACCGAAACCATCAACCCTGTAGATGTAGCAAGAATATTACGCATGACAGATGGAATTTATCAATTCCAAGTGATACAAAAAACTATACTCAATTTCGAAGTGAATCTTTCTGTATCAGAAAAATTTCAAAACAAAGAAATGGATGGTTTAAAAGAAAAATTTTTAAACTTATTTGGTCACAAAACAAACATCAATTTTAATACTAAATTTACTCTAAACGGGAAAAAGGTCATTCCGTTTATCAACGAAATAATTCCTAAGGATAACGAATTGGTAATATGAATAGAGGTTTAGTTTTAGGAAAATTTTATCCGCCGCATAAAGGTCATATTCATTTAATTGAAGAAGCAAAAAAAAGATCAGACCATCTAACTATACTTATTTGTTCTTTAGAAAAAGAAATGATACCTGGAAGTTTACGATTCCAGTGGCTTAAGGAACTCTGCGAAGACAAAACGACTGAAATCATTTGGGTGAAGGATGAAAATCCTCAATATCCCAACGAAGATCAAAATTTTTGGGAAATTTGGAAACAGTCCATTTTAAACCATTGTAAAGTAAAACCAGATATTTTATTTACTTCAGAAGAGTATGGAGAACCACTTAGCAAGGTTTTATCATGCAAACATATAGCAATCGATATACGGCGAAATCTGTTTCCAATTTCTGCAACCGAAATCAGAAACAGACCAACCAAACACTGGGATTACATTCCAAAACCAATCCAACCTTATTTTTTAAAACGGATTGTTCTCACGGGAAGTGAATCAGTGGGTAAAACAACTATGGCAGAAAAATTATCCAAACATTTTAATACAAATTGGGTCCCTGAGTTTGCCCGCGAATATTTGGAATCCAAACCAACTCCAATGGACATGTCTGATTTTTTACCCATTGCCGAAGGTCACCTTCATTCAGAAAACCAACTCGCTAAATCAGCCAATCGATTTTTATTTTTAGATACCGACCTACTCACTACCAAAGTTTATTTGGAACGGTATTATAACAATTCTATCCCATGGCTCACAGACCGTGCATTGGACTTAAAATACGATTTATCTTTGTTTTTTGATATCGATATCCCTTGGATCGCAGATCGTTTGCGCGACTTAGGTGATGAACGCATATTCATGCGGTCTATGTTCCAAAATGCAATGGAAGACGCAAATCGTCCATACACCTTTATTTCAGGTAGTTTCCAGGAGAGAAAATTAAAATGTGTAAATTTAATAAACAGGCTCAGTGAAGAACCAATGAATCCCATTTACTTCAATGAAACGCAGAGGCAATTGCGAAATTTTGGATGATGTTTTCTGGTAAAATTTCATAAGTATTGAACTTTCGCATACTGAAAAGTGTTGTACCCTTCGATTCATTGTCTAAGTTTTTAGGGCCACTAAAATCTTCTATCCATGACTTTAAAATAAAACGAATTTCTAAACTAAAACGAGAATACCCCATTGTATTATTTTCTGTACCATGTAAATGGTGGGAGGAAAATAAAAACATGGAACCATAACCACCAAACACATGCAAAATATTTTTTCTAACAACCGGTTCTAAAACAGTAGGAAAAATTTTTTCAGAAAACCGAGGATTGGGTTTTGCCTGAAAACCACCTGTTTCTAACCAATGATTATAATCAAAAAAGGACGAATTATTTTTGATTGGTTTATGAAAATAATCAGGATAAATTGTGAAACCAGAACCTAATTTGATATCGGAAAGGGGAATCCACAAATTCAATTGGCACTGGGGGTTTGCATACCAACAATCTCTATGCAAATAGGAAACAGATTCAGAGCCTGGGTTTAAGTGAAAGTTATGCGGAACGCAACGAATCCGAATGAAATCCATATACAGAAAATTAGGATCTAAATTTAGAAAATTGATAATCGGCAAAAAGAGAGAATTGATCTGGGGTTCAGAATATAGAACATTTCGAATTTGATCCAAACGAAAAACTAAATCTTTATAATCTATCTGAGAAGAAATACGCTCAGGATCTCCTTCTGGAAATTGATTTTTAATCAATGCACGAACTTTATCTAAAAAGGGATAAGAGACAAACGGTAGTTTTAGATTTGCTATTTCACCCAATAGAATATTTTGTACGTCCATTTCAATTGGATTGTTTTTGAATTTCTGCCTTTAATTCAAGAATACTCATATACAAGTTTGCAAATGTAGTAAGTTGATTTGTAGCATCTTGCAAACCTGCCTTGAATAAAAGCCCATTGTCCATATGTTCGCGAAAAATAGTGAGTGGGTTTTCTTTTTCCATCTCCATCACAGTTGTTTGGAAAGATTCCATTAACTCTTGTTTTTCGACAAGTGATTCTGGAATTTTCCAGCCATTGGACAATCGGCTCATAACGAATTACCTACCGTCTACTTCCAATAATTTCGTAGTTTTAACAACAACCCGAGTTAAAACATAAAAAACCAAACCAAAACCCAAAAAATACGTATGGAAAGGTTTCCATATCCCAAAAATCGATGTTTGGTGGAGAGTGGGCTCCTGGAAATAAACTTGGATCAAATCAAAAATCCCGAAAACAACAATGATACCAAATAAACTAGGATACTCACGTTTTAGAATATTCCGATAAGAAAAATTTAGCTTAGGTTTGATATAACCACCTAATCGCGGAATAAATGCTGGTGTTTTATCTGCCCAACTCAGATAATCTTTACCAAATTTACCGCGCAAAAAATACTCTTCCGCAAATATGATCCTTTCGTAATACAGATAAAAAAACATGATGTAAACAAGAGCGAATGCGAGGTCACGTAAAATCAAAACTGGACCAAGATACATTAAAAAATTTCCAACATAGAGAGGATGACGAACAAGCGAATAAATTCCTGTTTGATTCACAACATCAGCCACTTGTTGTTTTGTGTTTCGGCCGGAAGTATTTTTTGGAGTGTATCCAATGGTAAAACACCTGACAAACAAACCCACCAAACTCACCACAAAGGCAAAAAAGAGCCAATAAAGATTGGAAATGTACAACCCTTGGAAATAGGGGACAAACGGTAAATAAGCGAGTGAAAGGAAAAGGATGAATCCAGGGATGTAGGATCTCCAGCGAAACAAAAAGTTGCCTTGATTATTGAGTTCTTCTATAAGTGCCATAGTAAATCTTACTTGATTCATTTGATTAAATTGCTAGCTTACGTTCTATGTCAATCAAATCCTTTATCCCTGCAAAACTGAATTTGCCGATGTTGTGGTTTACGGATGTAACACTCCCCGTTCTGAACAAATTTCTTTACAATTTGGATACAATTGATGTCACAGATTCAGATAAAAAGACATTAAAATCACTCCAAAAGGAAAGATTGGTATATATTTCCAACCACCCCACAACGGAAGAACCTGGAGTGGCTTATCACTCGGCGAATATCATGGGTTCACGCTTTCATTATATGGCAGCTCGTGAAGTATTCGAATGGGGCGCAGGGTTAATAGGGGATTTTATACAATCAATTGGAGCCTTTTCTGTGTTAGCTGGTGTGCCCGATAGAGAATCTCTTAAAGCTTCCAGAGACTTACTCGCATCTCCTGGCGGTAAACTAGTTTTGTTTCCCGAAGGTGAACCAACAAGTGGGATGAATGACACATTACTTCCCTTCCAGCCTGGAGTTGCTCAGTTGACTTTTTGGTCTTATGAAGACGCTTTAAAAAAAGATGAAGATGCAAAATTATTTTTACTCCCGACATTCATTAAATATAGAATGACAAACTCAATCCAATGGATGCAAAAAGACATTGACCAAAGTTTAACAAAAATGGAATCCAAATTAGGAATTTCAAAAACAGGCAAAGACATAGTACATCGTTTTTTATCCGTAGGCAAACGAATGATCGAAAGAGAAGAAAAAGAGTTTGGGATTTCTGTTGAGCCAGAAAAAGCAGAGGATTTTGACTATAGGATCGGCCGTATGCGACATGTTATACTAGACAATATAGCAAACAAAACAAAAATCCAAAATTGGGACGAATCTGCAAATGCTATTGAGAAACTCAGAAAAATTTTGAGTTTTTTAGAAATGGTTTCTGTTGGCATCCCTGGACCAAACGGCGAAGTTCTCAGTATGGAACTAGCAACTTGGGCCAAAAGAGCAGCGAGCAAAGCTTACGATTTTATCACCATCCAAACGAATTATATCAAAGAATTACCTTCCGCTGAACGGTTGTATGAGTTTTTGTATCGTTACGAAAACGAACTTTTTGGAGAAACAAAAAAAAGACCTCACAAGGCCATTGTTAGGTTAGGCGCGCCCTTCCAAATTGGGGATTTTTATCCACAATACAAACAAGACAAGAAGAAGGCAGTGGATACTGTAACAAATCACCTCAGACAAAATATGGAAACTCTTTTGAATGATGAATTGCAAAAATCGAATCCATTGTTTCCGAGCCAATATATTTTTGCATGAAACTGATGACGGACGAAGAAGTCCAAAACTTAATTAAGTCCAACCAACCAATTGAAATTTGGAGTTATGGTGCATCCAAAACCTTGGATGAGAACTTGGTCAAAATCCTAGACCAACTCGCAGAAAAATACCAAATTTCTGAACTTTCCTCCATTCTTTTCACAATTGTCAAAGACCTGGTTTTGAATGGATTCAAGGCAAACTTCAAACGATTATTTTTTTTAGAAAACCATTTGGACATAAGTTCACCCGCCGACTACGAATTAGGTGTTCGTATGTATAAAAGCCTGATCCTTGCTGGTAAAGGCAATCAGTTTGAAGAAAAAGCCAAAAACATAGGTTTGTATGTAAAAACAAAAATTGAAATGTTAGACGATGAAATCAAATTTGAAGTCAAAAACAATTCAGCACTCGTTCGCGGTGAAATGCAAAAAATTAGAAACTCTCTTTTGCATGCCCAAAACTATAACGATATTATGGAATACTACATCGAAAGGGGTGACAATTCGGAAGGCGAAGGCATTGGGATCGCACTCTGCGTCATTCTACTCAAAGGCGAAAACCTACCCACCGAAAACTTTCGGATCTTCCATGAAGATGGCGAAACCATTGCGCAACTCAAAATCCCCATAAAGAAACACTAGCCAAACACCCCACCCCACTCTACCCTGGAAATCATGGCAGTGGCAGAAACAATTTCAGAACCAAATTCCATCCAAGAAACACTTCGTACAATTTCCAAAAATCCAATAACGCATTCTCTTTGGCTCAACACCCTTTCACTTCTAGAACACCTTGGTTCTCGAAAAATTCTAATGACCCAATCGAGCGAAGACACGTCCGAAATGATCCTCCGCCATGCCACAGAAGAAGCTCGCCACGCTTTGTTTTTCAAAAAAGCGGCTCGCACCATCCGCCCTGAATTTTCCAAAGGATACCAACCATCGGATCTCTTAAAGGGAACTGCCGCCAAACTTTATTTTGCCAAATTGGATGCCAGCGTCAGAAAGGAATTGCACTCTGCCTTCCCGAAGAACCACCCTAAACTTTCCTACCTAGCCTACCTTTACACAACCACCATCATTGAAAAACGAGCCATGGTGGTTTATAACGACTACAATTCTGTCTTGGAATCTGAAAGGTCACCCGTGAACCTCAGAAACTTAATTTTGGAAGAGGAAGGGCATTTGGAGGAGATGGGTTCTGAACTTACCAAATGGGATCCGTCTTGGGAAGTTAGGCTAGGACGCTTGGAAGAAACAGAATCCATACTTTTTAGAAGATTTTGGAAACAAATTAAAGAATTTACTGTCGAATCCGCAGTTTTTTAAGGTCAAAAGAGCCAAATCCGAAAAATGGCTTGCGGAAATTGACCAATCTTGGAATTTTTCAACCATCTTCATGCGACATAATACTGTTATTGGGTCATTATAAAAATGGGTTTAGAGGTCTTCTTATTGCCGTTCCTTGCGAGTGTTGCCGTGACCATTGGTCTGCGTAGGCTCGACAAATCCAATACCAAACTCTCCCAACTCAAGCGGTATGCCACCAAACTCACTGACGAAATCCACGGCATTGCCCTCCAAAAAATCCAACTGGTCAAGGATGCAGGCATTGACCTCGACATCCTCGTCAAACAGTCACGCAAAGTGGCAGAAGAAATCCAAACCTTGGGCTCTGAGTCGAGGGACTTGTTTGAAAAAATCAGAGCCAGTAAAGATTATCTATCTTCTCTCTCGGGAGAAATGAACCAAATCCAAGAATTGAGTGCCCAAGTGCGCCGCGAAAAACAATTTATGGAAGAAGGTTTAAACCAGATCAATAGCCACAAACGCGAGTTACGTGATGTTTCCGAAGATGTAACAAACCTACATTCAGAATCTTTATCTCTCATCGATTCGTTCCAATCCAAACTCAATGAAAGGAGCGATGAAATCTTACAATCAGTAGCTCAAAAGATGGTGGAACTCGAAACCATTTTAGAATCCAAATCAGATTACCTCGACAACTCACTCTCTCGGATTGCAGAAACGGCTCGTGAAAAATTACTCAGTCACGCAGATGTTATGGTTTCAGAAACTGCAGGTAGGCTCGATCACGCACGGCGAGAGATGGATAACCTACTCGACTCCATGAAACAAGCACAAGGTGATGTTGATTCAAAACTTACCCAATTTGAAGACACATCTTCCCTACTATCCGAAAAGGTAGACAAGTTTGATGAACGTATCGAAGAAAAATACCAACGTGCCTCGGGCAAAATTGAAGAAAAAGTAAACTTACTCGAGAAAAAAATTGCCGAACGTTTTGATTCAATCTTTGACCAAGTAAGCCATACCAAAGACTCCTTTATGAAAGGTCTTAGCCAAGAAACAGATGCGATCAAACGTGAAATTGAAGACCTATCCCTCGAAACACTTTCAAAACGAGACGACATCATCAATGAAACAAGAAGGCAAGCAGACGGTATCAATCAAACCATCATCCAATTCCAAGAAAAATATTTAGAAGCAGAAAACAAACTCCTCAGACAAGCAGACATCCGCAAACAAGAACTCATCCGCGAAATCGAAGCCTTTAGCGAAGAGTTCCACCGTATTTCAGAAGACCTCAAAGAAGAGGCAAGTTCCCTAAAAAAGAGCGCCTTACAAGAATTAAAAGATTTCGATAGGGAGTTAGATTCTGTACGTTCCAACCAAGAAACCGTAATCAAAACTTCGCTTTTTGAACTCAGAAAAGAACTTGAAGAACGTATGAATTCTGATTTTAAAATCCAAAAATCAGAGATGGAATCCGATTTAGAAAACCTAGGCGAACAAGTAAAAGAACTGAATGAAACCATATCTGCACAAACCAAAGATGTGGATGAATATGTGGATGAATTAAAATCCGCTCTCAGGGAATCGGCTCGCGAAATTTTAGAATCGGCAGAAGAAAAAGCCAAAGAATCCGAAGAGATTGTTTTAGAAAAAATCCGCATCGCAAATGCAAACCTAGAACAATTTGTATCCAAATGGGAAGACCAATTGGGAAATATGCGAGAGGATCAAAACGATTCGGTGGATCGCCTGCAAGACCGATTGAAAGAAATCCATATCGAAGGATCCGATTTACTTTCCGAATTCCAAAATGAATTCCAAAAGGCAAAATCGTCTTTGGAAATATTTGTTGATTCCAAAACAAAAGAAAACATCCAAAAAATTGAAGATGAATCTAGGCTCGCACATTCCGAAGTAGAACGAATTTTAAAACATTTAGAAGAATCGGGTGAATCTTTTTTCAACTTACAAGAAGAAAAAATGGACAGGTTGAATGAGACCATCGATACAAAAATCTCTCATCAATTGACAAAACTTTTGGACAAAGGAAACATCCAACTTGGTCAACTCGAGGATAAAATTTCAAACCACCTAAATACAGTTCGCCGTAACTTAGAAGAAAGTATCAAACGTTCCAAAGAAGAATCGAAAAAACAAATCGAAACATACCAAAAAGATTATGAAAAATCTTTCAAAGAAATTGCAAAAGAAAGCCAAGATTTCTTAAAAGACAGTTTGGATCGTTTCCATGATTTAAAGTTTGAAATCAAAAATGGTTTGGAAGAACTAAACGACACAAAAGAAGAAACTCTAACCAGTTTCAAAGAAGACATGGAATCTCTCAAAGAAGAGATATTAACTCTTTCTTCCGAATTAGAAACTGTTAAAGAACATTCTGAACTTTTTATCAACGCAAAACAAATCGCTGACGAATCCAACCGCGCCGTGGAAGAAATTTCTGGTGCTTTACGCGAATTGGAAAAAGTAAAACCAGATTTGAGTGAATACAAAAAAGCAATTTTGGAATTTTCCGAAATCCAATCAGAAATTTCTGAAAACCTAGAGATCCTGAAAGAGTCTGAATTCAAAACAGAAGATTTGGATAAACAAATTCAGATCCTTGCGTCTAACCTTGTCCATGTGACAGAAACCTTGAACGGTTTTGGCGAAAGTCTAACTGGTTTGGGTGTCATCGAGGAGAGAGTTTCCAAACTCACTACAGAACAGGCAAAAATCGAAACTTTCCTATCTTCCTTACAAGAATCCCAAGATTCCGTTTACCATTTGGTGGGAAACCTTGAGAGCCAAAAACTCAATGCACGCGAACTCCAAGCTAGGCTCGATATCCTAGACCGCGAAATTGAAGTAGTCGAAGCCCGCGAAAAAGAACTGAACGAATCCATCCGCAAAGCGGAAAACCGCACTTCCTTCCTTGTGGAAAGGGAAGCCCAGATGGATTCTGTGGAACGTAAATTCGATAAAATTGAGGAACTGCTAGGCGATCTATCTGACCGCCACCGCCAAATCCTGACCCTCCAAAAACGTTTGGAGGATCTGAAGGATTCCTCGAAAGAAACCAAGGAAGATTTGGAATCCCTCCTTGGAGAAGCCGACGAAACCTTCGAAAAACTCTCTCAATTTTTGGACATTGTCCAGGGAGCCATGCAAAGTCCTGGTTCTAAAGAAAAATCTGACCGCAAAATGGCAACAAACCCCCTTGTCGAGAGAAAAAGAGCCACAATCCTCAGTTTGCATGACAACTACCAGTGGTCTTCTGAGGCAATTAGTGAAAAATTAAATATTGAAAAATCCCTTGTGGATACCATCCTCGGAGTGAGAAAGAAATAAAACACCCCCGAGGTAATCATGTCCGAAGAACAAAACGAATCAACTTCCAAAGAATCCCTAATTGTGACGTCAAAGGTAAAGGCCTACATCAAAAGTAAGGGGTTTATGACCTCTGGTGACGCCATTGAAGGAATCAACGAAGAGATCTACCGTCTGATTGACAAGGCCTGTGAAAGAACTTCTTCCAACAAGAGGACAACCGTTCGTTCTACAGATTTTTAGTCCGTGATTTACATCAAAAATAAATCAGAAATCGAAAAGATGAGGAAGGCGGGGATATTCGCCGCCGAACTCCTCACCTACCTAGAGCCCTTTGTCAAACCAGGGGTCTCTACCCTGGAACTCAACGACATCGCCGAAGCCTTTACCAAAAAGAACGGGCATCGCTCCGCTCCACTTGGGTACAAAGGTTTTCCAAAATCCATTTGTTCCTCTATCAACGAAGTGGTCTGCCATGGAATTCCCAAAAAGGAGGACGTGGTCAAAGAGGGTGACATCATCAACTTGGATGTTTCCCCCATTGTGGATGGATACATTGGCGATACCTCACGCACCTTTGTGGTGGGCAAAACAAATCCAGAAGCAGAAAAACTCGTTGCCGACACGGAAAAAGCCATGTGGATTGGGATCGAACAGGTGAAACCAGGGAACCGCATTGATGACATTGGTAACGCCATCGACGACTTTCTCACCCCACTCGGGTATGGGATTGTACGTGACCTAATGGGTCACGGTGTGGGGCGGAATTTCCATGAAGAACCGCAAGTCCCCCATTTTCGTTCTCCCAGAAAACTAGCCAAAATCGAACCTGGGATGATCTTCACCGTAGAACCAATGGTCAATTTAGGAACTTGGGAAGTGAATTTTGATCGGGCCGACAAATGGACGGTGCGAACCAAAGACGGCAAATGGTCGGCTCAGTTTGAACACACAGTTCTTGTGACAGACAGCGGTTACGAGATTCTAACAAAAATATAATACAAAAAATGCTTGTCCAATCCCGAATCTGGACGAGTCTAAAGAGAAGACTACCGAGGTATTTATGAAATCACTCACACTACTTTTGAGCGTGTTATTTTTGACTGCGAGCCTTTCTGCTTTCTGTCCAGGCAATGAAAAAAGATCCGCATGCCCAGGTCATGATAAACTTATTGAATGTCCAAACGACGGGAAATAAATTTTTAGATTCTGTATGTCCAAAGCCATTCTTTTTGTAGATGATGAACAAATCATCTTGATGAGCCTCAAATCCCAACTGAAAAAACATTTTGGCAATGAATACCGTTATGAAACTGCGCAAAATACAGAAGAAGCTTGGTCTATCATCGAAGAATTGGCAGAGGAAGGCATAAACATCCTCATCATCATTTCGGATTGGCTTATGCCCAACCAGCGGGGAGATGAGTTTCTGCGTGACGTTCATAAATCCTATCCCCAAATCAAAAAGATCATCATCTCAGGTCATATTGATGAAAACTCACTCAATAAATTAAAAGGTGAGGTCAACCTCCATAGTTTTTTAAACAAACCATGGTCTGAATCAGACCTCATTAAAAAAGTAGAAGACGCCATCGCAAAGATTGCCTAGGTTTCCAATGGAACCTGGAAATGTCTAAACAAATCATACAAAATACTATCGACGACCTTACAAAACTGAGAGAAATCTCACCTTTAGTTCATAATATTACAAACTATGTTGTAATGAACAATACTGCCAATGCCCTACTTGCCATCGGCGCATCACCTATCATGGCACATGCGATTGAAGAAGTAGAAGAGATGGTGACCATTTGTTCGGCAACGGTAATCAACATTGGAACCCTTTCTGAACCTTGGATCCAATCCATGGAAAAGGCTGCATCCAAAGCAACTTCCTTAAAAAAACCACTTATCCTCGATCCAGTGGGTGCCGGTGCAAGTAACTTGCGCAATTCGGCCATCAAACGGATCTTAAATGCAGGATCACCAACCATCATTCGGGGCAATGCTTCTGAAATTCTATCCACACTTTCTTCATCAGGAAAAACAAAAGGTGTGGATGCAACTGACTCATCCGAATCTGCCATTGAAACTGGCAAGTCGCTTGCAGGGGTTACTCGCGGAACAGTTGTGATCTCTGGTGTTACCGATTATATCCTCAACCAAAACCAAAAATCCCTCATCCAAAATGGTGATGCACTCATGACAAAGGTAACTGGGCTCGGGTGTACGGCCTCTAGCCTTTGTGGTGCCTTTGCCGCAGTCCAAACTGACAGTTTTCGTGCGGCCACCTCGGCCATGGCGGTAATGGGCATAGCAGGTGAGATGGCAGTTGCAAAAACCAAAAGCCCTGGTAGTTTCCAAATCGCATTTTTGGATGCTCTGTACGAATTGAACGCAGACCAAATCCAAAAACACCTCAAAGGTGAATAAAATTTTTGGCCCCTATCTGGTAACAGATTCGGGGCTTTGTCTCCACCATAGTTTAGAAGATGTGGTACGCCTCTCTGCCCTTGGTGGTGTGAAGTTAGTGCAACTGAGAGAAAAAGATAAAAACACCCGAGAGTTTTTGGAATTAGCAAAAAAACTAATCGAAGTTTTGCGTCCATTCCATGTTCCACTCATCATCAATGATAGGCTTGATATAACACTTATTTCTGGAGCCGATGGAATCCACTTGGGTCAATCCGACCTTCCTCATACGGAAGCAAGGAGATTTCTTGGACAAAATAAAATCATCGGTCTATCCATTGAAAAAAAAGATGACCTTATCAATTTAGAAAATGCGGATGCGCTGGATTATTTGGGAGTTTCACCCGTGTTTTCCACTCCCACGAAAACCGACACAAAAACCCCTTGGGGTTTAGACGGACTTCGTTGGGCGAGAAGAAACACCAAACTTCCGCTTGTTGCGATTGGAGGTATCAATGAATCCAATGCAAAAGAGGTCATCCAAGCTGGCGCAGATTCCATCGCCGTTGTGAGTTACTTATGTTCGGCAAAAGACCCTAAATTCAATGCAGAAACATTGAATTCATGTTTCTCCAAACGATAAACATTACCTAACTTCAATGAGAAGTCATTTCTTCAAACCCTTTGTATCCAATGCGATTTAGGCGAATTTTAGATCTCTGGAGGCGAGAGATCCAATCACTTGGACACGGGTTTTCATCCAAGCTGAAAATTGGTTTCTCTGAGAGGACGGATGCATCACATGTAAAATCCTTCAGATTGACTGAAAAATAAACCGAAAGAAATTTTGCCGTTATACTTTCTCTTTTTACAGGACCAAAACTGAGAGAATCATATGAATCGTTCCGATTGTCCCCCATTAAAAAATATTCATTTTCTTTGAGTTTGATTTCTTTTCCTAAGTTTAAAAAAAGATTTTGGTATTTTTCATTTTTACCGTTGAATGTATTATAAACTACATTTCCGATTTGTTCTCGCATAACAGTGATACCCGACATATTTAAATCGATATCATCTTTTGAATACGGATTCAAAATCGGGTTTTGTTTTAAATCTTCTCCGTTCAAACGAATTTGCAAATAATTAAAACCTTCGGGGTGTGTCTTTGTTTTGACCTCAATTGTGTCCCCTGGAATTGCGACCACTCGTTTGATAAATTCTCTACCTTCATTATCACCAAGTTCCGTTCGGAAACCGACAAAATCACCATGTTTGATGTCGAATTCTGTTCGCCGTAAATAAAAGTATTCTAACTTTCGGAGGGAGGGTTCGGAAGATCCGCTCACTATTGATCTAACATCAATGGTATACAATCGTAAATGAGAACGCAAATAATCTTCAGCAAAGTATAAAACTAAACTAATCGATGTAAGGATAAAAAAATTCGCTACCTTGCCGAAGCTAGTTAACGTTGGTCGTAAAGGATAGGTTCTGGCACTTTGAATGGTATAATAAATGACAAGAGAAAACAAAATAACGAAGGAAAAAAATTGAATAAAAATAAGTAAAAAAGGAATTTCTAAAAAACTAACAAAATAAAGAATTAGATAATAAGGGATCAAAAGTAAAAACGCAAATGAAAATAGTAAGAACATTTTAAAGTCGTTATAAACAACAAACCCATACGGCAAAGCTAACAAATTGAGCATTATACTTAGAATTTTTTTTCTCATACAAAGATCCTTTTTTATTTTCTTGGTTCGACGATACCATTCCAGTTTCTGTTCCAAACATCCACTCCAATTCTTTCTATGGGTGAATTTTTAAATAGCGATTCAAATTCAGTTTCCAAAAACTCTTTTTTATCCCAAAATGAATTGTCTTTCCAAAATTTTCTGGGAAGTAACGCAGGGTCATCCGTTTCCACACCATTGCGCATAGCTACATTCAAATTCCAGGGACAGACTTCTTGGCAGAGATCGCAACCATATACCCAATTGTGAAGGTCTGGGTTTTCTAAGTTAACTTTTTTTCGATCCTCTATGGTTTGATAGGAAATGCATTTTCTAGCATCTAACTTATATTCCTCGAGGGCATTTGTGGGACAAATATCCAAACAACGTCTACAACTCCCACAGTGATCGGTCATCTTACTTTCTTCCGGATTCAAATCCATATCGGTGAGAATGGTCGATATAAAAAAATAGGATCCAAGTTTTGGGTGGATGATGTTCGTATTTTTTCCCTGCCAACCAATGCCTGCTTGTTTTGCCAAAACCTTTTCGGCAATGGGCAAACTATCGACCGATTGGCGAAACTTAAAACTGGGATACCTTTCTTTTAAGATTTTTATGATATGCTGTCCCTTTTCTCTCAACACCAAATGGTAATCATCACCAAGAGCGTATCTGGAAATTTTACTGGGAAGACTTTGTAATAAGGTTTCAGATTGGTTCGACCTATACACATATCCTAAAACCACCACAGACACTGGCTCGAAACCCAAATGTTTAAATTCATTTCGGATCTCTTTGGCCCTATCCTTTGCAAACCAATCCATGGTTCCGTGTTTTCCAGACTTAATCCAATCTTCCAATCGTTCGATATCCTCTGGAGGCAAATTGGGTCTTGTAAAACCCACGAGAGAAAACCCAAAACCTTCACAAATGGTTTTGATTTCTAACTGGGTGTTTTTAAGTTTTGTAGACATGGCAGAGTGGGATAAATTTGATCTTACAATCATTGCGGATAAATTGCCAACCCATTTGTTATCCAATCTGGATTTGGCAAAAACAAAGTTCGAAAAAATTGCGGAGGAATTGGTTTTGGACAAAAACCTTCCGAAACTTTTAAAACAAGGAATCTATTTTGCCCTCTTTCAAACTGTCCTTCGTTTGGTGGCGCGAAACACAGACCCAACACTACCTGAAATTTTGCCAGAATACAAAAGACTCATCGAAGAAGTGAGTTTGGCCTATCATAGCCTCAAACCAAACGGGGAGTCAAATTGGTTGGACGAATGTATACAATTTGGAGATAAAAGTGCTTACCATTGGGAATGGAAACATTTTGATTCGCACGAACTTTTTTAATTCACTTTCATTCGAAAATATATCTGCCAAAAAGGTGAACTTTCTTTCGCTTTTTTTTGCATTCTTTACGCATTTATCATTCCAAACACAATAATAATTCTCTTTAAACAATGGTGATTGAGGAAAGAGTATGATACTGCAAATGGATAATATTTTTATAATGAACAAATTCATATCGTTAAACACTAAGGTGTGTTTTTCGGTGTCTCTCTGGAGGAAAAATATTCTAAAACAAAAGATTATTACTTTTGGAAACATCGCAAATTATTTGGATCACTTAGTTGTAATTTATAAAACCATTGAAACTAATTACAATCCCATTCATCTCCACCAAACAAACTGCCATCAAAATCACAAAACTCCACTGGTTCGCATCCAAGGTAAAGTCAGTTTGCAAAGTTTGCATCATCTTGAAACAATGGCTTCTTTTTATCGTGTGTCTCGAAATCAAATGTTTCGCATTTTGTTTGAGTTGGATATTTCCAAAAGCCCACCCCCATATTCAAATTTTATGGTCTTTTGGTTTCCAGAATTTGCCTGATACCGCTAGGAATTTTTTCTTTTACACCCAACCTATAATTAAAATAAACCTGTACTGACTTTGCCTTTACAAACACTCTTTCTGAATTTTTTTCACAGATCTCATAACTGAACTCCCATGATGTGGTTCCGATTTTTGAAACCCAAACTTTCACAAATATCTCCATACCTGGCAAAACCGAAGCCAACAAATCCATTTCTAACCGAGCAAGGACAAAAGGAATGTCCTCTAAGTCTTTTACCACGAAATTTTGATTACAAAACTCAACTCTGGCGATTTCTAAATAGGCCGTATAACTGGAATTATTGACCCTTCGCATCGGATCCATATCATTAAAACGTGTTTGGATGGGTACTTTTAACATTAAATGTCACCTAATGATTCGTTCTGATTATAAAAACCAAAATTTTATTTGGTCAGGATAAATCGAAATGTTTTTATCATTTGTCGTTTTTTCTTGGACAAAAGAGACAAAATCACTTACGAATCATTTTTAATTCGAAAAAAGCTAAGCTAAATTTGGATTGCAAAATGAATTCTTACATAGAATATCTGCATTAGTACTTATTATGCGAAAGATTTTTGTCTATTTTTTATTTCCAATCCTCCTTTTCTGCAATCCCCCGAAGTTGTCAAATGGTTGCGACCCAAAGTCAGATGCCTTTCTAATGAGCGTCCTCCTCCGAGCTTTTTTATCTGATAATTCCCCTTCTTGTTTCCCTGGATTTGCACCTTTAGAAATCGATTATTGGGGTATATTTAAAGACGGAGGTGCCGTAGCCACTCTCAATTCACTCATAATCCATAACGACGAACTACTGATTGGTGGCAGTTTTGATTATTTAGGACCAAACCCAGGGTCTGGTTATCATCTGGATACAAATTCTGGAAAACTCATTTCTAGTTCAGAGTGCCCATATCTACAATTGAATGCTAGTTCAAGGGCGGCTGTTTCCGATGGTGCTGGTGGTTATTATATTGGTGGTTCGTTTACTCATGTGCGAGGACACTACCGTCCAACCATTGTGCATATGTATGGCAATTGCAAAATAAATTTTCATTTTAACCCCCATATTGATATTGGGGCAAATATATATTCAATGGTTATATATGGCGATAAACTCTATTTAGGTGGTGTTTTCAGTATCAGTGGGGCTACAAGATATTTGGTGGCTCTCAATCGTTTTACAGGCGAATTGGATGCATGGAATCCAAATGTAAATAGTGCAGTGGAAAAACTTTTAATACACGATAACAAACTCTACATAGGTGGGCAATTCACAGATATTGACGGCAATGCAAAAAATAGGCTCGCCCGGTTCGATCTCACAACAGGAGCTCTTGATCCTTGGACGACAACTGCAGGTATCAATTCCACTGTCAGAGGTTTGGCAATGGGCGTTATTTCGGGCTCACCTCGGTTATTTGTTTGTGGAGGATTCACAAATTTTGCAATCGCAGTGGACACAACCACGGGAAACCAAATTGTTTGGGATCCTGGTCTATCAGCCATTGCAGACACCATAGCAGTAGCCAGTGAGACTGTTTATATTGGTGGGGCGTTTACGACTGTCAATGGAAGTGTTGTGAGAGCGGGTTTTGCTTCGTTTGATGCAAACACAGCAAATACAGGTGCTGATTTCAATTTGGCTGGTGCGGGGATTTCCGTAAGTCAAATTTTGGAACATTCTGGACGGATCTTTATTTTTGGTAACTTCAATTCTATTCTGGGGTCTTCCCGAAATTATGCGGCGAGCATTGATGTAACGACAAACACTCTGACCGATTGGAATCCACATTTTACGGCTCCATTCCAATACCCATCCGGTTTTGCAGCACTTCCTAGTGATGGGAAGAGAATATTGGTACCGGGTGCTTTAGGATCTGTAAATCCCGTTAGACGGTACAATCTAGCATCCGTTTCACTAAAGACTGGTTTACCTTCCAATTGGGAACCGTTTGTCAATGGGGAAGTGTTTCAATTGTACACAAGCCAAGGCCAGATGTATGTTGGTGGAGCCTTCACCAATGTGAGTGGACAAACGAGAACCCACCTTGCATCTTACAATCTTACTAATTTTGAGTTAACTTCTCTCAATCCAAACATCACAGGTAACTTTGTATCAAGGTTCATGGCTGACCAATCCAACCTATATTTCACTGGCAATTTTACCCAAGTCAATCTCACAAACCGTGGCAACGCGGCCTCACTCCGCCTTTCCGATGGGAGTCTCGGATCTTGGGTTCCACAACCTGCCGTTGGTGTGAATGGGATCATCGATGCGGGAGATAAAATTTTCATTGCAGGTGGGTTCGCAGGCGGCGCTGGTGGAGGCTCTTGCCCTGCTTATATTTGCGGAGTCTTAAAAACCTCGGGTACAGCTGTGCCTGGGTTTCCTTCGACCGCTCCGACCAATGGCATTGAGGGAGTCGTATCATATAACGAAAAATTGTACATCGGCGGATTTTTTGATACAATCGGTGGAGTTACCAACAATCATATGGCAAGTTTAACTTTAGCGACGGGGGTTTTTGAACCCAACCGCTTTAGTATCATCGGAGGCATTGTATACGGATTGTTCGTCAATGACAAAGGATTACTCGTAGCCCCAGGAACATTCACCGAAGCGAATGGAATGCCTGCAAAAGAAATTGCTGCCATCAACCTAAACAATGATAAAGTTTTACCATGGTCACCAAACCAAGAAGGTGTCATCACTGAATTGAAATTTTATAACGACTACGTTTTCCTTGCGGGTAGTGTAAGTTCCATCCAATACAAACCCGTAGGAAATTATGGAATTGCCAAACTGCCTAACCTAGAGTGATCTATATCTTTATTTTTCGTTTTGTTTTTGCAAAATGCGCTTTTATAAGACTCAGCGCAGCTTCCCCTTTCGAAGCACCGAGCAAAACAGTTTTATAAAGTTTTGTCCGTATAGTAGTCGTTAGTTGAACTGGGAGTGGTTCATCTGGAGCAATGGGTATTATTTTGATACCTTTTGGTGGTGTGATGACAAGTTTTCTCGCCAAATTAAAGTGGTGGTGGTGGAAACGGCGCATCAACCTTCGGATGGTTCGGTGTTTGGGAAAAGCAAAAAAACTAGTAAACCGACTGATACGATTGGAAATATGCTTGATTGGTGAATTCATAATCACCACAATTTCTTTGTAACCAGCTTCGATCAAATCTTGGATCGGAAGTGGATTTAAAATTGCGGCGTCAGAATATAATTTTCCATCTAACGTGTGCTTTCCGCGAGTGGCAATGGGGAGAGAAGTCGCTGCTTTTAACAAATCGAAAATATTATTTGATGTGGCTTTGATATATTCGATCGAATTTGTGTGTAAATTGCTCACTGCCACAACAAAAGGAGGGATTCCTTTTTTATCCAAACCTTCGTTTTCCAATCGCACTTTTTTACGAAAAATAAAATCGATCAGATACTCTTGGTTGAGAAGGGTTTTACCTTGGAACGGGTGTAATAAGGAGATGAGCCTTCGACCTGACAAATCTTTGTACCAAACTCCAACAGCTCTTTCACTTTTGCCAGGTTCTGCGTTCGGCATTGCCACATAATACGCCGCAGAACAAGCACCAGATGAAACACCTACCACCAAGTCAAAGTAATTTGGTTGCAAAATTTTATTCCAAGAATACAAAACTCCGCCAGAAAATGCGCCCTTCATACCCCCACCTTCAACAAGGAGTGCACGTTTTGAACCCCGGGCTTTGGGGAGATAGGATGAAGGATTTAATGAATTTTCCACTACACTGTCAGAATCCGAAAACCGAAAAAAGTTGCAAAAATTTTCTAAACCCTTGGGAGTTATTTTCAAATCCCACCCCCAGAACTGAACAAATTAAGATTTCATTTCGGGAAACCCCTGTACACCCTAGGTCAGAATGAGTTCCCCTTATACCTTCGAAATCGAAATATTAAAATCAGAACTAAAACGTGCCCGCGCCCTTTTTTGGATCTTTTTCATTGGGGCAGCCATTCTTTTTTTGCAGGTGTTTTTCATCCAGTGGAGCATCGGTACCATCCGCAAACCCCCATTCCCTGTCTGGGTTCCATCTGCCTATTTTTCACTGAACGCTTTGTACGCTTTCACCATTTATAAAAAAATGGAAGCAGCAGTAAAAGCCAGAAAGAAGGTCAAACTCTCTTTACGCTACCTAGGAGCTTTTGTTGAGAGTAGCATCCCCACCATCATTTTACTCTACCTGGGTTTGCATTACCACAAACCAGTTCTCAGTTTTGTAACTCCACCAGAGTTTGCTTACTTTTTCTTTATTATTTTGGCAACACTAAGACTCGACGTCAAACTAGCGTTATTTATTGGTGTGGTTTCTTGGTTACAATACATATTGCTAGCCATGTATTTTATTTCCATAACAGACAATGCCGGTCTCGATCCCCTTTTAACTTCCAAACCTATGTATTTCGCTAAAGCAAATTTGATATTTGTCGGTGCCCTTATTTCCGCCTATGTTTCTAAAATCAATCGTGAAACTTTTTTGAACACCTTACAAGCTGAAGCTGAAAGAAACCAAATTCGTTCACTATTCGGACAACATGTATCCCCAGAAGTTGTCAATACCTTGCTCGAACAGAGAGATGATTGGGATGGTGAAGAAAAAGAAGTTTGTATATTATTTTTTGATATTCGTAATTTTACAAAATTTTCCGAAACCCAAAAACCCGCCGAACTCATTCGGTTCCTCAATGCAATCTTCCAAGAAACCATCCACTGCGTAAATGAACACCATGGCATTGTGAACAAATTTCTAGGAGATGGATTCATGGCCGTGTTTGGTGCACCCATTACCAAAGAGGATCATATCCTCGCGTGTACTCTCGCCGCAAAGGCCATCCGAAAAAGGATTGCAGATTTGATTGCTACCCAAGTCATTCCTCCCATCCAAATCGGTATGGGTATCCATGCAGGAGAAGTGATCACGGGCAATGTTGGATCAAATGAACGCAAAGAATACACAGTCATCGGAGACGTGGTCAATTTGGCATCAAGGCTCGAACAACTCACAAAAGAATTTGCTGTGGATACCATACTTTCCGAATCCGTAGCAAAGGAATTAAAAGCCGATGAAACTATCTTCCTTGGTGATACCAAGGTAAAGGGTAAAGAAAATCTTATCCCTGTGTATCAATTATTATAATTTTTTTGTCACACAACTTGCGGTTTTGTACGATACGCTTGGGCTAGATCATCAGGAAATCCCTAATAATATTTGCCGAGTGAATCCCAAAATGAGAGTCCATAAAAAAAACAGTGCGGCTCTGCTAATTCAAGGCTTTTTCTTGCAACTTTTTACGTCTATCGTATTGTCACCATTAAGGGTCTGGAAATTTATTTCCTACCTTAATTGAAAAAATACTTTGGATTTGGAAATTAATTTATGCGTGCAATGGATCAAATCACTGGGAAAGAACAAAAAAACCATGTCATTTTACATTATCTCTTAAACCAAAACATACAAGGAACTTGGTCGAACTTAGAACAAACCTTAAAGATCACCCATGCTGTTCCCAATTCAGATGAAATTGGTATAGAGTTTTCTGAACCATGGGAAGTTACCGTTGGCTCAACTGTCGTACTTGCCAAACTACTAGCGCGTTATGTCGAATTGACCTGCCTCATCACCAAAGTGGTCTCTCCCACAAAGGCTCAGTGCAAAGTCGAAAAGGTATCCATAGCTAAAAAAGAAAGAAATAACCCTCGTTATTCTATTTCAGACGAAGGTATTGTGAGTGTTACAAATATCGTCAGTTCAAAAACAATCATCGAAGCCAATATGTTCAACATTCCTACATTGGTTCGTGTCAATTTCGAAGATTATAAAAAACGTCTGGCTTTACGATCTGGCGAACCTCCTATGTTGGATATTTTTAAATCGGGAATGGAACGTAAATACGATGTAGTAAAATCCAAACAAAAAATTCTCTACATTGCTGATTACTTAAATCCAAATTCGTATACTATGAACGAAGAAGGTTTTATCAATTATGAAGATGAAATTGATGACCAAACTGAAAGTTTAATCAAACTTGCAAAAGATAAAAAAATAAAATCAGAGCTTATATTACCAATTTTGTATACAAATGAGTTGGATGAAATCATTCCTATCGGATACTTTGCCTTACAAACCAAAGAAAACCCCATCACAAGAGAAGATTTAGAATATTACAAACTTCAACTAGAAGAAATGGTAGAACGAATCAAAGATGCGAATCTCATGAAAACTGTGGATAAATTTCCTGTTTTGGATTTATCTACCACTGGTTTAAGGTTAAAAGTCAGTGAAGGGAATTTAGTGGAGACACTGCCAAAACAAAAAGGTTTTTTACTTGAGCTTGTGTTTAAGTTACAAACGCCTTTTCGTTTCTTTGCAAAAGTTGCCTGGTCAAAAAAAGATCCAAACGGTGA
>JARJFC010000390.1 GCA_029310945.1 Leptospira sp. 96542
CAAAATCGCGGCAACAGCGGCGCAATCTGAAGCAGATCTACACATATTTGGTGCCTGAACGCGCCGGTGCTGCGCCTGCAGATGACTTCGTGAAGTTGCCACATTTCCACTTTGACGAGCGGGCGCAGGAAGTCTTTGTGGAGTGGACGACGGTCTTGCACACGGAACTGATCCTCCGGGAAGCTAACCCGCTGATGCAGCAGCACTTAGGCAAGTTCGAGAAGCTGTTCTGCGCGGTCGCGTTGATCTTGCACTTGGCGGAAGGCGGCGGAGAGTCGGTAAAGGAAAGCAGTGCCTTGCGGGCGGTAGCCTGGTGCAACTACCTGGCAGATCACGCTCGGCGGGTGTACGGCCTGGCAGATACGGCCAAGGTCAAGACAGCGCGGATGGTCGCTCGACGTATCGCCGAAGGCAAGCTGCCGGAGCAGTTCCGGGCGCGTGACCTGCTGCGCAAGCAATGGGCGGACTGCACGACCTTGCTTCAAGTTGAGGCGGTGCTGTCCATTCTGGAGGAGCATCGCTGGGTCCTGGGGGTGGAAACCGAGAACATGCCGGGACGCCCCACGACGGATTACTTGGTCAACCCGAATGTCCGAAAACAACCATCTGTTTGACGGTGTGGACGAATGTTTTACAAGGCGCACAGACCAAGCTGACAAAACTGACGAAACCCTTTTGTGTCAGTTTTGTCAGTACTCCGCTGGTATCCACCCGACTTGGCGATCTGGCTGATGGGCAGCCTGAGGAGCATGCCCCCAACTCTGGAAGTCATGCCCCCGTCTGTGCCTTCGGATGCTGGCATACTTTGACAGACACATGTGGAATGCGAAGGGCCGTCCCTCCGAGGGGAAAAGGACGTGCTCGGAAGCTCATGGATACCCATGAGCCTAAGCGTGGTGCGGCTGGCGGGGATCGAACC
>JARJFC010000391.1 GCA_029310945.1 Leptospira sp. 96542
GCCGCGCCGCGCGACCTGGCGCACTACCTGGCCGCCGAGCATGCCACCGTGGTCTATGAGCCGCGCCGCGGCCTGGACCTGGACCAGCACATGGCCGAGCAAGGGCTGTCGCGCCGTTTCACGGTGATGGTGCCCAGCTTCAGCGCCTTGCCCGCGTTTCTGCGCGGAACCCGGCTGTTGGCCACCGCGCCCGGCCTGATGGCGCATCAGAGCTTCACCGGCCTGGCCAGTTGTGTCCCGCCACTGAGTTGTCCCGGCCTGCCCATGTATGCGATCTGGCATGGGCGCTACCAGCAGGACTCGGCGCACCGCTGGCTGCGCGCCGAGCTGGCGTCGGTGGTGCAGGCGCTGCCCGGTCTCAGGCCGGCGGCAGACGCACGGTGACGGCCAGCCCGGGCTGCGCATTGCTCAGTGTCAGGCTCCCGCCATGGGCCTGCGCGACCAGGCGGCAGAGGTAAAGCCCCAGGCCGACCCCGCCGGTGCCGCGGCTGCGGGCGGCGTCGGGGCGGAAGAAGGGCTGGGCCAACTGGGCCAATTGGCCCTCTGGCACGCCCGGGCCGTGGGCGCGGACTTCGAGGATCAGGTCTCCCCCCTCTCGCCTGATGTGCAGCTCGGTTGGCAGCGGTGCCTGCGCGCTGTGGCGTAAGGCGTTGTCCAGCAGATTGCGCAGCAGCAGGCGCAGGCGCACGCGGTCCAGCCTGTGTGGCCTCAGCTCCTCGGAAGCCTGCAACTGGATGTCCCGGGCCCGGGGCTGCGGGATCGCCAGTTCATCGATCACCTCGCGGGCCAGCGCCGCGACATCGGTGTCTTCCAGGTGCAGCGCCGCGTGGCGGACGGCCAGTCGCTCGCTTTCGAGCAGGTCGTTGATGAGACGGGCCATGTCGCCCAGGTCGCGCAGCAAGGCCTCGCGCTGCGGCC
>JARJFC010000392.1 GCA_029310945.1 Leptospira sp. 96542
TTCAACTGCTCGATGCGTTTCTGGTGCTCACGCAGGAGCTGCGCCTGTTGCTCGTTGGCGTCCTGCAGGCGTTGCTGTTCGGCGTGCATCGACGCAAGCTGTCGCGCGAGTCGGTGCGCGAAGGCGAGTTGCTGCGCACGCAACGCGGTCTGGCCGCCCTGGGCCTCGAGGGCCTGGAGGCGCTCGATTTCTGTGTCCAGCGCCTCGGGCGGCAGGCCGCACAACGTTTCGGCGTAGTCCAGCGCCTCGGCGGCGTTGTCAAGATCCTTGGGGCCGCTCGAGGTGGGCGTGGCGGTTGGGGCGGTGGCTGTGTCCGCGACGGGCTGCCGGTTCAGGAAAGGCAGGTCCATTGACAACGACCAGCTCGACGGTGGCCAGAGCTGCGCGGCGCAGCCGGCCTGCTGGCTCAGCAGGACAGCGGCCAGGGCGGCCGCCACCAGGCGCGCGTATGGACGACGACGCGCGCGTGGCGAGCGCAACAGGTGGAGCGGACGGAAGGCGAGGGTCATGAAAAACGGTTCGGGGCGGACCGTCGTGCGGCAAATCGAAGCGGAAGTGTGCACCAGATGCTCGGGGGGGGCGTCCACGTTGAGGGTGGATGTGGATGCGCGGCGGCGTCATCGCATCCGTGCCTCCCCTCTGCTTGGCGGCCACAGCAGCGCTCGGTGTCATACTCCTGGCCGCGCTGTGATGCCGTCACGTCAAACAGGGGCGGGTATGTCCCAAGTTCCTGCAGGTTTGAAACAAACCGCAACAACGTGGCGGTCTCGCTCAAAAGTGAGATGGCCTAGCCTACGATATGGTCAATTGGGTGCTCCAGTCCACGGAGTCTCGGAAAGGACGAATGAAGAAACTCATCTACACGCTGGTGACCTGCGGGATCCTGTCGCTTTCGACGGTGTCGCACGCTGCCAG
>JARJFC010000393.1 GCA_029310945.1 Leptospira sp. 96542
AGCGGATGTCGTGACACCCGTCCGCCGCCTGCACGAAGAAGGCGGTTTCGGACAGGTTGTTCTCCCTGGCGATGGACTGCATCAGTGCCGGCGGCAGCCACTCCCGCAGCGGGACCACGGCCGCCGAATTGCCCTTGAAGCGCTCGGACGTGAAGGCGTCAATGACGTGCAGGGTCAGTTTCATGGGCGGGGGCCTTCCGGCCGTGTGGGCTTGGGCAGTTCGTAATGCAGTTCCGCGAAACCTGTCCTGACCTGGCGCACCGACAGCAGCTTCATCGGCGGGAAGGCGATGCGACGCGGCAGCAAGGGCTGGCCCTTGCCCAGGGTCACGGAGCCGATCTGCACGAAGAGTTCGTCCAGCAGGCCGGCGTCATGGAACTTCCCGGCCAGCTCGCCGCCACCCACGATCCAGAGATTGCGCCCCCCGCTTGCCGCGCTCACGGCCCGGACCATCTCCGCGTGCACCGGCCGCACATCGCCACGCACGAAACGGATGTCGGCGCCGGGCACCGGCGTCAGCGTGCGCGTCGAGAACACCCAGGTCGGCTGGCTGTAGGGCCAGGGCGCGCCTTGCGGGTCGCCGGGTTTGACGTGGTGGCGCAACAGCCACTCGTAGGTCGACGAGCCCATGGCCAGCGCGCCCACCTCGGCAAAGAAGGCGGGGTAGCTGGTCTCGTTGACGTCACCCAACTGGAACAGCCATTCCAGGGAGTGGTCCTCGGTGGCGATGTAGCCGTCCAGGCTGGTCGCGGTGTAGTACTGGGTTTTCATGATGGACACTTTAGCGTTGCGACAGGACCCGGCAGGCGCCCTAGGCCAAGGAAAACCCGATCGACACCACCAGCAAAGCGGCCATGGTCCAGTGGAAGGCCCGGATCATGCGCGGGCGGTGCAGCCAGCGACGCAAAGCGC
>JARJFC010000394.1 GCA_029310945.1 Leptospira sp. 96542
CCGGGGCCGGCTCGCGGGTCCGGGCCACCCCGCAAGGGTGGGCCCGGACTTGCCCGGCGGGTTGTCCCCATGAGTGTTTCCGATGTGCCCCAGACCGCCGACGCCGTGCGGGTCGTGCTGCCCGCCCGGCTCGACGAGACGCTGGTGCCCACCCTCGGCGCGCGGCCCCACGGCCTGGACGGCACGGCCATGGGCACGAGCTGGCGCGTGCTCTGGCTGGCGGACGGACCCAACGTCGCTGTCGCGCCTGTGGGGGAGGCAGCCGTCCGCGCCGCCGTGCAGGCTGAACTGGACTTGGTGATCGCGCAGATGAGCCATTGGCGGGCCGATTCCGATCTGGGGCGCTTCAACCGTGCGCCCGCGGGGACGGCGGTTCGCCTGCCCGAGGCCTTTGCCGACGTGCTGCGTGCCGGGCTCGAACTGGCCGAGCTGTCGGGCGGCGCCTTCAATCCCGCCGCCGGTGCACTCGTCAATCTCTGGGGCTTTGGTCCGTCGTCCGATCTGCAGGAACCGCCGCATGCGCAGCCGCGTCACGACGAAGCGGGTTTCCGCATGCCCACGGAAATGGCGGCGCGTGATGCCCTGGCGCGATGCGACTGGCGCGCACTGAGTTTCGATGGCCAGAACGGCGTCGTCCAGCCTGGTGGTCTGCAACTCGATTTCTCCGCTATCGCCAAGGGCTACGCGGTGGACCGCATCACGCTGCGCCTGCAGTCCCTGGGCCTGGCGCATGTGCTGGTCGAGGTGGGCGGTGAATTGCGGGGCGTGGGCTACGGCCTGGGCGGAAAAAAAACGTTGGAAGAATATAGCAGCGAAGGTGGCAGACGTTACCGAAAACCACCTATGAAGAGCTCCGATTGGTTCAATTTCGATGGAGGCAAAAAAACAAGCAGAATATAAAAAAACTAAAA
>JARJFC010000395.1 GCA_029310945.1 Leptospira sp. 96542
ATCTATTTCACGTCGGAAGCCCAAAGGCTCGAAGCGATCAACACCATCCAAGACGTCGAGGCCTCCGGCCTGTGGCCGGGTAAGGTGGTGACGGACGTCGAGGCGGTCGGCGACTTCTGGGAGGCGGAACCGGAACACCAGGACTACCTGGAGAAGCACCCCGGGGGGTACACCTGCCACTATGCGCGGCCGGGCTGGGTCTTGCCGCGGCGTGCTGCAAGCTGAGGAGGCATCTGGATCGGCCGCTGCTTGAGGCTCGGAGGTGCCTATTGGACCCGGGGCGATTCAAAACCGGGGCGGTTCACGCCTGACCTTGGGAATTCGAGCGCTGTTTCACAAATTCGTCGAGTTCACGCTCTCGCTCTGGGTCAATTGGCTCATCAAGGAATAGCTCATTCAATTCCTTGTAACCAACATCAGGCAGCAGAGCAGAAATGTTCTTGAACACATCCTCCTCAATAACTCCCCACTCCAGCAATGCAGCAAGGTAACCATGCCAGATCAGGGCGACCTCATTAGTTGAACCACGCCATTCGATCTGACGTGTAATTCGGTTGCGCAATTCTTCTTCAGTCGGGTAGCCATTAATCATTTTGGTTTCCTTGGAATGTAGACCGTGCCTTGCGGAGTGATAACGGTTACACCTTGAATCTTTGATTCCTTGTCCGCACCAAATGCTCGCGCAATCCCACGCTCCCCAATCTCCGGTGTCATCCCTGCTTGCCCCCGTGCATCAATGACGATGTTGCCCGACTGCCCCCGCGCATTCATGATGGCGACGGTCGTTGCCGGACCGGGTGTCGAGGCCGCGAAGGTGGGACCACAGCGGCTTCACCACCTCGCCAAAAGCTTGGATTCTGTCGAAGGTCTTGCCACTGTCTTCGCCGAACACCAGGGGGTTCAGG
>JARJFC010000396.1 GCA_029310945.1 Leptospira sp. 96542
TTTCTTCGACGCGAGCCCGTCGGACCGGCATTTCCGTCTGGGCTTCTCGGCCATCGCTGCCGAGCGCATCGCACCAGGGGTTGAGTTGCTGGCGGATGTGATGGCGCGGGTGTGAGGCTGGGCCCTGGGTGGGCTGTGTCCACCCGCATGTCGCGGCGGTCTTGCTGTCACACGATGGTGGGGTCATCCGTCTGGGGACGAGGCAGTGGCGCGGGGCCGCTGTCCTGATCGCAATCCCTGAAGAAGGAAACACCATGAACATCAATTTGTTGAGCGCCTTGCGCACCTGGAGCGCTCCCGCCACCGGTGCCGGTGCACAGGCCAAGCCGCTGATCGGCCAGGAGGCCGGGGACACCGCCGCCGCGGCCCCGCCGTCCAGCGTGACGCTCAGCAGCGAAGCCCGCGTGCTGGCGCGCTTCGCGGAGCGTGGCCTGGCCGTGTCCGTCCATGCCCTGGACGCGCCACGCATGCTGTCGGAACAGTTCGTGCCGGTGCCGCGCGAGGAGCTGGAGGCGCTCTTCACGCGCATGGGCGCGCGGCCCGAGGAGGTGCAGGAACTGGTCGATGGATTCGATGTGGATGGTCGGGACGGGCTGTCGCAGGACGAGTTGCTTCAAGGCTTGGCGCGCACCATGAAGGACGGCAACAGCAGTTTCGCTCAGACCCTGATGCGGGTGATGGACCGCCTGGACCAGGCCGATGGCCAGGTGTCGCAGCAGGAATTCGCCGCGCTCGAAACCCGTCTGCTCGCAGCAGGCGGCCGCTGAACCGGCCGCCATCGCGCGGTGTGGCTGTCCGGTGGCCAGGCCCCTGGTGGAACGCGGCCGAGGCCCTCAGAGCCGGCCGTGTTCCGTCAGTACCTCGTCCAGCACGCTCAAGGACTGTTTCACCTGATCCGCGATCAC
>JARJFC010000397.1 GCA_029310945.1 Leptospira sp. 96542
CCGATCAAGCCGTCCGAGAAGAGCGTCTTGAGCTGTTGCGTCGGGGTTTCGCTCTGGCCTGAATAGATCCATTCGCGCAAGGCCTTCTAGCGCCGCAGTGACATGGCACGGTCTTCCGGCGAGCGCACCGACCGCAGATGGTCGGCACCGTCGGTGCGAAAGCGGACCAGCAATTGGTCTTCCAGCGCCGAATCCCGCAGGTACCCCAGGGCCTCCACCGACAGACGGTCATCCTCGGAAGGCGGGTGCTCTTTCAGATAGCTCTCGTAGAGCGCGTTGCGCTGCTGCACCAGCCGGGCATACCGGTCGTACTGCGCCCGGAAGGCCGCATCCTGGAACGGTGGTGTCGGCGGATTGGTCTCGCGCAAGGCCTTCAAGCGGGCACGCAACACCGGTGGAATCTTGGCCAGTTGAGCCAGAATTGGCACCTCTTCCTCGGCGTAGGCTGCCCAGGCCCAGGGCGCGATCTCCTCACCTTGTGCATTGAAGCGAACCTTGAGCGCGGGGCGTTTTTCCTCCAACAACCGCGCTCTCTCGGTTGACGCGGGGTGCTCGAAGTACGGCGAGTACAAGGCCTGCAACTCCAGGCCGTTCATGCGCACCGCCACGGGCGTGAGATCACGCAGCACGCCGTTTTGCTGGATGGAAAAGAAGGCACGCAACAGACTCTCCTCCATCGAGGGATCGACGTCCTGCTGGTTCAGCGCCGACCCAGGGTCGAAGATGCGGGTATCGACCGCGGCCTCTGGCGTGAGTCCGGGTTGCAGGCCCAGGGCGGAGAACGTCTGGATGCGGAAACGTCCTGTGTCGAGGCCCAGTTCCTGGATCTTGCGCTTGCGCGCCTCCAGCAGGTGCGTGATCACGCTGTTGTCCAGTTCGCTGCGCAACTTGCGTG
>JARJFC010000398.1 GCA_029310945.1 Leptospira sp. 96542
CCGACAGCGGCTTGGTGACGTAGTCCGCGCCGCCCACGGTGAAGCCCTGGGTCTGGGCGGACACATCGTCCTGGGCGCTCATGAAGATGACGGGCGTGTCGCGCAGCACCTCGTCCTGCTTGAGCTGGCGGCAGACCTCGTAGCCATCCATGCCCGGCAGCACGACGTCCAGCAGGATCAGGTCGGGCGTACCTTCCCGCGCGCGCGCCAGTCCGTCTTCCCCGCTGCCCGCGCTCGTGACGGCGTAGCCCTCGCGCTCCAGCAGCACGGTGGCCAGCAGGCGGATTTCGGGCGTGTCGTCGATGACGAGCACATGGGCGCCGGGACGCGGTGGGAGGCTCATGGGCGGCGGGCGTTCAGCCGGAATGGGGCAAGGGTGGGCGCATCGTAGCGTGGATGGTTCGTCACGCGGGTGCGCGCTCCAGCCAGGTCTGCAGCGCCTGGTCCAGGGCCCGCAGCGCGGTTTCCAGCTCGGGCAGCAGGGGTCTGATCGGGTCGGTCTGGCCCTGTGCGCCCAGCAGTTCGATGCGGCGTGTCAATGTCACGGCGGGCGTGGCGCCGAAATTGCCGAGCACGCCGCGCAGCGCATGGGCGCCGCGTTGCAGCGCCGCGGCATCGGCCGCCTGGGCTGCCTCGCGCAGCGCGCGCAGCTGTCCAGGCCAGTTGCCGCGAAAGGGTTGCGCGATGATGCGCACGACCATGGCGTCGGCGCCATCCAGCACGCGCTGGTAGTCCAGGGCGTCCGGGCTGGGCGCCCGCGCGGCCGAGTCTGCGTCCGCCGCCGCCTGGCCGGGCTGGTCGCCGCCGAGCACTGCCCGCAGTTCGCGCGGGTCGATGGGCTTGCCCAGATGGCCGTCCATGCCGGCCGCCAGGCAACGTGCGCGGTCTTCCGGC
>JARJFC010000399.1 GCA_029310945.1 Leptospira sp. 96542
CTGGCGGATTTTTATGCCGCGCACGGTTTTGCCGTGGCGTCGCCGGTCTACGCCGAGGACGGCATACCGCACGTCACCATGCGCCGACCAGCTTAGCCGAGCGGGAGACGTTGCCCTGCGGTGTCATCGCCCTGCAGGGGCCTGAGTGGCGGAGGCCGCCCGCAGGTTGCCGGAGACCGCGAAGACGTTCAGGCGGCGTCGTGGTTCAGCATTTCGTGTGCGTTGCGTGCGCCCAGGGGCAGCACGCACAGCGTGACGCCGTCCAGCGTGAGCACCAGGCCCAGCTGTCCGCCAACTTGCGCGACCGCGGCGCCGGTGCGGGGCCGCGGCGCGCTGGTGGCTTCGGTCGCCGCCCTGGGCAAACCACCCGAGCCGACCTGGGCGGTGATCGGCGGCTGGCGCAGCATCGCCCACAAGATGCGCGGGTCATGCATGCGCAGCGATTGCAGACAGGTGCGAAACACGACTTCCTGGCTGGACTCGGATTCCGGTGGGGCTGGCTCGGTTTGGGCGGCCCGTCGCAAACGCAGCAGCGCGCGCCGCAGCTGTTGCCGGCAGGCGGTCTCTGTCTTCCCGCTGCCACGTGCGATGTCGGCGTGGTCCGCCTCGAACACCTCGTGCAGCAACACCACCGCTGCGTCGGCCGGCGTCAGGTGGGCCGCGAGCAGGCGCAGCGCACGTTCGGCGTCTTGGGCCAGCGCCGCCTCCGATTCGGCCGATGGCCCAGTCCGTGCGCCGTCGTCGGCGTTCTGTTCCGCGAGCCACTGCTGCAGCCACTGCCGCCGCCGCAGGCGGTCCAGAGCGATGTTGCGCATCACGGTCAGCAACCATGCCTGGGCAACGTTGAGGTGCAATTCCTGGGCTTCCAGCGCGCGAACATAGGCGTCTTGCAC
>JARJFC010000039.1:0-6706 GCA_029310945.1 Leptospira sp. 96542
GTGCTGAACACCACCGGGGGCGGTGGTGTCACGTTCGCCTCGACGGTGAACGGGGCGCAGACGCTGAGCGTGACGACGACGGGGACGACGACGTTTGCGGGCGCCGTGGGTGGGGGTACCGTGCTGGGCGAACGCATTGCCCTGACCGGCAACGCCGTGGTCGATGCCAGCGGCGCCAGGGGCGGTGGCGAAATCCTGATCGGTGGGGATTACCAGGGCAAGAATGCGGACATTCCCAACGCGGACCGCGTCATCGTGGGGTCCGGCGTGCAACTCAAGGCCGACGCCACCGACCGGGGCGATGGCGGCAAGATCATCGTGTGGGCCGACGATTGGACGCGCTTTTCCGGCAGCCTCAGCGCGCGCGGCGGTATCCATGGCGGCAAGGGCGGTTTTGCGGAAGTTTCGGGCAAGAACCACCTGGGTTTCAACCCGGGCAGCATTGATCTTCGCGGTATCGACGGCAAGGGCACCTTGCTGCTGGATCCCGCCAGCATCACGATCGTGGCCAGCAACCCAGACATCGATGGTGATGGCACTCCCGGTGACGATATCGCGGACCCAGGTGACCTGAACGACGCGTCTGGAGACTTCCCTGGCGCCGATAGCGTCATCACGGCGGGTGCGGTGGAAACCATCCTGGGCACCGCCAATCTGACCCTGGCCGCGGACGACAACATCCACGTCAACGCGGCGATCAACAGCAGCAGTAGCTTTGGGCTCACGTTGCAGGCCGACCAGATTCATTTGTCGGCCGACATCACGACGGGCGGCGCCCAGACTTACAGCGGCGCAGTGACCCTTGTGGATCACGTATCGCTCAGCACAACGAACAGCAATATCACCTTTGATTCCACCGTGGATGGTGGAAAGAACCTGACGCTCACGGCCGGAACGGGCGACATCACCTTCTCGGGCGCCGTCGGCGGTACGTCCCGACTGGGTGCTTTGTCGATCGTGAGCGCCAAGGACGTGACAGCCGGGACGATCACGGCGGCGTCGTTCAATCAGACGGCGGGCATCGGGACGACGACGCTGAACGGGGCCGTTGATACAAATGGCGCAGGCGGAATCACGCTCAGCAGCAGCGCGATTGCCGTGAACGCGGGATTGACCACCACGGGCGGCGGCGTGGTAACCCTGGACGCTGGCACGGGCGCTTTGACCCTGGGTGGAGACGTGATCGCGGATGGCGTCGTGAGCCTGACGGCCTCTGATGGCATCAACATCAGTGGTGACATCACAACGAGCGGTGGCGCCATCGACTTCAATTCGGGTGTGACCCTCACGGACAATGTGGCGTTGGACAGTGGGGGAGGAAACGTCACTTTCGACAGCGCTGTAGATGGTGGGAAAGACCTGAGCGTGAGCGCGGGCACGGGTGACGTGACCTTTGGTGGCGCGGTGGGAGGCACGACGCGGCTGGGTGCGTTGTCCATCACGAGCGCGCGCAACGTGACGGCGGCTGCGATCACGGCGGCGTCGTTCAACCAGGCGGCGGGCAGCGGGACGACGACGCTCAATGGTGCGGTGAACACGAACGCGGGGGGCGGGATCACGCTGCGCAACGCGACGGTGGCGGTCAACGCGGGGCTGACGACGACGAACGGCGGGGTGGTGACGCTGAACGCGGACACGAACGCGCTGACGCTGGGTGCCAGTGGCGACATAAACTCGGACGGCGCGGTGAGCCTGACGGGCGCGGGAGGCATCAGCACGGCCGGGGACGTCACGACGAGCGGGGACGCGATCGGCTTCAACTCAGCGGTGACCCTGACAGGTGGCGTGGTGCTGAACACCACCGGGGGCGGTGGTGTCACGTTCGCCTCGACGGTGAACGGGGCGCAGACGCTGAGCGTGACGACGACGGGGACGACGACGTTTGCGGGCGCCGTGGGTGGGGGTACCGCGCTGGCCGGTCTGACGGTGGACACGGGCACGTTGTCGGTGGTTGGCGCGCTGAACATCACGGGCAACCTGAGCGTGACGACGGCGGACACGGACATCACGCAGGCCGGTGGGTTCGTGGTGGGCGGAACGAGCAGCTTCAACGCGGGCACGGGAGACATCACGCTGACGCACGCGGGCAATGCGTTCGGCGGGGCGGTGAGCCTGACGGGCGACGTGGCGACGATCTCGCAGGCTGGCAATCTGACGCTGGACACGCTGGCGACGACGGGCAAGCTGACGGCGAACAGCACGGGCGGTCGCCTGACACTGGGCGGCGGCACGGTGGGGGGCGGCGCGGAACTGACGGGCAACACGGGCATCACGCTGACGGGCGGGACGCTGAACTCCAGTGCGTCCGATGGGGATCTGGTCTTCCACAGCGCGGTCACGCTGGGGGGAAATACGACGCTGGACAGTGGTGATGGTGACATCCGGTTCGTGGGCACGGCTGCGACGGTGAACGGCACGACCAGCGGCGCGCAGAACCTGACGCTGACGGCGGGCACGGGTGACGTGACCTTCGGTGGCGCGGTGGGAGGCACGACGCGGCTGGGTGCCTTGTCCATCACGAGCGCCAAGGACGTGACGGCGGCTGCGATCACGGCGGCGTCGTTCAACCAAGCGGCGGGCAGCGGGACGACGACGCTCAATGGCGCGGTGAACACGAATGCAGCGGGCGGGATCACGCTGCGCAACGCGACGGTGACGGTCAACGCGGGGCTGACGACGACGAACGGCGGGGTGGTGACGCTGAACGCGGACACGAACGCGCTGACGCTGGGCGCCAGTGGTGACATCAACTCGGACGGTGCGGTGAGCCTGACGGGCGCGGGCGGCATCAGCACGGCCGGGGACGTCACGACCACGAACGACACGGTGACCTTCGCGTCCGCCACGACGCTGACGGGCTCGGTGGCGGTCAGCACGGGGTCCGGCGCGGGCAACATCGTCTTCTCCTCGACGCTCAACGGCACGACCAGCGGCGGCCAGAACCTCACGTTGACCGCTGGAACGGGCAATGTGAGCTTCGATGGCGCGGTGGGCGGCACGATGGCGCTGGGCGCGGTGACGATCAACTCGGCGACGAACGTTGGCGTGAGCGACAGCTTGACGGCTGCCAGCCTGACGCAGCTGGCGGGCAGCGGGACCACGACCTTGAATGGGCTGGTGACGGCGACGGCGGGCCATGTGAACGTCAAGGCCAATGCGATCACGGTGAACGCGGGGATCAACACGGCGACGGCGGCGGCTGGCGGAACGGTGACGCTCAATGCGGACACGGGTGCGCTGACGCTGGGTGCGAACGGAGACATCACGTCGGACGGCGCGGTGAGCCTGACGGGCGCGGGCGGCATCAGCACGGCCGGGGACGTCACGACGACGAACGACACGGTGACCTTCGCGTCCGCCACGACGCTGACGGGCGCGGTGGCGGTCAGCACGGGGTCCGGCGCGGGCAACATCGCCTTCTCCTCGACGCTCAACGGTGCGCAGGACCTGACGCTGACGGCGGGCACGGGTGACGTGACGTTTGGTGGCGCGGTGGGAGGCACGACGCGGTTGGGTGCGTTGTCCATCACGAGCGCGCGCAACGTGACGGCGGCTGCGATCACGGCGGCGTCGTTCAACCAGGCGGCAGGCACTGGGACGACGACGCTCAATGGTGCGGTGAACACGAATGCGGCGGGCGGGATCACGCTGCGCAACGCGACGGTGGCGGTCAACGCGGGGCTGACGACGACGAACGGCGGGGTGGTGACGCTGAACGCGGACACGGGTGCGCTGACGCTAGGTGCGAACGGAGACATCAGCTCGGACGGCGCGGTGAGCCTGACGGGCGCGGGAGGCATCAGCACGGCCGGGGACGTCACGACGAGCGGGGACGCGATCGGCTTCAACTCAGCGGTGACCCTGACAGGTGGCGTGGCGCTGAACACCACCGGGGGCGGTGGTGTCACGTTCGCCTCGACGGTGAACGGGGCGCAGACGCTGAGCGTGACGACGACGGGGACGACGACGTTTGCGGGCGCCGTGGGTGGGGGTACCGCGCTGGCCGGTCTGACGGTGGACACGGGCACGTTGTCGGTGGTTGGCGCGCTGAACATCACGGGCAACCTGAGCGTGACGACGGCGGACACGGACATCACGCAGGCCGGTGGGTTCGTGGTGGGCGGAACGAGCAGCTTCAACGCGGGCACGGGAGACATCACGCTGACGCACGCGGGCAATGCGTTCGGCGGGGCGGTGAGCCTGACGGGCGACGTGGCGACGATCTCGCAGGCTGGCAATCTGACGCTGGACACGCTGGCGACGACGGGCAAGCTGACGGCGAACAGCACGGGCGGTCGCCTGACACTGGGCGGCGGCACGGTGGGGGGCGGCGCGGAACTGACGGGCAACACGGGCATCACGCTGACGGGCGGGACGCTGAACTCCAGTGCGTCCGATGGGGATCTGGTCTTCCACAGCGCGGTCACGCTGGGGGGAAATACGACGCTGGACAGTGGTGATGGTGACATCCGGTTCGTGGGCACGGCTGCGACGGTGAACGGCACGACCAGCGGCGCGCAGAACCTGACGCTGACGGCGGGCACGGGTGACGTGACCTTCGGTGGCGCGGTGGGAGGCACGACGCGGCTGGGTGCCTTGTCCATCACGAGCGCCAAGGACGTGACGGCGGCTGCGATCACGGCGGCGTCGTTCAACCAAGCGGCGGGCAGCGGGACGACGACGCTCAATGGCGCGGTGAACACGAATGCAGCGGGCGGGATCACGCTGCGCAACGCGACGGTGACGGTCAACGCGGGGCTGACGACGACGAACGGCGGGGTGGTGACGCTGAACGCGGACACGAACGCGCTGACGCTAGGTGCGAGCGGAGACATCAACTCGGACGGTGCGGTGAGCCTGACGGGCGCGGGCGGCATCAGCACGGCCGGGGACGTCACGACCACGAACGACACGGTGACCTTCGCGTCCGCCACGGCGCTCACGGGCGCCATCACGCTCAGCTCCGGTGGCGGCAACATCCTTTTCAGCTCGACCTTGGCCGGTGGCGCGCATGACCTGACGGTGGCCTCGGGTGCGGGCACGACCACGTTCACGGGGGCGGTGAGCAATCTGGGCGACGGCACGGGCGCGGCCCTCACCATGACGGGCACCGGCTTGACGCGCTTCATGAGCACGGTGAGCGCGAATTCCGGCTTGACGGCCACGAACGGAACGGGCTCGACGCGTTTCGACGACGACGTGACCTTGGCCGATGGGGACACGGGCAGCAGCTTCGCGGGCGCCGTGCAGTTCGATGGGTTGACGTGGAGCGGCCATGACGGCCTGACGGTGTCCGGCGCGGCGACGCTGTCGGGTGGAACGCTGACCCTCAATGCCAATGGCGGCAACATCCTGTTTGGAACGACGCTGGCGGGCGGCGGGCAAGACCTGGAGATTGCCGCGGGTACGGGCGCGGGCAGCGTCACCTTCAACGGAGCGGTCAGCAACCTCGGCGATGGCACGGGCGCGGCGTTCAGAACCAGTGCGACGGGCCTGACCTGGTTCAAGAGCATCGTGGGCGCGAATTCTGGCTTGGTCTCCACGGACGGCGCAGGTTCGACACGTTTCGACGGCAACGTGACACTGGCCAATGGCGACACGGGCAGCAGCTTCGCGGGCGCGGTCCAGTTCGATGGGCTGACGTGGAACGGCCATGACGGCCTCACGGTGTCCGGCGCGGCCACGCTGTCGAGCGGGGCGGTGACCATCAATGCCAACAGCGGCGATGTTCTGTTTGACTCGACGGTGAACGGGGCACAGACGCTGAGCGTGACGACGACGGGGTTGACGACGTTCACGGGGGCGGTGGGGGGTGGCACGGCGCTGACGGGTCTGACGGTGAACACGGGCACGCTGTCGGTGGACAGCACGCTCAACATCGGAAGCGGTGGCCTGAGCCTGAGCACGAACAACGGCGACATCACGCAGTCGGCGGCGTTCACGGTGGTGGGCGCGAGCAGCTTCAACGCGGGCACGGGCGCGATCACGCTGCTGAACACGGGGAACGACTTTCAGAGCGCGGTGTCACTGACGGGTGGCACGACGCAGATCAGGGACATGAATGCCTTGACGCTGGGCACGCTGAACACGGGGGCCTTGACCGCGAACGCGGCGGGCGGTGCGCTGACCCTGGGCGGCGGTACGGTGGGCAGTGCGGACCTGACGGGCAGCGCGGGCATCACGCTGACGGGCGGGACGCTGAATTCCAGCGCGTCCAATGGCGATCTTGTCTTCCATAGCGCGGTCACGCTGACCACGGGTGGCACGACGCTGAGCAGCGGAAGCGGAGACGTGAGTTTCAACAGCACGGTCAACGGCGCCCAGGCCTTGACGGTGAACAGCACGGGGACAACGAGCTTCGGCGCGGTGGGCAACACCGTGGCCTTGACCAGCCTGACGACGAACGCGGGCGGTACGACGGTGCTGGGTGGCAACGTGAGGACGACGGGCGGGCAGACCTATGGCGACGTGGTGACGCTGTCGGGCACGGGGCTGCGCACGCTGACGGCGGGCGGCGGTCAATTGATCGACATGCAGGGCGGGCTGGCGGGAGGTGGCCTGGGTCTGAGCATCGCGATGGCGAACTGGAAGCTGACGGGCAACGCGACGAACCTGGCGAGCCTGAGCGTGGCGGGCACGAGCAACCTGGCCGGCAACGTGAGCACCGTGGGCACGCAAAGCTACACGGGCGCGGTGACGCTGAACG
>JARJFC010000039.1:6805-34544 GCA_029310945.1 Leptospira sp. 96542
GGTGAGTTGATCGACATGCAGGACGGGCTGGCGGGCGGGGGCCTGGGTCTGAGCATCGCGACGGCGAACTGGAAGCTGGCGGGCAACGCGACGAACCTGGCGAGCCTGAGCGTGGCGGGCACGAGCAACCTGGGCGGCAATGTGAGCACAACTGGCACGCAGACGTACACCGGCGCGGTGACCTTGGCTGGTGCCGCGGGCGTGCGCACGCTCACCGCGACGAGTGTCGGGTTTGGTGGCAGCGTCAACGCAGGCGCGGCGGGGCAGCAGGGTTTGAAGGTCACGGGCAGCGTCAGCTTCGCTGGGGCCGTTGGCGCCAGCCTGGCCCTCGGCTCCCTGGAGGTCACGGGCGCCAGCAGCCTGGGCGCGGACGTGACCACGACGGGGGCCCAGACCTACACCGGCGCCGTCACGCTGACGGGCGCCGCCACGCTGCGCACGAGCAACAGCAACATCGGTTTCGGTTCGACGGTGAACGGCGCGCAGGCGCTGGAACTGGACACGGGCAGCGGGCTTGTGAGTTTGGGCGGCGCTGTCGGTGGCACCACGGCGCTGGGCAGTCTCAAGATCAGCTCCGGCGCGCTCGCGCTGGGCCAGAACATCACCACGACCGGTGCGCAGGTCTACGACATCGCGGGCAGCATCACCGGCGCCGGAACGCTCACGGGTGGCAGCATCGTGCTGGAGGCGGATGGTGACATCGGCACGGGCACGGCGGGTCGTCTCGCCACCAGCACCAGCGCCTTGACCGTGGTCGCTGGCGGTTCCGCCTGGGTGGCCAACAGCAATGCCTCCTCCACGACCCTGGCCCTGGCCGGTTCCGCCGGGGCCGCACTGGATGTGACGCACGCCTCTGGCCATGTCAACATCGGCAGTGGCACCAACGCGGCCGGTACCGCGGTCAACGGCATCACCGCTGGCAGCGTCAAGGTCTCCGCCACGGCGAGCGGGGCTAGGCTGACGGTGAATCAGTCGGTCGCCGCGAATGCGGGCACGGCCCAGTTGTCGGCCGCCAACATGACCTTGGCCGCGGGCGTGACGGCGACGGGCGGGGTGACGCTCCAGGGCAGCGGCACGGGCGACCTGACTGCGGCCCACGCCAGCGGCGCGAACACCTGGCTGGTCACGGGCAATGGCGCGGGCAGCCTCTCGCATGCGGGGGGCACCGCGATGAACTTCAGTGGCTTCGCCACGCTGGCGGGGGGGGACGACGTCGACACCTTCGAGGTGAGCGGCGCCCATGCGGGCGCCATCCAGGGGCGCGGCGGCGATGATGTGCTGCGCTTGCAGGGCAGCGGCACCCTGGGCAGCTTCGACGGTGGCAATGGCAGTGATACCTACGACGTCTCCTTCGCCACAGGGACCCGCACCCTGGTCTGGGGCCAGGGATTCAGCAATGTGGAGCACCTGATCGGGAATGGGGACGTTCTGCAAGGCAGTGCCTCGGCCGGCACGAACTGGAACCTGAATGACGCCAATGGGGGGACCATTGGCGTCGGCGCCAGCAGCGCGACCTTCACCGGCTTCACGCAGGTCAACAGCGGGACCGGCGGCGAGAATGTCTTCATCGCCGATGGTGATTACGCGGGCACGGTGCAGCTCGGCGGCAACAACCGCTGGGATTTCACCGCCGGCAAGCGCCTGACGCAGGGCAGCGTGACCGGCAGCGGCAGCCTGACCATCGCCCAGCGCGAGGGGCAGACCGGCAAGAGCAATTTCAGCATCAGCAGCAGCGATCTGCATCTGCCGAACCTCGCGGGCTTCACTGGCAACCTCGTCATCGGCGGCACACTCACGCCGCCGACGCTGCCCCTGGGAGGCAGCAGCAACGTCGTCATCAACGCCAACCGGCTGACCGTCGCGGATGCGCTGAGCACCGGGGGCAGCGTGGTGTTGCTGGGCTCGGACATCGAACTCACCGGAGCGCCGGTGACCAGCGGCGGCAGCGTCAGTTTGATCGCGGGCGGCAGCAACTGCAACGGTTGCGCGGGTCTCAGTGGCACCGGTGACCTCGTCGTTTCGGGGGCCACCACGGTCAACGCCAGCAGTGGCCGGATCATCGCGGCGCGCGGGATCCAGAACGCCAGCACCTTGAACCTCCGCTTCAATGGCGGCGACTTCGAACTGGCGGTGGCGGCGGGGCAGGAGGAAACCTCCCAGCCCAGCAGCCTGTCCACCGCGCGCAGCATTCCCCTGAGCACCAACACCCAGGCCTTCATCACGAACCTGAACCTGCAACTGGTCAGCGTCTCGGTCAGCTTCGCGAATCCTGCCGCTGCCATGCTGGGCGTCCGGGCCATCGAGGTGATCGACCTCGCCGTGTTCGAGGAGGACCTCACGCTCTTCGGACGGGTGGGCGAGGGCGTGGCGCTGGCCTTCGCCCAGTGTGAAGAGGTGGAAGGCTGCACGCCCAATGTCACGCTGGAAGAATTGGACTCGGCCCTGTCCCAGATCCAGCTCAACATCCAGCAACTCGAAGCCGAGTTGATGCAGACCAAGGACCCCGAGCGGCGCAAGCAGGTCGAGGCCCTGCTCGGCGAGTACCGTGGTCGCCAGAAGGAATATGCGGCTTACCGTACCGATCTCGCCGACTTCACCGGGTTCGAGGCCCAGTTCGAGGATGAGTTCGGCAAGGCGGGTGCGACCGAAATCGACATGGAAGCCATGGAGCGCGAGGTCAAGGTGGTGGAAACCATCTATACCCGCGTGCGTTTCCTGGAGAACTTGCGGTTCAACCAGGAGCGGCGCAAACTCTTCGCCGAGCGCACTGGCCTGGATCTGAGCGACCAGCGCCTGACCGAGATCATCGACAGCACGCTGAAATCGGCCACCCGCGCCGAAGCCCGCATCGAGCGCATGCTGCAGGGCAAAAACGAGGTCGAGTGATGGTGAATAATCATCGGACCCGAATCAGTCTGTTGGCGGCCTTGCCGCGGGGCTTGCTGTTCGCTTGCTCTTTCTGTCTGGTGGTTTCGACAGCGTCGGCCCAGGGCAAGATGGCGTCTGCTCCCGCGCCAACCCCGCTCCAGCCCTCACGCGACGCGGCGGCTCGCGGCGACGCGGGCAAGCCGTCGTCGGTGAAGGGCAAAGTGGATAAATCCGCGGACAAGCTGGCTGAGACGGTTGAAGACTTGGCGGTACAACTCAAGGAGCTGCAGGACGTGCAGACCGGCCTGGTCCTGACCCTGGCCGCCTGCGGGGACGAGCCGCACTGCGTCTCGGGCGTCAACGATCAGGAGATCGCCAGCATGCAGGAAAGGCTGCTCAAGGCGACGCAACAATTGGAGCAGGAAGCACCGGAAAAACAGGAAACACTGCGTCAGGCTTTGCAGGCGCTCCAGGAGGGCGCTGCCAAGCTGCGGGTCTCGGTGACCCAGGTGGAAACGGAAATCGACCGGACCAAGCTGGAGGGCAACTGGTCCGATCAGTTCGTCTTCGATGATTTCAACGCCGCGTCCGCCGTGCCCTTTCCGAACGAGAAAGTGCCGCTGGTGCGGTTCGAGGACGCGGAGCAACCCCTGCCCCTGGAGTAATCGCCGCCAGCAAGGTGAGCCCCGGGGAGTACCCATGGATGACGAAAGAAGCAAGCGTTAAAGTGAAAGAAGAAAGAGCGCATCTCAGCAATTACAAGGCGAATCACCATGTCCAGTAAAGCCAGCAAATTGTCCATTCTGTTCGCCGATATCTCGGGAAGCACCAAGCTGTACGATTCCCTGGGCGACGAACGCGCCCGCAAAGTGGTGGCCACCACCCTCACGCTCCTGGGAGACGTGGTTGCCCGCTACAAGGGCACGGTGATCAAGACCATCGGTGACGAAATCATGTGCACCTTCGACGATGCCGAGACCGCCACCAAGGCCGCTTGCGATATGCAGGAGAGCCTGGACGAGGCCAACGAGGGCGGCGCCACGGAGGTGCCGGTGAATATCCGCGTCGGCTACCACTATGGCCCCTGCATCCTGGAGGATGGCGACGTGCATGGCGACGCGGTCGACGTGGCCGCGCGCATGGCCGCGCAGGCCAAGGCGCGCCAGATCATCACCACGGCGGAGACCGCGAAGCTGCTGCCGTCGATGCTGCAGGGCAGCACCCGCTTCGTCGACCATGCCTTCATCAAGGGCAAGGGCGAGATGGAGATCGTCGAGTTCATCTGGAAGGAAGACGACGTCACCACCATGTCCGTCGACCTGTCCAAGGCCACCGCCAGTGTTGGCCAGGCCGCGCAGCTGCGCCTGGAATACCGCGACGTCGCCCTGGTGCTCAACAGCACGCGTGAGATGGCCGTGCTCGGGCGCAGCCCCACCTGCGACATCGCGGTGGCGGAAACCCAGGCCTCGCGCCAGCACATCAAGATCGAATTGCGGCGCGACAAGTTTTTCCTGATTGACCAGAGCACCAACGGCACCTGGGTGCAGAGCGGTGGCGTCCAGGCCGTGGTGCGCAGGGAAGAAATTCAGTTGACGGGCGAAGGCTTGATCAGCCTGGGGCGCGCGATGGACGACAACCCCCAGGAACTGATTCGCTACAGCCTGCAAGGTTGATCAGGAGGAAACCCCCATGTCCCTGTTGAAAAAAGAAGCTCCCCCCAACGGAGCCAGTCCCAAGTCCGGCGTGGCCGCACCGGAGATCGCCGTCTCCTGTGGCATGAGCCACAAGGGCCATGTGCGCCAGGTGAACGAGGACTCGTACCTGGACCTGCCGCAGAAAGGCCTGTGGGTGGTCGCCGACGGCATGGGCGGACACGAGGCGGGTGACGTGGCGAGCCAGTTGATCGTGGACAGCCTGCGCCAGGCACCCTTGAACGGTAGCCTGTCGGATCGCCTGAACGAGATCGAGGACATCTTGGACCGGGTGAACCACAATCTGCTCGAACGTAGCCAGGTGCAGGCCAAGGGCCAGCAGGGGCAATCCGCGGGTGGCGGACGGCCGCCGGTCATTGGCAGCACCATCGCGCTGCTGGCGGCGGAGGACCGGCACGTGGGCGTGGTGATGTGGGCGGGCGACAGCCGCGTCTATCGCCTGCGCAGGGGCGGCGTGCTGGAGCAGGTCTCCAGCGACCATTCACAGATCGCCACTTACCTGAAGCAGGGCCTGATCACGCCGGAGGAGGCCAAGACCCATCCCGAGCGCCACATCATCACCCGCGCCGTGGGCAGCCAGGACGAATTGTTCCTGGAGGCTGACCTGTGCGAGCTCGCGTCTGGCGAGCGCTTCCTGCTCTGCAGCGACGGCTTGACCCGGCATCTGAGCGATGCCGAGATCGGCCAGTTGCTGGGCCAGGGGACCCCGCAGGAGGCCTGCCAGAAGCTCATCGACCTCACCTTGAGCCGCGGCGCCAAGGACAATGTCACCACCCTCGTGGTGGAAATCGCCTGAGGGCGGCCAGGCAAGCACGAGGCAGCACACCATGGTCGATCCCAGGCGCTTGCTCGACGATCTCTCCAGGGCGGAGCTTGCCCTGCCCGAACTGCTGGGCGTCATGCCCGGTCTGGTGCAGCGGCGGGCCTTCACCTTGCAGCAGATGCACGAGGCATTGGACGAATACCTCGGCGCCGGGCGCTTGAGCGCGGACACGGTCGAGCGTATCCGACAGTACCTGCCGGAAACCCAGCCCGGCGACGAGCCGGATGACGGCCCGTCCGAAGAGGACGACGAGGACAACGAGGCCGATGGCGCCGCGACCGTGGTGGCTTATCCCCCGTCCGCCAGCGTGCCGGCACGTGAGGCCCCACCCGACGACGAGGAGGGTGCCGCGACGGTCGTGGCCTATCCGCGCCCGACCGGCGCGGGCGCGCCGCCACCGGAGGAACCGCCGGTGGACGACGAGGAGGGAGGAGCCACCATCATTGCCTACCCGGGCGGATCGGGACCGCGCGGGCCCATGGCCCCCGCCGCCGGCGAGGATGACGAGGCACCGACCATCGTCAGCAACACCCTGGCGCCGTCGACCACGGGCAATTTCACGCATGCGCCGACCAGCCCCACGGGTTACCAGCACCAGACCCAGCAGAGCACCGCCAGCACCAGCAATCAGACCTCCCGGGGTTCCCAGCTCTCGTGGGATCTGCATGGCGCCACCAGCCCGCAACTGCAGAAGCTCGGCCCCGGCTCCATCATCAAGGAGCGCTTCATCCTCGACAAGGTGCTGGGCGCGGGCGGCATGGGCAAGGTGTTCCAGGCGCGCGACCTCTTGAAGGTCGAGGCCAAGGACAGCAATCCCTACGTGGCCATGAAGGTGCTGACCGAAGACTTCAAGGCGCACCCCCAGGCCTTCATCGCCCTGCAGCGCGAGGCCAGCCGCCAGCAGAAGCTGGCCCACCCCAACATCGCCACGGTCTACGACTTCGACCGCATCGGCATGACCGGCACCCAGGTGTTCATCACCATGGAACTGCTGGTCGGCAAGCCGCTGGACACCTACATCCGCAAGGTGGTGCGGCCCAAGGGCGGCCTGCCGTTCGAGGAAGCCTTTCCCATCATCCAGCAGCTGGGCTCGGCGCTGATCTACGCGCACAAGCAAGGGCTGGTGCACTCCGACTTCAAGCCGGGCAACGCCTTCCTCTGCGACGACGGCGTGGTCAAGACGCTGGACTTCGGGATTGCCCGCGCGGCCAGCGGCGGCGACAAGGGCGCCGAGAAGAAAGAAGGCGACAAGGACGGTGAGTTCGACGCCGGCTCGCTCGGCGCCTTGACGCCGGCCTATGCCTCGCTGGAAATGCTGCAGGGCAAGGACCCGTCCACCCAGGACGACTTGTACGCCCTGGCCTGCGTGGCCTACGAACTGCTGACGGGCTACCACCCCTTCAACAAGAAATCAGCGTTGCAGGCGCAGGAAGCCAAGCTGATCCCAGCGCCCATCAAGAACCTGAAGAAGCGCCAGATGAAGGGCCTGTGGCATGGCCTGGCCTTCGAGAAGGAAAAGCGCACCGCCACCGTCGAGCAGTTCCTGGTCGAGCTGGAGGGCAAGGCCAACTGGCACAAGAACCCCTGGGTGCTGGGCAGCGCTTTTTCCATCGTGCTGGCGATCGCGGCGTACAACCCTGTCGTCAATTACATCGAAGACTTGCGCATTCAGAGCCTGATCGCCGACGTGAAAACCGGCCAGCCCGAGGTGCTGGAGCAGGCCATCGGTCGCCTGCCCCAGTTCGGCGTGACGGCGCGCGCGCGCATCGCCGAAGGCGCGCGCGAGGTGTTCCAGGGTTACTTCCGCCAGCGCATCAACGCCGCGATCAACCTGGAGGAGCGCAAGTACGATTTCGCCAGCGCGGAGCGTGAGCTGCAGCGCATGGCCCTGCTGTTCCCGGACTCGGCCGCGCTGGCCGACCAGACCGCCTATGTCGACCTGCAGCGCAACCGCTATCTGCACTTGCTGGGCCAGAAGCTCAATGCGGCGCTGAAGAACGAATGGCTGCTGCCGGACCCCAAGAATCCGGGCCGCGCCATCACCGACATCATGGCCACGGTGGAGTCGGTCGCCCCCAAGCATGAACTGCTGCGCGACCCGCGCATTCCGGACGCCTACGCCACCAATGCGCAAGAGGCCATCAACATCGGCGATCTGGACAAGGCGCGCGCCTATCTGGACGCCAGTCTGGCGCGCCTGCCGGACGACATCGACCTGGTCAACACCCAGGACCGCTGGCAACGCGCCAAGGAGGAGCAGCTGCGCACCCAGCAGGTCGCGGCCGTGCAGCGCACGGGCGCGCCGCAGGCGGACCGGCGCGTGCTGCTCGCGCTGGGCCTGCACACCCAGCTGTCCCAGCAGGGGTTTGGTCTCGACGATGCCTTGCGTCAGCTGGAGCAAAGGCTGGCGGCGCCACCCAAGGAGGGCAAGGACAGCAAGGAAGAGGCCGTCTGGCAGGCCGAAGTCCTGCAACTGAGCCTCTACCTTGCGCGTCAGCAGCAGGATCTGGGCGCCGCGCTCAGCGCGCGCTGGGACGCCGCGAAAAGCAAGCTGGCCGATCTGTACCTCGGGCGCATCCAGGCGCTGGAGGCGGCGCGCCGCTACAGCCTGGCCCAGGCCATCGTCGACGACATCCGTCCCCTGCGCCTGGATCCCACGCGCGTGGGCCAGGCGCGCGAGCGCATCGACGCGGCCTACAAGAAGTTCCTCAGCGAGCGCGAGCAGCAGGCCCAGCAGGCCCGCATCACCGGCTTGCAGAACAGCTTGCTGCTGGAAACCCGCGCCCGCGAGATGGACGCCGCCGAGTCCACGCTGACCGAGTTGAAGCAGTACCTGAACGAGCGTGATCCCTTCTTCACCGTGACCGCCGCCGAGGCCATGACCGAGGCCTACCTCGAACTGGCGCGCAACCAGAGCAACGCCGGCGAGTACCAGAAGGCCGTGAAGCTGGCCGAGCGCGGCCTGGTGGTGTCGCCCAACGAAATCCGGCTGCAGCAGGTGCGCGAACGCAACGTCGCTGAGTACAACATCGTCGCGCTCAACCGCGTCTTCAGCGAAGCCCAGCATTTCGACACGCCAGGCGCGCAGCGCATGCTCGACGAAGTGCGCAATTTCGTGCCGGATCGTTACCCCGATCTGGAGCGTCAGTACACCGGCATGCTGATCGAGCGCATCGCGTCCCTGGCCCAGGGCGGGCAGTCCAACGCACGCTCCCAGGCCGAGAGTCTGGCCACGCGCGCCAGCATCCTGTTCCCGGACAACGCGAGGCTCACGCAGCTGCGCTCCCAGCTCGCGCCGCCGCCCTGGATCGACGGGCGCACCGCCCGTGCCGCCCTGACCACCGGACGCCTCAACGAAGCCCAGGGCATGCTGGAGACCGCGCGCAAGCGCCTGCCCGATCACCCGGAAGTGGCTGATTTCGCCAAGGACCTCAAGAGCCGCAAGGACGAAGCTGCCGCCACCTACGCGCAGTTCCAGGCCAGCATGGACGCGGGTCAGTACGAAAAGGCCCGTGAGCAGTTGGGCACCGCCCGCCAGCTGTGGTCCGACAACCCGACCTACCGGGGCGCCATTTCCACCCTCAGCCAGAAGATGGCGGCGCAACGCTGGCAGGGACGCATCCTGCAACGCGACGCCGACATCCGCAGCCTCACCAGCAGCAAGGGCGTCACGGGGTCCGATGTGGCGGGCCAGGCCTGGACGCCGATCCAGAGCACCACGCCCTGCACCGACAGCCTGGCCGGACTGGGACGCCGGGCGCGCGCCATCTGCTTCGACATGCTGCACGACCGGGTGCGCGGTCCCCTCATGGTGGTGGTGCCACCCATGGGCGAGCGTGCCGCCCAGGCCGCCGACGGCAAGTATTTCGCCGTCAGCAAGTACGAGGTGTCCAACGAGGACTACAACAAGTACTGCTTCTTCAGCGGCCAGTGTCCGGTCGACGACAGCAGGCCCAAGACCTTGCCCAGGGTTGGCCTGAGCGAGAAGGAGGTGCTGGCCTACACCACCTGGTTGTCCGAACGCACCGGCAAGACCTACCGCCTGCCCACCCGGGCCGAGTGGCTGCATGCCGCCGGCGCGGCCGGACAGCAGCCGCCCAAGGATTACAACTGCACGGTGCGCCTGGGCGGGCAGGTGCTCAAGGGCGACCAGCTCACGCCGGTGTCCAGCGGCCACCAGAATGGCTGGGGCCTGCAGAACTTCATCGGCAACGCGCAGGAACTGGTGCTGACCGGAGGTCGCCTGCAGGCGGTCGGCGCTTCCTACCAGGATCCGCACGCTGAATGCAGCTTGAATTTCGTGCGCGACCATACCGGCCGGGCCGACGAGGTCACCGGCTTTCGCGTGCTGCTGGAAGACGTGCAAAAGCCGCTGCTGCAAGCCGTGGCGCCCACCTCTTCCGCTGCGGCCCCGGCACCGGTCGTGCCCGCGCCCTGACCGGCATGAACAACGGAGATTCGACCATGCACACCAATCTGAAGACCCTGTCGCGCCAGTACGCCAGCGGCATGATCAGCCGGGCCGACTACCGCCGGGCCCGTGCAGAGCTGATTGATGCCTTGCACAACCACGACCAGACGCAGCCCCAGACCACGGAACCTGCCGTCACCGAGGAGCCTGGGCGCAAGGAGGGCTGAGCGCGCGCGGGATTTACGCCCGCTTCATGTTTCGGTGTTAAGTTCGGTGGCTTGCCCCCGTGTTCCTGCCACCCGGTGCCCCACGCCGGTCCGACGCTGCCATGCAACTCGCCGAACTGTCCATCCGCCGACCGGTCTTCGCGACCGTGCTCTCGTTGCTCATCGTGCTCATCGGCGCGGTCAGCTTCTCGCGTCTGTCGGTGCGCGAGTATCCGAAGATCGATGAACCCGTGGTCACCGTGTCGACCTCCTACGCGGGGGCCTCGGCCGAGGTGATCGAGTCGCAGGTGACCAAACCTCTCGAGGATTCCATCGCCGGCATTGACGGCGTGGACGTGCTGACCTCCATCAGCCGACCGGAACGCAGCCAGATCACCGTGCGCTTCAAGCTGGAGAAGGACGCGGACGCCGCCGCCGCCGAGGTGCGCGACCGTGCCTCCCGCGTGCGCCGCCGCCTGCCCGCCGAGATCGACGAACCGGTGATCGCCAAGGTCGAGGCCGACGCCTCGCCCGTGATCTGGCTGGCCTTCACCAGCGAGACCCGCAGCCGGCTGGAGATCAACGACCTCGTCAACCGCGTCGTCAAGCCCCGCCTGCAGACCGTCACCGGCGTGGCCGACGTGAGCATCTTTGGCGAGCGTCGCTACGCCATGCGTGTCTGGCTGGACCCGGACCGCATGGCGGGTTACGGCCTGACCACGCAGGAGGTGGAGGACGCCATCCGCCGCAGCAACCTGGAACTGCCGGCCGGCCGCATCGAGTCGCAGCAACGCGAATTCAGCGTCACGTCGTTGACCGACCTCGCACGCGCCGAACAGTTCGCCGCCGTCGTGATCAAGAGCGTCAACGGCTTTCCGGTCAAGCTCGGCGACGTGGCGCAGGTGGCCGAGGGCCCGGCCGACGAGCGCAGCACGGTGCGTCTGAACGGCAAGGACGCCATTTCCGCGGGCGTGATCCGCCAGGCCACGGCCAACCCGCTCGACCTGTCGCGCGAGGTGCGCGCCGCCATCCCGCGCCTGCAGGCCGATTTGCCATCGGACATCAGCATCGACATCGCCAACGACAATTCCGTTTTCATCGACCGCTCGGTCCGCAACGTGTACCAGACCATCCTCGAAGCCGTGGCGCTGGTGGCGCTGGTGGTCTTCGTCTTCCTGCGCACCTTGCGCGCGTCCATCATCCCCATCATCACCATCCCGGTCAGCCTGGTCGGCGCCTTCGCGCTGATGGCCCTGGCTGGTTTCTCCATCAACACACTCACCTTGCTGGCCCTGGTGCTGGCCATCGGCCTGGTGGTGGACGACGCCATCGTGATGCTGGAGAACATCTACCGCCACATCGAGGACGGGATGGACCCCTTCGCCGCCGCCATCAAAGGCGCGCGCGAGATCGGCTTCGCCATCATCGCGATGACCCTGACCCTGGTGGCGGTGTACGCCCCGCTGGCCTTCACGCCGGGACGCACCGGACGCCTGTTCGTGGAGTTCGCGCTGGCCCTGGCGGGCGCCGTGCTGGTTTCGGGTTTCGTGGCGCTGACGCTCTCGCCCATGATGTGTTCGCTGCTGCTCAGGCACAACCCCAAACCCAACCGATTTGACCGCGGCATGGAACGCTGGCTCACCGCGCTGTCCGATGGCTACGGCCGCTTGCTGCGCTGGGTGATCACGGCTCGTGCCACCGCGTCGGTGCCGGCCAGCCCGGCGGGGCCGCTGGGGCATCTGGGACTTGCGCCGCGCAAGCGCGCCAGCCTGTTGCCGCCCTGGCTGCTGCAGGCGCGCTGGCTGGTCATTGGCGCCATGCTGTTGTGCGCGCTCGCCATCTGGCGCGTGTATCCGGCCATGAAGCAGGAGCTCGCGCCCCTGGAGGACCGGGGCACCATCATCGCCAACATCAACGCACCCGACGGTTCCACTCTGGAGTTCACCAATCGCTACGCGCGACGCATGGAGGAGATGGGCCAGAAGTACCCCGAGTTCGACCGCATCTTCGCCAACATCGGCAACCCCTCGGTGTCCCAGGGCAGCGTGATCTACCGGACCGTGGACTGGGAAGAGCGCCAGCGCAGCACCCTGGAACTGGCACGGCTGCTGGGTCCGCAGTTCAACAGCCTTGCGGGCGTCAATGCCTTTCCCATCACACCGCCTTCGCTGGGGCAGGGCTTCCGTGACCGGCCCCTGAACTACGTGATCCAGACCTCGGACAGCTACGAGAACCTCAGCGTGGTCGTGCAGCAGTTCATGGACGCGATGGCACGCAACCCCGGCATCGTCTCGCCCGATGCCGACCTGCGCCTGAACAAGCCCGAGCTGCGCATCGAGGTGGACCGCGACAAGGCCGCCGACCTCGGCGTCGGCGTGGACACCGTGGCGCGCACCATGGAGACCATGCTCGGCGGGCGCACCGTCACGCGCTACAAGCGCGATGCCGAGCAGTACGACGTGATCGTGCAGATCCGCGCCACCGGCCGCACCACGCCGGAGGACATTGACAAGATGTACGTGCGCGGCAAGAACGGTGCCATGGTGCCTCTGTCGGCGCTGGTGGTCTCGCGCGAAAGCGTCAGCCCGCGCGAGCTCAACCACTTTGGCCAGCGTCGCAGCGCCTCGATCACCGCCAACCTCGCGCCGGACTACTCCCTGGGCGAAGCCCTGGCCTTCATGGACGCCACGGCGGCCAAGGTGCTCAAGACTGGCTACAGCTCCGAGCTCAATGGCACCTCGCGTGAGTTCCGCAATTCGCAGGGCGCGTTGGGCCTGGTCTTCGCGCTGGCGCTGCTCTTCATCTTCCTGGTGTTGGCCGCGCAGTTCGAGAGCTTCATCGACCCCTTCATCATCATGTTGTCGGTGCCCCTGTCCATGGTGGGGGCCTTGCTGGCCCTGCAGTGGACCGGTGGATCGCTCAATGTCTATTCGCAGATCGGCCTGATCACGCTGGTCGGGCTGATCACCAAGCATGGCATCCTGATCGTGGAATTCACCAACCAGTTGCGCGAGCAGGGCATGGAAATGGTGGACGCGCTGGTGCAAGCGTCCAGCCAACGACTGCGACCCATCCTGATGACCACGGGCGCCATGGTGCTGGGCGCCTTGCCGCTGGCCCTGGCCCATGGCGCCGGCGCGGAAAGCCGTCAGCAGATCGGCTGGGTCATCGTCGGTGGCATGACCCTGGGTACCGCGCTCACGGTCTTCGTCGTGCCCACCATGTACGCCTTGCTGGCCCGCGCCGCCGTGCCCGGCGCGAAGACGACGGTGGTGGACGAGGAGGCCCAGCAGCCCTCCGTCGGATCAGCCCGGTGATGCGGCGCGGCGGCGCGGCGAGGTGAGGCGCCACGGGCCAGGCTCAGCTCGGAGGCCGTGAAGCGGGGTGGCTGCCTGGCCGGGGTCATCGCCACCCCGGCGTGATTCACGGGCGCCAAGGTGCGTCGTCCGCCTGCGTCATCTGATCGAACTTCAGCAGAATCTCCCGGGCGCGCGGGTGCTGGCGCAAAGGCGCGCACGTGGGCGAGTGCAGCAAGCCCGGCAGGCCGCTGTAACGGTCCCGGTAGGCGTGGCTGATTTCTTCGGCGGCGTTTTCCAGCTCACCCAGTTCGATCAGGGTGGGGACCCGCGCCATGCGCTGGTGCAGGGTGCACGGATGCCTCCCGGCGGGGGTGGCATCGAGCGCGCGTCGGGCTTCGGCGCGTCGGCCGCAACGCGCCAGCACATAAGGCAGGTTGACCCGCGCGTACCGGGGCAGTTCCGTCATCTCGTGCAATTCCCGCGCGAGCGGAATCAAGGCGCTGCGAGGCGCGAACCTGGCCTGCAGCGCGCACCAGGCACTGGCGACCAGGGGGCTGCCCGGGTGGGCGGCACGCGCCGCATCCATCGCCGCGAGGGCGGCGTCGCGTTCACCGGCCTGGGCCAGCAGACGGGCCCACATGACGCGTTCGACCGCCGCATGCGGCCTTTGCGCCAGGATGCGGTGCTGGCAGGGGTGCGCATGCGCCGCCTGTCCGGTGGCCAGCAGGTGCCAGATATAGGGTTGCAGCGCGTGGGAGGAATAGGGCAGGTCCCGCAGCGCCGCCTGGTGCAGGTCGCGCGCCTCGGCGAAGCGCCAGTCCAGGTCATAGAGGCCGGCCTGGGTGGCGGCCAGCAGCGGGGACTGGGGCGCCAGCGCCCGCGCGAGGCCAACCTGCACCCAGGCTTCCTCCAGGCTGGCCTGCGCCTGCGCGTTGAGGTCGAGCCGGTGGGCCAGCAGGATGGCATGGGCTCGCAGCACGCGGGCGGGGATGTAGTCCGGTTGCCGTTCCGTCAGCTTGCGCAGCAGGTCGATGGCGCGGGCCAGGGGCGTGGCGGTTTGCCTCTGCACCAGGGTGCAGGCGTGCATGAATTGCTCGACCAGGTCCGCCGGAGCCTGGGCTACCTGCAGCAGTGCGTGATGGACGGGGGGACCGTGGGTGGCCGGAATGAGTCGGTAGCCGAAACCGTAGATGGACTCGATGCGGGCCTGCGGCACGCGTCGCCGCAACTGGCTGATGCAGCGCACCAGGCTTTCGTCCGACACCATCCTCTGGCGCGGCCAGGCATGTCGGATGATGTCCTCCTTGCTGACCGGCTCCGCGGGGTGGCGCAGCAGCAAGGCCAGGATGGCCCGCTCCTTCGGTGGCAGGCGGGCCAGGGCGTTGTCCATCCACGTCGGCGGACCATTCGGAGGTGGGATGGCGTGGGGCACGGGTCAGCAGGGCTCGGGTCGGTGTGGTCTCTGGGGTGCGGGGGCCCGGGGCGGGGCGCAAGCCGGGCGTGCCCGACTGGCCTCATGCTAATGGGTGAGCACAGGTTTGACGAGGTGCGCGAGATTTCGTGCAAGCCCCCGTGCAGGGATGTCTCCCGGTGCGCGGCCGACTTCGGCCCGTCCGAGGGCGTTTCGGTCAGAACTTGATGTTGGGGCGGAACACGAAGGTCAGTTCGTCTGCGTCCGCGTCGGCCAACTGGCCGGAGTATTTGCGACGGTTCTCGTAGATCAGGCCCACGTCCAGCGCCAGGGCGACGCGGTAGCGTGGCAGGGGGAAGTTGCGCCCGAAGATGATCTGCTGACGCATCAGATGCCCGTCGTCGCGCGCGAACTCCGTCAGGAGCTCCACGTTGGCGTTGTTCAGGAAGCTCAGCAGCCTTGAGGAGTAGCTCAGGTTGGTGCGGCGCAGGCCGACGTAGAAGAGGTCACGGATGTCGGGGTTGCCGTGTTCCTTCAGCCCGACGCGAAAGCTCCAGCTCAGTTCCTCCTCGCGGAAAGTCCGTTCCCCCTTGAGCTTCCATTCCAGCTCGCACCAGTTGTCGTCGATCAGCACGTTGTTGTGGATGTGCTGGGCCCCGCAGGACAGCAGGTAGCCCATGTAGCCACGGTTGCTCTGTTTCTCGTCCTCGCCCTCGCGGCGGAATTTCATGGAACTGCCCAGGAAGGCGGAAATCGCCCAGGGCTCCTGGAAACCGGCCGTCACGCCGTCGATGAGGTTGAAGTTGTTGCCCCCCGCCGAACCGACGTCGTAGTTGTCGTAACCATTCGGGTGGTTGCGCTTGTACCAGGTGCCCAGCACGGGCATCGGGTTGACGCTGGCTTCCAGCAGGAACAGACGGGGCCGGAAGGAGTCATTGAACAGGCGGCGGTAGACCTCGGTTTCCTCCAGGTGCCCGCCGTTGGGTTCATCGGCGTCGCTCAGCGCGATGTCGGCGCCCACGTTGCTGTAGTAGGCGTCCAGCTCGTAATGAAAGATGACGCGGGGTGGCGGCTCAGGCGGGGTCGAGTCAGGATCGGTTGCGCCTTGGCTGTCCGGGCTCGCCGGACCTGCGGGTGCATGAGGCTCCAGGCTCTCCTGGGCGAGCGCGTGCAGACTGCACATCAGGGTCGTCAGCAGCAGCGCGCGCAACAGGCGCGCGATGCGGGCGGATGGACCAGGGACAAGGGACGGGGAAGACACCAGAAACCAAGCCGAAAACGTATGCGCCACGAGAAATGCACCCTGCCGCGCGTTGCCGGCCCTGGTCCGTGAATGGCCCCGGCCTGAGCGCCGCAGTGCGTGTGGCGGCGAAGCATATCAAAGACCGCAGCGCGAACTCGGGGCCTGGGTGGGAGGGGTAGGGGGTAGTGAGCACGGTTATAGTCTCCCGTCGTTTTCCCTCCTGGCCTGTTCCCGTGTTCGCCCTCTTTCTTTCGGCCCTGATGCTGGGCTTTGTGTTCAACGCCGCTCCTGGGGCCGTATTCGCCGAGACCATCCGCCGCGGACTGCACGGTGGCTACCGCGGGGCCTTGCTGGTGCAGGTCGGTTCCCTCAGCGGAGACGCGCTGTGGGCCGTTCTGGGGCTCGTGGGCGTGGGACTGCTGGCGCGCACCGAGGCATTGCGCGTTCCGGTCGCGCTGGCCGGCATCGCCTACCTGCTCTGGCTGGCCTTCGATGCCTGGCGCGCTTCCCGGACGCCCCCGCAGGCGGCCCCCCGCGAGGCCGAGCGCATCACGCCGCCGCCGGGTGCACGGTCCGCCGCGGCGCAAGCCGCCCATGGGGTGGATGCCGCCAACCTGAGCGCCTCGGCGGTCGCCATCGCCGCGCCAGACCCGGGACGCGCGGCCCTGCGCGCCGGCGCGTTGCTGTCCATCACCAACCCGCACAACGTGGCCTACTGGGCCGCCCTGGGCAGTGCCATGGGGGCGGCCGGTGTGAGCGATCCCCAATGGACCGATTACGCCATTTTCTTCACCGGTTTCATGGTGTCGTCGGTCATTTGGTGCTTCGTTTGCGCGGCACTCGTCGCGCGCTTCTTCGCGGGCGCCAACGCCCGCTGGGCCCGTTGGACCCATCGGGCCTGCGCGTTGGCCTTTCTCCTGCTCGCCTTGTCCTCGGCCCGTAGCCTGGTTGGGGCGTGAGGCGCTGAACCGCCGGACCTGAAACCGGGGCCCGGCCGGGACGCCGCGGTCGGGCTCGAGGCTTGCATCCTCGAGTGTTCTGTCACCGATTCGTCATGAATCGGACATGGTGTCGTCATGCCGGGTCACCACACTGGTGTCACACAGGATGAACACAACGCCGACACCATGAAAGAACACACGCGTCCGAGTTTCCCGCTGTCACTCTTGCCCCTGGCCTCGAAGATTCCGCGGATTCCGACGCGGATTTCCTCGGCCTTCGCCCAGGCGCTGCCGTCCATGCTGGCCCGGGGCCAGCGTCCCGTCAGCCCGCCCGCGCAGCGGCCGCTTGAACGGCAGGAGTCGGGCGTCGAGGTGTCCTGGGCGCGGCATCAAGACGAAGTGCGCGCGGCCCAGCGCCTGCGCTACGCGGTGTTCGCGGGTGAAATGGGCGCGCGCCTGAACACCCCGCTGCCCGGCCATGACGTGGACCTCTACGACGACTATTGCGAGCACCTGCTGGTTCGCGACGTCGCCACCCGCGAAGTGATCGGCACCTACCGCATGCTCACGCCCGCGCAGGCGCGGCGCCTCGGCGGTTTCTACAGCGACAGCGAATTCGACCTCACCCGTCTGCGTGCCCTGCGCGAGCGCATGGTGGAGGTGGGGCGCAGCTGCGTGCACCCGGACCATCGGCACGGCGGCGTGATCATGCCGCTGTGGGGCGAACTGATCAAGTTCATGGCGCGCAACCAGATCGACGCCATGATCGGCTGCGCCAGCATCCCCATGCTGGACCCGGTCAGTGGTGCCATCAACGGCAGTGCTGCCGCCAGCCTCTGGCGCCAGCTGCGTGAGACGCACCTGGCCCCCATCGAACACCAGGTCTGGCCGCGCCTGCCCTTGCCGGTGGAGCAACTCGACGACACGCTGACCGTGGAACCGCCCGCGCTGATCAAGGGCTACCTGCGCCTGGGCACCAAGGTGCTGGGGGCGCCGGCCTGGGACCCGGATTTCAACTGCGCCGACCTGCCGATGATGATGCGGCTGGCTGACATGCCCCCGCGTTACCGCAAGCACTTCGTGGGGCAATGATGAAGAGCATCCCCAACGAACACCTGCGCATGGCCCTGGACGAGCGCGAGGAGGCCGACGAAAAACGGCCGCGCTACCGTGCCGTCTTCATCTCGGACCTGCACCTGGGCACGCCTGGCTGCCAGGCCGGACCGCTGCTGGACTTCCTGCGCGAGAGCAGCAGCGAGCGTCTCTACCTCGTGGGCGACATCATCGACGGCTGGCAACTGCGCCGCCGCTGGTTCTGGCCGCAGCAGCACAACGACGTGGTGCAAAAGCTGCTGCGCCGCGCGCGCAAGGGCAGCCGGGTGATCTTCGTGCCGGGCAACCACGATGAATTCGCTCGCCAGTTCCTGGACCACCAGTTCGGCGGCATCGAGGTGGTGGAGGAGGCCGTGCACGTCACCGCGACCGGCCAGCGCCTGTGGGTGACGCACGGCGACTACTTCGACGGCGTGATCCAGTACGCCAAGTGGCTGGCCTACGTGGGCGACACCCTCTACGAATGGGCGCTCAAGCTCAACCGCTACCTCAACCACTGGCGCGCCAAGCTGGGCTTGCCGTACTGGTCGCTGTCGGCCTACCTCAAGCTCAAGGTCAAGAAAGCCGTGAATTTCATCAGCGATTTTGAGGTCGCCGTCGCGCGTGAAGCCAAGAAACGTGGCCACCATGGCGTCATTTGCGGTCACATCCATCACGCGGAAATGCGCGAGATCGATGGGGTGCTTTACTGCAACGATGGCGACTGGGTCGAGAGCCTGACCGCCCTGGTGGAGCACCATGATGGCCGACTGGAAATCGTCCACTGGGGCCAGGTACTGGCCGGCGTGATCGCCGAGGCACGTGAGGGCCGCAAGCGGGACGCCGTTGCTGGCGAGGATGAGCCCGCCAAGGAGGCCCTGCCGGCCCTGGTTTCGCAGCCATGAACACCAATCCACCCACCGTGATCAGCGCCATCGCCGCTCCCGCCGCGTCCGGCAAGGAGGCGGCCTTGCCGCTGCTGGACCGCGACCACAGCGTGCTCGCCTTCAATTGGCGTGTGTTCGATTGGGCCTGCCGCGCCGACGTGCCGCTGCTGGAGCGCCTGCGCTACCTCTGCATTGTCTCGTCCAACCTGGACGAGTTCTTCGAGGTGCGGTCCGAGCCGCACCTGATGGCCTACCAGCGCAAGGACGCGCAGGGCGCCTACACCGCCAGTTCCTTCACGCGCCTGTCGACCGCCATCCATGAGCTGGTGGCGCGTCAGTACGCGCTCTACAACGACGAGCTCACGCCCGCCTTCCGCAAGGAAGGCATCGAGATCGTCTCCCACGGCGACCGCAACGCGGCGCAACGGCGCTGGGTGCGCCAGTACTTCGAGCAGGAAGTGCAGCCGCTGCTGATTCCCGTCGGACTGGACCCTTCGCACCCCTTTCCGCAGGTGGCCAACAAGTCGCTGAACTTCATCGTGCGGCTGGGCGGCAAGGACGCCTTCGGGCGCGAGAACGACATCGCCATCGTCAAGGTGCCGCGCGCGCTGCCGCGCCTGATCCCCATGCCGGACAAGCTCTGCGGCCAGGGCAGCCGCAGGCGGCGCCTGTTCGTGTCGCTGTCCAGCGTGATCCGCGCGCATCTGGAGGAACTCTTCCCCGGGCGCGAGGTGCGGCATTTCTCGCAGTTCCGCGTCACCCGCCATTCCGACCTCGCGGTGGACGAGGAGGACGTGAAGAACCTGCGCACCGCGCTGCGCCAGGGCCTGGAACACCGCCACTACGGCCAGGCCGTGCGGCTGGAAGTCTCGGCCGGCTGTCCGCAGGACTTGGCGGACTTTCTGTTGGGGCAGTTCGATCTGCCCGAGGGCGCGCTCTACCGCGTGCACGGTCCGGTGAACCTGGTGCGCATGGGCCAGCTCGTGGATCTGGTGAGCGATCCGCAACTGGAGAAACGCCTGCGCTTTCCGCCCTACCGGGCCAGTTATCCAGGGCAACTGGCGGGCACGGCCCAGGGGGCCGCGGCTGCCTCTGGCGCGGCTGGGGCCCTGTCCATCTTCGAGCGGCTGGAGCGCGGCGACGTGCTGATCCACCAACCCTACGAGCGCTTCGACGGCGTGCTCGATTTCCTGCGCGAGGCCGTGAACGATCCGCAGGTGCTGGCCATCCGCCAGACGGTCTATCGCACGGGCGCGAATTCCGCGCTGATGGACCTGCTGCGCGAGGCGGTGCGTCGCGGCAAGGAAGTGACGGTGGTGCTCGAGCTGAAGGCGCGCTTTGATGAGGAAGTGAACATCGACTGGGCCGAGCGCCTGGAGTTCATCGGCGTGCAGGTTCTCTACGGCGTGGTGGGTTTGAAGACCCATGCCAAGGCCATGCTGGTCACGCGCCGTGTCCCGGCCGCGAACGGCGAGGGCCGGCCCAGCCTGCGGCGCTACGCGCACCTGTCCACCGGCAACTACAACCCGGCCACGGCGCGCTTCTACACCGATTGGAGCCACCTCACGGCCGACCCGCAGATCACGGCGGACGTGGAGCAGGTCTTCATCCACCTGGCCGGGCAGAACCGCTTGCCGCGTCTGCACCAGCTCTGGATGGCGCCTTTCCACCTGCACAAGAAACTGCTGGAGAAGATCGACGTTCTGCAGGCGGCTGCCGCCGCGGGCAAGCCCGCGCGCCTGGTCGCGAAGATGAACGCCTTGACCGACGAAGCCTTGATCCGCGCGCTGATCGAGGCCGGACAGCAAGGGGTGAAGATCGACCTGATCGTGCGAGGCGCCTGCATGTTGCCCGCCGGCTTGCCGGGGCGCACCGACAACATCCGCGTGCGCTCCATCATCGGGCGCTTCCTGGAGCACGCGCGGGTGTTCTACTTCCGCCATGGCGACGGCGAGGAGGCCGAGGAATCGCTCTACCTGGCCAGCGCGGACTGGATGAACCGCAACATGCTGCGCCGCGTGGAGCTGGCCTGGCCCGTCTTGGACCCCGCGCTGCGCCAGCGCGTCATCGACGAAACGCTGACCGCCGCGCTGCAGGACAACGACGGTGCCTGGGAACTGATGCCCGACGGTCGTTATGAACGCCTGCAGCCCGCCGAGGGCGCGCCCGCCCTCAGCGTGCAGCGCGCCCTGATGGGCCGTTACGGGGCCTGAGTCGCGGCCGCCTCGGCCGTCGCGGCGGCGGGCGGCGTGGCCTTGCCGGGCTTCTTGCTGGCCTTGGCCGGCTTGGCTTTGCTGGGCTTGGTGGCTTCCTTGGCCTTGGCCTTGGCTTGGGCTGCGTCGGCCGGTTCTTCCAGCGCGCGCAGCGCGTCCAGCAGCGCGCCGTCGCCCAGCTTGCCCAGCGTCAGCAGGCCGGCGCGCAGCAGGGTGTTCTTCTTCACCTTGAGGCCCAGGGTCGTGGCGCGGCGCTTGAGCGCGCCCAGCGCGGCGTCTTCTTCCTTGGGCAGGCTGTAGCTGTCGTGCACGAGTTTCGGCTTCTTGTCGGCCGTCTTGGCTTTGGGCAGCTTCGGCGTGACGGCCTTGCTGGCCCGGACGGTTTCGGGGGCCGGGCTCGATTTCAGGGCGTTCTTCTTGTCGGCCTTGGTCGCTGTCGCTGTTTTCTTGACCGCCTTGGCGGTGGCTTCGGTGGGGGTTGCAGGCTTCTTGCTGGGCTTGGAGGACGGGTTCATGGTGGACGTTGGGGTTCAGGTTCGGTGAGAAAAAGCAGCCGGTTATACCGACTCGCTCGCGAAACTGCTACCGCGTTTCGGTGCATTCACGCGGATGCCATGGCTGTGTCATTTTTTCTTCATCGAAACGACGTCATTCCGTCATGCGCGGGGGGCAGTATGAATGGGTGATTGACCAAGTTCACCTTTATGTGCCCGACGCATTGACACGGGACGGCACCGGCTCGCTCGCCGCCCTGATGCGGCAGGGCGAATTGCGCGCGGTGTTCCAGCCCATCGTGGACCTCAAATCGGCCGCCGTGCATGCCCATGAAGCGCTGATCCGAGGGCCCGAGGACAGTCCGCTGCACCGCCCCGATGCCCTGCTGCGCGCCGCGCAGGACGAGGGCCTGCTCTACGAATTCGAACTGTTCTGCCTGCAGGTCGCGCTGCGGCGCTGGGGTGCGCTGCGCCAACCGGGGCGGCTGTTCCTCAACATCAGCGCGAATGCCCTGTCCCGACTGGTGGACGTGGGCGGCACCGCGCTGTTGGCGCAGGGCATCCGCAATCTTCAGGTGTCGCCGCGCATGGTGGTGCTGGAGATCACCGAGCACGAGCGCGTGGCTGACCTGGACGCGCTGGGCGAGGTCTCACGCCAGCTGCAGTCGGAAGGGTTGGCCCTGGCGCTGGACGATTTTGGCGATGGGCGCTCGAGCCTGCGCCTGTGGTCGCAACTCAAGCCCGACATCGTCAAGATCGACAAGTACTTCAGCCACGACATCCACCAGAGCGCCGATCGGCTCAGGACCTTGCAGGCCTTGCTGCAGATCGCGGACGTCTTCGGAACCTCGCTGGTGGCCGAGGGCATCGAGCAGGAGGACGAGTTGCGCGTGATCCGCGATCTCGGGATCACCTACGGGCAGGGCTGGTTCCTGGGGCGTCCCGAGGCGGCGCCGCGCACCGAGCCATTGCGTGAAGCCGGCAACGTGCTGCGTGATACCCGTGTGGCCGTGCTGCCCGAGCAGCGCTACGTGGCGCAGCGTGGCCAACTGCGCCACCTGTCCATCATCCATGCGCCCACGCTGAGCACGACGACCAGCAACGACGAGGCGGCGGCGCTGTTTCACGCGCATCCCGGCCTGCACGCCATGGCCGTGGTGGAGAGTGATGTGAGCGTGGATGGCGGTGGCGGCGAGCGGCCTGTCGCCATCCTGAACCGGCAGCAGTTCATGGACCATTACGCGACGCTCTACTTCCGCGAAATCCACGGCCGCAAGTCTTGCCTCAAGCACGCCAACCGCGAGCCGCGCCTGATCGAGCGCAACTTCGACATCGAGGAACTGGTGGGCATCCTGACCTCCCAGGACCAGCGCTACCTGAGCGATGGCTTCATCGTCACCGACAACGGGCGTTACGTGGGCCTGGGCACGGGCGATCAACTGGTGCGCTCCGTGACGGAGCTGCGGCTGGAGGCGGCGCGCCACGCCAACCCACTGACCTCGCTGCCCGGCAACATCCCGATCAGCCTGCACATGCAGCGCTTGCTCGACAGTGGCGGCGCCTTCACCGTCTGCTATCTGGACCTGGACAACTTCAAGCCTTACAACGACCACTACGGTTACTGGCGTGGCGACGAGATGATCCGCCTGCTGGCGCGCCTGGCCGTGGCGCACAGCGACCCGCAGCGTGACTTCGTCGGCCACGTCGGAGGGGACGATTTCATGATCCTCTTCCAGAGCGAGGACTGGCGCCCACGCTGCGAGCGCATCATCGATGAATTCGCCCGGCAGGCGCGTGAACTCTACGACGAGGAGGGGCGCGCGCGCGGCGGTGTCGAGGCCGAGGATCGCCAGGGCGTGCGGCGTTTCTTTCCCTGCACCACGGTGTCCATCGGCGCGGTGCGCGTGACCGGGGGGCACTACCGGGACGCCGAGGAGCTGGCCACCCGTGCCTCCCTGTCCAAGCACGAGGCCAAGCTGGCGGGTGGGCTGCACGTGATGGCGGACGCCGGTGCGCAGCCACGCGCCCGGACTGGCGCCCGTGTCAACGCCGACGCGCGGGCAGACGCGTGAGCCGACGGACATGAGGAGCGCGCGCATGGAGGGGCTTGCATGAGGGGGCTTGCATGATGTCGGCGCGTGCGTCCCGGTTGCCGCGCGGCTTCTTCTGGCTGATCGCCGCGCAGTTCCTGTCCGCGCTGGCCGACAACGCCTTGCTCATCGTGACCATGGCCTGGCTGATGGCCCTGGGCGCGCCGGCCTGGTGGGCGCCGCTGCTGAAGTTCAGCTTCACCCTGTCCTATGTGCTGCTGGCGCCCCTGGTGGGCGCCCTGGCGGACCGGGTCTGCAAGCGCCGCCTGATGGTGCTGATGAACGGCTTGAAGCTGCTCGGGGCCCTGGCCCTGCTGGCCGGTCTGCATCCGCTGGCCGCTTTCGCGCTCGTGGGCCTGGGGGCTTCGGCCTACGCGCCGGCCAAGTACGGACTGCTGACCGAAAGCACCCCACCTGCCGCGCTGGTGGCGGCCAATGGCTGGGTCGAATCGGCCGTGGTGCTCTCGGTGCTGCTGGGTGTGGTGCTGGGAGGCGCCCTGGTCGCGCCGTTCTGGTTGCAGTCGAGCTGGGTGCAGGCCGTGGTGGCGGGCGAGCGGCTGGCCTGGCTGGGGGCCTGCCTGCCTTCCACCGCCTCGCTGGGGCCCTGGCCCTCCACCGTGGCTCCCGTCCTGCGCACCTTGCAGGTGTCGCTGCTGTGCGTGGTCGCGGTGTACCTGCTCGCGGCCCTGTGCCATCTGGGGATCCGGCCCAGTGGCGTGCGCTACCGCCACCACCCCGCCGGTGCTTCGGCCTGGCGGTTGTGGGCTGATTTCCGCGCCGCCAACCGCACACTCTGGCGCGACCGCGCTGGCGGGCTCTCCCTTGCCGTGACCTCGGTGTTCTGGGGCCTGTCCGCGCTGATGCAGTTCGCGGTGCTGCTGTGGGCCACCCGCGTGCTCGCCCTTGGCCTGGACCAGGCCGCCTACCTGCAAGGCACTGTGGCGGCGGGCGTGGTCGCGGGCGCGGTCTGGGTCGCGACGCGTCTGCGCCTGCGTCACGCCCTGCGGGTGCTGCTGCTGGGCCTGCCCATGGGGGCGCTGCTCGTGCTGGGCCCGTTGCTGATCAGCGACTGGCGCTGGGCCTTGCCCGTGCTGCTGGCCCTGGGCGCCCTGGGCGGTGTGATGGTGGTGCCCATGAACGCCTTGTTGCAACACCGTGGCCACCGCCTGCTGAGCGCGGGGCAGTCCATCGCGGTGCAGGGCTTCAATGAAAACCTGGGCATCCTGCTGGCGCTGGCCATGTACGCGGGGTTGATCGCGCTGCAGATGTCGGTGCAGGCGGTGATGGCGTTGGCGGGCCTGAGCCTGGCCGGATTTGTCGGCTGGCTGAGCGCGCGGCGGCGGCGGCCCTGGCGTGGCACGGGTGTGTTGCGCATTCAGTCGGCGACCCGTTCGTCCAGTTCGATCAGCACGGGTTGATGGTCCGAGGCACGGCTCTCGCCGTTGACCTCGACGCGCCGCACGCGCGGCAGCAGGTCGCTGCTGGCGAACACGAAGTCGCAGGCGACGGGCTCGGGACCCCATGTGCGCTCATGCACGAGAAAGGTCGGATCGTGCGGCCGGTCACCGTGCACGACGGACCAGAGGTCGTGCAGGGTGGGCATGCGGGGGTCACCCAGGGGCTGCTGGATCAGCCAGTGCTCAGGCGCACCGGGTGGCAGGTTGAAGTCTCCGCAGAGCAGGGCGCTGGGGGTGTGGGGCTTGGCCTGGAAGGGGCCCGTGCTTTGCACGTCGACCCAGGGTGGCGTCAGCGCCTGCGCGCAGGCCGCTTCGTGCAACGCGTGCAAGGCCTGGATCTGGGCGCCGCGTTGCAGGGGTGAGTAGTACTCCAGGTGCGTGGTCATGATGCGCAAGGGGCGGGGCAAAGGCGCGAAGGGCGCCAGTACCGTCACCACCGTGCACATGCGTGGCATGGAGCGCACGCCTTGCTGCTCCGCACCCGGGTCGGCTGGCCAGGGCAGGGCGTGGTGCTGGGCCTGGAGCACCGGCAGGCGGCTGGCGATCAGGTTGCCGAACTGGCGCCAGCGCCCGTCCGGCCCGCGCTCCTGCACGGCGGCACCGAAATGGATCTCGTGCTCGGGCAGCAGTTCACGCAGGCGCGCCACCTGGTCGGGCGCGCTGGCGCCGGTGAGCGCGTCGAAGTTGACGGCGATTTCCTGCAGGCAGAGCAGGTCGAAATCCGCCATGGCCCGGGCCTCGGCCACGATGCGCTCCGGGCTGACCACACCGTCCAGCCCTAGGCACCATTGCGTGTTCCAGGTGATGAGTTTCATGATGAAGAGCGTGTTTACTTTATCCCGGCACGCATGAAACTCTGCACGAACTGGCGCTGGAACAGAAGAAAAGCGATCAGCAGCGGTGCCGAGGTCATCAGCGTGGCGGCGGTGATGATGGACCAGTCCACGCCCTGCTCGACCGAGGCGAAGACCTGCAGGCCCACGGTGAGCGGGCGCGTGTCCGGGCTGTGGGTGATGACCAGGGGCCAGAGGAAATCATTCCAGTGGTAGCTGACCGAGACCAGGGCAAAGGCGAGGTAGGTCGGGCGCGCCAGCGGCACGTAGACACGCCACAGCGTCTGCAGGGCACTTGCACCTTCCACCCGCGCGGCGTCGTCCAGCTCCTGGGGGATGCCCATGAAGGTCTGGCGCAGCAGGAAGATGGCGAAGGCCGAGGCGAAGTAAGGTAGGCCGACCGCCAGCAGCGTGTCCACCAGGTTCAGGCGGGCCATGGTCTGGTAGTTGCCGACGATCAGGATGTCGGGCATGACCAGCAACTGGAGCAGCACCAGCGAGAAAACGACTTGCTTGCCGCGGAATTCCTGGCGCGCGAAGGCGTAGGCCGCCAGCGTGGCGAGCACCAGCTGCGCGGCCAGTGTCATGGCGGCGATCAGCGTGGTGTTGAGGAAGTAGCGGGCGAAGGGCGCAGCCTCCCAGGCGCGGCGGAAGTTGTCCAGCGTCAGTGGCGCCGTGAGGTCGAAGCGCGTCGCGTAGGCCGCCGGGTGGAAGGCCGTCCAGACGGCGTAGAACAGGGGCAGGACCCAGAGCACGGCGAGCAGCCAGGCGGCGAAGGTGTCGAGCAGCCCGGGTTCGGCGTACTTCAAACGGTTTGCAGAAGCCGGCGCGCTCATCGGTAGTGCACTTTCTTGTCCAGCACGAAGAACTGCAGCAGCGCCACGCCGCCCAGCACGACCAGCAACAGCACGGTCAGCGCCGAAGCGTAGGCGGTGTCCCAGAACTTGAAGCCAACTTCATAGAGGTGGTAGAGCAGCAAAATGGTGGCGTTGTCCGGTCCGCCGCGCGTGAGCACGACGATGTGGTCCACGGTGCGGAAGGCGTTGATGACGGCGTTGACCAGAACGAAGAGGGTGGTGGGCATCAGCAACGGCCATTGCACGCGGCGAAAGAAGGTCCAGCGTGATGCGCCTTCAATGGCCGCGGCCTCGCGCAGGCTGGGGTTGAGGCCTTGCAGCGCGGCGAGGTAGAAGATCATGAAGAAACCAGCTTCTTTCCAGACCGCGACCAGGGTCACGGCGCCGAGCGCCGTTTCAGGCGAGCCCAGCCAGTTGTGCGAGGGCAGGCCGAATACGCCGCCGATCTGTGCCAGCAGGCCGTACTGCGGGGTGTAGAAGAAGAGCCAGATATTGGCCACGGCGATCATGGGCAGCACCGTGGGCGTGAAATAGGCCATGCGCAGGAAGGCGCGGCCGGTGATGCGTTCGTTGACCCAGAGGGCCATCAGCAGTGCGAGGCCGATGGAGAGGGGGATGGTGGCGCCGGCGTACCAGAGGTTGTTGCGCAGGGCGCGCCAGAACACGGGGTCGTCGAACATGACCGCGTAGTTGTCGAGGCCGACCCAGAGGGCGGGGCGGCTGCCGCGGGGTGTCGAATAGAAGCTGTCGATGAAGGTGGCGACGGCGGGCAGGTGGTGCTGGAAATCTCAGGGGATGAGGCGGATGCGGCCGGTGACGCGACGGCTCTGACGCTGCGCGTGCCGATCAGCACGGCGCAGGGGCGGGTGGCAGCATGAGCGTTCTGGACGAGTTTGATTTTT
>JARJFC010000003.1 GCA_029310945.1 Leptospira sp. 96542
CACTCGCACTTGTGATCGGACTTACATCTGTATGTAAGAAACCGGACGCAGACGTCAGTGAGGCTTCCAAAAATCCTGCAGACCTTTCTGCAGTGGTCGTGTTTGCCGTGGGAGAGTCTAGGATCCTACATGCTGACAAAACAGAGGAAAAAGCACAACTGGGCGCGAGTCTTCGCACCGGCGATAATGTTGTGACAGGTGATAATGGAAAGGTGGACATCCAGTTCCCTGATGGTTCGAGCGTTCGTATCTCTCCAAAATCTGTCATTGATTTTAGCAAACTCAGCCAAGACGGCGCAGGTACTACAGACACTCAAATCGCTCTCGTTTCAGGGAAGGTTTTTGCGAAAGTAAACAAAGCTAAAAAAGAAGACAACTTTACAGTCGTTACACCAACTGCGATTGCGGGTGTTCGTGGAACATCCTTCATCGTAGAAGCAGCGGATGGAAAACCAGCGAAAGTAAAGGTTATGGATGGAGCGGTGGCTTTTTCACCACGGGTGAAAGCACTTGAGAATCTTTCTGAAGAAGAAATCAATGGCAACGAAAGTTTGAAAAAATTACAAGCATCCATTGCCAGTTCAGAAGTGATTGTCGAAAAAAACCAAGCTTCCACACAATCCGTAAAATCAGCAGAACTTTCCAATGCAGAGAACATCCAAGCTTTGGATGTGAACAAAGCTCTCAAAACTGCTGAGAAAGAAAAGATGGTCGTTGAAAAAGCTTCCATGACCAAAACGGAAGAAGAAGAACTTAAAACCATAGTAACTGTGGACAAACAAACAGCACAAGAAATTGTAAAACTCAGCGAATCGGCACAAACTGAAAAGTTAGATGAGTTGAAAAAACAAGAAATTGATGCGAAGAGACAAGCTCTTGAAAAAGAAGTGGCTAAAAAGCAAGAAGAAGAAAAACGAAAATTCGGAGAAGCTTTGGCTAGCCAACCAAAAGAGTTCAAGTCTAAAAAAGATTTCATGAACTACTACGAAACAATCGAAAAAATCACACTCACCAATGGTAGTACAGTGATTGGAGCCATCATCAACCAAGAAAATGGTCAGATGGTTGTTCACACAGAAAAAGGGATCAAACGAATCAATCAGAGTGAAGTTGAGGAAGTCGAATACGACGCCATCAAAAAATCTAAATTCTAAGAGACCAAACCCTTAAGTAGAAAAGAAGCCCAGGGAAGGAAACTTCCACTGGGCTTTTTTTATTTGATTATGAATTTCCTGTTCTGTATTCGTTCCAAAGGATTTTGATGGTTTGGATGAGAGGGCTTGCTTCAATCACAAGTAAATTTGATTCGTATTTTACGAGCAATGTGCTATTGCCGAACCTATCGCTGTCCCCCCATTCCACATCCAAATGAGGAGAATTGGAGATTGCTTTTCGGATGAGCTGTTTGACTTCAAATTCAGTCAAGGTATCTTCAATTTCTCCTAAATCCTTAACGATGGACAAAAAGAAAGTTTTTGCCAGATCTTCCTGGAATTGTTGTTTTTCGGATTCGTCCATACTAGAGGATCGGAAAAAAATCTACGCTAGGTCGGCAAAATATTCATCGGCATGGTAGGAAGACCGAACGAGGGGTCCTGAGGCAACAACCTTAAACCCGATTTGGTATGCCCTTTCTTTCCAAAACTGAAAGGTTTCTGGTCGAACGAATTCCACCACTGGGTAATGGGTTGGCCCAGGCTGCAGATACTGTCCGATTGTGAGCATCCTCACACCATGATTGTACAAATCCAGTAAACAAGATTCGATGTCCTCCTTTGTTTCTCCCAACCCAAGAATGAGTCCACTTTTGGTTTTGAATCCATTTGTTGCGATATGGGAAAGAACTTGCATGGATCTTTCATAATTTTTTTGCGGAGCAATTATTGGGAACAATCGTTTTACCGTTTCGATGTTGTGGTTGATGATATGTGGTTTTGCCTCATAAAGAATTTGCAGCGATTCGTTTTTGGCTTTAAAATCAGGGATGAGAACCTCGATGGAACATTCGGGGTTTAAAGTCCGAATTTCTTTGACGGTTTCCGCAAAATGGGTTGCTCCTCCGTCTTTTAAGTCGTCTCTGTTTACTGCTGTTAGCACCACATGTTTTAGCCCAAGTTCTTTGACAGACCTTGCCACTTTTTTTGGCTCTTCTGTATCCAAAGGTTTGGGTTTGCCTGAAGCTACATCACAGTATTGGCAGCGCCTGGTACAGATATCCCCCGCCAACATATAGGTAGCCGTGCGCCGGTTCCAACAATGGTTGAGGTTTGGGCAACTTGCAGATTCACAAACTGTATGGAGTCCCTTGGATTCCACTTCGCCCCTGACTTTTGCCAGAGAATCGCCTTCTTTTGGAAATCCCACTCGCACCTTCATCCAATCGGGTAGGACTTGTCTGGGGTGTTCCGACTTCGAACGAGGTTTCTTTTTTAGCGGGTTCATGCCTTCTTTAGACTTTTTCTTTGGAGCACTGTTTGTAAAATGGAAAAACATGAGGATAAACGTATTTCTCGCAAAATTAGGACTCGGATCTCGCCGAAAGGTAGAAGAATTTGTACTCACAGGTAGGGTCAAATTGAATGGACGTACCCTTACCGATCTATCTTACCGGGTGGAGCCCAATGACGAAATACGTTTTGATGGCAAAGTTTTGGAACTGGAAAAAAACTCATCCCTTCCTAAGGTCATTGCGTTCAATAAACCGAGAGGTTATCTCACATCCCACGAAGACAAACACCATGAAGAAACCATATTTAAACTCCTACCCGAAGAGTTTCAAAAATACAATTATGCGGGAAGGTTGGATTTGGATTCTCGTGGCCTCATCCTTTTGTCATCCGATGGGGATTTTATACAAGCTGTCACGCATCCCAAAAACAAAGTGGACAAAGAATATGTGATCTCCTTAAAAACTTCTGTCGAGTGGCGTGAAATTGCCAAAGAGTTCATGTTAGGTGTAAGGGAGGGTGGAGAAACATTGCGTGCACTCTCTGTTAAACCAGCAAATGTGATACAAGAGAAAGATCCGAATAAGACCAGCCATCTTTCCATCATCTTAAAGGAGGGCAAAAAAAGGCAAATCCGAAGGATGTTTAAAACGAAAGATTTGGTTGTTCTTGATCTTTTCCGAATTCGTATTGGCAATTTGGATTTAAGAAAATTTGAATTGCCGGAAGGAAAGTTTATGCCAGTAGAGCCAGAATCAATTTTAGGTGATAAAATTTCTTGAATTCTGCCACTTAGTCCTAAAATAGGATGGGGTTAGGTACCGTTTTGCGAACAAAATCATTTTTGCTATATCCATTGTATTTATTTTTATTTTTGCTAGTCATAGATAAAATATTCCTTTTGCCAACTTTTCATGAAGAGTTTTTGCAGGCAGGAAATTCTGTTTTCTATTTTCAGCGAAAATCTCTCGCCAAGCGAATGTTTGCTGATGATAAATTAAACCAAACAAATTTAGCCCTTGTTTTTGGAGATTCACGTTCATATCCATTTTCAGAACTTGGAATTCCTGAAAACAAACGAAAAAGTTGGACGTTGTACAATTTCAGTGTCCCGCAATCAGTTCCGATGTATTCTTATTTAAATTTGAATCAAGTTTTGGAGAAAGGTGTTAAGCCGAAGGTAGTGATTTTATCCCTTAGTCCGGAAGCTTTCGATGATACGAAAGGATTTTTACTTTCACCTTTCCTTCGTATGGGCTGCGATTCTGAATGTAGAGATTTGGTTTGGGACTACATTCCTTCCAAAGAAAAATGGGAATATGTTTTGGATCATATATTTGCTGTTAGAGGAGTTGAACTCAATCTTTCGCTATTTACATCGCGTTTAAAACAAGGCAAACTAAAAGAATACAAATCTTTATACAATAAAGAATTCCAACTTTTGAACTATACAAAGGGAGATTACCTAATGTATGGAAGTATGGAAAACCCTGAAGAAAAACTAAAAAAAGACACGGCACGTATCAGTAATTTGTATATGCGTAGTTATAAAATGGGAACTTCCCAACTTCCATTTTTCGAAAAATTTATAAAACTCACAAATGAAAAAGGTATTAAAACAATTGTTGTTTGGCCCAAAGTTTATGGAGATTACTATCAGTTTTATGATAAATTCAATGTACGAGATGTTTGGTGGGAAAAAATAAAAGCCGTTGGTAAGCCATATGGCACCATTTTCATCGATATGAACACTGAAAGTTCATGTAACCTTTTTAATGATGCATCCCACCAATCGGTGTTTTGTTTCATCGAGCAGATGGATTCCATTTGGAGAACCCACCTGCAAGAATTTTAAATTACCAAGTTAGTTTTTTGGAATCTTCCACAAATTTGGATAAACCGCTGTCGGTGAGTGGGTGTTTGAATAACATTTCAAAAACAGAATAGGGTAGTGTTACACAATCGGCACCGCGCAAAGCCACTTCTTTGAAATGGATGGGGTGGCGAACAGATGCCGCAAGTATTTGTGTATCGATTCCATAATTATCATAGATGTCTCTGATTTCAGTGATGAGTTCGAGTCCATCGTATCCCACATCATCCAACCTTCCAACAAATGGTGAAATGTAGGTTGCTCCTGCTTTGGCAGCAAGCAGTGCTTGGTTTGCAGTGAAACAAAGTGTTACGTTTGTCCGAATGCCTTTTTCAGAAAAAGCCACCACGGCTTTGATCCCTTCTGGGATAAGAGGAACTTTCACCACTACGTTTTCCGCTATGCTAGCGAGTTCTAACCCTTCTTTGATCATAGTGGGGGCATCTGTTGCAAGTACTTCGGCACTCACTGGCCCCTTTACGAAACCACAAATTTCTTTTATCACTTCTGTGAAACGTCTACCTGATTTTGCGATGATGGAAGGATTGGTTGTGATGCCATCGAGGAGTCCCAAATCATGGACTTTTTTAATTTCATCGATATTGGCTGTGTCTAAAAATAAATTCATTTTGCCTCGTATGCTCTCTTCATTCGCTGGAGAGCCTTACGAGACAGGCTATCTATGGGATTAAATCCCGCAAGGTTTTTGTTTCTTGTACACTAAAGAAATCCACATAGTCTTTTGCGATCACTTCCTTTAGGTTGGCTGAAAAATAATCGATCCTGCGGGTATAAGCAACTTTTTTGTAACCCTCTCGCCAAACAACGGCAAACCCACCCCTTGGAGGATTTTCCTTTCTTTCGGCAAGTTCCCAGATGGCGGCTCCTGAAACCTTATCGTCACCGATGGTTTCCTTCCTTGGTTTGCCATATTTTTTTTCCAATTTTGCTTTGATTTGTTCTGAGGGAACTAAGTTGAAGGTAACCCCCACCGAAAATAAAATTCCCGTTTCTCGAAACTCTGTTTGTGGATCGAGGCTTGGGTCTGTTTCAGCAGCCCCTTCCCGTTTTGGGCGTACTTCTTTTAGGAGTTCAGGGGTTTTATAAAAACGATAGAGGTAAAAAATTCCATTTCGTTTGATGAGTAGCGATGCATCCTTCTTTTCATTGATGATTTCAATTTTTTCTTTGGATTCAGGGTTTGTTGCCATCGAAAGGAATTTTTCGCGGATGGATTCAAAGGTCATTCCCCAAGATGCTTCGGCAAAACCGTCCAAAGTATTTGTCTCCACTTGGGCAAATAAGAGGCTTGGGAAAAGGAAGAGAAATAACATGTTCTTCATACGATTTTTATCGGCCAGTCTCAAAAAAAAACGAACCTGTTTATTCACCGAAAATCGCCAAAGGGATCTTCTTCATCCGCAGTTTCTTGGGGTTCGGGCTCTCCCCAATCATCCGCTTCTTCCCAGCTCCCTCTTTTTTCTTCGAAGACCATACCAAATATGGGTTCACGGCTCCATAAAAAGATAAGTATGGGAAATTGGATGAGGAATAGAAAAACCAAGTAGAGAAAAAAAATGTCTCGGTCAAGGCCATAATGGGTCGTGGCCGCTGCCAAGTTACCCAAAATGAGACCTGATATGACGGGTTTGAATTCTCGGAGAATGGGATCGTTTGTTAACCCGTCTCGTATAAATGGAAAACTAAAAAACAAAATGAGAAAGAAAAGAGGGGCATGGAAAATATGTTCCAATGCTCCTGGTCCCGCATCACCTAATATAGAGCCAATGAGAGACCAGAGCCAGATAAGGATTGCGGATACAAAGAATAGTATGCTACTTTTTGTAAGCGAACCACCTGATTCTAAAATGTCCAATAAGATTCGAAATACATCACTCCTAATTTCTGTTAGTTCCTCTCTCCTATATATGGATTTGGCAGAAAAAAATAAGATTTGTGCGTAGTAGGCACAAACCCCTGCCAAAAAAAAATACGAGATGAGGAAAAGAAAGAAAAATAGGACTTCCATCTTAGTGGCGAAAATGCCTCATTCCAGTAAAAACCATGATAAGACCATGTTCATCTGCGGCTTGGATCACTTCTTCGTCTCGGATCGACCCACCTGGTTGGATGATCGCTTTGGCTCCCACTTTGGCTATGGCATCGATCCCATCTCGGAATGGAAAAAATGCATCACTCCCCACATACGATCCCACAACCGAAAGACCCACTTTTTGGGCTTTGATGGCACCGAGTTCTACAGAATCCACCCGCGACATCTGACCTGCACCAATCCCCAGTGTGGAATTTTGGTCGGTGTAAACAATGGCATTTGATTTGATAAATTTCACACAATTCCAAGCAAACATGAGTCCTTCCAAATCATCGGCAGTGGGCTTCTTTTTGGAGACAACTTTTAGTTTGTCTTTTGTGATGAGATCGTAGTCCCTGTTTTGGATGAGTAAACCATGGTGTAAACTTCTAAGATCTAACTCATCGAGTGCTTCATCAAATTTAGCAATTGGAATCAAACGAATATTAGGTTTTTTTGAAAAAATTTCCATTGCCTCAAGAGAAAAACCTTCGGCGATCACACCTTCTACAAAGTTTTTTGTGATCTCAAGCGCTGCTTCTTTTTCAACCATTCCATGGATACCAATGATTCCGCCGAAAGCAGAAATTGGATCGGTTTTACGAGCCAGTTCAAAGGATTCAAGGACAGTTTCTCCAAAGGCAATGCCACAAGGATTTAGGTGTTTGACGATGGACACTGCATTTTTGGGTAGCAGGCTTGCTACGTGAAAGGCTGCATCAAAATCGAGCATATTATTGAAGGAAAGTTCTTTGCCTTGTAATGCTTCAAATTGTGATTTGATAAAAATAGGTTCGTAAAATGCGGCGTCTTGGTGTGGGTTTTCGCCGTATCGCAGTTTTTGTTTTTTATTAAATGCAAATGTAATTTTATCAGGATATTTGATATCTAATTTTTTATTAAAATAGGAAGAAATGGCAGAATCATAACTTGCTGTTTCTGAATATACTTTTGCCGCATAACCAAATGCAGACTCTCTGGAGATTTTCCCTTTATTATCAGAAAATTCCTTTTGAAAGTTTTCGTAATCTTTTGGATCCGTAAGTACAACAACATTTTTATGATTTTTGGCCGCTGAACGAAGCATAGACGGTCCACCGATGTCGATGTTTTCGATTGTTTCTTCCAGAGTTACATCTGGTTTTTGAACAGTTTTGACAAAAGGATATAAATTTACAATGACTAGGGTAATGGGTTCAATCCCATTTTCCGTCATTTGTTTGACATGGTCAGGATTGGTTGTGTCTCCAAGCAATCCACCGTGAATTTTTGGATGGAGGGTTTTGACCCGGCCATGCAAAATTTCAGGAAAACCAGTAAATTCATCTACCTTCTTCACACTTACGCCCGCTTTGGAAAGGGCATCATAAGTTCCACCAGTGGATAAAATTTCCACGCCAGCTTTTGCCAAAAAGGAACAAATTTCTGTAATGCCCGTTTTGTCAGAAACGGATACGAGGGCTCTTTTGATTTCTATCATTTTAGGATTTCTACCTTTCGTTCTTTGATTATTAATTTATTATCACAAAACAACTGTACTGCGAGTGGCAAAAGTTTGTGTTCTTCTGCGAGTATTGCGAGCGATAGCTCTTTTTCATTCCATTGGTTTCGGATTTCAATCGCTTTTTGGAGGATGATGGGTCCTGTATCCACTCCTTCTTCCACAAAATGAACCGTACATCCCGTGATTTTGACTCCATAGTCCAGAGCCTGTTTTTGGGCATCGAGACCAGGGAAAGCGGGGAGGAGGGAGGGGTGAACATTGATGATTCGGTTCCGAAATGCAGAAACTACTTCTGGTTTTAAGATACGCATATAGCCGCAGGCAACAATCAGGTCGGGACCAAGTTCTTTCAGTCTACGGAGGAGTTCCGAATGGTAGTTCTGTTTGGCAGGGAAACTGCCAAAATCCAGGATTTCCGTCGGAATCTGATTGGATTTGGCGATTTCCAATGCTTTGGCTCTGGGATTGTCTGTGATGAGAGCCAGTATGTCGATTGGGAGCTTTTTTTTACGGATTTGGTCCACGGCCGCAGAAAAATTGGAACCCCGGCCAGATGCCAAAAAAACGACACGTTTTATTTTTCCCATGTGATAATCTAAGAATATTCTTTAGGGTCATTAAGCAAGTATCCTTTTTGGTCGATGGGAATAGTCAGGAGAAAAAAATGTCGCTTGCGAGAAAAACGGGTGCCTACTCGGGATACAACGAATACAAATCCAATGAAATCTCTACCGTTAGCCAGGTAAAACTCATCGTTATGCTCTTTGATGGAGCAATTAGGTTCCTTGGCATTGCAAAAGACAATATGAACCCCCGGAAATACGATGTTGTGAACAATCATATCATCAAAACCCAAGACATCATAACAGAACTTTTACTTTCTCTCAATATGGACGAAGGTAAGGAAGTGGCAAACAACCTGCTTTCCTTATACATTTATTTGAAAAAACGACTTCTGGAAGCCAATATGAAAAAAGACAAACAGATATTGGATGAATGTATCAAAATCCTAACAGAGTTAAAAACGTCTTGGGAAGAATTGGATAAAAAAGAACCACAATCTTCTACACAAACTACAGGTGGGAGAGCCACTGGAATATCAATCACAGGTTAATTCAGATCGTGGCAAAAGAAATAACTACCAGGCAATTATTGGAAAAGAAAATCGATTTACTTTGTGCACTGCTAATCAACTTAAAAGAAGAGGAAAATCTTCTATCATACAGAGATTCTGAGACGGCTGTAAAAATCGAATTCAAGAACGAACCCATACTTCGTAAATTAGAAGAACTCGATCGAATGCTTTATGAAAGACAAGAAATGGGAGTGTATTCTGCTCTTGAAATTGAAATTTCAGAAAGAGTTTTTTCTCTATTGGATGAAGCCCGCCTTGTCCAACAGAAGGTACAAAAAATGTTAGAATTTGAAATGAATGAAAGTAAAAAAGATCTTTGGGAATTCCGGATCAAACGAAAACTTAAAAACCATTTTTTTCAATCTTCTGGGCTTTCATGGACAAAAAATTACTGTTAAAAGAAGCATGTAATTTTTTAGGTTTGAGTGAATCGTTTTCATTAGAAGAGTTAAAAGAGTCCTATCATAAACTTGCAAAAAAGTACCATCCTGATTCTTCTGAGTTTGAATCGGATGTGATGTTTTTAGAATTAAATAAACATTATGAATTTCTAAAACTTGAAATAGAATCTGGAAATTCAAAAAACTCATTTGATAACAAACCCAAACTAGAAAACAATCTAAAACAAGAAACAAAGTCGAAAGACATTATTTTCCAAAAATATAAAGATGCCAAAGAGATGGAAACAAAGGCAATATTAAAATATTATGAAAGACGAAAACTTTCGCCTATAGAATTATCTAGTGAACTAAATAAAGAACTTTTAACACTCCGAAGGGAATTGGAACCAGTCCTTTTAGTTTATAAAGAAATCATTGACTTTAATCCAGATAGCATTTGGTGCCCAGACGCTCGGGATTCCATAGAACGATTAAAAGTTTGGTGGGATACAAAAAAAGGATCCTGATACACTCGGAGCTAAAACTCTAGGTAGAAGAAATTGAGACAGAAACTTGGATTAAATTAAGACTGAAATAAACTTTTGTGCGGCCGCCACAACCCACCCCAAACGAACTCATGGTTCGCTTGGGGTGGGTATACAAAGCGTCTATAAATTATGGGGTAGGATTTTCTCCTCCCAAAAGACCAAGTGAAATTTCAGGAATCCAACTGATGAGCATGAGACCAATGAGAAATAGTCCCACAATGGGGGCTACTGATTGGATCACCTTACCTAATGGTTGTTTGAAGATACCTGAAGCCACAAAGAGATTCACACCGACTGGTGGTGTGAGATAACCAATTTCCAAATTCACAATCATGATGATTCCGAAATGAACTGGATTGATTCCATAATTGATTGCCATGGGCGCAAGTAGTGGTGCAAGCACGAGGATAGCACTCATGATATCCATAAACATCCCCACAATCAGTAGAAGGATATTGACCCCAATGAGGAAAGTCACAGGGCTCGAAATCAAAGTTTTCATCTCTTCCACGAGGTGCTGCGGGATTTCATTCTCAATCATAAATTTGTTCAAACTCACTGCGAGAATGAGGATGAGAAATAAGATCCCAAGCATTTCAGCAGACTCCGCCATGATTTTTGGAATTTTCGGAAAGCTCAGTTCTTTGTGGATGAATACTTCCACAAGGATGGCGTAAAAAACGGCTATGGCTGCTGATTCTGTTGCAGTGAAAAACCCAGAGTAGATTCCACCTAAAATCACAACAGGCATCATCAGGGCAAGTACCCCTTCTTTCCATGCCACCTTAATTTCTGCCCAGTCCCATTTACCACGACCAACATTGCCAGCACGGAAAACAGAATAGATCATAAGCAAACTCATGAGTAAAATTCCAGGACCAATGCCCGCGATGAAGAGATCCGTGACAGATACTCCCACCATAATGGCATAGACAATCATGGGAATACTCGGTGGGATGATGATACCAAGAGTTCCTCCCGATGCCAAAAGACCCATTGAAAATTGAGTGGGGTACCCAGCCTTTGTGAGGGAAGGATACATGAGGCCACCAATGGCAATGAGGGTCACTGGAGAAGATCCAGAGATCGCCGCAAAAATCCCACAGGAAAAAACACCAGCAATGGCAAGACCTGCAGGAACGGGTGCCGTCATAGCAGCGGCAATGCGGATAAGCCTACGTGCGATACTCCCGTGCGTCATTAGGTTTCCTGCAATGATAAACAGAGGAATTGCGAGTAGTATCTCTTTATCACCGGCAAAAAACAAATCCCCCACGATGCTATTCAATTCATGAAATGATTCGAGAGGTGGATCCGGTAAAAAATAATAACAGTAAACTGTGATGGCACCCATAAGTACAATCAACGGTTGTCTGAGAAGTAAAAGTGCAAGTACGAGAAGTAAGATTCCAAATGAACCCATTATTTATTCCCCCTTATTTCTGTGTCGGAGAGTTCCCAGTTTTCATTTTCGGCTTCTTTGAGGGCTTCTGTCGCCTCATTGATGTCAGATGGCATGATCGATGGAAAAATCGCATACGCCATATGACGTAAACCCATCGAAACAAAAATATATGGGAAAATGAGCTGCACTTTCCAAAGGTGAATTTCAGTGACTGGGTTGACTTCCTCTAACCCATAACTTTCAATTACGTAGATAACAGACAGATAGGCTAAAAACAAAAAGAATATAGCAATGATCCATTGTTCGATGATCTTGATAAAGGGGAGTATCTTTTTTGGAAGAACCTTATCTGCAATTTCTGGTCGCAAATGGGAACCTTTGGCGCTGGCGAGTGCTGACCCAAACAAACCACCCCATAACATAAAATAGAGGGAAAGTTTCTGTGCCCAGATGATACCTCCAAGTCCAATCCAATCCGAAAAACCAGAAGCTCCCGAATGTACAGCATTGGTGAGGTATACTGACCAATCACCCAAGAAACCAGCCACACTTGAATTGGGATAGGATTCTGTGATAGAAAGTGTCCAATTGAGAAGACCATCAATGACTTCGCGTTTGGCGACGTCAGCGATCATAAGGAGAGTAAGCAGGAGAAAACAAATTCCCCCTGCCCATTTCTCGCCGAAACTCAAGGTATTTAAGATTCGTTCGACGAATTTCATTAATGAATATCCTTCCTTTCCTTATCCGCCACAAGCGGCTTTGGCTTTTTGGATTTTATCGTAAATGGCTTTGGATTGGCCACCAATTTTATTCACCACTTGGCCAGATACGGCAGCAGCACCAGATTTAAACCCTGCTAGGTCGGCTTCTGTTGGCTCATACACTTGTACATCTGCTTTTTTTAGAGTGGCTACCATGTTTTTTTCAATGGAACGAACCGCCGAACGAGCACCAGGTGCTAATTTGTTGCCTTCACCCATTAGGATGGCTTTTTGTTCTTCGTTTAAGGTGTCCCAGAATTTTTTAGAATAAACAATGGCTGCTGGTTGGTAGATATGCCTTGTCAGAGTGAAATACTTGATGGCTGTTTGCCATTCGGCAGCCAAAGTGAAAAGAGGGGTATTGTCAAAACCTTCGACCACACCTGTTTGGAGGGAAGGGAGAACTTCTGGTATGGCAATGGGAATCCCACTCACACCAAGTTGTTTCCAATATGCGATGTGCACTGGCGATTCTTGGATACGAATTTTTATCCCTTTGAGATCCGCTGGAGTTTTTACAGGAGCCGATTTTGTTCCAATCGATCTGTAACCATTTTCAGCCCAAGTAACAAAGATTAAACCCTTCGCTTCAAAAAGTTTACGGTAGTCTTCGATTACATGGTTGTCGAGGACACAATCAGCTTGTGCATACGATTTGAATAGGTATGGAATTTCGAGTACATTCAACTCTTTGATTGTGTTAGCAAGTGCCCCTGCTGTGAGACCAGCTCCTTGCAGTTTACCACGGATAACTTGTTGGAGGATTTCGTTTTCTCCACCCATCTGCCCACCCGGATAAATCTTCAATTTGATTTGCCCTTTGGAGTCACCTTCAATTTTTTTACGGATCTTTGCAAGTTCGTTCGCCCAAGGTGAACCTTCTGGTGCCACCGTTGCAAGCTTAACGATTGTTTGTGCAGACAGACCCCCACCGATGGTGAGGGCAGCACCTACACAAACCAATAATTTGATTTGTTTGGAAAACATGAATATCTCCTAGATTTATAGGTCTTCGAGTAATTTTTTTGCTTTTCGTTGCTCTACGATTTGGTCAGCCTCAATTTCTGGTAAAGATTTTGGGTTTCCTTTGAGAACATAGTTGAGTTGGGCCTTGAATTTATCTTCATTGCCTTTCAATCTGCTTTCAGCATACAAAACGCGAACCGCAAAGTAGTTCGGGTGACGTTTGATTGCCTCTTCAAATTGTTGGTCAGCCTTAGCTTTATCACCAGTGGGAGAAAGCGCATTGCCCACCGCATCGTAACGGAGAGTGGCTGCGTAAAAATATTCTTTACCCATTTTCTTTTCTAAAACTTTTACACGGTCTACCATGGCAGAGAATTTACTTCTGTTGGCAATGAGTGTCGTAAAACCTGAAAGTCTGGACCATTTTCCGAGGGATGCGTATCTCCAATAGAGAGCGTCTATGTCTTCCACTCCAAGAGTATCGAGTGCTTTTTCCACTTCTACCTTTTCTTCTACAACTTTTTTACGAAAAGTAGGGTTGAGGGCAAGGGCAGCTTCACACCAGCTAACAGCTGCATCGTAAAACTGAATGGATTCTTCTTTTATTTTTGCGTCGTTGTCATCGTCGCCATTGAGTTTGAGCCAAAGGTGGCCATCACCCATAAGGTAGTTTCCACGGCAAAGAAGAACTTTAACATCTGAATATTGCGGGTTTTCAATGGCAAATTTTTCCAAACTAACAAGTGCTTGTCTAAGATCTTCCTCGTTATGTCTGTTTTTCCAAAGTTTTTCGATGTCAGCAGGTAATTTCGCTGGGGTTGTGGAACGCACCACATCCGAAGCTACAATTTTGACTTGTCTCGATTTTCCACACGCCACAACACTCGCAAGTACGAGCGTTGCGATTCCGATTTTTGACCAAGTTTTGTTTTGGTTCATTTTTTCATCATCCTCCGATTCTTTTTGGGATATGTCCCAACTTTCTATCTGTATCGTTGGAACCCTTAGATATGCTAAATGGCTAGAAAAATTCTAAAAATAGCAAGGAAATCCCATGGTTCCCGAAAAAAATACATGCATTTGCCCCAAATGCAAGAAAGTTTTCTTTTATGGGAGTGGAATTGCGTTTGAAGGACCAGAAACACGAAATTGGCTGGAATTGTTTTGGAGGTTGATTGCCAAACCTAGCGATCGTAAGCTCACAAACTGGCCTGGGCTGACTGTGGCAAAAAAACGACAAACGGCTGCTGGGTTTGCGGTATTCTCAGAGGGATCAATTTCAAAAAGGTAATCGATGGGTTGGACAACGGCTCCGAGCACCAATGCGCAATCTCCTGCCCCCAGATTGACATTTATTGGGTTTCGGGCTTCTTCTTCCGAATTGCCAACAAAAAGCCGGTAACCTTGGAAGATGATTTCCGGATTTTGGGCTCTGACCGAAAGAGTGAAATTGGAGTTTCCATGATTTGTGGCGGAAATCAGGGTTGGGGGTGCCTGGAAGGAGGGTGTAGAAGTGTAATTGGTACAACCAAAATGTAGGAAAAAGACCAAAAGAAAACAAATGCTAGTTTTGTTCACTGGATTTCCCTTTTTCTGAATTTCGTTTCCTCCACCAGAGAGTAAGTCCAACGAGGATACCAACCCCAACCAAACCAAAAATGATGGTTTGTCCGTTTTTGATCCAAACGGAAAGTTCATCAAAATTATGAGCACCATAATAACCCAAATACACCCAAATCGGAACAGAAATGGCGGCGGCAAAACCATCGGTCAAAAAAAAGCGAAGGAAACTGATTTGTTTGGAAGACCCAGCCGTAAAGAAAATCGGCATCCTGAGGCCTGGGGTGAAACGCCCAAAGAACACCACCCATGGCCCATATTTTTTGAATTGTTCTTGGACCTTTCCAAACCTTTCAGGGTGTAAAACTCGGTTTAGGATAGGGAGACGCAGAGCCCTTTCACCGTAATGGCTTCCGAGCCAAAAAACAAAACTATCTCCGATGAGAACGCCTGCCATTCCGACAAAAAACATGATATGAACATTCGTGTAACCGAGCCCGGAAATGACCCCGCCTGCTGTGAGAGAAATATCTTCTGGAACGGGCAAACCGAACCCGCAAAGGATGAGGATGCCAAAAACGGCAAAATATCCAAATTGCATAAAAAACGAAACAAGGGTTTGTAAAAAGTCCATGAGGTAATTTATACTGATTTTATGGTTTCGCCCAGGAAGGAAAGAGATTTATGAAGAAAGACAGGTTGGCTTTTTTGGAGGAAGAGGAAAAAATCCTTGCCCCCTATGCCGTAAAAAGTTCGGAACCTGGAGAACGTGAACACAGAGAAGAGGAACATCCTTACCGGCTTCCATTCCAGCGGGATAAAGATCGGATCATCCATTCCCATGCTTTTAAACGGCTCCAATACAAAACCCAAGTGTTTTTATACTCAGAAGGTGATCATTTTCGAAACCGTCTCACCCATACTTTGGAGGTGGCAGGCATTGCGAAAACTGTTTCGAAAGTACTTGCTCTCAATGAAGATTTAACAGAAACCATCGCTCTCGCACATGATCTCGGCCATTCTCCTTTTGGGCATGCAGGCCAAGATGCACTTGCGGAACTTATGGCAGACAAAGGTGGTTTTGAACACAACGAACAATCGTTACGTGTGGTAAGAAATTTGGAGAGGAGGTATCCGCATTTTTTAGGTCTCAATCTATGTGCTGAAACCTTACTTGGGATTATGAAACACGGGGAGAGTCGTGATGGTTCTGCACTTTCCAATCTTCGAAAAGAAAATGGTCCTTCTTTGGAAGCATTGGTTGTGGATATTTCCGATGAAATCACCTACAGTGCGCATGATTTAGAAGACGGTTTGGAACGGGGGTTACTTGATTTTTCTTCTGTGAAAAATTTATCCATTTGGAGGCGTTTATCGACACAAATGAAAAAATATGGACTGGATACAAATTTAAAAACAATCACGCGTTTGGTGGGAAAAGTTTTACTCAATGAAACTGTATCTAATTTAATTGATGCAACGGAAAGACGATTGAACAACGAAGGGATCCAGTCGAGGAGTGATGTGTCAAAAGCGTTTCAGAAACGAATAAAATTGGTGGGGTTTGATTCAGAATTCCAGGCAGAATTTGTTGAATTAAAACGTTTTTTATTCCAAAATTTATACAGGCACCCTGAAGTTTCTCGTATGAGTGATCATGGGAAAGAAACAATCCATTTACTATTTAAACATTTTGAGACTCACCCTGAATCCATTCCTGAGTCCTATCTTGCTCGCGAGCCAGCGGAAGGAAAATACCGTATCCTCTGCGATTATATCGCTGGAATGACAGATAGATATGCCACCCAAACATTAAAAAAAGAAGGGATCTTTTGGTTTCCTTACTAGACCAAAAAGGTTTTGACGAAAGCGCTTTTTTTTGCGATTTTTAAGTTATGTTACAGTTGTATTCAAATGCCAGATCTACATATTCCAAACGAGTTCATATATATCTTAAATTTAGAAAGATCGAATATGAAACGATTCCTGTTGCTTTGGAAAAATTAGAAAATCGTAAAAAACCGTATATTCTCATGAACCCATATGGAAAGGTTCCGATGTTAAAAGACGAAGATTTTTTATTGTCTGAATCCACAGTTATCATTCGTTATTTGGAAGATAAGTATAATTTTCAGGATCCTTTTTTCCCAACTGATATAAAAAAACGTGCAACTTTAAATCAAAAAATCAACCAAGCTGAAACTGAATTTTGTTTTCCTGGCAGTATCATTTATTTTGCCAAAAAATTCAAACCAGAAGAAACTTGGGATAAAAATCGAATGAAGGAATCTTCCAAACGTTTGGGCAGGCATTTGGAAATACTGGCATCCGAACTTGCGGGCAATGAATTTTTGTTTCAAAATTCATTTGGAATCTTGGAGGTGATGTATGCTCCTTTTATTGAACATATTGAGATGATGGATACAAAAATTCCACAACCCGTATTGGATTGGAAAAACCGTGTAATACAAAGGGTCGAAAGTTTAGGTTGATTCGATGATTTGCAAAAATCTTTTTTGCAAATCATTTGAGGCACCCCTCCAATTTTTTTGCCAATCATTTGATCCATTCGATCCAACTGTATTTGTAATGGCAAGTAGTGCACTTACATTTAATCCAAGTAAGGTTGCAGCACGAGTCAAACCATACAATTCTAAATTTTCCACTCCAATTTGATCCCAAGAATGATTTGGAATTGTTTTTAGATCGCGCAAACTGATACCACTTGGTGCATTGCAGCCCACCGTTGGGTATTGATTGGCAATGACAGATAGTTCTAAGGTTTCTTTTGGGTTGGGAAGTTGTTTTGTATCGCCAGTCAGTGGTCCAAGTTCTAAACTTTTTACGAAAGAAATATTGACAACGCCAAACTCTGGTTTTGGATACCAAGGGTAATTTCCGGATGACCCTAAAAAAACAACCGATTCTATTTTGGGAAAGTTTTGTTTGTATTGGAATAGGGCAAGGGCAATTTCTAAATTACCAATTCCCAGTGCTTGGATATGAGGGAGCTTTGTATTTGATTTGAGTAGATCAATTTCACCATCAAAAGCACCTGCAATCAGGCAAGTATTTGGATCAAACAAATGTTAATCCTTCAGTCTCTGGATACCCATACATTAGATTTAGGTTTTGTAGAGCTTGCCCTGCTGCACCTTTTTGTAAATTATCCAATGCTGATATTATGACTAGGTTGTTTTTTCGCACTCGGATTCCAAAATCCAAATAGTTCGTATTTTGCACTTTCCTAAGTTCTACTTCTTCGGGAGTTTCATAAAATCGTAAAAAAGGTTCTTCGGCTACTTTTTGTTTATAGATGTTTTTGATTTCCGTTTCATTCACATCGGAATCAAATTGAATGTAAATGGCAGAAAGAATTCCTCGGTAAACAGGTAGTAGGTGAGGTGTAAATAAAATTCCTTTTGATTTTAAACCCAAATAACCATATTCTTCCATTTCAGGTTCGTGTTGGTGATTAAAGATTTTGTAAGCTCTGAGATTTTCAGCTACATTGGTATATGCATATGTAATTTCTTCTGTTCGGCCACCAGCTCCGCTCACACCCGATTTTGCATCTACAATGACAGGAGATAAGATTTGTTTTCGCAAATTTCCGAGAAGCGCAAGCGGTAAAATGACACTCGTTGAAAAACAGCCTGGGTTCGAAACAAAATTTGCGTTTTTTAATTTTTCGCGAAAAAGTTCAGGAATTCCAAACACCACTTCATCCATGAGCGAAAAAGCCGTGTGTTCAAATTTATAGGCAGACTCAAACGTCTGTTTGTTGTGCAATCGAAATGTTCCTGATAAATCAATTACCTTTCGGCTTTCCTTTCGCAGTTTGGGAGCCATTTCGAGCGATGCTTCATTTGGAGTAGCAAGTACCACTCCCGCACCATCCGGAATTGCCGCATCATGTTTTTCGAAAGAAAGGTTTGGTAAACGACTCACATCTGGAAAAACGTCTCTAACATGTTTGCCGTTTACTTGGTTCGAAGTGATATGCACCACTTCAAAACCGGGATGATTTGCGAGGAGTGTGAGGAGTTCTTTACCCGTGAGTCCACCTGCGCCGATGATTGCTAGTTTCGATTTTGCCATTTTGATACTTTAGAATAGTTTCAATAAAATTTGGATTTTCTCCACAGGCTATAAAAAAAAATCCAGATTTGAAAAGATTTAAAAATCTCCTTTGCAAAACTAATTTCTATCGTTAAAATCTTTATGGGAAGGGTTTTTGTTTGAGAACAATCTATTTTCTGAATTTATTAGTTTTGGTAACATGTTTTGAATGTGGGAATGTAACAAAAGAAACATTGGCAGTACAGGTTGCCAGTGAATTGAAACAAGGGTTACAAAAAGAGTTAAGACAAAAAATGGAAATGGGAGGAGAAGTTGCTGCAATCCAATATTGTAACCTCAAAGCCATCCCACTTAGTTTGGAAATATCAAAATCCACTGGGTTTCAAATTCGTCGGATCACGAATAAACCAAGAAATCAAATCAATTTGATGACAGAGCGAGAGCTCCGCAGTTTCGAACTGATACAGTCAGAGTTTAGCAAAACTGGAAAATACAATCCATTGGTAGAAACTTTCGATGGGGCAACCCATGTTTATATACCGATCACAATTGGCGAAAATTGTTTGGTTTGTCATGGTGAGCCAGGTCGCAATGTAAAACCCAAAACGATAGAAATACTGAAAAAACTTTATCCAATGGACAAGGCATTGGATTATAAGTTAGGTGATCTTCGGGGTTTGTTTGATGTGAAAATAAACTAATTTTATAGTTTTTTAAAATGTTTTTTTACATTGAAAACTTTAAGATTTCGCATTATAAATTTGGATGTAACTAAGGAGAGTGTAATGAAAAAAATTTCAGCTTTATGCATATTTGTTACGTTTGTATGGATGCAAGAAGGACTGTCCGCTAAATGTTTTGGGTTTAGCAAAAATAAAGATATTACGGTTTGCATCGATGGAAACTCAAACGCAGTGAGAAAACAAGCATCTGAAATTTGTAAAACAAAATCAGGAAAGGATTGTGGTAATATCACTGGGTACTCGGGCTCTTGCAGCGCTGGTAAGAACCTTTGTTTGGATCACTCAGGAAATGAGAAAAAAAGCCTCAAAGTTGATTGATTTAAGGCAAAGATCGAGTCAAATCCCTTGGTATGAATGGTCCTGGGCTAAATGTTGGCAATTCTCAAGTGTTTGGGTTTCTTGCTACCCATGGTCCAGACGGTTACTGGATTTATGATCCAGTAACCAAACTCGCAAGCATTAGCATTCATTTAGAAAACAAACTTGGCGTTGCTACTTCAAACCACAGCATTCCAGTTGAATCATTTGTTTTAAATTACACACAAATTGATTTTGTATCAAACCAAATCCAATTGGTTCGGTATATTTTGGGCAATGGAGAATTAGTTAAATCGAAAAATGAAATATTCGCTTTTGAGTGGGAAGGTAAAAAACTTTATGCGGTTGCAGTTTCTATATTAGAAGAAAGCAAAAATGAGTTTCAAAGTTTTAAGGAAATGTTACTTTCTTTGCCCTTGGGCGTCTCTCTTGTTGATAGTAATGGAAACCTAGTTGAATCCAACGATAGGATGCGTTTAATCTATAAGCTACCGAACTCATCCATTCAAAAAAAAGAATACTATAAAAGAAAATATTTCAATACTGAATACGAAATTATAAATGAAGATCAACTGCCAGTAGCAGTGGTTCTAAAAACAGGAAAACCTGTTATCAACCGAGTGATCGGTGTACTATTGGAAGATGGGAACCTTATTTGGACAGAAGTGACCGCACTTCCAGTTAATTTTCAAAATTTGTCTATTGTCGTATTTTCTAATTTAATTACGAATACGAAAATTAAAAAATTAAGTATTTCAGAAAGAGATTATGTAAAGTCCATACAACAACTGCTTACTGATACAAGTAGTCTTGCTCGTATCGGTGGATGGGATTTAGATTTGGTAAATTCCATTGCCCACTGGTCTGGCGTAACGAAGGAAATTCATGAGGTAGATAGCGATTTTATTCCCACCCTAACAAATGGAATCAGTTTCATCAAACCAGGAGAAAGTCGAGAAAAAATCGAATCAGCTGTATCGAAGCTGATTGCAGAAGGCAAACCTTATGATATCGAAATTGAACTCATCACCGCTAAAGGCAAAGAAATTTGGGTGAAAACAGTAGGTCGTGCCACATTCGAAGATGGTGCCTGTGTTCGGATCTTTGGAGTTATCCAAGACATAACGGAAAGAAAAAAATGGGAAATCGCTCTTGCGTCCCAAACATCGATTTTGTGGGCTTTTGTAGAACACGCACCGGCCGCAGTAGCAATGTTTGACGAAGAGTTTCGGTATGTCGCACTGAGTAATCGTTGGATTGAAGATTACAAAATCGGGAGAAAAAAAGAAGAAATCATCGGAGTTTCTCATTATGAAATATTTCCGAATATAAGTGATGAATGGAAAAAGTTGCATAAACGTTGTTTGGCGGGGGAAGTTTTAAAATTAGAGCAAGATGTTTGGACTCCTCCGGGCTGGGAAAAACAGCAAGTATTACAGTGGGAAATTCGACCATGGTATCATTTGGATGGCAAAACTGGCGGGATTTTAATGTTTACACGCGATGTAACGGAAACATATGAACAAAAAATTGAGATCCAAAAAGCAAAGGAATCTGCAGAAAAAGCAAACAATGCAAAATCAGAATTTTTGGCAAATATGAGCCATGAAATTAGAACTCCGCTTAATGGTATCATCGGGTTTACAGATCTTCTTTTGGATACAAAACTTGATGAGCCGCAAAAAGAATATTCGAGTATAGTGAGTTCATCCGCCAAATCATTATTAAGTATAGTGAATGATATCCTCGATTTTTCGAAAGCGGAAGCTGGTAAGTTGACCATTGAAAATGTAACCAATAAATTTAAGGATATCGTAGAAGAGACGTTCAATATCGTAAAATTCCAAGCAGAAGAAAAAGGTTTAGAATTAAAAATTCATTTGGATCCGAATTTGCCAAAATATGTTTTCATTGATGGAAAAAGATTAAAACAAGTTCTAATTAATTTGATAGCAAATGCGATTAAATTTACCGATTCAGGATTCGTAGAATTAAAAATTATTGTCACTGAAGACAAACATGTAGATTCAAAAAAGATTCGATTTTCTGTTTTGGATACGGGTATGGGAATAGATCCCAAAAATCATACAAAAATCTTTGAAGCATTTATGCAGGAAGATTATTCCACCACGCGAAAATTTGGCGGGACGGGGCTTGGTTTAACAATTTCAAATCAAATATTGAAATTATTGAATAGCAGTTTGCACTTAGTCAGTGAATCGGGAAAAGGTAGTGAATTCTTTTTTGATATTGATTTAAAGGAAGTAGGAGAAGATGAATTTAAAATTATCGAACAGAATTCTAATACAAATTCTACCGTTGCGGGTTTACAATACAATTTAGAAACGATAATGGTTGTTGAAGACAACCAAGTCAATATGGAGTTACTCAAAAATTTATTAAAACGTTTGACACCTAAATCTGAAATAATCTCCGCATATAACGGGTTTGATGCGGTTGAATTGTTTAAAACAAAAAATATTTCTTTAATTTTTATGGACATACAAATGCCAGTTTTGAATGGGTATGAGGCTACAAAATTAATTCGAAAGTTTCCCAACGGAAAAAAAATACCAATCATTGCTGTTACGGCAGGAGTTATCCAAGATGAACAGAAAAAATGTTTTGATGTGGGGATGAATGATTTTATAACAAAACCTCTCCAAAAAAAAGAGCTTCAACGTATATTGAATCATTTAAGCGAATTAAAAGGAAGTTAGCTAAAACAAATATTTTGCATTCAGCTAACTTAGTTTGGTGGAATTTTATTTAGTTTTATCTTTTTTCCTCAATAACTCTTCTGAATTTGTTAAGTCTATTTTTGGATATTTTTTTGAGAGTTCATCCTTGCATTCTTTAAAGCCACTATCAAGGATCTCTAATTTATTTCCTACAAAGCTTAGTGTACCAGCAAATATTGGATTTTTTGATCCATCAGAAGTAACAAACCAAGATTTTTTATCTGATAAACGAAACTTTCCAATTTTTGTGGCTGTGAGTATTTCTACCTCATTCAAAGAGTAAACAGTTTTTTTACCAGTAAAGAGAAAACAACCAGATAGGGTATTTGGATCATTGGCATTGTCTGAACCTAATAATTCGAGGGTGTGTCCGCTTATTTCGCTATTCAAAATATCGAAATAGCGTATAGTAACTAAGCGAATTCTTTCGGGGGCATTGATATTTACTTTTAAGAAAAAAATAGATTTTTCTGGGGGTATTTGTGGTGGAATTTCTTTTGTTGGATCGACGATGTTTAGACTCGAACAATTGGTAATCGTTAGAGCGCATGCAAGAATCATTAATTTTAGTGTTTTCATTTTGACCTTTGTCACTACCATCTAACAGAAAATTGGCAACTTGTCAAATGTAAATTACAGATAGAATTCGCAGTTGCAAGGAAGCACTATTTTTTTAAAGCTGAAAAAATGTTATTTTCGCCGTTCTGAAATAGAACAAATTTTTGCGAAAATCAAATGGGTATTTTATGGCAGAAACTCGTCCTTTTCGTGTTCTAGGAATCCAACAAATTGCGATTGGTGGAGAAGATAAAACTAAGCTCGCAAAATTTTGGATTGATATCATGGGTTTGGAAAAAAAATCCGAGTTCAAAAGTGAAAAAGAAAATGTAGATGAAGACATTCTTTCCATGGGTAAGGGGGCTCTCGCTGTTGAGATTGATATCATGCAACCAATTGACCCGAATAAAAGCCCAAAAGTACATGATCCAAAATTGAATCATATTGGCCTTTGGATTGATGACATCCAAAAGGCTGTTGAATGGTTAACCAAACAAGGTGTACGTTTCACACCAGGCGGAATTCGCAAAGGCGCTGCTGGTTATGATGTTTGTTTTATCCATCCCAAAGGCAATGAAGAGTTTCCGTTATGCAGTGAAGGGGTTCTTGTTGAACTCGTGCAAGCCCCAGCAGATGTGATCAAGGCACTGGGTTAGAGTTTAAGGTTCTTTTTCCACGGATTTTTTCGTGGAAAAAGAATACATTATTATCCGCTTCTTAATTTAAGAGCTGGTTTTACCAGAAATGATCCGAGAGTGAAGGTAAACAAAAACTGCCAGAGAAGTTGTTATTATGAATTGTGTTAGGTGGACAACAGTTGCGTATACCAAACCTTCACCAGGATCTCTTCCGACGATGATAAAACCCGAAATGATTGCTGCATGGAATACACCAATGCCAGAAGGAGCTGAAGGTATGGCGACCCCCATTCCACCCAAAAACATAAACAGTAATGCTTCCGGAAATGAAATCGGTAAACCAATGAGGACACCAGCCAACCAATAAGAAACAGCATAACCACAAAGCCAAGTTGGGATAGAGTATAAAACTGGATAAAATAGAGTGTGACCTTTTAAAAATTGGGAAAATTCGATGATATGGTGATCAAATTTCTCTTCAAATAGCTCTTGTTTACCGATGATTTTGAACATTTTTTTTATCAAATTTCGCAAGGGGTTTAAAAAAAACTTCAAGATACAAAGCCCAATAAACATAGCTAAAATGACTAAGGTAGAAATATAGAGTAGGTTTAGATTTTTAGATTGTCCAAGACCCATATAAAACAAAGCACTTGCTCCAACTAACACAACAGCAGCCAAGTCCATAACCTTTTCTAAGAATAATCGTGAAAAAAGATATGTGAGAGGTATTTCTGTGTTCTTTTTTATCATGAGTAGGCGAATTAAATCCCCGCCACGAGCAGGTAATACCATATTGAGGCCTACTCCGATGATAGAGGAAGAAATTGACTGTCCGAAACCAATCCGTTTTTCAAGTAAATGAAACCATCTTTTCGAAAAAGGAACAAACGCCCATAAGTTGGATAAAAACAATGCAGGCAATATCCACCAATTGATTTTTCCTCGCAAACGTTCAAATTCACTTAGATGAAAGTTTTTGGACAAAAAATAGAGTGCTATGCCTGAAACAAAAACCCCAAGTAACCATTTTTTCATTTGATCCTTCTTTTTAACCTGGTGGCCATGTTAAACGTCTTCCACCTAAAATATGAAAATGTAAGTGATGTACTGTCTGTCCGCCAAAAGTCCCACAGTTATTTACAATTCTATACCCACTCTCACTGATTCCTAAAGACTTTGTGATGATTGGGATATTATTGAATATTTCTGAAATTAAATTTGCATTTGATTGGTTGATATCATTTGCACTTGTTATGTGCAACTTGGGTATAGCCAATAAATGGATAGGTGCTTGTGGGGTAATATCGTGGAATATAACAATACTATCGTTTTCGAATTCTTTTTTTGCGGAAATTTTTCCATCAATAATTTTACAAAAAATACAATCTTCCATTTTTTATTCCTTTTCTGCTGAAAATACCAAACAAGCTGCGCCAAGGGTGCCTGCAAGTGAACTGCCCTTTCCAATCACCAATCGATTTTCGAGTATTGGAAAAATTAGATTTCTGATTTCTTTTTCCAATGTTTCGCCAAATAGATGATAAGCAGAGGTAATGCCACCTACAAATACCACTGAAGCTGGATTCAAAATGTGGATTGCATTCCTAACAGCGTGCGCAAGGCAGGTGATGCCAAAACTTAGGATTGAAACTGCGTTGATATCCTCTGCTTCTACTTTGTTGAAAAAATCTCTAGCATCTGTTAATTGTATATTTGTTTTTTCATAATAACGATTGATGAATCCTCTTGTTGAAAAATAACTTTCCACACAACCTTTTTGCCCGCAACCGCAAAGGGCTCCGTTTATGACAACGGTCGTGTGGCCGATTTCTAGTGCGTTACCTTGGAAACCAGAAAAAAGTTTTCCATTTTCAACATACCCTCCACCGACTCCTGTTCCGAGTGTTAAGGCGAGGATTGAGTCTGTGTTTTTTTTTGAGCCAAAGTAAGCTTCACCCAGTGCTGCACAGTTTGCGTCATTATTATAATGGATTGGAATGTTAAACTTTTGTTGTAAATAGGATTTTATCGGAACGTGGTTTAGTGTTTGTAAGTTGGCACTTTTTATAAGTATACCTTCATCTGAATTGAGAGGGCCTGGGGAGCCTATGCCGATGCCTATAATATCATTATTCGTTATTATGGGTTGGATGGCAGCAGATAAACATTCTAAAAATTCTTCATTTCCTCCCGATTGGGGAGTTTGTTTTATATTTGTGATTAGTTCCTGACCAGAATTATCAATCAAACTGGCTCGTATGGAACCTCCACCAATGTCCACACCAATTGCAAATTTTTCCTTTGTCATTGGCCTTTTATCACCTGGTCGAATTTACCATTTCTCATTTCATATATGGTTTGGGCATCATAGGCTAGTTTCATATCGTGAGTGACGAGAATGATGGAATGATTTCTTTTATTATATTCATTTAATAAAAGTTGAACCAAATAGCTGTTATCTGGATCGAGATCGCCAGATGGTTCGTCCGCAAAAAGTATTGCTGGGTCGTTGATGAGAGAACGTGCAATCGCCGCCTTTTGGATTTGTCCTCCGGAAAGTTCGCGTGGTAACGAATTTTGGATGTCGCCCAAAGCTAAATGTTCAATGAGATAATCACATTTTCTCTTATAATCGTCGTTTGAAAATTTTTTTGTGAACAATGCAGGGAGGAGGATATTCTCTCGGATGGATAAATTTCCGACGAGTTCCGAAAATTGGAAAACAAGCCCGAGTTCACGAGCTCTGATCTCAGCCAGTTCCCGTTTTGAAATTTGTGAGAGTTTGGTTTGGTCGTACAAAATATCTCCCGTTGTGGGAGATAACATACCCGTTATAAGAGATAAAAGTGTTGTTTTGCCTGACCCGGAAGGTCCAATGATCGCCACATAATCGCCTTGGTTTACATCAAAAGAAACCGAATTCACGGCGTCTTCCTTCCCAAAGGTTTTTGTGAGATTGTGAACACGGAGTAACATTATTTCTGTCTCCGAATGGCACGGTAGGGATCGACAAAACTGTTAATGCCGATTGTTGGTACTGAGACCAAAAATACACCAAATACAAAGAGTAAACCGGCTGTAAAAATTGCCTTCAGCTCGAAAATGATTCCAAATCCAGGTGGCGAGGCCGTGAGTAGGTTGCCAATGATCCCAATGAGAAGCCCAGGGATGAAGAGAAGGAGAAGGGTGAGAGAAAAGAGCCAGATACAGCCGAGTCTATTTCCGCCCACTGCCATCATCACGCCCAAATCACCCAAATTATGCAGACAATGGAAGAAAAATAAAACGAGGAGTGCAGTAAAACTTGTATAAAAAAGGAAGTGGGGAGATTGGTCAAAGGAAACGATACTAGATAGTGAAACTCCGCCAAAAAGATAAAAGTGGATGCGGATAGAAAAGAGAAAAACGAAAAAAAAGACTGCCCCAGCTAGCCCATAGGTGACCGAATAGATTCTATCCCTTATGAGTAGGCGAAATGCGAACGAAATGTAGGTGAGTTGTGACACTTCTAGGTCAGATTAGCCAAAAGTCTCTTTTTTACCAACTATAAATAGGAATTTAGGAAGTAAGCAATTTTGGTATTTTTTATTCTTGTGGGTTCGGCAGTCATTTTACTGGGATTCCTACTTTCCTTTATCATTGGCCAAAGGAGGGACAATTACGCCAAAGCCCTAAGTTTGGCAACTCTGGGTAATTTTTTGGATGCACGGGCGCTTGTTCGAGAACGTCTCGAGGAAGACCACCAAAACCCCTATGGCCATTATGTGATGTCCAAAATTTATTCAATGGAAAATGATCCTTTGAATGAAGCAAAACATTTAGAAACCATAAAAAAGAACAACCGTTACACGAAAGACATTGATGCAGTCACCGTATCAAATCGGATTGCCGATATTTACTACAATAAGGATTTTTTTGAAGAATCATTTTTCCATTATTTGGATACAATCCAACACGATCGATCAAATCCAGTCGCTTGTATGAGGCTCGGGTTTATGGCACTCGGACAAAAAGAATTTAAAATTGCCGAACATTTTTTCACACGCATGCCAGAAGATAAACTGAGTTCATCGCTCTATTTCATTGCCCGTGGAGTGATCTCAGGTGTGACAGGTGGTGGGAAAGAGAAAGAATATTTTGAAAAAGCATACAAACTGGAAAAATCTCCAGTGAGTGGTTTTTTATATGCGCTTTCTTTATCACGTGAGAACAAACACAAAGAGGCTGTAAAAATTGCTGTCGGAATCAGCGAACAAATAGATGACGAATATGTTCGGTACACAGTGTTTCAGTTTTTAATGGCGGAAGCAATTTTGATGCAAAATTTTCCTGAGGCATTGAAATACGGAAGGTTGTGTATGGAAATGGCCAAGCTGAATGGATGGCAAAGTGAAGCCATTGAAAGTAGCATTCATTTTTCTATGATTTCTGTTTATATGGGTCGATATGAAGAGACTTCCGAATTTTTAATTGAAGCGGAGGCCGAAAGATTAGAAGACCCAGATGTATGCGCCCTTGCCAATTTAAAATATAAATTGGAAAGAGGGGTGGGAACAGTCGAGAGTTTGAACCAAGAATATGATTTAACTCGCGAGCTGAATTTATTATCGGTTAATTTATTTCCTAACTCTCGTTACTTTGAACTCAGTGGGATGAGGTCCTCCAAACCTTTTAATATAAAAGGAATGGTGGATGATTCAGGAAAAAAACTCTCATCGAAGTTGAGTATGATTGGTGTTGATAAATTTGAAAAATTCATTGCACTGACTGGAACTGCCTTTAAAAACCAAGCAACTCGAATGGTTATGAATTTAGGTTACCGAGTCACAAAAGAAATCCCCAATCCAGAGGGAGATGGAGTGAATTTTTTAACTTCCTTAAAAGAAGATGTAAACTCCCGTGCATTGTTCCGAGTTCGTAAATGGAAGGATGCAAAACTATCTGATGTTTTCCTCAGAGATATGATTTCGCAGATGGATGAAATGGGAGCAAATAAAGGTTTTGTGATAGGTAACTTTGAAGTGACAGAAGGCGGTCGAAAAATCGTTGTAGCAAGTAACGGACGTTTGGAGATGTACAGCGGTGATTTATTTGAAGATCTTTTGGAGAAAACAATGTGAAATATCAAATTTTGTTGATTCCTGTCTTGTTATTTTGTTGTAAGGTTTCGCCGAGTATTCTCAAAAAAGAAAGGGTTGGTCATGTTTGCCCTTTGGCCAGCGAACGGGGTACTGTCTATGGCAGTTACCTTACTCAGGTCGATTTACAAAAGATTGAAAAAATCATAGTGGATTTACTTTCTGATATCTGTAATAGTGAATGGAAGCACTTAGCGCTGTATACAAATGAAAGTATGGGGCTCTTTGTCGATGCGAAAGGACATTGGTCAAAAAATGAAGTTTTGAATGACATCAAAAACCCCGATGGTTATTTTCAAATCTATTATTTTGATTCTGAAAAATTGGACAAAAAAAAAGGAACCTTGGGCAACCTAACTGTACAAGATGCTTTTTTTTCTACGGAGATGATAGGTTTTGATATTTATGCATTGTCTACGAAGGAAGCAGAAGTAAGGTTTGTATTCAAAACAAACGAAAAAAATGCAAGGTATTTGATCAATCCAAGTTTTGTAAAAATAGACAACGAATGGTATTTACTTAGAATGTTCTAATTTTTGGGAACACCAGTGATCACTTGTTTCACGATGTCTGAGGCAGGTAGAATAGGGTTGGATTTTTTTGCAGACGAAACCTCTCTTATCGCTGTTTTTTCATCATAGCCCAACTGAATCAGAGCAAGTATAGCCAAATCAAAATCTTTGTCATTTGTTTCCATCGCTGCGTTTGGTTCTCTTAAAAAAGATTCTAGTTTTTTAAGATTTTGTTTGATTTCAAAAAGTATCTTTTCTGAAGTTTTGCCTTTTACTTTTGGGATCTTTTCTAATGTTTTACGATCATCATCCAGTGCGATTTTATATAAATCATCTGCCTGGAAAAAGGATAGAATTTTTAGGGCAGTGAGCTCGCCAATTCCATGCAGCGACTTTATCAATTGGAAGAGTTCTCTGTCTTTGTTAGACGAAAAACCAAACAATTTTTGGCCACGGTCTGTGATGGAATGAAAGGTATGAATGAACACTTCTGAGTTGATTTTGTCTTTTAATTCTAAATGTAAAGGAAAAGGTATAAGGACTTCGTAACCAATACCACCAACGTCAATGAGGAGGCTATCCATATCCAATCGAATTAGAGTTCCACGTAAACTTGCTATCATATTAATCTAATTTCCAAATACTAGGATCTGTCCTATTTTGCCAAAGTTCTTTTGCTTTGGTACTCCATTTTGTAACTTCTTGCAAAGGTGCCTTAGGATTTGTTTTTTGATCCACGGCGATTTCACCTCTTGTTTTATCCAAAACCTTTATATATTCTGCTGCTTTCGATTCATCACCTAATCGAATGGATGTGGCTACGATTAAATAACAGACCTCAAATTCGTATGCTTTTTCAGTAAAATCGGAAAGTCGAAATACTTCCTCAAAATCAGACACAGCTTTTTTTAGGAGATTAGGATCTTCTACATGATTGTATTTAATTTTTAAACAATAAAGTCGTAGATAACGGTGCCCTCGTTTGATCAAACTATATCTAATTTTTGCATGTTGTTCCACAGTGGTTCTATAAATTGCTAAATTAACACTGAGTAAAATTGCATCTTGTGTGCGGGGGTGGTTAAAGTTTTCTTCTACTACTAGTAACGATTCGAATTGTGCTTTTATTTTTTTTGAATTGGCATCCCAGTAATTCAAAATTTTTTTATCCGTTTCTGTGATTCTTTCTGTACCCGAAAGCGGATTGATCGAATTAAAATCAGAACGAGAACTGCCTGTGTAATAACAAATTGGGCAAACTGTAAACTGTAATTCGTTGTAATCCACATGTTCGTATTTAGGGTTTTCATCGTAAACAGGTACCTCAAAGACATTATGCCGGATGGGTAAAGTTTTTGACTTGAGTGCGTAGTTTTTGACTTGGTCATATTTACAAACTGGGCATTGTACGAGTGTGAGTAAGATGGGGCTAATTATTTTTGTTTCGTTTGTATCATTTGTCATCGGACTTCCCCCGTTCATTTTGCCATTTTTACCCAATTGTAATAAAGTGGAATAGATTTCTCTTTGCTCTGCGCCTCTTTTTTTTATTTTTTCCAAAATGAGTGCTTTTACGGATGCGATCCAATTTTTATGGAACCTACAGAGGGAGAAACCTGGTCTTCCACCAGAATCCCATTTCCTAGGAGGTTCAAAAAAATGGGAAACGGATATTTATAGACCCAAAAGAAAACCCAAAGGCACCATTGTTACCATCAATGGACTTGCCCCTCTTGGTCACAAGGATCCCAGATTCATCCAAGTGAACAAAGCTTTTGCGGAAAGTGGGTACATTGTTGTCTGTCCGTATTTTAAAGATATATGTGAATTTAAAATCTCAAAAGGAAATGTGAATGATATTTCTAATTTTTTAGAATATTTACTTGAATTCAAAGAAAAATATTCGATGACCGAGAATGTAGCGGTATTCGCACCTTCATTTTCTGGTGGCTTATCCATCATCGCACTTACGAATGAAAATTTAAATGGTAAAATTTCTTCTTTAATGACGATTGGTGCCTATAGTAAGGTTGATGAACTTATAAAATATTTATTTGAAAACCAAGAAACAGACGAATACGGTCGGATGATTTTACTTTGGAACTTTATGTTTTTAGCATTAGGAAACAAACCAAAGTTAAAAGAAACAATAAAAGTTGCTATATTAGATAATTATTATAAAAATGATCCACCAACATATTGGAAAATTTACAATCAATTGAATTCGAAGGATAAATCGATTTTTGATTCTGTTAAAAATTCACCAAAATATAGAATGGATTTATGGAAAAAAATCGTTTCAAAAGGTGGTAAACATAAAAAACTTTTGGAAGAACTAAATGTTTTAAGTAAAGTAAATCTTCTCAAGGTGCCAGTAACTCTCATCCATGGCAAATATGATGATGTGGTTCCAAATAATCAGAGTCAGCATATATACGACAAGCTGAAGTTAAGTGGTGGTAGCTCAAAACTTTGTATTACCACATTGCTATCTCACGGAGACAGTGGCTTTAAGTGGAGTTCACTCAAAGAGATCAAGGGTCTAATCGTAAGTTTTAGTTTTTTCTTTGAAAATATACAAATCTTTGGAAGGGCAAAGGTTTGAATTGATTCTCAATTTACGAGAAATGATGATTCTCGTAAAAACACCTATAAAAAACTAAATCTTTACTCCAGAAGGCCGTATAATAGAGTAGAGGAAAAATTATGAATTTATTTCGGCTGTTTATCTTTTTCTTTGTATTTTTTGGTTCTATTTGCCCCTCCTACATTCACTCTCAAAATTTATCTTCTTTAGAAGAAATTGGTTATAATAAACAAGATCAACTCCTCGTTCGAAATGAAATTCGTAAAAAACTTGGAAACAAGGCCAATTCAAAAGAAGTTTTGAACATAATCGCAAACCTCAAACCTTGGGCTAAAATGGAAGGGGTGTCAGCAAAAGAGTTTGTTTTGCTGATTGAACGTTTTTCGATTTTACAAGATTATGGGATTGTTTTTCTGCGTGTTGAAGATTTAATTCCTTATTTTTTAGAAACTAAACCAAACGAACGAGACATACCTTACATCGGTAAGTTGTATCTTGAACTTGTGGGTTCCAATGTTTCTGAGGAGTTGGTTTTGGGGCTTTTTGCGCTATCCGCAAAGAAGAAATGGACAGGTAAATCTTTGTTTTTGGCTGGGCGTATGATTCTTGTTTGGCGTAAGTCTGATGTAAATCAAAATGAAATTCTAAAAAGTATTGAAATGAGAATCCCGGCTAATATTAATTTACTTTCGCTTGAAAAACAAAAGAATATTTTTGATAAGTTTTTGTTAGATATTAAAACAGAATCAACAGCAGAACAAATAGAAACCATCAAAGTAGATACATTTCGTTTTTTAAATTCCAAACCAAGTAAGGAAAATTTTACCATTTCTTCGAGGCGAACAGAAATTTCGATAAACGAACTTGGTGAATGGGAGAAAAGGGAAAGACCTAAACTTGATCCAAGTATTTTATTTGAAGAGCAGGTTTCACAATTACCCGATGGGTTGAGTGTAAGTTTTGAATCCAATCTTATTCAGGTGAGCCAATCCTGGGTCGGTACTCCTTATCGGTATGGCGGGTATTCTAAATCAGGGATAGATTGTTCAGGTCTTACAAAAAATATTCTAATCGACTCGCGCATCGGTGTTCCTGAGAAAATTATCCCTAGATCGGCGAGAGACCAGGCTAGTATTGGAAAATTAGTAAATCGATCCAATCTCAAAATCGGAAATTTAGTATTTTTTTCCGCATCACCCAATCAGTCGAAAATTACACATGTTGGCCTAGTTTTGAAAAATTTTCAATTCATTCACGCATCTACATCAAGAGGAGTTGTCATTCAATCCTTAGACGAAAAATGGTGGAAAGATCGATTTGTCACAGCAAGGGATTTGAAACTGGGTACAAAGTAATATGGCAAAAAAAAGAGCATTAGTTTTATCTGGTGGTGGTGCTCGGGGTGCATACCAAGCAGGCGTTATGCGTTATTTGGAGGAAATAAACTGGAAACCTGATATCATCTGTGGAACCTCCGTTGGTGCTATCAATGCTTGCGCGATTGGATCGGGAATGAGTTCGAAAGAACTGACAAATCTTTGGTTACAATTAACAAAAAGAAATATTATGAAATATTCTTTTTGGAATATGATAAGAGGAATTTTTTCCAGAAAATACATTCCACTAGTAAATACAGAACCACTAAAAAAATTGATTCAGGAAAAACTGAGTTTTCAGAGATTGAATGAATCGAAAACCCAAGTTATTATTTCTGCCGTTAACATATTAACTTCGGAATTGAAATTTTTTGAAAACCCAAATCTTCGGATAGAACATATTTTAGCATCTTCAGCCATTCCAATGGTATTTCCTTGGCAGCTAATCGATGGTGAACCATACTGGGATGGCGGAGTCATGGCAAACACACCAATTTTGCCTGCTTTGACACACGAAGCTTCTGAGATTCTTGTCGTACTCTTGTCTCCTGTAGGCGGACAAGTTGTACTCAATGCACCAACAACTAAGGATGAAGCGATCGAAAGGTTATTCGAATTGTATTTATTGGGGTCATATAAATCGATAGAACAGGGATTAGAATACAGAAAATCGGTTATGGACGGTTTGACACCCATTGAAAATTTTTTGATCAGTCTCCGCACAGAATTTAAACGTACAAAAATTACAGTAGTAGCTCCGAAACAAATGTTGGGTTTTGGAAGTATACTCAATTTTAGTAAAAATCAAGCGAGTGATTTATTAGAAAATGGATATGCTGATGTTAAATCAGTTTTTGAATCTAAAACTAAACTTAAATAAGGGAATTTGGTTTTATTTTTTATCTGCCGAAATATCAAAGGAAGTGCCTAGAATTTTAACAACATTTCCTTTCTCATCTTTAAGTGGCGTACTGTAGTCGCGTAACCATTTCGTTTGCCCAGACTTAGTGCGGATTCGGTATTCAATGATCCCTGGTAAACCTTTCATTATTTCGCCAATACGTTCACCAAATATGCCAATGTCCTCTTTCAATATCACATGAATCCAACCACCAAGTTTTGTGATTTCATCCAAATTGTAACCTGAAATATGATTGAGATTTTCTGTTGTCCATTCTGTTCTGATTTCACCTGCGATGATACTTGCGGAATATGTATAGGTTGGAAAACGATTCAGCTCATTTCTTATGTTAAAATTAGAATTCTGATCGGAACGAGGCATACGTATCTATTTTTTAAATTTTGGGATTCATTGGCAAGCGTAAATCGGAAAGAAATTATTGAATTCTTTTCTCCGCTTTTATAGTTTAAGATTCTTGAATGTAGTTGGATTTTCAAATTTTTTGTTTTTATTCATAACTAAAACAAGGCTCACCTCAAAGCGTTCTGTGTGAATTTATCGATCGTTTGTTTGAAAATAATGGTTCCATTGTTTGTCTTTACATTTGATTGTAGTTTAGATTCTTTTCCAGACACCGTCTCATTTAGAAAAATATGAACCCCGATGATTTTATATCTCCCCATTCCACATTCAAACCGAAGGATGGAAACTGGCAATTTTACCAAGAATGGAATGACGTAATTTTTTTGAAGTCAATTTGAGAACATAGGTTATACACAAAGGCAAACCAGGAGTTTTTTTTTCTTATCATTGATGCAGAGAAAATTTTAGCACTAAAACTTGCAAACTTTATATCAGGGTTGCCATAAAAACATCCTAAAATAAAACGAGAGCTAGGTTGCGATTTTTTGTTTGAATCTAAGAATTTTCCAAACCATGTTTTTATCCAATATAAAGTTGGTGAGCTTATGGAAACTAAAACAGATTTTGATATTTGGCTCGTAGAACGTTACGTTTTATATCAGGACATGGGCAAAAAATTGATCTCATACAGTATCCAACATAAACCGTGGACTATATACAAATTGTTGGCAGATGTTTGTACGATTCAGTTTCCAATATTTAAAAATCCGATAAACCGAGAAGATTTGGATTTAATGCATTATTCACCAGGAGTATCAATATTGTCATGGCCAAAAATAGTTTGCGATCCTTCTAAATAGAAATAAATATTATGGAAAAAGGGATTCGTAAACAGGTTCAAACAAGGAGTAAAGAAAGGCTCGGATACATAGTGAAGAATGCGAAAAAGCTAATAGGAGAGAAGGGAATTGAATCTGTTAGTATGCGTGAAATTGCCTTAACTTCTAAAATTCAAATCGGGTCTCTTTATCAATATTTTCCAAACAAAACTTCACTTATCCTTTATATAATGAGTGGTTATTATGATACTATGTATGATAAAACTAGAAAGATTTTAGATAAAGTTGAAAGTTTAGAAGATTTGGAATTTGCATCAGAAAAAGCTTTCAAACAATTTCGTAAATATTTTGTTACTGACAATTCACTCTCGAATTTGTGGGCTGGGGCACGAGCGATACCTGAGTTGGTTGCCGAAGACAATGCTGTTACTCTTCGGTATGCAGATTTGATTGTAAAAACAACACTCAGAGTCGTTCCCAATATTAAGGAAACGGAAGTGAAACCTTTTGCTTTATATTATTGTCATTCGATTGCGACTGTTCTACGATTGACTACAGCCCTTGATCGTACAACGGGGTCTGCAGTGATTAGAGAGTCATTAGAAATCATTCGATTTAAATTAGGTGTGTTCCGGCAAATATCAGAAAACCGAAGTAGCAATGACTAATCGCTTGGTGAGATAAGTTTCCAATTTCACTAAGTTTCCAATTCCACTAAGTTTCCAATTCCACTGAGTTTCCAATTCCACTAAGTTTCCAATTCCACTAAGTTTCCAATTTCACTGAGTTTCCAATTTCACTGAGTTTCCAATTTCGCTAACTTTCCAATTCCACTAAGTTTCTAATTTCACTAAGTTTCTAATTCCACTAAGTTTCTAATTCCACTAAGTTTCCAATTTCACTAAGTTTCCAATTCCACTAAGTTTCCAATTCCACTGAGTTTCCAATTCCACTAAGTTTCCAATTTCTTTCACTAAGTTTCTAATTTCACTAAGTTTCTAATTTCACTAAGTTTCTAATTTCACTAAGTTTCTAATTTCACTAAGTTTCTAATTTCACTAAGTTTCTAATTTCACTAAGTTTCTAATTTCACTAAGTTTCTAATTTCACTAAGTTTCCAATTTCACTAAGTTTCCAATTTCACTAAGTTTCCAATTTCACTAAGTTTCCAATTTCACTAAGTTTCTAATTTCACCAAGTTTCTAATTTCACCAAGTTTCTAATTTCACCAAGTTTCTAATTTCACCAAGTTTCTAATTCCACTAAGTTTCTAATTCCACTAAGAACGCTGTTCACTTTAGGTCAAAATCTGGACAACGCAAATTAGTCAAAAAATTTCCTAAAACTCGACGTGTGTTTGGTTTCTTCCTTGACAGGGATTCCTGGTCATATCTGAATTTTTAGGCAATGGTTGGGCTGGGTTAATCTCGTTCTACGCACTTACCATTGGAAGGGGAATTCTCGTCATGTTTGGAAAGATTCGGTTATTTTGGATTCGTTTGCGGAGTGATCTCTCTCGTTTTGTTTCATTCATACTTGGACCAACAGAGACATTTGTTATGCGCCATAGGATCTTAAATGGAACTCTTTTTGCGGGCATTTTTGCTATGGGGGTGGGGTTAGGTTCTGAATTTTTCCGAGAGGGTTTTGAAACTGGAGGACTCATTGCGCTTTGGGTGGCCTTCATATTTGCGTTTTTATTTTATTACCTAGCGCGTTTCCTTGCTTTGTTTAAAATTCTAGTTTTGCCTACTTTTGTTATAAGTACTATGACAGCACTTCTACAAATTAAATATAGTGGAGGGATCATTAGCGCCAATATTATGTTATTTTCACCAATACTAATCCTTAATATGCTGATATTGGGTAAAAAATTTGATTGGTTAGCAATTGTGATGTTTGTTCTTATCATTTTTGGAATTGATATATCGCAAAATCATTATCCAGGTTTTTTCTCTGATTATTCTTCTGAGTTAGCGAGGAAAGAAGATTTTTTAATCACAGCAGTTTCCGTTCTTCTCTTAACGGGACTTATGTTGAGGACATTGAATCGTTCTTATGAGGATGCAATCAGTGAAGTAAATCGATTAAAAGACAAACAAGATGGAGATTATTATCTAACATCTTTACTCATTAGACCTTTGGCGGGCATTCGGGTGAATTCAAAAAATTTGGAAGTGAAGTCATACGTAAAACAGAAAAAAACATTTCTAATTAAAGGTAAAATGTTCGAGTTAGGTGGGGACATTTGTGTCGCAGATCAAATTTTACTTCGTGGTCGAAATTATTCCGTTTTTGCAAACGGGGACGCTATGGGTAAATCGATGCAGGGAGCTGGCGGTGTGTTGGTATTTGGGACTGCTTTTCGTGCATTAATTGAACGTACACATCGGGAAGGGATTCTTTCTGGCTATTATCCCGAACGTTGGTTACGCGTTGCACTGAATGATTTGAATAAGGTATTTGAAGGTTTTGATGGTTCTATGTCTATGTCTCTCATTCTTGGCCTTGTCGATGAAGAAAATGGGTTCATGTATTATATCAATGCAGAACATCCTTTTCCCGTTCGGTTGCGAGGAGGTGAGGCGGGATTTCTCTCGGAAGAAGCCACAAATTTTAAACTGGGGATGCTGAGAGAAAAAGCGAGGATTGAAACCGCTTGGATTCGCCCAGGAGATACGATCATCATAGGTTCAGATGGACGTGATGATTGGAAATACAGTTTAAATCATCTACAATCAAAACAAATGAATGAAGACCATCGTGTTATTTTAGACATTGTTAAAACTTCAAAGGGAGACTTGCAAGTGTTAAGTGAAAAATTGTCGTCTATGGGAGAGTTAACGGACGATTTATCATTTTTGAGTTTGAAGTTTATCTCCGAGAGAAATGTCGATACGTATAGAAATGAATCTGTGTTAGCCCAGTCACTCCAGCTTTTAAAGAAGAACCAGGCCGAAGAGGCCTTGGTTCTCCTAAATGAGGTCGAAAATCAAAACTCTTTAGACCCTGCATTATGGAAACTTTTGTTTAAAGCGCAAAAAATTTTGAAAAATCATAAGGGCGCAGGGCAAGCCGCAGAAGTGTTTTCAAATCTACACCCTTCGGGATTACAGGTGATATTTGAAGGATCCATTGAGTATGCAAAGGCAGGGATGATAGAAGAGGCGATTGATATGGCTGAGCGTATTTACAGTAGGAAACCAAAAGTGATGCCTGTGATAAAACTTTTGGTTCAGTTGTATCAAAAATCCAAACGTTACCAGCGTGCTCTCGAATACCAGTCGGAACTAGATAAATTAGTTTCGGTGGGAGTTGGCTAGAAAGTTACATAGATTGGCTCCAGAAATCATTGTTACCGTGGAGATTGAATTCCATGATTGAATCGTGATTATTGATTTAGGACAAATTAGAAATTTAGAATCTGAATATCCGAATATTTGGATAGATGAATAGATGAATTATTCGGTATAATATGTTTACAAATTGAATTTTATAAACGGTTTGTAGCTCATGTCTTCCTTCAGTATGTGCTGGGTTAACCATTTACGCAGGAACTGGATAAGGTTTGCAAAAAAAACTTCCAAGTCTTTGTTGTTTGATAGTAAATTTGATTGGTTTAGTTTTTCTTTGAGTTCGAGGATTTTATCTGTAAATTGATCGTGTTGTTTTTTGTGAGTTTCTAGTTCTGGGTATTGGTTTAATTCCATCACTCTCTCTTCGATCAAAAAATGACTGAGAGTGTAGTCTTCCAACTCTGATATTGTGTCGATCAAAAGTTTAGACTTTTCTGATAAATGATTTTTGTTTTCTTCATAGACTGTTTCGATTTGGTGGATGAGTCTAAATAATTTTTTGTGTTGCGAATCAATTTCAGATATATTTGTTTCATATTTCGAATCCCATTCTATCATCGTGTGCCTCTATAATTCAATCTTTTTGAATGTTATGTAAGGACAAGAGAATATTCTCATTTTTGATTTATCTTCGCATGCTCAGAAATTAGAATTGGAATTAGAACTATTGTAAAAGTATGGAATTTTGTATTCGTATAAGCATTGAAAATTTACAATATTATCACTCTATCTATCTAAAATGAGGATTCGTATTGTTTTATTCGTATATCATTTGATAGGTGTTCGTTTGGGGAGTTTTTATGATGCCGCATGGTATTTGTTATTTATTTTGAACATCTCATTCAATTTTTTATTTTGCTGTATTTATAGTTTGAAGACAGTTTTAAAAATTGAAATTATTATTAATTTCATTGCGCAAGCGATTGCAGCGGAAATCCTTTCCTGATTCTGAAATTTTTTCATCACCGAATATATGGGAAAGATTGCAGCGTAAAGCGCGGTCGGTCTTATTTGAATTTTTGGTCAAATAACAATTCCGAGGCGCCCAACTGGAAAAATTAAGTTTTAGTTTTGAAAGATAAACTATTTATTCTTTTAAAAAAAATCCAGATCCCAAAGCCTCTCCCAAATGATCCAAACCTTTTTTCTGACCTTCATACCTTGGAACAAAATGCAGATGTAAATGTGGGACTTGTTCTGCGATGGCAACCATATAGAGTTTGGATAAACCCTTTGAAGATAGAATTTGGGCGGCTGCAAACTGCGCTCTCCCCAGGTTTTCCCAAGCGCTTAAATTTAAATCCAGCCAAGTTTCAAGATGAACTTTCGATTCCAAATAAAGGTAGCCTGATAAATTTTTGTCGGCTTCACGTACGATCCAATTCTCATTTTCGAAAATTGGATTTTTTAGATTTTTATGGGTTTGGCATATGGGACAGTTCATCATTGGATTCCAAGATTCCGATAAAAATAGAGATGAGAACTTATTTTTTATACTTTGTATATTTTCTCACTCCCTTTGTCCTCCAAGCCTCCACCGAAAAAGAATTTTTGACAGAAGCACTGGACACGGTTGCTGAATTTATGTTCTCAAGTCCTTCGGCAAAAGAAGAGAAGGAAATTCGAAAACGAATCCGCGAAAAAAACCAGTCGGAAATCAGAATGATGCGGATCCAACTGAAAAATCTGATCCAAACCCATTCTATCCAGAATTTGGATTTTGAAACACAGACGAAAAAAGCAGAGGAATTTGAAAGTCAACTTGCCGGTTTTCCCAATTTGGGAGGAATTCTTTGGAAGGAGAAGGGCGATACGATTTTCCAATATGGTGACTGGTCTGATTTTTATGAAGATGGATTCAGTCGGGAGAAAATTCGACTTGAAGGACAAATCCCTTCCTTCCGAGACCAAACCAAAGAGATTTATTTTTTTATCCGAAATGAAACAGGTTACGCCCCATCTGAATTTTCTTTCCTAGGTTGGGAAAGTCGCTTTTATACGTTTGGTGACGATGGATCTCTCCGTTACACCAACGATTTTTCTCTCGACCCTTCCATCCGATTGGCTGATTTCCGAAAGGCCTTTGATAGCATCCGCAAGAAAATCCCTGGCTCAAAAATTGCCGAATCAGGAGACCTTCATACCTTCATCGTTCCCGGAAAAGCCAAACCCATCCACTCTCTCTTCCTAATCCTGCGTTTGGTTCTCGTGGTCTGGACGATTTGGCTTTTGTATTCCATCGTCCAGACTTCCTTTCTGTCTAAAAAAAATCAATTGCCTGAGAACCTTGCCCCCATATCCTGACCTTACCCATCGCCCTGGTAGTTCAACGGATAGAACATCGGTCTTCGGAACCGACAGTGGGGGTTCGATTCCCTCCTAGGGCAAAAGCCTCGTTTAACAAATAAGAGTTTAAAGAAACAATCGATCGAATCGAACAGTTTTGTGAGCTTAAATCATTACGACCCCGTGTAGCACTGGAGCCAACAGCGGGAAGTGCGGAAGCGTGGTCTAGCCTAACGGGCTAGAGGGTGGAGGGAGTAATTATTTAAGAAAGCCGACCTGGAAGGGAGGCGACGAGCAAAGCCGTGCTGGGGAGCGTAGCTTGGACAGGAAGTCCAAGGAAGCGTTCGAGGTCGATTCCCTCCTAGGGCAAAAGCCTTGTTTAACAAATAAGAGTTTAAAAAAACAATAGATCGAATCGAACAGTTTTGTGAGCTTAAATCATTACGACCCCGTGTAGCCCTTGAGCCAACAGCGGGAAGTGCGGAAGCGTGGTCTAGCCTAACGGGCTAGAGGGTGGAAGGAGTAATTATTTAAGAAAGCCGACCTGGAAGGGTTTTAATCCCATCTTCTCGCATAATTTTTGCCACAGTGGGTAAAAACTGACTTTGATTCCCCTTGCACTTAGTTCTTTTTGAACTACTCGGACTACCTTAAGAAAGCAGATTTCCCTTGTGGAATCTTCTAATTTCAATTAATATTTCTATGCTTTTTTGATTTCGAATTGACTTCGATTTTTTCAACTGGGGAACTTGCGGACAAAAAAAGAATTCAAATCAAAAACTAGACTTGGAAAATAAAATTTGTAGATGAGAACCAGTTCCAAAATAAGCAAGTACAAATCCATTATTCCTATATTCGTTTTTAAAAATATTAGCAGATTCAAACAAAATGTGCAGAAAGTATGGAAATTCGATTGAACAATTGACATATTTGTTCACTAACTTCCATAGAAATAAATAGTTTTTAAAGTCGTTTAATTTACTTGCGTAAACCTTCCTTTCTGAATGAAAATAGTTTATCTATTGTAATTTTTTGAGGTTGAACGTGTTCCGTATCTTTTCAAAATTTTTAATTCGTCTAACAATTCTATTCTGTATATTAATCATATTCACTTATTCTTGTAAAAATAAATCAGAAGACAATACGCTTTTACTCTTTGGAGCTTATTTCCTATTAAATCCAGCTCCCGTAAAAACATGTGAGACAAATCCTGAGCTATGTACTTTAAGTAGTTTTTCACTAACACAAGCTACCGAAGCAAATGTTTGGGCAGGAATAAATCATGCAAACAATTTATTTGTGGCAGTTTCGCAAGATGGAACAAATCGAGTTATGACATCGTTAGATGGAAAAACTTGGACTGCTAGGTCAGCTTCAGAAGCTGGCCAATGGTTAAGCGTTGCTTATGGAAATAATATATTTGTAGCTCTTTCTAGCGGTGGAAGTGCGAATCGATTTATGAGCTCAACTGATGGCATCAATTGAACCTCGCGCTCTGGTCCAACCAGTACATTTGATTGGGTGACATTTGGAAATGGAATATTTGTCGCTACTGCGAGTACAGGCGATTGGGCAACATCAACTGATGGCATCAATTGGACTACTCGTGCCACTCCTGCAGCAATCTCCTGGCGTAGTGTTGCCTATGGAAACAATCTATTCGTGGCGGTTGCAGGAAGTGGAGCAAATCGAGTAGCTACTTCCACCGACGGAATCAATTGGACACAACGTACGGAGTCTGAGTCAAACGATTGGCGTTCTGTCACATACGGAAAGGGAAAGTTTGTTGCAGTCGCGAGGTCGGGGACAAACAGGGTAATGTCATCCACTGATGGTATCACTTGGACATCACATTCTGCTTCAGAACAAAACGAATGGTATGAAGTACATTATGCGAATGGAATGTTTATGGCAGCTTCTTTTACAGGTAACAATCGCATCATGACTTCAATTGATGGTAACAATTGGATTTCTCGCAATACAGCAGCCATTAACAATCAATGGAAAGGTGTGTCCTTCGGAAATGATACTTGGGTCGTTGTCTAGATTGATGGTACAGGAACGAACCGTGTACAATATGCTACATGGAAATTAGATTAATGTGAACAGGTGAAGTTTCTAAGTAAAAATATACGCACGAATAGAAATAAAATTCATTATGATTATGGTACGAATTCCGTTGTTTCTCATGATTCTTGCAACACGGTTCTTTCTAAATACAACGCCTTGATTCTTTATGGATTGGTTGAATCTCTTCCGACAATCGAATATTTTATATTGACCTTGGGGAAGGGATACGTTTCCTCCACGAATAGTATCCGCTTTTCGAAACACATAAATACTTTGACATCCCTCCAATGTTATGACCTTCCTTCGAAAGTCTTTGTATGAAGAGGACGTTTTCAAATCTTCGTTCTCGGGAATTTCCAGATCCAATACTTTTTTCCATCTACCTAACAATCCATGAGTGATTCCCAATTCGTGACTTAAGGTCATTACAAACCTCACCCACTCACTCTTTCAGGTGATAAAAATTTTCTTCAGTTTTAAAACGGTAGCTAACCCCTGCTTGTGCATACCATAGAGTTAAATTCTTGGCATCCAAAGTCTTTTTAATTTCTTTCAAAAGCCCAAGAGTTTCTTCCTCTGGCAAGGGTAGTTCGGAATTAAAGTAGACCACATTGGGCGAAGGAACAATTTCGTGTAATTGTTTACAGGCGTCCTCTAAAATTTCTTTTTTTATTTTCTTTAGTCTGGACTCTTTCGTTTCCTTGAAAATTTCTTTGGAATTTTGCAATTCATCATAAGACTTATACTCTTTACCAAAATGTAAGAATTTAAATTCGACAGACACTAAATATGGATTTTCACTCAGTTTTCGAGTTAGTTTTCTACTATCTTCATCTTTGTTCACGCAAGTCAGATATGTATTCTTTTGGATCCAGTTTTCGTCGAGCATTACATAATCAATACTGCCTGGATGTCCATCGTCTTCATAAACCATTTGGAATGAATCCTCCTTTTTAAATTTACTAATCGTTGTGTATTCATTCATCACTATCGGAAAGTCATGGCCGTCTTTGGTTTTTGAGTGAGTCGGGAGTTGTTCAGTCAATAAAAGATCTTTGATGATCCTATCAAATTCGTTGTGTAAATGTTTTTCCTCTAAGAAAATTGTCGGTTGGTTCATAAATTTTTCGATTAAGGTGAGTATTGCAATCCCAGCAATTTCCTTTGCTCTTTCTAAATTCATCATTTGATTTTGATTCTGAAATGAATCTTTTACGATTGTCCGCACTTATTTTTCCGACAACAAGCTTAGGTGGTCAAAACCTGCTAATTTATTTCTTTAAAAAATACATTTTTGCACCAATTCTTAAAAAATAGTCTTTGCAAAGTTTTTTGGTTCGGAATCAATCTCAGATGTGATTTTAGAATCTTGCCCCAAAAAACTCGAACTTAGTTTTGCCCCCACAGACATTGCCAGCTTACAAGAGCGTTTTTTTCTTTTGCAGAAAGAGAGTTTCGAACAAAAGATAGGTCATATCTTTCTCATTGAAGGTTGGGCGTCTAGTGGGAAAGGGAAGTTACTTCAGGTTTTGACTGAGAGGCTTGATCCCCGAAAATTCAAAGTGCATTCGCCCTATGTGCATCTTTCTGAAGACAGGGGGTATCCATTTTTATGGAATTTTTGGAAGGTATTGCCTAGGTTTGGTGAAGTTTTATTTTACCTGAATTCGTATTATAGTCGTTTGTCGTTTTTAAAGTCCCAAAAAGAAATTTCCGAATTTGAGGTCAACCAAAGGTTACTATCAATCCTCAATACAGAACGAATTCTGAGTAAGGATAAAATTTATATACATAAATTTTTTATGCATCTTTCTAAAAAGGAACAAAAAAGAAGGCTAGAAGATTCCAAAGACAAAAAGAAATTATGGGAGCTTTCCCCCTTCGACAAAGACCAAGGCAAACACTATAATCGATATTTTGAAATATTTGATTCGATCTTAGAAATTTCAAATACTGAAGATTCTCCATGGGTGGTTTTGCCTGCAGATAAAAAAGAAGAAGCTCGGATTTTTATTTTAGAATCCATCATCAAACGAATGGAGTCTATCTTATCTTTTAATTCCAATGAAGTACTAAATGGTTTAAACAAAGGAGCTGAGCTCATACCATGAAACCCATTTATATTAATAAACGCCCGTTAAAGTTTTCTGAATTGGATATGAACCAAACTTTGGATTACCAAACCTATAAAGACAAAATGAACGGTTTACAAGAAAAACTACGTTTCCTCGTTTTTGAAGCCAATACCCAAAAAAGACCCATTCTCATTGTTTTTGAAGGTTGGGACGCAGCAGGTAAGGGTGGTTCCATCCGAAGGCTCACCCAAGACATCGATCCAAGGCTTTATGAAGTGCATAACATCGCAGCTCCCACCGCAGAGGAAAAAGCGCATAATTATCTTTGGAGGTTTTGGAATAGAATTCCCAAACGTGGCCATTTGGGGATTTTGGATCGTTCGCATTACGGGCGTGTGCTCGTGGAAAGGGTGGAAGGTTTTGCCACGCAAGATGAATGGTCGAGAGCATACTCTGAAATTTGTTTATTTGAAGAACAACTCCATGCCTTTGGAACCATCATCATTAAATTTTGGCTCCATATTTCAAAAGAAGAACAACTCGTTCGGTTTGATGCGAGGAAGAACGACCCGCTCAAACGTTGGAAACTAACGGAGGAAGATTATCGAAATCGAGAAAAGTGGGCGTTGTATGAAAAAGCAGCCGAGGAAATGTTTTTGCGAACAGACAGACCAATTGCACCTTGGATTCTCATACAGGCAAATGACAAATACTTCACTCGGAAAACAGTTTTGGAAACCACAGTGAATTTACTCGAAAAAAATTTAAAAAAATGACCTAAGGTTTTTTAAAGGGTTTTTGTTTGATGGGGAACACATAGCGCCTGTTCTCTGTTTGAATGATCATTTGGGCATAAAATCCTAAATCCAACGATTTGAATTTTGAACGAAAGATCGAAGCGTCCTCATCAAAAATTTCTTTTCGGCAAACTTCGTTTAGGTTCCAAAGTTTGGTTTTGGAAATAGAGTGGTATAAAAACCCTTTTGCATTGTTTGGAATTTTTCTTTGTTCGAATTCAGGAATTTCCGAATGACATAGGTTTCCATCCCGAGTGGTAATCCGAAACTCCATTTCCCAATTTGGTTTTGGCATTACGATTAAATCTTTGGTTTGATTTTCGATAAATAAAAAATACCCTTGGTAGGCGTCATCCTCCTCCCTTGACAAACTTAAATACACTGGGTATCCATCCACAACTTGTTTTTGCGATTGGGATCGGTCCGAAAAACTTCCAGGGTTCAGCGCTTTGAACCCTAAATAAAAAATCAAAATGATAAGAACCAAATCGATGATCATCACAATCTGTCGCCACCGAGATTTTTTGTTCTCCTTGCCGATTTCTTTCAGATAGTTTCTGAACTCTTCAGGAGATTTGGAGTGGTAACCCTTTCCCATATTATAAAATACCAATCATTGAGTTTAGGATTTGGTGCGCGCTAGGGTTTTCTACTTTCATTTCACGTGAATGTTCTAATAGCGAAAGTGCAAAATGTACAGAATTTACAACAGGCAAACCCAAAGCGAAATATCTTATGATGATTCCTGCCAGTAGATCTCCACTCCCCATTACCGATAATCTAGGATTAGGTGACTCCCAAACAAATACTTCTTCCTCTTTTGTCATAAGTAAACTCACATAAGATTTGAGTAATACATTCACTTGGTTTTTTTTACAATACTCTTTTAAAGGTTTGTAAGCCGATTGGATGGAACCTGTTTTGAAACCGGTCATCTGATAGAATTCTCCTGTGTGGGGAGTGAGTAGGATTTCATCTGCAAAAGGCAAACTGTCTGTGGATTTAGGTATGGCACCCGCATCCAAAACCAAACGGACTCCCGGTGCAAACCTGTATCCCTCCAATTCTTTTGGGTATTCCGTGAGACCTGGGCCAACGAGGATGGATTTAGTTTTGGCACAAAATGGATCCTTCAAAAAATTGAGTAGGGAGGTTGACATGGCCATCTTTGAAAGATCGTCTTTCAAAACCAAATTTTGGATTTGGAGAGAGGGAGATCCGATTTTTGAAATCCCACCACCTAGGGCTGAAAATGCTCGTTCGGAAAGTAAAATGGCTCCTTCCATACCCGAATCTCCACCGTAAAATACAGCAGAACCAGCGCTATATTTATGATCGTTTGTTTTTCGTTTGGCGGTTTGCAGTGCTCCTTCCAAATCTGGTTCTAAATAGAATCGTCTGCTGAAATTATTAAGATTGGTATGTGTTTTTGTTGGAAATCCTATGCTTTCATAATACCTGGGTATGACACTCCCGCTCTCATGGATGTAACCTATATTTTCCCATTTTCGTGTTCCTAGTTCTTCAATGCTATCGGCGATGATAAAATTAGAATCCATTTCACAAGCCCACCCACTGGGTGTGTCCAAAGCAATTGTATAAAAGATAGAAGGGTGGTCGTTTAATAATTGGATGATTGTATCCAAATTTTTTTTGAGGGGTGGTTTGAATCCGATACCTAGGATTGCGTCTACGAGTAGAACCGATTCGTCCTCATTTTTGTCTAACTGAGTTGTAAGTTCGGAAAGAGAAAATAGTTTAACGCCCGTTTTCTGGCATAGGGAATGGTAAAACTCTGCTGCTTTTTGTTTGGTCGGTGTTTCTCCAAAACAAAATACAGAATGTCCTTCTTGGAATAAAATCTGGGCGAGGGCGTATCCATCCCCACCATTACCACCTGTCCCACAAACAATAAAAATGGAATTTGCCGTGCTCCATAAATCTTCGTTTGCATGGTAAACAGAGACGGCCGCCATTCCCATGAGTGTGGTTTCATTGTAACCAAGATCTTGGGATGAAACTTTATCTAATTCTTTAGATTCTTCTGAATCAAATAGGGGATAAAATTTCATTTAGATCCAACGATAAATTTCCAAAGCACCAGCCCGGATCCGAACAGAAAAGATATTATCAAACGAATCTGTGTAAGTTTCTCTCCATTGGCCTCTTGGGGGAGAGAAGGGAATTCGTTTGTTGTTCACATGGTTTCCATTTTGGTCGTGAACCTGCAGGCGGATGGAATTTCCTCCGTCTTCTGTTTCCCAAATATAAAACTCGTTGTTATTGCGGATGGAAAATAAAATTTCCGAAGGATCCTGGATTTCTTTCAACATTTGGTAGTCTTTGGTGTCGTATTGGAACCGAAATATCCTTCTGAATTTGAACCGTTTGTCCTTTTTGGAATAATAACTGAAGGAACCCAAAATATAATCTCCTTCTGGATGGGGCAAAAGTTTATCGAGGGTGATGTCAAAATCCTTAGCTTCGGCACTCACAAATACGGGGAGGTTTGATTCTTTTAGATTCCCTTTCAGTTCCCCCTCCTCAAAATAGGAAAGCCTCATTTCTTCGGCAATCCTATGGTAAACGAAGAGTTTTTCGCCGTCACCAGGGAGGATGTATTCTATATAACGAAAGGGTTCTGTGTTTTTGCCCGATGCCCCAAGCATAAATTCGACCACCCCTTTTTGGGTGATTTGTACGATGAAGGAAGGTAGAACCGTGGCTCCCTGGGTGGAAAATGCCCCGCTATAGGTTTTATAAACATTTTCCTGCCCTTGCGGCAGTTCCATTCCTTTGGCGGAAATGCGATTTTGGACAATCAGATCTCCATCTTCATTGAGGGCGATGGTTCCAATTCCACCGAACCGGAAAGGATAGTGCGGAATCCCTAGCGCTGATTTGAATTCGGGGTTTCCAATGGTGGCATCCAGTCGGCCATTGCGGTCAAAAAGTTTGATGACTGATTGTTTGTTGTCCGCTAGGGCACTCACATTGGATGCTGTGGGAATGGTGAGTGGGACATTGGTCAAAACTTGGTTCACAACCACACCTTCGAAGGATTCCGGGGTGGCACCGAGGGGGATTCGGAATAAAATCTCTTCATTTAAATTCTCCACCCGAAAGCGGAGGCAGGAAAAGGAAAAGAGTAGGCAAAGTGCTAAGAGGATTCGCATGATACAACTTCCATTCCCTAATTTTTTATTTACAGGACAACTCGCTTTTCCTAACTTGACAGGAGCTCCGTTAAATTTTAACATGGGCTGGGTCTCTTATACAAGATTCCTATTGGAATCTTTTTGGAAATGGTTTGGTATATACCGAGGAAAACATCAGAGAACTTATACAACGCGTTCTCGAACCACCTCTAGCGCTTTTTTCGCTCCAAGTACAGAATCGGAAAAACCACGCCCTCATTGAGATAACGCTTGATCACCTTGCAGACAAAACTGGTTCGGCCAGTCTTTCGGATTGTGAGACTGTATCAAAGAGACTCAAAGAGGAGATGGATCTATGGGGAGAGGATTTTGACTTCACTCTCCAAGTCTCCTCAGCAGGAGCAGAGCGTGTTCTGCGTCTACCTGAGGATTTTAGTCGGTTCCAGGGGCTTTTGGCGAAATTAGAAGTTCCATTGGAAAATGGGAAATGGGAAAAACGAATCTATCGTTTGGGACCTTTGGTTGGGGATTCGATCGAACTTACCTTGTATGACCGCAAAACAAGGCACAAGAAGAACCAAAAAACTGTCTCAATCCCCATATCGGAAATACGTAAGGGAAATTTGTATTTAGAAATATAAGACTATGGCTACAAAACAAGCAACGAAAGAAATTGGCCTCTTCGAAGCCATCCAACAATTCTGCCAGGATAAGTCCTTGGACAGAGACCTTGTACTTGGGGTCATCCGCGATTCCTTACTCACTGCTTACCGTAAAAAGGTGGGTCTTGAGGCAGAATCGGATGACAGGTGCCAAGTGGATTTTGGCTCCGACAATAAAAATGAAATCATCGTATCTGTCCTGCGGGATGTAGTGGAAGGACAAACCACAAATCCTTTGGAAATTTCACTTGAGGAAGCAACCAAACTCGATGCCACGGCGTCTGTTGGTTCCCAAATCCGGGTATTTGAAAAACCGCAAGACCTTTCACGGGTACTTTCCAGCCAGGCGAAACAAATGGTCTTCCAAAGACTGCGGGATATGGAAAAGGAACTTTTGTACCAAGAGTACAAATCCAAAGAGGGAGAACTCACACACGGTTACTTCCAACGTTGGAAAAAAGACATCATGAGTATCGATCTGGGTAAGGTTGAGGGCATTATGCTCAAAAAAGACCAAAACCCGGGGGAAAAATACCGACAAGGTGATCGCCTCAAAGCCATCATCTCCAGAGTGGAACTCAGACCCCGCGAGCCAATGCCAGTCATCACACTCTCCCGAGCTTCGGGTGATTTTGTGAAAAAACTCTTTGAGATGGAAATTCCAGAAGTGTATGATGGCATTGTTGAAATCAGAGACGTGGCAAGAATCCCTTCTTTTCGAACCAAAGTGGTAGTGACCACAAGTAAATCGGATGTTGACCCAGTGGGAGCTTGTGTGGGTATGAAGGGTGTGAGGATCCAGGCCATTGTCCGCGAACTTGGCAATGAAAGGATAGACATTGTCCTCCATTCGGAAGAACCAAGCGTTTTCATTTCCAATGCGATCTCCCCTGCAAAACCTGTGGAAGTTCATGTGGACAGAAAACGGGGGGATGCGCTTGTCATCGTTCCTGACGAGTCACTTTCCCTGGCAATTGGTATCAACGGATCCAATGTAAAACTCGTAAGTCAACTTTCGGGTTTTAAGATCGATATCAAAACCATATCGCAATACAATCAGGAATTGGCTTCGCCAGAAGCGAGGGAAAAATTAGACCGACTTTTCAATGCACAACAAGAAGCTTGGGAAGAAGCGGAAGACAGCGAACAAGGGCAAGACGGAGAGGGAGATGATAACGACGACCTCACTCCACTTTCTGAAATTCCTGGTCTTACACCTCGGATCATTGGCCTACTCGAAGCGGGTGGTGTCAAAAATGTGGAAAACCTTCTCGAATTCAGCCCAGAAGAACTATCGTCCATTTCTGGGATCGGTAGAACCACAGCGGATCAAATTTTGCGACTCTTACGTGAGTCCATTGAATGGGTAGAAGAGGGTTAAGTTTTAAGGCATAGTATGGAAGAGCAAAAATCGATTAAAGAAACCCTCCAACAAGGGGCAAGCGGCGATAAGTCCAAAAAAAAATTGGTCATCAAAAAAAAGCCGGCTGCAGCCAGTGAAAAAAAAGAGGCAAGTGGAGCGAGCACTGGTGGCGCCCCGCAAGAAGGGAAATCTCCTTCTATGTCAAGTCCTGATAAAAAGAAAGATTTGAATGAACTCATCCGCGAAGAGGCCAAAAGACAAGGGTTAGGTGCAGGCTCAGGCCCGCAAGCTCCTTCTCAGGCCTCTCCGATTGTTTCTCGTCCAGAACGAAAGATAGAACAACCCCCTGAAAGGGAACGTCCACAGGTGGATCGCAAACCCGAATCCATTCTTTCTGGCGACACGTCCTCACCCGGTTTTCGGTCTGACGATCGGAAGGGGCAAGGTGGAAACCAAGGTTATTTTAAGAAAGAAGACCGTAATCCCATTGTTTCACGCCCTGTGGCACCGAGGCCTCCAAGGCCAGATGGTGGCCAAGGCGGTGGCGGTTACCAAGGCAATCGAGGACCAGGCCAAGGCGGCGGCGGTTACCAAGGCAACCGAGGACCAGGCCAAGGCGGCGGCGGTTACCAAGGCAACCGAGGACCAGGCCAAGGCGGCGGCGGTTACCAAGGCAACCGAGGACCAGGCCAAGGTGGTGGAACAGGCTACCAAGGCAACCGAGGACCAGGCCAAGGTGGTGGAACAGGCTACCAAGGCAACCGGGGACCAGGCCAAGGTGGCGGAACAGGCTACCAAGGTAACCGAGGTGCGAGACCAATCGGGCAAGGCGGTGGACCAGGTCAAGGCTCGAAACCAATGGGCGATGCCCCGTTTGGTGCGGGTGGTCCTCCCGGTGGCTCAGGGAGTGCGGGCAAAAAGAAAGTCTTTGATAAGGAAAAGGGTGGTCGTGAAGAAAACGAAAACACCAAATTTTTTAAACAAAGTTTTCGCAAACAAAAGGCACAGGCTGCGGCACTGGCCGCTGTTCCCAAAGAGATCTCTATTTTAGAAAACATCCAAGTGGGTGAGATTGCAAAAAAACTCAATCTCAAACCAGGTGAAGTCATCGCCAAACTCATGAAAATGGGAATGATGGTGACAATCAATAATGTAATCGATGCAGAAACGGCATCCATCCTCGCTGACGATTACGGTTGTAAGGTGAAAATTGTTTCGCTTTATGATGAAACTGTCATAGAAGAAGAAAAAGATGCACCTGAAGATTACATCACAAGGCCACCAGTGGTTACCATCATGGGTCACGTTGACCATGGTAAAACAAAACTTTTGGATACAATCCGTTCGTCTCGGGTTGCAGAAGGTGAATCTGGTGGAATCACACAACATATCGGTGCCTACCAAGTAGAAACCAACCGCGGTAAAATTGCTTTCCTCGATACACCAGGTCACGAGGCCTTCACATCGATGAGGGCACGTGGTGCATCTGTTACGGACATTGTTGTCCTTGTTGTGGCAGCCGACGACGGTGTGATGCCACAAACTGTGGAAGCCATCAACCATGCGAAAGAAGCTGAAGTTCCCATCATTGTAGCGGTCAATAAAATTGATCTACCGGCTGCCAATCCTGAAAAGGTGAGGCAAGAACTTGCCAATTATGGTTTACAGCCGGAAGAATGGGGTGGAACCACTATCTTTTGCGATATATCAGCAAAGAATAATATTGGAATCGACAAACTCCTTGAGATGATCCTTATCCAAGCAGAGTTACTCGACCACAAAGCCAATCCGAAACGACGTGCCAAAGGAACCATAGTGGAAGCGAAACTCGATCCAGGTCGTGGTGCTGTGGCCACTGTCCTCATCCAAAACGGAACCCTCCGTGTGGGTGACGCCTTTGTTGCAGGGGTTCATGCTGGTCGTGTTCGTGCCATGTATGACGATTTGGGTAATTCCATCCGAGAAGCAGGGCCTTCCTTTCCAGCTCTCGTAACTGGTCTTGATGGAGTACCTGATGCGGGTGCGCCATTTGATGTGGTCATCGATGACAAAGAAGCTCGCACCATCTCTCATAGTAGACAAGACTACGAAAGACTGGGTCAGTCGAAGAACACTTCCACTCGTGTGACCCTAGACAATATGAGTGAGATCATCAAACAAGGTGCTCTCAAAGAACTCAAAGTCATCATCAAAGCGGACGTTCGTGGTTCAACAGAAGCTGTCAAAGAAGCCTTGGAAAAACTTTCCACTGTGGATGTTCGGTTGAACGTCATCCATGCGGGAACGGGAGCCATAGTTGATTCTGATATCATCTTGGCATCGGCATCCAATGCCATCGTCATTGGTTTCCATACGAGAGCCAATCCGAAGACTGTGTCGCTTGCTGAAAAAGAAAAAGTAGAAATCAAATACTATAGCATCATTTACGATGTGGTCAATGAAGTGAAAGCTTCCATGGAAGGAATGCTCGAACCTGAAAAAGTCGAAAATGTCATCGGTAAAGTTGAAATCCGTGACGTGTTCAAAATTTCTAAGGTTGGAAACATTGCGGGTTGTATGGTTAAATCAGGAAAGGTCACCAAACAATCCAGTGTCCGTGTGATTTCGAGCAAGTCTGGCGAAATTTTGTGGGAAGGAAAACTCAAAAACCTCAAACGTATGAAAGACGATGTGGCTGATGTTCTCACTGGTTTTGAATGCGGTATCTTACTCGATGGATTCAACGACTTTGAAGTGGGTGATGAAATCGAAGTTTACGAAATCCGCGAGATTGCTCGTAAGCTGTAGGTTAGGCGAATGAATCCGATTCGAAAGAAGAAGCTCGAATCCGAGATCATTCGTTTGCTTTCAATGGCGATTTTGGAAGGTAAGGTAAAAGACCCTCGGGTCTTTTTACCGAGCTTTCACCGAATCGAACTGACAGACGACCTCAAACACGCCAAAATTTATTTCACAGCCATTTGTAATAACAACGAACGGAAAAAACTCACCCAAGGTCTTGTGTCTTCGGCGGGTTATCTATCCTCTCTCGTTGGTAAAAACCTACATTTACACACGAACCCTCGTTTTAGTTTTGTATGGGACAACCAGTACATCAAAAGTTTGGATGTGATAAAACTCATCGATGAATCCAAACCAAAAACTCTGTTTGAAGAATTGCATCCAAACGAATCCGGTTCCGAACAGGTAGACACACCAGAGACAAAAAGTTGGGACGAAGGTGCGGTCGAGGACAAAACGAATTAGGTTTGTTTGGTAAGTGAGGGAAGGTTTGGATCTTTCATCAGGATTTTTCTTCGTCAACAAACCTGGAGGCATCACAAGTTCTGACCTTGTTTTAAAAATCAAACGTAGGTTAAATTTAAAATCTATGGGGCATACGGGTACACTTGACCGTTTTGCAGAAGGCCTACTCATTTTACCCTTTGGCCACTACACAGCCTTTTCACAAATTTTTCTCGGCAAAGACAAAACTTACCTGGCGCAAGTAGAAGTTGGACATCGTACCGATTCTGGTGATCCTGATGGTGGGGTGGAACCAGGGGACGAATCCTTGGCTTTGTCTCGGTTCCGAAGTGAATTTACAAAAACCCGCTTGGACGCCGAACTAAGCCAAATCCTTGGTTGGAAATCCCAAAATGCACCGAAGATTTCGGCTCTCAAAGTAGGGGGCTTTCGCCAATCTGATTTGGTTCGGTCTGGTGTGGAAGTGGCCGAAAAAAAAAGAAGTATCCAGATCCATTCCGTGGAGATTGTAGACCGAAACGAAATTGGTTTTAGTTTCCGAGTTCATGTGAGTTCGGGAACCTATATCCGAAAAATTGTCCAAGATCTCTCTCTACTTTGGGATCTCCCCATGCATCTAAGTAGTTTGAAACGAGAGACTATCGGTGATTACCGTTTGGAATGGGCAAAGGACGGAGACCAGGTGGAACTCTCCGATAAAAAGGATTGGAGGGAGGTATTTCCATTGCCAGCCCGGACGCTCGACAATATGGAAAAAAAAGCGGTCATCCATGGAGGTTATCTTTGGGATCGTTTGCCTGACGGTGCAGAACACGGCTTTTATCTTTTGGATGGGGATTCAGACCAAATTTTGGCTTGGTGTACTTACGAATCCAAACCTTCCCATTTACCCTACCGCTACCGCAAAGTATTTTTTGACCACACCAGAGAAAATTATGTTTTCTAAATGGAAGCATTTTAGATTTTGGAAGAAATATGATCACCAAAGAACAAAAACAGCAGATCATTGCTACATTCGGTAGCAAACCAAATGACACAGGTTCTGCAGAAGTACAAATCGCTCTTCTAGACTCCCGTATCAAAGACCTTACTGAACATTTCAAGGTAAACAAAAAAGATTTTCACTCACGTCGTGGTCTCATAGCCCTCGTGAACCAAAGAAAGAGCCTTTTGGAATACCTCAAACGTTCCAATACTGAGAGTTACAAAAAGCTGATTGAAAAACTCGGCCTTAGGAAGTAATTCCTATGGCTACAGAGTTCACTGGTACTTGGGGTAGAGATTCTATCACCCTCGAGACCGGCAAGTGGGCCAAACAGGCGCACGGTGCGGTCGTATACAAAACTGGAAATCTAGTTTTACTCGCCACGGTTTGTGCGGCGGATGAACCAAAAGAAGGCCAAGATTTTTTTCCCCTAACTTGCGAATATACGGAGAAAGCCTATTCCGTTGGTCGTTTCCCTGGTGGTTATTTCAAACGGGAAGCCAAACCTGCCGAACACGAAGTTTTATTATCCCGAATCATTGACAGGCCCATAAGGCCAATGTTTCCAGAAGGTTACTTCTCAGAAGTACAACTTTTGGTACAAGTTTTATCTGCCGACAAACAAGTGTCAGTTGCAGGTCATGCCATATCAGCAGCATCTGCGGCTCTTTCTGTTTCGAACATTCCTTTTGCGGGACCAATTGCAGGTGCTCGTATTGGTCGGATCGCAGGTGAATTCATTCTAAACCCAACCAACGAAGAAATTTCAAAATCCGATTTGGACTTAACCGTTGCAGGCACAAAAGACGCCATTGTTATGATCGAAGGGGAAGCAAACGAAATCTCCAAAGATGATATGATGGACGCTCTCCGTTTTGCCCAAGGCCACCTAAAAACAGCTGTGGAGATGCAAGAACAACTTGCGATCAAACACGGATCTGTGAAAAAGGAAGTGGTTTTAAAAACGCCAGACAAAGATCTCCATGATAAAATCCGAGCATTTGCTTACGATCGTTTGACGGTTGCCAATAAAAACTCCGATAAAGCAAAACGAAACGAAGACATAAAAAAAATCAACCAAGAAACAGTCGCTCATTTTAAAGAGTTGCTGGCTCCAGAAGACAAATCAAAAGACATCAAACATTATTTGCATGAGTTGGAATACGAAGTGGTCCGTGAACTCGTACTCGGCGAAGGCATTCGTTTTGATGGTCGTAAAACGGATGAAATCCGCCAGATCTCATGTGAAATTGACGTCCTCCCTGGGCCACATGGTTCGGCCGTATTCACTCGTGGCCAAACCCAATCTTTGGGTGTTGTGACTTTGGGTACAACTTCGGACAACCAAAGATACGAAACTTTGGAAGGTTCCAAAGAAAAGAACTTCATGTTGCACTATAATTTCCCTGCGTTTTCCGTTGGGGAAGTGAGACGGAACTCAGGACCTGGTCGTCGTGAGATTGGTCACGGTAATCTAGCAGAACGTGCCTTAAAAAAAGTCCTCCCAACACAAACTGACTTTCCATATGTGATCCGAGTGGTTTCCGAAATTTTGGAGTCCAATGGTTCTTCCTCTATGGCATCTGTTTGTTCAGGAACATTGGCTCTCATGGCGGGTGGGGTTCCGATTTCCAGTCCTGTTTCAGGAATTGCCATGGGTCTTTTCAGTGATGAGAAGGGCAGGTTTGCTGTTCTTTCTGACATTGCTGGTATCGAAGACCATTTTGGGGATATGGACTTTAAACTGGCAGGAACCAAAAAAGGTATCACTGCCTTCCAGATGGATCTAAAAGTCAACGGTCTTGGTTTGGAAGTTTTGCAAAAAGCCATTGAACAAGCGCAAGTGGGAAGAGACCATATCCTAGGTGAGATGAACAAATCCATTTCTGCTGTGAAAGGAAATCTTTCTCTCAATGCACCTCGAATCACTTTAAAGAACATTCCAAAAGACCGGATTGGTGAACTCATTGGTCCTGGTGGAAAGATGATTCGTTCCATCATTGAACACTCTGGTTCTGAAATTTCTGTGGATGACACGGGTAAGGTTACGATTGCCTCTCCAAGTGAAGAAGCCAAAGAAAAGGCCATTGCCATGATTGATGGTATCTTTGAAGAAATCGAAGTGGGGAAAATCTACGAAGGTGTCATCAAACGCATTGCTGATTTTGGTGCTTTTGTGGAGATTTTACCAGGTAAGGAAGGTCTTTGTCATATCTCTAAATTGGATGTCAAACGAGTCCAATCGGTGAGAGACATTGTTTCCGAAGGCCAAAAAATCCAAGTGAAAGTGATTTCTGTGGATAAAATGGGCAAAATTGACCTTTCTCGAAAAGACGTTCTCCTCGGAGAATAAAGTAAAAAGAACCTCTGGGTCACCAGGGGTTCAAACACTAAAACCAATCAAAAAATCGAAAGGGGTACTTGCAGATGAAAGTTTCGAATGAAATTTTACGAGCCACCCTCCCGAACGGTCTCACTGTTTTATTCCAACCCATGAAACACGCAGCCTCAATGGGTGTGGGTGTGTTTCTAAAACAAGGAAGCCTTGCCGAAACAAACAAAGAACATGGATACTTCCATTTCCTTGAACATATGTTGTTTAAGGATACGGAAACCCGTACATCCAAAGAAATTGCCGAAGAAATTGAAAGGGTGGGGGGTATCTTAAACGGATCCACGAGTCGTGAATACACCCAATATTATGTTGTGGCCATCAAAGACAAAGCCGAACTTGCCTTTGATATTCTATCGGATATGCTTTACCGGCCGCTCCTCCGTGCAGAAGACCTAAAGACCGAAAAACAAGTGATCATCGAAGAGATGCGTTCCTATGAAGACGCACCTGATGATTTTGTGTATGATTATTATTTTAGAAATATATTTGGAAAATCGCCTTACGGGCGTGATATCATAGGAACCAAAAGTTCAGTCAATGGTGTAACAAAAAAATCCATCAGGGATTTTTATGAAAAACACTACTTCCCCAAAAATATGGTGGTGAGTGTTTCTGGAAATTTTTCATGGAACCAGGTTTTGGATCTCACAAATAAATATTTTTCCTTTGGAAATCCAAAAGGTAAGGATGTGACCATCACAACCATTCCAGAACCAAAAAAAAATTATACAAAACATTTGGAACGCCGTAAAATCGAACAATTCAATATCATGCTCGGAGCCAAAGGGCATAAACGTGATTACAAAACGGTGACCACAACCCAACTCCTTTCCACTATCCTTGGCGGTGGGATGGCGAGCAGGCTTTTCCAAAACATCCGCGAAAAAGAAGGGCTTTGTTATAGTATTTATTCCTTTCCATCTTACTACAAAACTACTGGTCTATTTTCTATTTCCTGTGCCACATCCAAAGAGAAGGCAAACAAATGTATTTCCCTCGTTTTGAAAGAATTGGATACAATCGCCAAACAAGGGTTTACTAAGAAAGAATTGGAAGACGCCATCTCAAACCAAATGGGGGGTATGGCCATCGGATATGAACTCCCAGAAAACCGAATGAACAATATTGGTCTGCAAGAGATTTATTATGGAACCTATTTCTCACTCGAAGAGAGGATGCGTGCCATTCGTTCGGTCAGTTTGGACGAACTGAACGCACTGGCACGGGACAGCTTTCAAATTGACAAATTCCATTTGTCTTGTGTGGGTGATATGACAGAAAGCCAATTTGCGAAGATTCCCACTCATTTATAAACTGACAAACGTTAGGTAATTATGACGAAACAAGTTCATATTAAGATTTTGAGAGAAGGGGCGGCCATCCCCAAGTACCAAACACCCGGGTCCGCAGGAATGGATTTGAGTGCCTGTCTGACAGAAAATCTCCTTTTGCCTAAGGATAAGGTTGTCTTCGTTCCAACGGGGCTTGCCATGGCCATCCCTGAGGGTTTTGAAGCCCAAGTGAGGCCGAGGTCTGGGTTTTCCACAAAGAATCAGATTCTCATGCCCAATAGCCCAGGCACAGTCGATTCCGATTACCGGGGCGAGATCTTCGTGCCCCTCCTCAATTTAGGCGAATCTGATTTTGTTTTGGAACCTGGAACTCGGATTGCACAACTTGTTGTCCAAAGAGTGGAACAAATGGAAACGGTGGTGGTTCCCGATTTGGATGAAACGAGCCGTGGGGCTGGCGGTTTTGGAAGCACGGGAAAATAAGACATAATTTAAAAAAAAGGCACTTAGCTTTTTTGTAATCCATCCGATAGATTTCATAGAGGTAGCACTTTATGATGAGATCACTTTGGACTGGTGCCACGGGTATGATCGCCCAACAATTCCATATCGATACGGTGGCCAATAACTTGGCAAACGTAAACACCACTGGTTTTAAAAAGAACCGTGTTGATTTTGAAGACCTCGTTTACCAACACCAAGTGCTTGCGGGCACACCAGCTACCTCTGTCTCCGAAATTCCTACAGGTGTGAATGTGGGTCATGGTGTGAAGGTGGCCGCCACACAAAAGTTATTCGAAATTGGCTCATTCCAAGCCACAGGCAATAAACTCGACTTAGCACTTACGGGTGAGATGGCATTCTTTAAAATCCAAATGCCAGACGGAACTTTTGCTTACTCAAGAGACGGCTCTTATAAAATCGATTCAAACCAACAAGTGGTTACCTCCAATGGTTATTTACTTGAGCCACCCATCATCCTTCCTGAAAATGCCATCCTCAATACCCTTATGGTTTCGGAAGAGGGAGAGGTGACAGTAAAAATCGGAAATGACATCAGACCCACAACCATTGGGCAATTGGAATTGTACCGGTTTGTGAACCCGGCAGGTTTGCAAGCAGTGGGAAAAAACCTATTCCGTGAAACCGTTGCTTCTGGTCCTGAGATCCCAGGAATGCCATCCCAAGAAGGGTATGGTAGCGTATTACAAGGTTTTTTGGAAATGAGTAACGTAAAAATTGTGGAAGAGATGGTGAATATGATCGTGGCCCAAAGAGCCTACGAATCCAATAGTAAAACCATCCAAACTTCGGATAACATGCTTTCTACGGCGATTGGTTTAAAACGTTAACAATGATTCGTTTGTTTTTATTCATTTCTCTGGTTTTGGCAGTTGATGTTTTTGCCGCCACGGAAAGGATTTACTTAAAACCCAAATCCCTTGTGACAACAGACGAAGTGAGGCTTAGTGATATTTCCAATTGGAAAAAGGATTGGAACCCGGTCGTTTATAAAAAATTGGAAGAACCAAAAATTGTAAGGCCTGAAGAATTAAAATCTTATCTTGATCAAATTCTTCAGTCGTCCAAAATAGAAAATTTCGAAATCGAAGTTTTGGGTCGGGATGCCATGATCATTCCACTTACGGAAAGTGTTACTGGTGATTTTTTGGTAAACTCTTTGAAGAACGAATTGGGCACAGAACAAAACATGATTCTCTCAAACTATAAATTCTACGCTGAGAAAGAAAAATTGCCAGTGGTTCGTGGCGCTGACTTTAAATTTCGCAAAACGGGTAAAAATTTGCATGGTGGAAAACGAATCCTCCCTCTTGATTTTTACCATTCGGGAAAATTAGTTCATTCCGAATCCGTATCTTTTCTCATTGAGGAAAAAAGAAAAGCCTATTTTACTACAAAAGAAGTTCCCGCAAAACAAGTGATTAGTGAAGATGATGTAGAACTCCGTGAATTTTATACTATGGACCACAACCGAGAATTCGTGGAGGAAAATCCTGTCGGAAAAACTTCGCTAAACCTACTTGCCTATGACACTGCCATTGAAAAAAAACAAATTAGGTTATTGCACACTGTGGAACGAGGTTCGGAAGTGCAACTTGTTTATACAACTGGCAATATTTTACTGAAATTAAAAACAAGGGCACTTGCTTCTGGGAATGTGGGAGAAGAAATCCCGCTACTCAATTTGTATTCGCAAAAAATTGTAAAGGCTCGTGTGCAAAAAGAAGGAGTCTGCTTACTCGGAGAAAACGGATGAATGTTTTCAGAAATCAAAAAACAGTTTCGAATTTTTTAATTCTATTCGGTTTCGTTCTAGTTTTATGCGCTGGCACTAACAGCTTGTTCCCTGATTCTTTATGGAAGGACAAAGATCCGTATTCATATCCTAAATCGATAACTCCTGGTTCTGTTGTGAAAGTTGTTTTAAAACAAGGAATTCGTGTGGAATATGAATCAGAATACAAAGCAACCTTTGATAATGATATAAAAACAGTTCCTGATAAAAAACTCATCCCGGATCTTCCTGCTTACAACTCGAATGCAACTTATATGCGTTCGAAGGTAGGTAAATCCAAAACAGGTGGAAAGGTAATCGGTGTTATGGCAGTGATTGTGACGGGTGTAGATCCGGGTTCTGGAAATTTAGATTTAGAAGGTGGCAAAACCTTTAACTTGGAAGATGAACGAATTTCGATTCGTCTTTCAGGAACCATCTCACCTGAAGACCTAGATAAAAACAGATACATCTCAAGTGACTTAGTAGCTAATTTACGAGTTGAATTTTTGGGAACCTTAAATCCGAAGGAATTAAAAAATCCTAATATCCAAATGAAACGAATTACAAATCCTGATGGGTCGGTTTCTGAAAAAGCAGAACTGAGTGATACCGAAAAACAAGAAATATTACTTAAGAATATGAAACGTGTACTCGGTGAGAGTGAGCCATAATGAAATTACGAATTATAATTTTACTCATTTTACTGAATGGATTTTTTAATCCAAGTTTTGCAGTGGAAACCAAACTAAAGGACATTGCGCGGATTGATGCGGTTCGTGAAAACCAAGTGACCGGTTTTGGCTTGGTTGTGGGTTTGAATGGAACAGGTGATACAAAAAACCCGCTTACCGAAGAAGCTTTGCAAAACTACCTAGCAGGACTCGGAGTCAATACCAAAAAGAATCTAAGGGATGCAAAAAACACTGCCTCTGTTCTCATCACTGCCAATGTGCCTGTCAATTTAAAAGAAGGTGATAAAATTGACGTTTTGGTAAGTTCACTGGGAGATGCCCGCTCACTAGAAGGCGGGGTCTTATTACAATCCCCACTCAAGGCAGGTAATGGCGAAACCATCGCAGTTGCTTCCGGTGTACTTGTGTTTGGTGGAAAAGATAAAAAAGGCAAAGGAATGGATAAAAAATCAGGATCCAATACGGGTCTTGTTCCTATGGGTGCAATACTAGAGAAGGCCATTGCAAGTGCCCCTGTATTGAAGTCGGTGAAACTCACTTTACTTGAAAAAGATTATTCCACTTTGGGAAACATTGTGGATACCATCTCACAAGAGATGTCGGTCACTCCCGAAGTGATATCTCCCACAGAAATTTTAATTCCTTATCCAAAAAATCCGGCAGGCAATCCGAATGCAAACGAAACCAAAATTGATCTTGGCTTTTTATCAAAATTGGAAAATCTCACGGTAAGTAGTTCACCGATTGCTCGTGTTGTGATCAATGAAAGGACGGGAACGATTGTGATGGGAGCAAACATTGCCATTGATGAGGTTGCCATTTCACAACAAGGCCTTACCATCCAAATTGCCAATCGAGACAAGGCTCGGTATTTTTTCCCCATCCAAGAAGATACAAAAGGCGAATCGGTTTTTATGATCAAGGAGACCACACAAGTTTCCGATGTTGTGGCAGCTTTGAACAAAGTGGGTGCGAGTACCAAGGATATCATCTCCATTTTGGAAGCCCTAAAAAAACAGGGAGCTTTAAAAGCAGAACTTATCATTCAGTAAAATAAAAAAATACCGATAGTTATAAAGATGGACATAAATAAAATCCAAGACTACACAAACAGACTTTCTCGATCGGGCGATGAACGAATCTTGAATCGGATGAAAGAGTTTTCTGGCATCCAATCAGAAGCGAGGAAGGAAGTATCCGATTTCCAATCTCTTTTGGAAAATAGATCGGATCTTATGGGTAAGGTGAGTTCCAGTTCCCTCCGAGTCCCACAAAATATTCGTGAAGAAATTGCCACAGACCCTTACCGCAAAAAATTATACGATGCCTCGGTAGAATTTGAATCTGTGTTTGTGAAAATGATGTTAAAGGAAATGAAAAATTCCGTTCACAAAGAAAAACTCATAGATGGTGGTTATGCGGAAGAAATTTTTGAGGATATGTTGTATGATGAACATGCAAAGAATATTTCCAAAAATGAATCCATGGGGCTTGCGGAAGAGATTTACAAACAAATGTCAAGATCTCTTCCACCGATAAATAAAAATCCGTATCTTTAAGAAACCAAATCTTTAAACTGGATTTGGTTCAGTTCATTTTTCAGCTTTTCATCCAATTTAATGAGTGTTTTTGAAAGTTTGGATTCTTTCGTTAACATTGGTCCACCCAGTTTAAAACTAGATGTTTTTTCATATAAATCTGCCAAAAATATATGTTCTTTGAGTTTGGTCGGCGCAACTGTCTCCATATCAGTTTTAGAAACAAAACCTTGGTCTTGTAAGGTGTTTAATATTGTTTTGATATCCTTTTCAGGTAACATCATTTTTTTTCGCAACTTGGAAAGTGGGATAAAATCTCCTTTTTTATCTTGATATTCATAACACAAAATCAAAAACTCTAAAGTTTTGTAAAACTCATAAGTAATTTTATCATCCACATCGTCAAACGGATGTTTTGGCAATAAATACCTGTCTGGAAATTGTAAAGTGGCCGTAACTTCAGCACCATATAGAATGATCGCAGAAACTGAATATATTGTGAGAAGTAATATGGGAATGGCTGCCAGAGCCTTGTAAACTAACATAGTTTTTTCGGTGAAAGATGTAATGTAGATATTGATAAAACCCCAAAAGAAGAGAATGAGGATAACACCTGTCACAGCCGCACCTAAACTCGCAACACGAACAGGCACTTTCGTGTTGGGAATGAGGGTGAAAATAAGAACAAAAAATAGCCATAAAGAGAGTAGAGGAAGTAAAATTTGAAAAATATTAAATAAAGAAAAAAATGATTTTCCACCTTGGTATTTTTTCCAAATAGTTTTTCCTGAATTGTCTTCTTCGACCCGGACCAGTTTGTTAAATTCGCCCACACCCAGTATACCCAAAATAGAATCATTTGTAATCTCACTCGAAGAGATTGACTCTGGGTTTGTGTAGTCTTCTTCCACTTCCTCATTGGATTCTGTATTTGAGTTTAGGTTTTGATTCAGTTTTTTAAGATGTACCAAATCAAGGATCGATCCACCTTTTGTTTGATAGGTGGTAGTCCAGTTTTCCCCTGCATCTTCAGAAAGTAGAATATCTCCAACTGAATTTAAGATAAAAATATCATACTCCCTGCTTTTATTTGAGGGAAAAACCCACACCCTATCGTATGAATATTTTCTGTGGCTAAGATCTTGCCAATTATAACCACCATCGGTCGTTTTGAATATAGCCCCGTTATCTCCGACCAAAAAACCTATTTCACGATCTAAAAAAGCAATATCATTTAAAGGTTTACCTGAAATGGTTTGTGGAAAAAAACTATTCCCACCATCACTCGTTTTCCAAAGCCTTCCTTCCCTATCGAGTATAAAGCCGTCTTTGTCTGAAAAAAAACGAACTTTGATTGGTGTGATATTCGTGTCAGAAAATCTTCTAATTTCTTTGAGTGGTTTTTCAAAATCATAACGAAGGGTTCTTGTGTCTTGGGTGAGAATAAAAAGTGTATCTAAATCAGTGGCTCCAAAGTCCTTTACCAATATTCCTTTTAGCGAATGTACTTTCCAGGAAGTGCCATGATTATTAGAATAGAGTAATGTGCCTTCTTCTGAAATAGTGAATATATCTTCACCGACATTACGGATACGGAAAAAATTTTCTTTTTTAATGTCTGGTTTTTTACAAGTTCCTGTTTCCACTGTTTCAAAATCAATACAGAGCATATTTTCAAAATCGATGGCATTGTTTGGTATAAAAGAAATTTTTTGACCTAACTCCAAAACTCGGCCAATATTGCCTTTTTCTCCAGCCACCCAGATTTCACCTTTCTCAGTTGTGACAATGGATTTTAGATGGGGGGCACGAACTTGATCCGAAATTTTATCTGTAATACTTTTTCCCACCAAAAATAAAAGTGGTCCAAATGAAATGAGAAAAAAATAAAAAACAAATTTGTTAATGAATGTTCGGTGTAAATCAATTTTCCAAATGGTATGAAATGCTTTCTCTAGTGAACGCAAAACAGCAGTAGCTGAAAAGATAAAAACAATAAATCCAACGGCTCCAATTTGGGAAGCAGTACTAATGATATCGTTCAATGTTTCGATGTACGGACTGACATCAAACTGAATGTTATTACGAATCAAAAAAGAATTGATTTCATCAAGAAGTTCATCTTGCCTTGTGTGAATTCCTGATGCAACAGTGATGAGTGCAAGTGCAACGGTTAAGGTAGGAATGAGGGTGACGATGGTGGTATATGCAAGACTTGAGGCAATGACCAAACAATCATCTAACATAAATCGATGGACAGAAACGAGAAGGACTCGTAAAGCCAAGATAGATTTACGTTTGAAACCGTTTGTTTCAGGTATGGTAAACCATTTGATAAGAAGAGGGTTTTCTTTGATTATTTCCATCGAGTGAAATCCTATTTTTTCAATGCATACAAAACATAACTAGAAGTAAAAGGAAAACCTTTCTTTTTAAAAAATGAAAGTATATGGTACCGAATGATGGGTACCCACTTTAAAAAATCTTTCCAAGTTTTAAAACTGCCCTTAGATTTTTTTAATTTTGGAATCAAACCAAAATCTACGCCAAAATAGGAAATATATTGATGAAATTGGTAATGAGTCAATATATTTTTCAAAATAGTATCTGAGTAATAGAACACATGACCTGGCATATAATAATGGTAGGCCGAACCCGATTCTTTCGCTTGCCAGCCCTCAAAGTTGGCAGTTTGTAAAACAAGTAAACCACCTGGTTTGAGTATCCTTGTTATTTCCTGGAAGAATCGTTTTGGATTTTCGATATGTTCAATGACTTCAATCATTGTGATCACAGAAAAAAAGGAACTAGGAAAATTTGCATCCAATAGGTTACCATTGAATGTGCTAATTCCATTCGCATTTGCATAGTCACTAGCATATTTGGAAATTTCTACACCCTGTACTGTGAATCCTTTTTTTTTTGCGCGGGCGAGTAATCCTCCAAATGAGGAGCCAATGTCTAAAAAATTGCCAGATTTTACAAATTTTTGAATATTTTTGATCCGTGCATCCCACACATAAGAAAAATATTTTCCTAAACTCCTTTCGTCTGTATAAGAATATTCTGCTTTTCCGGTATAGTATTCTTCGTTATAAAGAGTATTTTGTTTTGGCCTAGGGTTTAGGGCTTGTAAATTGCAAGTTTTACAAATTTGAATATTTAAGTCTTTGTAATTGCCTGTTGTTTTGTATAGCGGAACCCATTCACAATTTGAATTGAGCGGGCATTCGTCTTTTAAATGAATTAAATCCATTTTATTTCTGTGCTAAAAAAAACCAGTGGCAGATTCGTTCCTCCAATTTACCAAGGGGAGTACGTTCTGAATACCCAATGGACACGGATTTAAAAATGGATAAAAAATCTTTTAACTCGGATAACGAATATGTCTCGGCATAACCTCCATCGAGGTCTGTTAAATTCATTTTACCATTATCGATTTTTAAATGGCTGTCCCCTGTGGAACGAATGGATCCTAACATATAACCATTGTCGTCGAGTGTTTCATACAAAGAGGCCAAGATTGATTTTGCTACTTCTCTCTGGTTATAATGAAAAACACCCCAACTCAGAATGAGCCCAAATTCATTTTTTTGAAACGGAAAATCCCCTTCTTTCGTATGGAACAAGCGGATGGGAAGGTTTTCCAATTTTAAATTGGATATAGTCGTTTCTGAATTATCACAAGCTGTCACCGTATAACCAAAATTATGCAAAAGTATGCTATGGCGACCTGAGCCGCAGCCGAAATCAAGGGCACTTTTGTTATCTGGTTGGACGCGCGCAAGAAGACGCACCAAATTCTCGTCAGGGAAGGTCAGTTTTGACTTGGGACGATTGTAATGGGTGTCCCAGACGTTTTTCATAAATCGAGTCTTCCTTGGATACCCAAAAGCCAAGTTTCTGTTTGGACATTTTGTTTGGTGGATATCCCAAAAACTTGGGTACGTCTATGGTTCCCTTCAAGGCCATCCAAACTAGAACCTACTGGAATGAGTTGTTTTTCAAAAAATACAGTTTCGCCAAACTCTGGTTTTAGGACAAAACTCTGTTTTACTTTTTTTTGCCGATCGTTTGGTAATACAAAAACGAGTGCTGATTTTTTTTTAAGTAAATCATCATTCGCTAAAAATTCGGGTCTTGTTTTTTCTCCAATGGTAACAGATAAAAAATCTTTGAAATAATTATACCCATAATGGTAAGGGATGAGTGTATCTGCTAAAAATTCTCCACCCACCTCAGGAGCCGCTTCAATAAAATGGCATTCTTTGTTTTTTGTAATGATAAACTCTGCCACAAAAGCACCTGTTTTTAGTTTGGTGGCTTTTGTTATGGCTTGGCATAACATTTTTAGTTCGCCTGCCATATCCAAATGTTTCGAAGGTGCAATGTGCGCAATTTCCACAAAACTAGGTTTGCCCTTGGTGATTTTGTCAGTGATGGAAATAAGATAAAACTTTGAACTAATGACAAAACCGAGAACTGTAACTTCTTCCCCCTCTACGAATGGTTCCATAAGGAATGAGTCGCTTACCTTTAGCTTAGAAAATTTTTTAAATTCGGATTCTGTTTCAAAAACTTGGATTCCCATTTTGCCAGAACCGTTTTTGGGTTTGGTAATGACTGGAAATTGGATGTTTGGTTTTTTTTCTGTGAGTTTACGAAGGTTGGTATAGGGAATAGGGGTTGGAACTCCCACTTTCAAAACTTTACCCTTCACATCTTCCTTATTTAAAAAGAGAGAAACACTTTGGACAGGGTTACCTTTTAGTTTTAATTTTTCAGCTAAGTAAGAAGTGGTGTAGGTGGCTTTTCCAAAAGACCTTGTGCCCACTCCTAAAAGTTTATAAGGAAGGGGAACCTGGCTCATAGCATGTAGGATCTTTCTATATTCATGCGTAGATTCTAATATTTTAATATCAGAATCTATAAAACCAGGAGCAGATGGGTTTTTGTCCACCGCAATGACTTTTAAGCCCCTTTCTTTGGCGGCTTTGATGAGTGGAATTTGGTTTGCCCCCGCCCCAATGGACAGGTAACTGCCAGTGAGTTTTTTCATAGGTTAGGAACCGCGGCTCCCCCCTCGGCGTTGTACACCTGTCATACCACCGCCACCAGTCTGGCTCCGACCAAAACTTGGTTTGGCCACGGCTGGACTGCCTTTCTTTTTGGCAGCCTCGTTCGCTTCTTTGGTGAGATCTTCTTGGTTCACAACCACAATGTTTTTGCCTTCCACTTCCTTCCCGTTCAGTGCTTGGATGGCTTTTTTAGCGTCCTCGTCTGGCATTTCTGCTGTTCCGTAACCGAGGGATACCTTGGTGATTTTATCACGTTTGATGGCAACCTGATCCACCTTTCCATGTTTGGAAAGGAGATCCTTTAACGCATCGTCCGAGAGTGACTGGGGGAGGTTTCCGATGGATAATTTCATTCTATCTTGGTAGTTGGGTTTTCAGAAAACTTCAACTCTTTTTTGACTATGTCCCATTTTCTCTTGGGGAAATGGAAAAAGAGGCCGATGTTTTTCCTAAGGAAAGGGGATTAGTTTTATGCTTCGAGGACTCTATACAGGTGCAAACGGAATGATTTCGCAACAGGTGCGGATGGATGTGATTGCAAACAACCTTGCCAACGTAGACAAAACCGGTTTTAAGAAGGACACCACTGTTTTCAAAACCTTTCCGGAAATGCTCTTACATAGATACTCTGAAGATGGGATCGGCAAAACCCCGATGGGAAGTTTTGATACCTCACCTGTTGTCGGTAAACTGGGATTTGGTGCCGAGGTGAATGAAGTGTACACTCGGTTCGAACAAGGTGCTGTCAAAAAAACTGACAATGGTTTTGATCTAATGTTACAAGACCAACCAGGTATGGAAAAACCCGCATTTTTTACGGTTCTCACGAACCGAGGTGAGCGGCTAACACGGAGTGGAAGTTTTATTTTAGATAAAAATGGGTTTGTTGTTACACCCCAAGGTTTTCCCTTACTTGGCGAAAAAGGCCCCATCCAGGTGAACCAAGGAAATTTTTTGGTGAAAGAAAATGGAGAAGTTTACATCAATGGTCGTATTGGCACGGATCCAAAGGATGGAACAAATCTTTCTGAAAATAGGTTCGATGACCCGGTGTTACTTGACAAATTAAAAATCCGAACGGTCGAAAACCCAAGGCACTTAGACAAAGAAGGGGATAGTTTTTATGCAGACACCCCTGAGTCGGGAGAACCAACGGCCTTCCCAGAACTCATATCCCCCCAAGTTTTACAAGGATTCCTCGAAGCGTCCAATGTAAGTGTTGTCACAGAAATGGTGGATATGATCGAAGTGAACCGCGCCTACGAAGCCAATTCCAAAACAATGCAAACCCAAGACAGTTTACTGGGAAGGTTGTTTGAAGTCATTCGTTAGGTGGTAGTTTTTTATTATATCTTTTCTTTTTTCCTTTTCCTCCCGACCTTTCTTTATGCACAAGGTTTACCTCACCATCCGCCCAAGGGGTTTCATATCCCTGTCCCCGAAATTTGTATTGGAATCTCGTTTTTTGCGAGTGTCCTTGTGTTTGGGAAAAAACCAAAGTTTTCTTTTGATACGATCTTTGTTTCTTTTCTTCTCGTTTTGGCTGTCCCTCACTTAGGTCATCTTTTTTTCCGTTTGGGTTGGGATGGTTTTCTACATTACACGCGGATATATCCTTTGTTATTTGGACCCATTCTGTATTTCTATGTATCCGATCTCACTGAACAAAAAATCAAAAATCTTTATTTGCATTTTTTACCATTTCTGTTTTTCCATCTCCCTGTTTTTTTTAGTTTTTTCAATTTCCAAGTAGGAGATTTTTTCCCACTGAAAGGAATTGTTTCTACTAGTATTGTTTTCTCTATTTCTGTTTATAGTTTTTTCATTCTAAAAAAAATCAAAACCCACAATCATCACTTACAATCTAATTTTTCAAAGATTGATAGTTCCATTGATTTATCGTGGCTAAAAGTACTGTTATGGGTGTTCATTTCGGCCACTGCCTTTCATGTTATTTATAATATCATCAAATTTAAATATATAAATGTTCTACATAAAGAAATTCGGATGATACAAGGTGTGGAAATCTTAACCTTTACATTTTTTTTTGCATATTTTGGAGTAAGACAAAATTTTATTTACACTGTTTTTTCCAAAACCCTTGGATCTGGGGGCGCAGAACCTAATATCCGCAAAAAATATGAAAGGTCTGGTCTGAAACCAGATGAGATTCCTGTTATAAAAGAAAAATTGATTCGGTATATGCAAAATACCAATGCCTATCAGGATAGCGAATTCAATTTGGACAAACTTTCTTCGGAAACTGGGATCTTAAAATCATACATCACCCAGGTTTTAAGTGAAGGTATGAACACTAATTTTTATCAATTTGTCAATGGGTTTCGAATCCGTGGAGTTGTCGAGGAACTGGCTGGTTCCACCAAAACCAATTTATTACAATTGGCCTTCCAATGGGGATTCAATTCGAAATCTACCTTCAACGATAGTTTTAAAAAAATAACTGGTAAAACACCATCCGAATTCCAAAAACAAAAAAAATAAGTCCGAGCCGATTGGCGCGGACGACTGTTTTATAAAAATCCCTTACCATAGTGAACACCATCCACCTTCCATTTGGATGGTGGATTTAATTTTTTGGGATAGGTATTTCTATGTTTCGATTTTCTCTTTGGACAATTTCTATTTTGTTCTCTTTCTTGTATGCGTGCGGTAATTCTAAAAAAAATTCGAGTGAGGAAGCTCTAATTGGAATGCTCGTTTTGAATTCTTTGGGTGCGAGCTGTGTGACAGAAACTCTCTATGTGGGGGGGCCAAGCTGCCAAACTTGTATCGATGCAAGTTTGCCTACTTGGATCAAAGACAATTTCCATTGTGTGACCGTAACAAAATCAGGATCAAACTATGTGTTTACCACAAAGAATCTACCACCTTATAAAAGTTATTATTATGGTTCTACCTCGCCTTATTTTGAGGTGATGGGAGGAGGCAATACGGGCAATCCCAATCTCATCCAGTCGCAAAATTATACATTGACCATTCCAGTAAACCCCGTATTTGATGCAACACCCGATGCCTCATCCCTCGGTGCTGTGGGAATTTCAACCTACGGTGTTGTTCTCTTTAATAATGAGGCAGCACCTGGCGACGACCTAACAGCTGAATATAGCAGTTTCGACCAATCAGAAGGGCACCCAACCGCTTCTGGTGAATACCACCACCATACCGAACCGCCCAAATTGACGAACAATGGATCCGAACTCATCGGAGTCATTTTAGATGGGTATCCCATTTACGGAAAAAAAACAGAAACTGGTTCGTATCCAAGTTTGGATGCAGATACGGGAACAAGGTCTTGCACAAACGCTTATTTCCCAAGTGGTACATACTGTTACCATGTTCGCAATGGTTCGGGTGTCAATGGATACTTAGTGAGTAAATACCGTGGGGTGAAGGGAACAGCCTCTGGTAAATAAGATTTTAAATGAAATTTGAAATGAGAATGATGATTCGAATAACAAAAAATTATAAATTACTAAGATTGAGCCAATCGTTTGGTTACAGTTATTGTTTGGATCTGTTTAAAAATTTAAATTTTTCATTTTCTATGATTGTTTTCTGTAGTGTTTTGGTTTTCTCCTGCGAAAATAAAACTGTGAATTCAGACGATCCAGACATAGTCTTTTTGGATGAAACTGTTTTTTATATGGGTAAACCATTTACAGGAAAGTTGGTTGACGGAAAGGATCCGTTTTCTATCAAACGGATCACTCCATTTGTGGGTGGAAAAATTGATGGAATCGAAAAAGATATTCATCCGAACGGTCGATTGTCCGCAGAACGAAAGTTTAGCGATGGTAAGCGGGTTGGATTACATCGGGGATGGTATCCGAATGGCAATCTACGTTTTGAGGCTAGTTATGCTCTGAGTGGAAAACTTCACGGTAAACAGAAAGAATGGTACGAATCAGGAAAACCATATACATATACCGAAATAAAGGATGGTGAAGAGGTCGGTAAAAAAATATGGAGGGAAGATGGGCAATTGTATGCAAATTATGTTTTCAAAGATGGTCGTATTTTTGGGTTAACTGGTGGAAAACTTTGTAACCAAATCAGAGGAAACCAAAATGGAGAAACAAATGTATTTTAAACAAATAATGATAAAGATTCTATTACTATCCTCTTTGGTACATTCTGTGAACTGCCAAGATCTCGGGTCAAATATTCTTTCTTTTCCCGAAAATTCTGAATTTGCCAAACCAATGGATGGCAAACTTCCGTATTTTTCAAAATCGGAAATCACACCCATTTGGGAAATTCCGAAAGAAGGAGTGAGGGTCATCCAATCGTTTCGTTTTTTGGATCAAAATGCAAATGAAGTGACAGAGAAAAGAATGAAGGGAGAGATTTCCGTCGTATCATTTTTTTTCACTCGTTGTGCTGGGATCTGTCCAACCATCACAAACAACTTAAAAATCATACAATCGAAAAAACAAAACAATGTAAGGTTGTATTCTTTTAGTGCCACTCCCGATTTAGATTCACCTTCTGTATTAAAAAAATATGCGAAAGAAAGGGGGATCAACCATTTGTATTGGTCACTCTTAACCGGTGAGAAGGAGAAAATTTATGATATTGCTCGGAATACTTTTCGAGCAGACACAATCTCTGCCGCACAAAACAGAAAAAAGGTGGTGACTAAAAATGATTTTTTACATTCTGAAAATATTTACCTCCTAGACAAAGAACTCCGACTGAGAGGCATTTACAATGGTAGGATTCTATCTTCCATAAATGACCTTTTGGCTGATATCGAAGTATTAAAAAAGGAATGAGGATGCTTTCCTTATATATATTTAAAGAATCTTCAATCCTTTGAAACTTTGTTTCTAAAATAATAATAATTCAATCCAACTGCGAATAGTACGATCAAACTTCCAAAAAATTCCCTTACTTCCTCTATATAAGGTTTGTCATCCGACATAGGTGTACTTAAAATATTTTCCATACCTTTGGTATACCAAATGTAAGCTCCATCCACAATGATGAGGATTTGTAAGGCGAGTACACCCAGCATAAAGAAAAACAGCGGAAGGTAAAAACGATTGCCAATGGAAAGAAGAGAGATCAGTGCTCCCAGTCCGTAAAGAAACATCCAATGGATGGGGTCGGGGTCATTGTACTGCAAACTGGCAGAAAGAAGGAAGAGGGCTGCAAAAAGGCCATTTAAAATTTTAAAGAGAGTTTGCTTCATAGAATTACAGTCTCGATGGTTTGGGATCCTCCTCGTTCGTAAACCATTTTCGGAGAAGCCCAAACAGTGCCAGCGGATGATGAATCCCCGTTGGACTGCTGAGAAGACCCTATCCAAGCGCAGACGAGGCGGATGACAAAAAGATGAGAACTTCCTCGGTTTTTAAAAAATCAGTCGATTCCATAAGAATCCATTCGTAAAATGTAAGAATCGACAGATGTCAACTACTCTCTTGTTACGGAAAAATGATATGAAAAATGAACGAACCATTGAAAAAATTGCGGCCACGGGACCTCGGACCATCAATCGAATCCGGTTTGGACTCGTGGTTTTATTTTTGGCCTCACTCGGTGCATCTTGGGAACAAAGTTCGTTCTCGCAAAACATGGCTTATTTGGGCGGAACAATCTCCATGTTTTCTTTTGGAATTTTTAATTTAGTTTACCATTTTAGGAATGGAAAAATTTCCGAACGAGTTGGTAAAATTTCTGTTTTGGCAGATGCAACGGCTCTCGCAACCGTAATGTTCTTCGCTTCTTCCACTGATGCAAATATGTCGTCTGGCATCATTCGTTCTATCATTTTGTATGCGATCAATGTAATGTTCATTGTGTATTCAGGACTTCTGCTTTCGCCGCGGTTTGTCATTATCACTGGTTTTACCTGTGCAATTTTGCAAGTGGGAGTTATCTACAACAGTCATTTGCACGGTGTGGTTCTTACGGAAGATCCCATTGATGTTTTGTCCATTGGTTTTGCTTCTATTTCTGAACAAACTATCAAAATTGTATTTTTAATTGTCCTTGCCTTTGTGACTCGGAGTGTGATCAATATTTTTGTTTTACTAAGGGAAGCGGAAGAGGATAAATTGCAAACCATCATCGCTTCAGGTGAGGAATTGAAACGAAGCAAAGAACGAATGGACTCCGTCGCTTTGTCGATGAAAAATAAATCAAAATCTCTCCGTACTTTTGCGGATGAATTTTTCGATGTAGTGAGTGGGAATGTTGCAAGTTTCGAAGAAATTGGAAGTACAATGAACGAATTTGTTTCGCAAATTGACACTGCCACAACCAATGTAAAAGACCAATTCGGAAAAATCGAAGAACTATTGAAAGAAAGTAACCATTCCAGAACCTTGATTGATAAAATTTCTGGTCATTCGAAAGATTTAAACGAACGTATCCAAACCGTTTTGGAAGCAAGTAAGGAAGTCACAAGTTTTGTATCGAATCTTTCTGGATCATTGGATTCATTAGGTGATTCTTTCAAATCTGTGGGTGAAGTGACAGATATTATGGCTGAAGTTGCCGATAGAACCAACTTGCTTTCGTTAAATGCATCCATCGAAGCTGCAAGGGCAGGCGCCGCAGGGCGAGGGTTTGCGGTTGTGGCAACGGAAGTTTCCAAATTAGCGGAGAGTAGCGGACAAAACGCGGCCCGCATTTCAAAAATCATAGGTCAATCCAACTCATTTGTTGTAACGGGTAGGAGTTCAGCACTCACCACCACTGAAAAAGTAAAAGACCAAGAGGTGCAGTTCCAAACGTTTTTGCTTCGGTTCAATGAATTGAATGGATTACTAGAAAATCAATTGCAAATCAACGATTATTTTCTATCGAGTTTGTCCGAATTAACCAAACTTTCTGGAAGTATTGAAACAAGTTCAAAAGAACAAAACATTGGTGCAAATATGATATTAACTGCCATTGAAAATTTACAAGGAACTATGGATGCTCTTTTAACAAAAAGTGAGTTATTATCTGAAACTATCAAAGCTCTCGAAGAAGAGGCTCTCCTCCTAACAGATGAGAATTAGGAATTTATTAAAATAAGCGAAAATACTAAAATAATAATCGAGAGGTGCCATTTGTTTTCCAATCAGTTTTTAAAGTCCACTTTTTGTCTTGTTCTGTTTTCTGTTTTATACAGTTGTTCTTCCCGTCCCTTGGTGGAAGGTTTTAAAGATCCTCAAGGGAGTTTACGTGAGACCGCCAAGGCAAAAGAGTTTATGGTTTCTACTGGTCATCCTTTGGCAACCAAAGCTGCCTTAGAAGTCTTAGAAGCAGGTGGAAATGCCTTTGATGCCAGTGTAGCCGCACTGCTCGTATTAAACGTGACCAATGGAGAGGCTGCGAGCTTTCCATCAGTTGCTCCCACACTCGTTTATTCTGCAAAAAATGGGGAAGTTGAAGGTTATATTGGAGCGGGCAAAGCACCAAAAAAAGCAACCATAGAATTTTTTAAGTCCAAAGGCCATAAAGTCATTCCTAAAAATTCCATTTTGAATCAGCTATTGCCTTCCTCTCCAGATGTGATTGTCGCTTTACTCAAAAAATACGGAACAAAATCATTTTCTGAACTCGCTGGACCTGCGATTCAAACCGCAAAACAGGGATTTCCTGCCCATAGAATCCTCGTTAAAAATTTGGATTTGCCTTTGTACAAACGGCTTGGATTTACAATTTTAATGCCGTATAATTCTGAAGTGTATTTGGAAAAAAAATGGTGGTATCCCATCCGACATGGAGAACTCACAAAAAGAGAAGATCTTGCGAAAACTCTGGAATCGCTTGCGGAAGCCGAAACCATTGTCATCAAAAACGGAGGCAACCGAAACAAAGGATTGGATGCAGTCCGCGATTATTTTTATGTAGGCCCCATTGCCAAAAAAATTGTGGATTTCCATTCAGAAGAGGGGGGGCTTATCACCTCAGAGGATTTAAAAAATTATGATGCTGGTTTTGAAACTCCACTCGTTGGGAGTTTTGGCAATTTCCAAATTTATGCGAACGATACATGGAGCCAAGGTGCTGTGGTACCACTCACCTTGCAGATCTTAGAAGGTATCGATTTAAAAAAAATGGGTCATAATAGCCCTGAATACATCCACACGGTAACACAAGCAATTGAACTTGCCATGGCCGACAGGGAGGCTTACTTTGGCGATCCTGAATTTGTGAATGTACCATCCAACGGACTTCTATCGAAAGAGTATGCAAAACTAAGGCGAAACCTCATTCAAAAAAAAGCATTTGGAAAAACACCCGAAGCGGGAAACCCTTGGCAATTCGAGAAAATCAAAAAGAAAAGTCAGTCTAAACTGGATCCGATGATCAACAGAAAGTTAGATGGTGACAATTTAGCGGTCAGTGAAATTCGTTATGGGAAGGACACAACATATTTGAGCATAGTTGATAAAGATGGTAATGCCATTTCTTTAACACCGAGCGATTTTCCACAATCTCCGATGGTTCCCGGTACAGGTTTAACACTTGGTATCCGAATGACACAATTCCGTTTAGATCCGAACCATCCATCTTCTTTGGTTCCAGGCAAACGACCTCGAATCACACCTAATCCAAGTATGGTTTTGAAAAACGGAAAATTGTTTATGAGTTTTGGAACTCCTGGTGGGGATGTACAAACGCAAGCGATGATTCAGTATTTTTTAAACTTAATTGTGTTTGGAATGGATCCACAAAAAGCAGTGGAAGCACCTAGGTTTCGTTCGATCAATTGGGAAGATTCGTTTTCACCACATACCTATACTGCGGGTGGACTCGAATTAGAGGAAAACCTCTATGAAAATGTTGGGAAACAAATGAAAGAATTGGGTTACGATGTGTACAAAAAGGGAAAACTTGATAATGATTTTGGTTCTGTTTGCGCAGTGATTAAAGATGAAAGTTCAGGACTCCTCCTTGGGGTGGCTGACCCAAGAGAAGAATCCTACGCAGAGGGAAGGTAAACCAATCCTCCTACAAAAATGATTTTGGTTTGGTCAGAATTGGCCAAACCTCAGTTTAAATTCTTAGAAAAAAATTCTACCGCACGCGTTTCTGATTCTTTGGGGTAAACATTCCAAATGCGTTCATGCCTCGTGCAGGCTGGTGACCAAATGGACTTAGGTTCCTTTGCTTTGGCAAAAAGATCGAGTGCGTGGTGGTGATCGACATAATCGTCCGCATCACAATGGAAAATGGCAATGGGTCGTGGTGAAATATTACCAATGGAATCAATGGGACGAACGGATTCTATATCTAAATCTCCTCGAACATTGATGAATAGTTTAACAAGTGGGATGAGTGGGTAATAGGGAATTCCAAAATCTCTCTGCGCAGATTCGACAAGTACGTCTAAGGCCGAACCATAACCGCTGCTAAACAAACCTGCTTTGATGTTTTTGTTTTTATCCATAGCGATGATACTCGTTGCAGAACCCATGGAAAATCCGAAAATACCAATTGATGTTTGCCCTTTGGATTCTAAAAATTCGAGTGCCGCCTTCACATCCTTCTGTTCATGGTAACCCATGGATGCGAAACCGCCGTGATTCCTTCGTAAACTCAAAAGTAATAGATTATAACCCGCACCATATAAACTTTTTGCAAACCTAAGCCCTTCATTCTTTTGCCCACCATGCCCATGAACAAGTAGTATGGACTTGTTTGTCTTGTTATGTTGAATATAATAAGCTTCTAAATTAAGACCATCTTCTGTAGGGAAACTAACTACTTCATATGGCAAACCGAGTTCTCCCGGAGTTTCGCAAAAAACATGGTGTTCTTTTGAACAGCGTACATTTGGGTATAACACCAAACTGGAAAAATAGTATGCGGCGGATAATAACCCTAAGAGGAGGATACCGAAGATTGTGAAAAAGATTTTTTTTAGCGAAAACATAGGGTGAAATAGAATGCTTACTCTTAAGGATTGCAAGAGATTTTTTGAATAATCTCTTAAATATTCTTTTTGTTCTGTTAAAATTATTTTGTTAAAAAATTCTATTTTGTAATGAGTTCGCCACACTATGATTTGGTGATGAAGTCAAGTTCCCCGGAATGAAAAAGGGTATCGATACCCAGAATTTGGCGTTCTGTTCTTGGACCAAACAAAAAATCTCCAAATGGTAAAATGCCTGTTTGTTTGCCAAGTTCCAACCATTCTGTAACCTTTGGGTGATCTAAATCCAGAATTCCCCGTTTTCCGAGTATGTTCGATTTACACTGAGCATACTTCCATCGGTGTTGGAAAATTTTGTTTGGGGGTGGGAGTTTCCATTCCGATTCCAAATGTTCGGATATGAGATTTTTTGCAAAAACACTTGGATTTTTATTTTCATCCATCCAGTGATCAAAATGAGTTTCTGAAAAAGATTCGCTGAATTGGACCAAAAGCCAATGACTACCACTGTCACCAGTTTTGTATTTTAAACTTTCCCAACTGGTATATTCCCATTCAGAACCAGCCACTAGTTTTGTGGTAATGGGAATTTCTGCATCTGGAAAAAAACCTAAATTTTCGAATTTGGGATTCAGTGTTTGCCAATACAAACAGCTAGTTAGTGTTTTGCGGTAGTTGGCATAAGGTGTTAAAAATTTTATCCATTGGTTTAGGAATTTATTTTTTGGTGAATTCTTGAAAATATCCAATAACTGAGGAACCGGTAATGTCGGAAGAAACGATTTTGTTTCGAAAGAAATCTCTTTGTCTGAATTTTGAAATTTTAGAATCCAATTTCCGTTTCTTTTCGAAAGAACTGATTCTAATTGGAATCCATGTTTTGTTTCTGCATCACGTGCGAGAGTTTTGGGTATCGAATTCATTCCTGTTTTTGGAAAATAGTGTACTTTGTCGAAGATCGGTAAACATTCTAAATGGGGAGCGTTGATTTTTAGGTAATCTAGTAGGTTTGTTCCACGCGTGTTACCTTTGTGTTTTATGTTTAGATTGTTTTGGAACATTGTGGCACCAAAATCAAACATACAATCTGGCGTTTGTTTGGTAGATAACCTTCCACCTATGCCGCGTGCCTTGTCCCAGAGCAAAGTAGGAGTATTTTTTGCTATTACTGATGCGCAAATACCTGCGCCAATCACACAGAAATCGGGAGAATTCATTTCTAATTTACGAAATATTCTTTGTGATTGTATTAAAACAACAATTTATAATTGTTTTATAACAGCCTTTAAGTCATTAATGAGAGAATAGGGAACGGGTTTGATTTCTTCCGCAAGTTTGATTGTGTCTTCAATGGTTCTTGATAACACTTGTTTTTCGGCTTGGTAAGCAGCAGTGGGAAGTTTGGATTTATTCTTTTTGAAAATGGTGACTTTGGTGTCTATGATTTCAATCATTTGGTTTAGATATTGAACTTTTTGATCCATGTAAAAATAGAAAACTAAACTTTAAAAAAATGAAAGATGATTTTTTAAATTGGAAACAGAAAATATCTGTAGTTGAGACCATTACGGATTTAGAATTTGATTCTATCTTTCCTGAAGGAATCAAAAACATATCGCCATACCAATGGACTCCTGTTTCTGTTATCCAAACCATTTCCGAATACCTAAAAACTGAACCAGTTTCAGCATTTTTAGACTTGGGTTCAGGCCCCGGTAAACTTGCGATTTTACTTTCACTTTGGCACTCCTTTCCCATCAAAGGCATTGAAGTTAGAAAAAACCTTTTTGATTTTGCAGAAGTAATCAAAGAAAAATTAGAAATTCCAAATTTAGAGTTTTTTAATAGAGATTTTTTACATTTTGATTTAAGTCAATTTTCACATGTCTATTGTTTTAATCCTATGTATGAACAAATGACTGGCAAACACTCAATTGACGATTCCCTTCCAAAATCATCAATTTTATACATTCAAAATTTACTACGTTTGAAAGAACGTTTTAAGGATTTGAAGTTAGGATCCAAAATAATCACATACCATGGATTTGGTGGGAAAATGCCCGATAACTTTCGACTTATTAAAAAGATCGAGTTAGAATCGGGCGATGTAGAAATTTGGGAAAAGTAGGATCAATACTTTCGATTCAAATTTGGTTTCGCAAAAATTAGGTAAAGAAAACCCGAACCGATCACAATCAAACTGGTAAATATCATTCCGTAATCAATGTACCAAGGTTCTTCTGGAGTTCTTGGCCAAATCATATTCGCCACGGCTAGTAGTCCATAAACAAGTGCGATGACATTGACAATCAGCCCCCATCTTCCCAATGTAAAACTTCCACCAGGTTTCCATCCTTTGTTTCTTGCATACAAAGCACCGATCACAACCATTTGGAATGCTATATAAATTCCGACAGATGCGAAACTAATGATTGTGGTGACTGCATCTTGTAACCAGTGACCGATGCTCGCGATGATGATGGGAATTATACCTGTGACGAGTAGAGCATTTGTTGGAACCTTAGAACGATCTGAAAGTGTTCCAAGGTATTTACTTCCAAAAACCATACCGTCACGACCAAAAGAGAATAAGAGTCTACTGGCAGCTGCTTGTAAACTGAGTAAACAGGATAAAAAGGAAACCATCACAACTAGTATTACAAGTTTGTATCCAGTATCTCCCATTGCCGATACAAGTGTGGAGGTAACTGGGTCAGAGTCTTCTCCTGATATTGCCTTGTTTAGATCTGGAACGGCTAGGAGGAGTGCCAGACAAATGAATGTGGCTGCCCCACCACCAATATAAATTGTCATACGCATTGATTTTGGAATAGCGGAACTAGCGTTTGGTGTTTCTTCTGCGACATCCCCACAGGCTTCAAATCCGTAATAACAGAACATTGCCGCCACCGAAGAAGCAAGAAAGGCAGGCATATAACTTGTGTCAGATCCAATTCCAAAATTATCCCAAAGAATAGAAATTGAATTTACTTTAGCGAAAAAGAGTAAATACCCCCCAACTACTATGGCACCAAGCAGTTCACAAAAAAAACCGAAAAAGGCAACTTTTGCGAGTAACCTAGTCCCACTTAGGTTGAGAAGAGTAGAGAGAAGGATCATGGCCACCGCAATCCAGATAAATCCTGTTTCCCCAAGTTCAATCCCAAGTAAATGGTTTAAGAACGGAGCTCCCCCGACAGCAACAGCAGCCACGGTTGTAAAAAGTGCCCAGGCATAGACCCAAGCAGAAATCCACGCATAACGTTCTCCTACGAGGCGGAGTGCCCATGGGTAGATTCCTCCAGAGATGGGGTATTGGGAAACCACTTCACCAAACACCAAACAAACCAGGAACTGCCCAAGTCCCACGATTAGGTAATTCCAGATCATTGGAGGACCACCCGCTTGGATGGCCATTGCGAAAACGGAATACACTCCCACAACGGGGGAAAGGTAGGTGAATCCCAAAGAAAAATTTTCCCAAAAACTCATACTTCGGTCGAACTCAGATTTGAGCCCCAGAGCTTCTAATTGTTCCGTATCATTTGCACTTGGTTTCTCTGTCATGGATTCTGTTTAAAAAATGGAGCTATCTTTCCAAGTTTTTTATTAGAATGAGTACTAATTCTTTCTGTGGGGTAAAAGAAATTCCATAGTTTTTTACATTGACTGAGTTTTAAAATTGGGTCTACTGACCCTTGGTATTCAAAATGAAAAAACTATTGATTTTACTTTTAACTCTATTCATCTCTTTGTCCTGTGCGAGTGCAGACAACAAAGGGGAAGGTGGTTCAGAAGAACCAGGTTTTCTTGATAAATTGGTCGAAAAGGCACAATCGGAAGAAGGCCAGAAAATGATCAAAATGGGAAAGGAAAAATTAGAAGACCCAGAAACCCAAGAAAAATTGAAATCGCTGATGTCAAAAGACAAAAAGAAAAAAGCGGAATAACAAATCAGTAGGATCTGTAAAAAATTTGCCCATTCCCAATTTGGCATGGCTAAAAAATAGGAATGCGGCAAAACTTTTTGTAAATTGAAATATACCTAAAATCGGTCGTCACCTTCCAAACTAACATCTGCTTGTTTGGCAATTGCAAAATAAATACTATTTTTTAGCTCTTCGTATTCATTTGAGTCGCAAAAAAAATAAAGTGATAGAGTATGACAGGTTTTATCATTTATGAATAAAATCTTGTGGTTAGTGATTAAAATTTCTTCTAAATCCTCAAACGAAATTTTTTTGGAGAAGATTTGTACAAAGTTTGATCCAATGCGAATGATTCGTTTTTGTTTTAATTTCCAAAAAACATAGAAACTTGGAGAAAAACCAACAAACAAACTGAGAATTAAAAAAATAATCTCACCCAAGGTAGGTGGGAAATTTTCCCAATTCACAATGGACAAAAGGAGGATTTCTCCTATAAAAAAATGGAAAAAAATACAAAACGCAAAACCGAGGATGATACTGACAAAAAGATAAATTTTTGGAAAAAACAAGGATTCGATGATGTATTCCCCATTTTGAATCCCAAAATGAATGTTAGAATGTTTCGGAAATTCAGGCTGCGTATTTATTTGATCCTCACTGAATCTTCGTTTGTGGATTGGTAGATCAAGTTCCGTATGTTCTAATGTGATAGAATCGTTTATTTTCATCGGGATTTGTAGAAACTTAGCGATCTTTTCTCCAAATTGCCTGACTTCGAATATCTTTGTGGATTCGGCTAAAATTATTGGGGAAGGCGTTCCATTTGTTACTACAGTGTACACCGTAATGGTTCTGTGTCCATTTTTTGATTTAATAATATAATTATACTCTGAATAACTGATGGATTTAATTTCATGAAACAAAAGTTCGCTAATGATTTTTTTGTTCTCTAGGATATAGAATTTTTTAGAATTTCCTTCGAACACAAATTGTTTAGTTTTTAGTAAAAATTTTAGCACAAAGAACGGTGATAAAAAACTGATGATGAAAAATCCGAATAGAAGGTAACCTTCACTTCCCATTTCCATAAAAACGTCCCACAAAATGGGCACGATGATAAATAAGACAAGTATGTTCATGGAAAGTGTTATCCATTGAATTTTACCGTAATGTTTTGATTTGTGGTCAAAAAATTTTAAATCTGTTTTCATCATTTCCCTTTGCCCGCAAATCTCTTGGAAGGCAGAACCTTCGTTTGGCCAAATTAATTTTGGATTAATACTGAATCTTTAATTGGTTTGGTGGAGGAATTTCTTTCGATGGTTCCATAAATAAATAGCCTTGCGAAAATTCGATCCCAAGATTATTTATTATTTCTTGGATTTGTGGTTTATCGACATATTCGGCAACAACTTTGGCTCCAATGCCATGAGCAAGTTCTACAATCCCCTTTACGAGTAGGAATGCTGTGGGGTTGTTTGGTAATTCTCTGATAAACTGACCGTCAATTTTTAAATAATCTGGATCGATTTCGAGAAGACGTGACAAGTTAGAATGCTGAATTCCAAAATCGTCAATTGCAATTTGGCAACCAATGGATTTAAGTTCTCTAATGGTATTCACACTATTTTTATTTTCTAAAAAACTGATATCTTCCAAAATTTCAAAAGTAATTTGATTAGGGTTGATTTTGTATTCGTTTAATTTCGTTTCTACCCATTTGCTAAAACTTGTATATTCTAATTCAGATTCAGTTAGATTGATCGAAAATTCGAATTCAGAACCTGAAAAATATTTCATCGACTCGTCTATCATTTGTAAGCCGATAAGCCGAATGGAACCAGTTGCTTTTGCAAGATTTAAAAAATAATGGGGAGGTAAAAATTTATCTTTGTCTTTGATTCTAGCCAAACATTCAAACTTATAAATGGAATTGGTTTTGTTGTCCACAATTCCCTGAAAAAAAGGTACTACTTCTTTTTTTAGGATGGCATTTCTAATTTTTTGACTCGTCTGGAAATTTTGCAGGTGGTGGTCTGTTGACAATTCATCAGTATAAGCGACAAAGTTTTTATTTGAATTTTCCTCAGATTGAAAAAGTGCAAGTTTTGCTTTGTAATAACAATCTTCTTTACCATTGGCAGAAGAAAAATAACAATCCAAATGAAAACTTACATCGTCCAAAACAATATCATCTGATTTTGTCATAAGTCTAAACGTATCTACGATTTTTGTGAGTTCTTCTTCCGTTAAGTCTGAAAGGATCGCGATTTCGTCTTCATAAATATGAAATATTGAATGTTCTCCTTTGAGATGTACATTCAACATTTCTAAAAATCGACCAACTAATTTTCTATATACGCTGATACCGAAATTTTTAATAATGATAGGGTATGTTGCAATTTTTATCAAAACAATGGATTGATTCTGGACATGTGGATTTGTAACAGTTTTGATCAGAGATTCAAAATTTGGAAATTTTGTATCAGGATTAAAGTACAAGGATCTTTCTAATTCGTGGTTTTTTTCTTCCAGAGATTTTTCTTGGAAATAGGAAGCAATGGCCTGTTTGATTGTGAGTTCTAAATCATTGGCGTCCCAAGGTTTGGAAAGATACCGATACAAACACCCATGGTTCAAAGCGTTGCCAATGGCTTGGGCTGGTGCTTGCCCAGTGAGCATAATTTTTTTGGTTTTTGGGTTTGTGTTTTGCAAAGCAATGAGGAATTCGTCACCCTTTTGGCCTGGCATCACTTGGTCACAGATGACAACCGCTAGGTCTTCTCCGTGTGCGTTGATTTCGTCAATAATTTCTTTCGCAGATTCGGCACTCTCTGCCGTTTCAATGATAAAATTGGCTCCAAAAACTTTTTTTAGCTGTTCTTTTAGGTTCCAGAGAATGAAGAATTCATCGTCGACGCAGAGAATATAATATTTAGATTCCAAAACAAATCCTTTATGAAAACAGGCTCTAGGAGAAACGTATTTTTAGATTATGCAAGAAATATTTGCTGTTGACATTTTCTTAAGATCGAATTAAATCATGCCGTTCCGTGTGTACGGGGCATGTTTTTTTGTTACGAGGATAGGAATGGTTTCTAATAAAATTTACGTCGGGAATTTAAAGTTTTCCCTCAAGGAAGAGAATATCCGCCAGATTTTCTCTGTTTATGGTGTGATCCAAGATCTCAAAATGATCCATGATCGGGAAACGGGTAATTTCCGAGGGTTTGCCTTTATCACGTATGCAAATCCAGGAGAAGCGGAAGAAGCTGTGGCACAAATGAACGGACAACCCGTTGATGGGCGCAATTTAAAGGTAACATTTGCTGAGGACAAAAGAAAAGAGAGGCAAAATTAAAATTCACTTTTCGATAAACCACACCGTATTACAGAAGGAGGATGAGTCCATCCTCCATTTCTCCCGAAAAAACCAACCGAATTGAAGATTTTAGACTATCTCCCTGGATCACACCAGAAGTTTATCTGCGTTTTGATTTGGATTTGCAACAAACAATCGTTAAGGCAGAATATAAGGTTCAGAAGCGGGAAAATGGTTTAGAGCCAGTTTTTTTGAATGGAGAGGGTTTGGAGTTTCTTTCCATTCGTATCAATGGAAATATTGTTGACCCAAACGAATTTGAACATGTGGAAGGGGGCATTAAAATCCTAACCCCTCCTTCCGAAGATTTTACTCTCTACATTGAAAATCGTATCAATCCATCAAACAACACAAACCTCGAAGGTCTCTACAAATCTGGTTCGATGTTGTGTACGCAAAATGAACCAGAAGGTTTCCGTAAAATCATATATTCCATAGACAGACCAGATAACCCAATGAAATTCCGTGTTTCTATCGTAGGGGATCCTGAGATATTTCCTGTTATGTTATGCAATGGAAATTTACTAGCCGAATCAAAACTTCCCGATGGCAGGAAAGAATGTGTTTGGGAAGATCCTTATCCAAAACCCAGTTATTTATTCGCATTGGTTGCGGGGGATCTTGAATGTACGTCTGACGAATACACAACTCAATCTGGTCGGAAAATTGATTTAAAAATCTATGTGGAAAAGGGAAATCAAAACAAGGTTGGTTTTGCATTTGAATCATTAAAAAAGGCAATGTTGTGGGACGAAAAAACATTTGGTCTCGAATATGATTTGGATCTTTATATGATCGTTGCCGTAGAAGATTTTAATATGGGTGCTATGGAAAACAAAGGTCTTAATTTATTTAATTCTAAACTTGTGTTGGCTGATCGAAAATCTGCAACCGATGAAAGTTTTGAATCAATCATGGCAGTGATTGCCCATGAATATTTTCATAATTGGACGGGCAATCGGGTAACATTACAAAACTGGTTTAATTTAACATTGAAAGAAGGTCTCACGGTATTTCGAGACCAGTGGTTTACGGAAGACCACACGGATCCTTCAGTGAAACGAATCAAAGATATTCTATTTTTATGGGAACACCAATTTCCAGAAGACCAAGGACCAATGGCTCATCCCATCCTTCCCAAAACCTATGTCGAAATGAATAATTTTTATACTGTCACTGTTTACGAAAAAGGAGCGGAAGTCATTCGATTGATTTCTAATCTAATTGGAAGAGAAAAGTTCAAAGACGGTTTAAAATTATATTTAAAAAAATATGACGGGATGGGAGTCACTTTTGAAGAGTTCATATCTTCGATGGAAGAAGTATATGGCCACAAGATTCCTTACATACGCAATTGGTATCATAGAAAGGGAACACCGATTTTAAAAATTAATGAGCACTGGGATCAAAATTCCCAAACCTTGAACATTCATTTTAAAGATACGAATGCGGCTGAGTATCCTTTAGTTTACGCAAACAAAATGGCGTTTTTTGACAGAGAAGGTAAGGTATTGGATGAAGTCAATGTGCAGATACTCGGAGAATCTTTTTCTTATCAAAAGAGCTTTTCTGAAAAACCAATTGTATCATATTTTCGTGGTTTGAGTAGCCCAATAAAATTCGATTTGGATGATAGTGTTTCAAACCAAATTTTCTTAGCCAAACATGAAACTGATGGAGTATCTCGGTTTTTTGCATTTCAAAAAATGTTACATTCTACAATTTATGAATCCATCCAGAAAGATTCTATTTCAAATATTGATTCTGTTTTGGAAGTTTTTCATTTTGTCTTTTCTAAAGATTGGGACAAAACATACACAAGTTATTTTTTATCCTTTCCGAGTTTGTCGCAAATATCAGAATCAATTCAATTGTTTGACTTCGAAAAAATTCATAGAGTTAGGACTTTACTTGTCACCCTAATAGGAAATACCTTCGAAAAAGAATTTCAGAATTTATATGAAGAAAATAGGAAAAATCTACCAGAACAAAATAGAGAAGATATAGGAAAAAGGCGGCTTAAAAATTTAGCTTTGTATTATTTACTCTATAAAGGTGGATACGAAAAACTCGCACTGGTGCAACAAAAGGAAGCCAAACATATGAGTGAGGAATTGTCCGCCTTTCGAATGTTGTGCGAAATGAATTCGGAAGAGAAGGATGCTGCGGCGGATATTTTTTACGAAAAATGGAAAAACGATTCGATCGTTTTGGATTCTTGGTTTGCTGCTCAAGTTTCTTTTGGCAAAAATCAGATGGAAAATTTAATTCGTTTAGAGAAACATCAAAAGTTTCAAATTAAAAACCCAAACAAAGTCAGAGCACTGTATTTTAGTTTTGCAAGAAATCCACTCAGTTTCCACGCGGAAGATGGTAGTGGTTATCAATTGATTCGTGATCGGATTTTACAATTGAATGCGATCAATCCACAAATTGCATCTGGATTAGCGAAACTCTACCAATCTGCATTTTTACAATCAGGAAACCGTCCGAGTGTTGCGAATGAGTGTTTGCTGAATATCAAAAACCTCCCCCATCTTTCGCGAGAACTGGGAGAGGTTGTTGGAACTCTACTCAAACCGAAATAGAAAGTTTATTTGTACATATCCAAAATAAGGGCTTTGTATTTATCGTGGATAATATTTCTTTTCATCTTGAATAAGTTTGTGAGTTCGTCTCCCACTTCCATGGTTTTTGGCAAAAACCTAAAATCTGTTAACTTTTCGAATGATTTAAAACCATTTTCAGATGAAATTTGTTTTTTCACAATGTTTTGGAAATAAGTTTTAACTTCTTTGTTGGCATTGAGGTCTTCGCCTTCTTTGAAATTCAAACCTGCTTCCTTCATTCGTTCTTTATCTGGCCAAATGAGCGCAGTAAGAGATTTTTGGTCTTGCCCCACCACAATCACTTGGTTCACAAATGGGTTTTCCAAGAGTAAGTTTTCGATTGGAACAGGTTCTACGTTTTCTCCTCCGAGGAGGACTATAGTATCTTTCACTCTTCCTCGAACGGAGAGTGTATCGTTAAAAGAGATAAAACCTAAATCTCCCGTGTTCAGCCAACCATCAACAATTGTTTTGTTTGTGGCTTCTTCGTTTTTATAATAACCCTTCATCACTTGTGGCCCTTTGATGTGGATGACACCCATTTTGCCACGAGTTTGTACTTCACCTAAATCATTTAGAATTTTAACAGCAGTTCCATCTGGCCATTGCCCCACAGAACCTTGTACAACATGACCAACAGAACGAACAGAAATAATGGGTGCACATTCAGTCATTCCATAACCTTCATAAACTGGAATGCCAATGACATTAAAAAACTCATCTACATGAGAAGGAAGAGCACCACCACCAGAGATTGTTCCTTGAAGATTGCCACCTAATACATCTCTAATTTTCGAAAAAACAAGCCCGTCCAGTATTTTAGAAAGAAAAAATAAATTTACTACACTCGTGAGAGATATAGCCGTGTTCTTCGCTCTTTCAAAAGGTGATTCTTCTTTTGTAAGGAGTTTGTTGCCTGAAAGGTAATCGGAACCGTCTTTAAATTTTTTACAAACATCATAGGCAAATTCAAAAAGTTTGCGTTTGTTATCAGGTGCTTTTTCTAATTTTTGTTTAATGCCCAGGTATAAGTTTTCCCATAATCGAGGAGCAGAGGCCATAAAAGTGGGTTTTATTTTTTGGAAATCATCTCTTAGGTCTCTGACATTGGTATAAGCAATGCTTGCTCCTTCAGCGAGCACCGCATAGTCGATTGCTCGTTCAAAAATATGCCAAACAGGTAAAATCGATAATGTTTTATCTGTTTGTTTCAAACCAACCTTAGGTGGAACTTTTACAACATTGTATACCATATTTTGATGACTGAGCATCACACCTTTGGGCATGCCTGTTGTTCCAGATGTGTAGATAATGGTAAAAAGATCATCTGGTTTGACTTGTTTTGTTCTCAGTTCTAAGGAAGGTAAATTCTTTCGTAATTTTTCTCCCTCTTGTATGAGATGAGACATCGGTAAAACAAATTCATCTCCCTTTTGGAAACTGGGATCCAAAATGATAACCTTTTCTACCTTAGTGTTGGGCAAGATTGGTTTGAGAGAATCATACAATTTTTCATGTTCTACAAAACAATACCTACTTTCGGAGTGTGTGAGTATATACTCAATTTCTTGCGGTGTTGAATCCGAACCCCTGGGAACATTGATTGCCCCATTGAGTAGAGTGGCAATATCGGCAATGGCCCATTCAGTTCGATTGTCAGCCATTAGCCCCAATCGGTCACCTGGATTTAGGCCCATTTGTAAAAGTGAAAGTGCTAAGTTCTCTGCAGCAGTGTAGACATCAAGGAAGGTTCTCCCTTTAAAATTTTTTGATTGGTCTTTTGCGAAAAATATTTCTTTTGAACCATAGGTTTTTTTAGCGTAATAAAATACATCATTCAGAGTGGTGAAATTTTTCATTGAATCCTTGTCTTCCTCGTTACGACCAGATTCTTAACGATTTTTCTCTTTGTTCAAGTAATATTTTCTCCGAAAATTGGAAGCAATGTTTGATTCTTTGTATTTGTTAAAAATTGGATCGTTTTCAATATTTTTGTACAATTCTATATTGTAGAGTAGAGCCTGGTTCATTGATAAAAATCCTTCTGTTTCTCGTCCTGAGGCAATACTTGATTTTGCCAATTTGTAAAGAATAACAGGTGTATATTCTTTTTCACCACCAATGATCTGAGCTTTTTTGAAATTCAAATAAGCATCTTCATAATATTGTAAATCCAAAGAACAAGACGCTCTATAATAGAACAAAAAGAACCTTGGGTAAGCTGTGAGCCTTCTGCTATTTAATTTTTCTAAATTTGCCAAACAAGACAATGGATCATTGTCCATAAATTGTGCGTATGCTAAATTTAGTATAATTTCGGGGCTTATTTCACCATTGGTTTTATTATATTGTGATTCAGCTAAACTATATGAATGTTTGGCTGCTTTATAGTTTTGTAATATATAAAGCTGGTAGTAGGCTTTAAAGATGAGCACATCGATAGAATCAGAATTACAAATAGGGGATGAAAAAAAATCGTCCAAAGTTTTGTTAAAAGAAGTAAATTCTTTTGTATCATATTCTATACTCGCAATTTTTTTAAGTAGATAACATGTTCGGGGGGAAGTTTCCTTAACTTCTTTTTTATATTCGAATAATGACTTTCTATACATACTTAGTGCTAAATTCGGATTGTTATTTGCTTCTGCAATCACAGCTTCTCTTTCTTCTCTTTCGCCAACCCCATCACAGTATGTAATTTTGTTATTTTCATAAAAACAAATTCGTTCGCGAAACCCATTTTCATTCACATCATATTCAATTTTTGTTAGTGCGCAGTTTTGGAAATACCACCATTCGTCCATACCACCAATCTCATTTCTGTCTTTCGTGATTTCTTTCGGGCAACCATTGAAAGCAAAATAAGTATAAGAATCTTTTTTACCATTTTTCGTTTCATCTTCTTCGGTTAAAAATAGATCTCCCGATCTATCAAAATAATCCCATTTGTATGGCTGGAAATATTCAGAATTATAAAGGAAATGAATCTGGATTTGGCTCTCTGATATTGATTTCCTTGAAGAACAAAAAAAATTTAGTTTACCTCCATTCAAATTAGTTCCTGGATCTCCAAAGGAGAGATTCATTGTATTTCGAATATCGCTTTTGAGTTTTGGAATGGGGAAGTTGGAGTGGTATTTATCAAGGTAACGTAAACAAAACCAAAAAATCTGGTTGTTTATATTTTCTTTAAGGATGACACTTGGGGCTTCGGCGCCAATTCGGAACTGAAAACGTTTCGGACTTAAGTCTGAAACTTCGTAAACTTCTTTTGATTTTTCAACTGCTTTCCAAAACTGATCCAGGTTTTCAGCAGATGCAGAACGAATGGAAATGAATATAAATAAATAGATGAGTCCCTTCAAATACGAACTCAAGTTTTACTTTTTAAATACAAATCAAATAGTATTGGGTTTTCATATGGGTTTCCAACCTTTCTAATCGAAAACAACTGTAGTAGCGGCAAACCATTTTCCAAATAAAAAGCACCATGTTCATTATTGTATCGTATGATACCTGTTTGTTGGGTAAGGTTTCCTCCTTTGGCAATGGTATGTTCTATAATGTCTTCTTCGAATAATTCTTTATCATATTTATCTTTTAAACCTGTGAAGGCATTGACAACATAGTTATCTTCGTTTGTTATGGGTTGCCCAAATTTTAATAATTTTCCATCCAATGTGAGGCTAAAACCTTTGTTCGTGAATTCTTTTTCCTGTTTATCCCAGACGCGAAATTTGATGGTATACGGCATAGATAGAACAAAGTTGAGAGATGCTTTTTCAATTCCAAGGAAAAATCAAAAAAAAATATGTGGTAAATCCTTAAAAGCCATTAAAATCAGTCTCTGTGAAGGTGATTTCAGTTTCCAATATCAAAGGTGGGAGTGGTAAATCCACAACGGTTGCGCATTTGGCCTGTGCACTTGCGAGGAGGGGAAAAACCCTAGTTATCGATTTTGATATGCAAGGAGACGTGACAGATTTTTCACTCCCCAAGTTAGACATAGCAGAAGTAGAAGAAAAAAATATCCTGCGAGTTCTACTCGGTGAATCTTCGATCAAAAACAATATCATAAAATCAGAAAAATACGATATTATCCCATCCACCCTTAGTTTATCAAAATTGCACAAATCTGGTCAAGATGTTTCGGCATTATCGCTACAATTTCGTCGAGCACTTGATGAAATTAAATCAGAATATAAATATGTGGTAATGGACACTCCTGGTTCCGCAAAGCACGAGTTAACAGCCGCCATCTATAATTCAGATCTGATTTTAATTCCAGTCACTCCAAGCAAATGGACAATCCGAGCAGTAAATTTGCTTCTGGATGAAATTGCACAAACAGAAACCATTTTTAGCCAAAAAAAGAAAACAGCATTTGTTCCATCACTTTTCGGAACTTCCAAAAAACATAGAGATTTGTTAGAAAGGTTAAAACAAATTGAGGAGATTCCCACTTTGGGAGAAATTCCTAAATCAGAATCCATCAAAACCAAGACAGAAAAACAGGAAAGTTTAAAAAAAGATAGTAATCCTTGGCATGCATTTGATCGGCTAGCCGACGAAGTGGTTCGGCTTGTAGATCCTGAAAATAATTTTTTATCCTTTCTATAGTTTAACAAACATTATTAAATTTGAGGTTTGGATAGATTCACTTGCGGATTCGAATCTAAATGTGGTTGTAACACCCCACCATTCTGATTCATTTTTCATTTGCCAGCATGAGCAAAAAAAATAAACTGCATGTTAAAGAGGTATTTATGTTCGGTGGAGCTGGTGGCAATAAGTTTGATATGCTCAAACAAATGAAAAAAATGCGTTCGCAAGTGAAAACGATGGAAAAGGAACTTGCTGGGCTTAATTTTATTGGAATCGCAAAAAATAAATTACTTTCTGTCACTTTGGATGGAAAATTCCAAATGAAATCCATCCAAATTGAAGATGAACTGATGGAAAAAAATGATAAAAAACTACTAGAAAGGTCTATCCAAGAAGCTTATACAAAGGCACTTTCTGATGCCCAAGCTGGTGCCGCAAAACAGATGCAGGCGATGGGTGGGTTTCCAGGGCTTGGAATGTAATTTATTTTTTTATCTTCCATATATAAAAAAAGCCAAAGGTAACTTTGGCTTTTTAGTTTTACGAATGTGAAAATACTATGGATTTCCACATTCAAATGTCAAAAATTTGCAAGCTTTAAGCAGCAGGGACAATCTCCACTTCCACACGTCGGTTCGAACCGTCTTTAGGGTCAATTTCTTTACCACCCACAACACGAGGTTGGGTAGAACCTAACCCTTCAACAGAACCAATTCGTTTGCTCTCAATTCCGTTCCCAACAATGGCTGACTTCGCTGTGTTTGCGCGGTCTTTTGAAAGTTTGAGGTTCAGGTCTTCCGCTCCCGTACGGTTGGCATGGCCTGAAATATTAACCTTTGTTTCAGGGTAAGCGGCCAAAGCTTCTGCCAATTTATCGATATTTTCTTTTCCTTTACCTTTTAGGTCCGCTTTACCGTCTTCAAAAGCGATTCCACCATCCATGGTTGCAATCAGGCCAACTGTTTCACCACCCCTTTCGTTTTTGGTGAGGGTGATGCCTTGTTGTTTCATTTCTTCTGCCATATTATCATACATTGTATTCAAATAAAAACCAGTTCCAAGACCCGCCAAACAACCAGCACCCAAACCAATGATTTTACCTTTGTTTTGTGGTTTTTTCTTTTCTAAGGCAAGAGAAGACTTAATTTGCCGTTGTATGTCATTTTTTTTGTCTTTGGAATCTTTTTTTCTTTGGGCTTCGTCGTAAACAGCACCTAACGCCAAACCAACACCACAGCCTATGGATGTACTTAGGATGAGTCGTTTTGTATTTTCAGACAAACCACAGGAAATGGAAAAAAGAAGGGAAAGGGATAAAACCCCAGAGATCAATTGTTTCAATGGATTCCTCGCAAGATCAATTTTAGTTTCACAAATGTACAAAAAAACCTCCTTGTTGGCAAGGAGGTTTTGATTTTGGTGGAAAAGAGGTTTAGTAACGATCCGTAAGCAGTTTTACCACGGATTCGGGACGTAAATTTGCCTGCGCAAGCATAGCCACTCCCGATTTTGTCAAAATTTGATTCTTGGAGTATTCAACCATTTCGGTTGCCATATCCGCATCCCTAACTTGTGATTCGGACGAAACCATATTCACATAGTTATTGCTCAAGGATTTTAAAGTCAAATCCAGACGGTTGTAATAAGCCCCTAAGTCTGACCTGAGACGATTGACCTTGGTAATGGCATCATCCAAAACCTGGAGAGAGTCGGAAGCCTGGTTTGGAGTGGAAACGGTCAAATTTTTTGTACCCGTTTTCAATTTCAAAGATGAGCCGTTCATCGTATTGATGTACAACTCAATTTTTTCCGAACCATTGGCTCCCACTTGTAAGGTCATGGGGTTTTTGCCAGCACGTGAAAATCTACCATCTAAGGGTTTTAATTTGTTGAACTCCGCCGAGTTGCCGATCCGTTCCACTTCTTCTACCAACTGCGAAACTTCCAACTGAACCAGTTTTCTGTCATCATTTGAGTAGATGCCATTGGCAGATTGTACTGAAAGTTCACGTAACCTCTGTAATATGGAGTTTACCTGATCTAGACTACCTTCTGTCACTTGCAAAAACGACATCCCATCCTGGGTGTTTCGTTCTGCTTGGCTTAAGCCACGGATTTGTGATCGTAATCTTTCGGACACTGCGAAACCTGGGGCGTCGTCGCCCGGTCGATTGATTCGCATACCCGTTGCTAGGCGTTCCATGGACTTATCCATGTCTCTGCCCGTGTTTGTAAGGGCTCGTTTTGCAACAAGCGCACTGATGTTGTGATTGATAATCATTGTCACACCCTCCTTGTGTGTCCAAAACCCGCTGTTTCCCTACAGCGGTGAAAAGAAAAACCCAAACTTCCGAAAAGGATAACCTTTTCATCCGAGAGAAGGGGTTGCCTGCCCTTACACTCTATGAATTTTGCCTTTCAATCAAATCCTAGCCGCAAAACATTTGTCTGTAAAGAAAATTTAGAAAAAAATGGAAGAAGAACATTGAAAATCTATACAAAATTTGGAGATGCTGGGCAAACCTATCTGGCGTCGGGTATCAAAGTGCCCAAAACAGATGTTCGGGTAGATCTTTACGGAACCTGTGACGAATTGAATAGCCATTTGGGACTTGCACTGTCGTTTGCGGGCGATTCAAAATTTGACCCTAAGTTTTTAGAATTTTTACAATCGATCCAGCATTTATTGTTTGAAATTGGTTCGGAACTTGCGGGTTACATACCGAAAGGTCACACTGGTTCCGTATTATTACAATCTGACATTGATTCCCTAGAAAATGAGATCGATCGGTTGACCTCAAGTCTCCCTGAAATTCGGCTTTTTATTTTGCCTGGAGGGAGTTCGTTTGCATCAGCTCTCCACATTGCCCGTACGGTTTGCCGCAGGCTGGAACGGAATCTTTTGCATTATGTGGAAACAGGGGGAGAGATCCAAAAAGAGGTTAGAATCTACCTCAATCGTCTTTCTGATTATTTATTTACGGCCGCACGTTTTGTGAACCATTCTTTGAACCAGGAAGAAACAACATGGAAGTCGCGGACGAAAGTTTAAACCACCCGAAAGGAATCAGTTTCCTCTTTTTCACAGAGATGTGGGAAAGGATGAGTTTTTACGGGATGCGGGCGATTCTCATTTTTTATCTTGTACAAGAACTTGGAATGAGTGATGCAGATGCAGGCGAAATTTATGCTCTCTACACGAGCCTTGTCTATTTGACACCCATAATTGGTGGGTATTTAGCGGATCAGTTTTTGGGTTATAAACGTTCAGTTTATTTAGGTTCTTTTCTCATTCTTTTGGGGCATGTTTCACTTGCCATTCCAGGAGGATTCTATTTTTATTTGGGTTTAACACTGCTCATACTAGGAACTGGTTTTTTTAAGCCTAACCTAACGACTGTTTTTGGTAAATTGTACGATTCCAAACCAAAAATTCGTGACAGTGGTTATACTATTTTTTATATCGGCATCAACTTTGGTGGTTTGTTTGGACCCATCATTTGTGGAACTCTCGGAGAACTCGTGAGTTGGCACTTGGGTTTTTTCTCGGCAGCCATCGGTATGGCCATTGGAATTTTGATCTTTTACTTTGGATCTAAATCTTTACCGGATGAATTATGGGAAATAAAACCAAAAAAAGAGTTTTTAAACCATTCAAATATTCCTTCTGACAAAACAAATGAAACTAGCCTTTTGGGTAGGCTTGCACTCATTTTGCTTCTTTCATTCTTTAGTATCTTTTTTTGGATGTCATTTGAACAAATGGGGTCCTCACTCAATTTATTTGCTTTGAGGCAAACTGATCGTTTTATATTTGGGTATGAAATTCCAGCTGCCGTATTGCAATCGTTAAATCCAATGTTCATTTTATTGTTTGGCCCATTATTAAGTTCCTTTTGGACTAAACTTGCAAAAAAACAATTGGATCCAAACCCCGTTGTGAAATTCATCTACAGTTTATTTTTTTTAGGATTGGGTTTTCTTGTTATGGTTTTTGCCGCAAAAATTGCAGAAACAGGAGTTCTTGTTAGTGTTTTCTTTTTATTCTTTCTATATTTTTGGAATACTGTGAGTGAACTTTGTTTGTCTCCTGTGGGTTTATCTTTTGTTAGTCGTGTAGCGCCAGTTAAGTTTACATCAATGCTTATGGGTATCTGGTTTTTGTCGACAGCATTTGGACATTATCTGGCAGGTATTTTGTCTGGGTTCCAAACGAAACTCGGGTCTATGGCTAATTTTTATTCTATCTTTGTCATTACTTCTTGGGGAGCGGGTGTCGTTTTATTTTTGATTTATATTTGGAAACGAAAACAAATTAGAAAGATTGCTTAACCTTTGGTTTCAAGAACCAATTTTTCGATTTCTGAAAACTTTTCTTCGCCTGCAAGTTGGATCACTTGTTCCGCCAAAAGTTTAGCCTTCCAGGAAGAAATTTCGGCGACCGCGTCTGAAATTTTACCAATGAGAGGTATGGCGCAGCTCAAGTCCCGAAACCCAAGTCCCATAAGAACTGCTGTGAACATCGGGTCGCTTGCAATTTCACCACAAATGCTAATTGGTTTTTTTTGAGAATTGGCAACATCAGCAATGTTCTTTAAGAGGAGCAAAAATACTACCTGCCAAGGATTATAAAGATCACTGATGAGATGGTTGTTTCGTTCTACAGCCAGTAAGTATTGTAGGAGGTCGTTTGTTCCCACACTATAAAAATCCACATGGTTGCCAAGAAAAGGTAAATTGAGAGCGCAGGCGGGAGTTTCTACCATGATGCCCAATGGAATTTTTTTGGAAATGATGAGCCCTCCTTGTTTCAATTCATCCAAACATTCACCAAACAACTTTTTGGTGGTTAGTATTTCCGAGAGAGTGGTGACCATTGGTAGCATGATGCGCATGGTTCCAAATTCGCTTGCGCGGAGCAGTGCTTTTAATTGTTCTTTGAAAACATGGGGGTGACGAAGGAGGTAACGAATTCCCCGGTTGCCGAGAAAGGGGTTTTCTTCTTCATAACCATTTTCCATTTTATCAGCCCCGATATCCCAAACACGGAAAGTCACAGGGCGTCCCACCATTTTGAGTAAAATCCGTTTGTAAATGAGGAACTGTTCCTCTTCTGTGGGTTTGAATTCTGTGTGGTGGATGAATAAAATTTCCGTACGGACAAGTCCAATCCCCCCAGCACCCAATTGGAAGGCCAAATCAACTTCTTCTTCCGAATCGATATTGGCTTTGAGTCCGAAAGGTTTTCCATCTTTGGTTTTGGTCTCTTTCGGAAGGTCTGTAACTTCTCTTGGTTTGATGGATTGGATTTCGCTCCGTATCCCTGCGAGTTTGATTTCATCAAAATCTGGATTGCGGCTTAGGATTCCTTTGGTGGCGTCCAAAAAAACATAATCATCATCTTCAACGTGTGAGGTGATATTTTTCAATCCAACAATTGTGGGGATACCAAAATTGCGTGCGATGATGGCCATATGCCCTGTTTTTCCGCCATAATCCGTCGCAATACCACGGATATTTTGTTTTCCCATTTGGATCATCTCGGATGGGGAGATTTCTTTGGCCACCAAAATGACACCCTCTGGTATCTGGATTGGTTCATGGGGTTTGTCAGGGTAAAGATTGGATTCAATTCGTTTCCCAATGTCCAGGATATGATCGGCTCGTTCTCTGAAATATTCGTCTGGTATGGATTGGAATTCATCAAATAAGGAACTAACCGTTGTTTCTAGGGCAAGCCCTGCTGACTCGTGGGTGAGTGAGATCTTCTCAAACACCCGCGCTCGGAAGAGTGGATCATTTAAAAATACAATTTGGGATTCTAAAATTTCGGAAAGTTCTCGGTTGCCTTTGGCTTTGTGCACAAGGTTTTTTAGATCCTCTTCCGTTTTGAGAAGACTCTTTTTTAGGAGTTCAATTTCTTGTTTGGTTTCTTCTGGGCTAAGGTCATTTCTGTCTTCACGTTTACGGCGGGTTTGTTTGAAACGAAACACCCGTCCATACACAACGCCTGGATAAGCAGAAATCCCTTTGAATGTAGTCTTTTCGTCCAATCCCAGTCCCTTGCCAGAGAGTCTGGGGAAATGCTAGGGTTTGAAAAGAAAAAATTTTAAATTTTAAAGAGTTGCCTCTTTTTTAGAACGCAACGGGACACGTTTGCTTTTGAACTGAGTGAGTTCGTTCCCAGTGTGCTGGCTCATGATGCATTTGGCAAGGGAGATATCGAGGGCGTGACCCGCCTTGGACGCGATCAAATGCCCTAGGAAAGGACGTCCCATCACCGCAAGATCACCCACTAGGTCTAGGATTTTGTGGCGAACACATTCGTTTTCATACCGCAGGCTTTCGTTCAAATACCCGTCGTCAGTGAGGACGACGGCATTGTCGAGAGACCCACCGAGGGCAAGACCCCGGGATTGCAAAGCTTCTACGTCTTTTAAGAACCCAAAGGTCCTGGCTGGTAGTATGTCTGTCGAGAGGATGGATTCGTCGAGGGTTGTGGTGTAAGATTGACCACGAAGGAGGGGGTGGTTGAAGTCGATGCTGTAGGTTACCTTCAGTTCATCGGAAGGGAGCATGACAAGATACTTATCCCCATCCACCACCCACATTGGATTGGTGATCCGAATGGGTTCAATGGTTTCGGCTAGGGTCAAAATCCCAGCACTCCGGATTCCGTCCCAGAACGGTAAAGAAGACCCGTCCATAATTGGCACTTCGACCGAATCGATTTCTAAAATACAATCTGTGATTCCAAGGGTGTGTACGGCTGCCAGTAGATGTTCGATGGTTTGGATGCGGTTGGAACTTCCGTCTCCGATGGTCGTGGCATTGCTTGTGTCCACAACATGGTCGAGAGCCACTGGGATCCTCGTTTTTTGGGTGCCACGGTAGAGATAGAAAACAAGACCTGTGCCCGCTTCTGCCGGGTGGAGTTTGAGGGTGACGGTTTTACCTGAATGCAGGCCGATTCCCTTCAAAGTGACCGAGGATTTGAGTGTTTTTCTATGGATCTCTTTTACCATCTTAATTTCCTTCTTGGAAGCCCATACGAAACTTCCCTAAACAAATGTAGCAAACTTCACTGCATTTGGGCGAAATCAGGCAAAAAATCCTGCTTTCCCTTTCAAATTCTGGGGAAAGCGGTCAGGGGCAATTCGAAAACCGAAACCCTGTTCCAAAAAAATGTCTCCTTTTTACAACAATGTGGTGAGAATGTGACAGGGTTAAAAAGCGCTGAGAGCCGACCGAATAAAGCTTGTTACAGGTGCCTGTTCCCTGGTGTCTTCTAATCCTTCCCGGAGTTCCTTCAAAACCACTTGGGCATCCCCCAGCGTGGAGTTGACCGATTTGTGAACGTCACTTTCGTTGATGAGTTTGCCAAGAGTACCTTGGCCTTGGTCCACCTTGGACGTGATACTCGCAATGTTTTGGACAGTTTTACGGATGTCTGAGCGGTTTTCCGCGATGAGTTCCGAAAGGGAGACCAATGGATCTTGTGAAACCTTGCCTTGGATGGGAGCGAGTTTGCCTGACTTAGGAAACACCTCAAGTTTTGTGAGGGCGGGTTCTGACATCAAATACTCTTTGGTTTTGGGATCGATGGGAAACTTAGAACCAGGGTCCAAGGACACAACCCTTCCAGAGAGAAGGCTTTCATTTTTGATGGTGATTTGGTAGTTTTCGAAAAGCTGGATTTTGTTGCGTAATAAAAGCATGAGTTCGACTTTTGTACCAATACCCACTTCGCCATCGGGCAAAAGGTTTCCCATTTCATCGATTTGTACCAACCGGATTTGAGAGACATACCCATAGGGAACCCCATGGATGGTTACTTTGTTACCAATTTTGATTCCTTCGGCGTCAGGGAAATAAACTGCAAATTGGAACCCTTTTTTTTGGAAAGGACCACCTTCTGTGACGATGGTGAAATAACCGACGGCGATGATGGAAAAAATAAATAAAACTCCCACGATGAGAGTCCGACCTAGAGTGGGCATCAAAAATACACTCCTAATGTAAAAACGAAAGTCAAATGGATTTTCACTTTTTTAGCTCCGAGTGGTCGAGGATCATAGGCCCCACCGTATTTCCATGAATGAATTGTTGGATGACAGGGTTTGGAGAATTTTGGATTTCTATGGGAGTTCCACAAAACAAAACCTGACCTTCATACAAAAAACTAATCCGATCGGCAATGCGGTACGCCGAACTCATATCATGTGTGACCACAATGGAAGTTAGACCCAGCTCCTTTTGCAATCGGATGACTAAATCATTGATGACATTTGACATAACGGGATCAAGCCCTGAGGTAGGTTCGTCATACATCACGATTTTGGGTTGGGAAGTGAGCGCGCGCGCAAGCCCCACTCTTTTTTTCATCCCCCCTGAAATATTATTGGGCATGGTGTCTTTGGCGGGAACAAGGTCTAACCACTTTAATTTTTCCATCACGATCCGATCGAGTTCCGCCCCACTTGCAATTTTATGTTCTCGCAAGGGGAGAGCCACATTTTCATAAACAGAAAGCCAGTTGATGAGGGCCCCCGATTGGAATAACACTCCCAATTTTGCCCGGAGTTTTTCCTTCGTTTTTTGATCTGCTGTAACGATGGACTCACCAAAAATAAAACAATCCCCTTCGTCTGGTAGTAAAAGGCCAGTTAGGTGTTTCAAACTTACTGATTTTCCCGTTCCCGAAGGGCCAAGGATGACCATGGTTTCCCCTTGTCTCACCTGTATGTTCATACCTTTGAGGATTTTTCGTTTTCCAAAGGTTTTGTGAACATTTTTCATTTCAATGGCAATGGTTTCCATACAACCTCATTTGTAAAAAATAGCAGTGATCACATAACCAGAGAAAATGACCATTAAAAATGATGTGACAACGGCCTTCCTTGTGGTATGACCCACCCCAATGGCACCACCTTCCGTCCGAAGACCCTGGCTACAGGATATTGTCGCAATCACAAGCCCGAACACATAGCCTTTGAGTAAACCCACATACAAATCTTTGAGACCAGGAACAGAAGATATTCGATAAAACACATCCTGGAAATAGCTGATCATGTCGATGCCCAATTGGAAATGCCCGACTACGGCTCCCCCCAAAATCCCAAGGGCTGAGGAATACACACATAAAACAGGTACCATCACAGAAAACCCGAAGATCCGAGGCATCACAAGATACCGGATGGGACTAATCGACATCACTTCCAAAGCGTCTATTTCTTCAGAAACCTTCATTGTCCCAATTTCAGCGGCCATTGCCGAACCAACAGAAGCTGCGAGGATGAGAGAGGTCATAAAGGGAGACATCTCCCGGGTGAGGGTGATGGTGAGGAGGAGTCCGATTTGACCTTCGGCACCAAAATCTCTGAGACCAAGACCAGTGTTTAGTCCCATAATCATGCCCGTAAAAATGGAAACGATGGACACAACAAAAAGAGAACCCACACCAGCAATGAACATCTGTTCTAAGATTTCCTTTCGTTTGAAAAATGCCTGGTGGGATTGTCCAAAGGCTCTTACCAAAAGTAATACTGTATAACCAATTGAATATAAAAATGGGGTGATTTTATTCATTAACATAAAGCTTATATTTCAAACCAAAGTAATTTGTATTTGTTCTCCTCTTCGCGGGTGTCGATGCCCAAAAAACCGTATAAAAAGTCGTATTTAAAACCTGTATTGGATTTTGACCATTCTGCCAGTAAAGGGATATGGATATGGGTTTCATTCTCTGTCCAACGTTTGGTAAAAAGTCGAGTGAGTAGGTGTAATCGTTTCTCTCCGTTAGATGAATGTCTGTATTCCACAATGGAAAAAATTGGCTCCCATACATCTTCCATGGCAGCGAACCGCACGGGAATGATGGCTAAGGTATTCCAGACAAAATTGCCTTCGGCATCTTCATGGTAGCGGATGAAGGGCCAGAGTTTCCAATAAAAATCCCTTCGTCCCGTTTGTGGATAGTTTTGTGTCATATGCGAATAAAAAGGCAATAAAAAATAAGATTTGGATTTTAAGTGTGTTGTATTTTGCGTCAAACTGATGTAAAACGGAGTGATGAATTCAGCTTCTTTGTTTGCAAAATAAGAATACCCATAAAAAGGAAAAAACACTAATTTTTCAGTATCTTTTTTTTCGGAAGTTGTGTATTGAAAGAAAATAAAGAGAGCCGTGTAATTTGTTTGGCCAGTTTTTTTGTCATACCCATAAGAATAAAGAGAGTTGATGATGGGAAACCATAAAAAAGCTCTACTTTTCATATTTCCATTCAAAGAATCCTTACGGTTGTAAAATGGAAAAAAAAGAAAATAATCGGTAGGTTCCTTTTTATCTAATTTTTCTTCTCCCCATTGAAAAAAAGGCCACAGGATCGAATAACGTTTGTATTTTCCTTCGTGTTCCTTTTTTGAATAGAATGGAAAGATGCGAAGGTCGTTGCGTACTTCGTTGCCTCCCCACATCACAAAAGGCCAAAGGATTGATTTGGCTTCATAGGATTTATACTTCCATTCCGTGTAGATTGGAAACAAAACGTAGTTTAGTTCTTGGTATCCCAGTTTATTGCGGATATTTCCATAAATGGGAAAGATGCTAAAGTAATTTTCTCTTTGCGATTCTCCCTGACCCCATAAAAAAAGTGGGGTGAGGAGGATGTCTTCGTCTCCGTCTCCTTCTTCATGTTTGAAACCTGTTCCTGTGAAAAAAAACAAAGAAGACCATGTATACCAATGGTTCGTTTCCTCTCTATAATAAATGGGGGATAAATAACTCCTGAACTGAAAGGCTGTGGTATCGTCCGAAAAACGCATATAAAACGGACGGATTGTTAAAAAATTTTGTTTGGCTCGTTTTTCTGATTCGTATAAAAACCAAAATTGTTTGTAGTTTGATTTTGTATCTTCTGTAAAAGAACTCGGTAATTTAGCAAACAAAGCAGCAGGCAGAAAGAAGAGAAAAAAAACAATTCGTAATTGTATTTTTAGGCCAGGTAACACTTACTTCCTATATACAATTCCAAGTTAAGGAATCAAGTGATTTCATGATTCAAAAGAAGATTGCCTTGTTTTTTGGTGGGGTTTCCTCTGAACACCAAATTTCCATTCGTTCCTCGTATTTCATTTTTAATACAATCGATCGTCAATTGTATGACGTGGTCCCTGTTTACATCGATCAAACGGGAAAATTTTGGATGGGGAGTGGAAAAAATCCCGTATTCCCCAACCCAGACGATCTATCCATAGCCGAATTTTTTACTGAATTTAAGGAAAAAAATGCCATCCACTCTCCAGTTGAACTGGTAACATTGACCCAAATTGGATTCAAGGCTGTGTTTTTGGGTTTGCATGGGGGGATGGGAGAGGACGGAAGGATCCAAGGATTTTTGGACGTTTTACAAATCCCGTATACAGGTTCTTCTGTTCTGGCATCGGCTCTCGCCATGGACAAATACAGATCAAACATTCTTTTTAAATCAGCAGGAATACCCGTTGCACCATTCATCGAAATCAACAAACAAAAACATGATCCAAGAAAAGAAATTTTAAGTTTACCATTTACTTTTCCAGTTTTTATAAAACCAACATTAGGTGGGTCAAGTGTAAATACAGGTCCTGCTAAAACACCGGAAGAGGCCATGTTATTTATCGATAAAATACTTGTGACAGAAGACCGGGTTTTTGTACAAGAGCTCATAAAGGGAACAGAGGTTTCCATCGGTGTTTTGGAAAAAGACATCAAAGACAAATGGGTTTCTTTCCCGCTTGTTCCCACAGAAATTCGTCCAAAGTCGGAATTTTTTGATTTTGCCGCCAAATACCAAAAAGGTGGTAGTGAGGAAATCACACCCGCAGAACTTATCAGTGAAGTCACAAAAACATTACAAAATTATGCACTCATTTGTCATGACATTCTTGGTTGCAAAGGGTATTCACGAACTGATTTCATTATTCGGGACAACATTCCTTATGTTTTGGAAACAAATACCTTACCTGGAATGACAGGCACAAGTCTAATCCCACAACAGGCCAAGGCATTGGGCATCGACATGAAAGATGTTTTTACTTGGCTTCTGAAAAATGCTCTTTCTTAGCAGGAAATAAAAACATAAAGATTAACATCGTGACAAGGCTAACAACTGTTCCATAAAAATGGCTTGTCATATCGTCGTGGTAGATTTCGAGTAAAATCCAAGTAATCATTCCTGCGATTAAGGAAGTTATCGCAGCGGTTTGGCTTGCACGTTTGGTTGTTAGTCCAAATACCATTGGGATAAAAAGAGAAACCAAAGAAATTCCGCCTGAATCTTCCACGAGAGCATAAATGGAAGGTTTTCCGACAGCCAAACAGAAGCTAATGAATGCTACAATGAGTACTGACATTCTGGACAGCAAGAGCAGTTTTTTATCCGACCTAACTGCTGTAAAATACTTCAGAATGTTTTCGGATAGTATGGAGGAGGGTGCAAGGATTGCACCCGAAGCAGTGGAGAGGATAGCGGAAATCAGAGCAGAAAAAAATAAAATCTGGATGGTCGGGGATGCAAATCGTAAAATCATTTCAGGAATGAGGAGTTGGCTTCCATCTCCTTCCAAATCAAAATTTGGCATTAAACTTTTGGCTTGCAGACCTAAAAAAAGTGGGATCATGGCAAAACCCAAATAAACAAAAGCAGAAAGGTAGGAAGCGTAAACAGCAACCCGTTCTGATTTTGCCGACATCACTCTCTGGAAAATATCCTGTTGGGGCAAACTTCCAAATCCAACCACCATCCAAGCGGAGAGATACAAGGTCCAAGAATGATAATCGGATTCGGGAAAGAACCGAAAGAATCCATCTGGTTTTTCGGCGATGGTTTCTGTGATTGGTTTGATCGAATTCATTTCATACAAAACTAAAACTAACCCGATGACAATGGAAATGGATTGGAAAAAATCGGTGAGTGACACTGACCACATCCCACCCAAATAGGTATAAAAAACCACAAACAGAGAACCAAGTACGATGGCCCAAAATAAGGAAATTCCAAAAATGATTTGTAACATGATGCCCAAAGCGACAAACTGTGCGGCCACCCAACCAAAGTAAGAAAAGATCAGACAAATTCCAGCGATGATTTCCATTCCTTTTCCATAACGGTTGCGGTAAAAATCACCAAAGGTTAAAATTTGCATCCGATACAATGATTTTGCAAAAAATAATCCGAGTAAAAATAAACAGAGCGCACCGCCAAACGGATCTTGCATGACAGATAAAAATCCACCTTTAGCAAATTCTACTGAACTACCAAGTATGGTTTCGCTCCCAAACCAAGTAGCAAAAAGGGCAGCCGTCGAAATGGGGAGAGGTAAACTCCTACCCGCAAGGATAAAGTCTTTAGAGTTTTTGACCTTCCTTGCCGCATACACTCCAATGGTAACGGTTATTAGGAGGTAAAGTAAAATGAATACTGACTGTAGTCCCATTCTTTAAAATAAATCTTCATCCTTTGATTTGGAACTAGTCTCTTCTTTCTTTTTTTTCACTGGAGTTTTTACGACCTCTCCATCACCACCCTTGGCCAAAAACTCAATTTTAGCCTCCGCATCGGCAAGCCTTTCTGAACAGATCTTTTTTAGAACCATACCTCGTTCATAAGCCTTGATGGAATCTTCGAGTGAGAGTAAACCTTTTTCTAATTTTTCTGCAATTTCTTCTAACTCTTTCAGTGCTTCTTCGAAACTACTTTCTTTTTTTTCGGACATATTAGATTCCTTCTTTGTTTTTAACTGTCACGGCCAACTTTCCATCAGATAGGAAAATTTCTAAATTTTGATTGATATCGATGTTTTGAATGGAAGAGAGAACTTCCTTTTTGTCATTTCGAACGACAGAATACCCACGTTTTAAAGTACCGAGTGGCGAAAAATGATCTAATCTTTGTTCTGCGAGGTTGTATTTATTCTTTTTACGTTCTAAAAACTGATTCCACCAATTTTGTAAATTATCAATTCTTTGGAACTGATTTTGTTTCCCTGCGATGAAGTTTCTACCAAGTAGAGAAATTTTCGAAACCAAGTCGTTCAGGCCAGTCGTTCTTAATTCTAAAAAGGACCTTGGATTTTGAAAGATGGCTCTTTGGCTCACACCAATCCATTTTTCTTTACCGATGCGTATCACATTTCGGAGAGCTGATTTTAATCGGTCTTCCAATTCATCCAAACGGATGAGGGTGTCTGCCACATTGGGTATTGCTAGTTTCGCTGCTGCTGTGGGTGTGGGAGCCTGTGCATCCGAGGCAAGGTCGGTGAGAACTCGGTCAATTTCGTGACCAACTGCCGAAATGATGGGTACCCTCGATTCATAGTAAGCCATGACCACAGCTTCCGTGTTAAATGCCATTAAGTCTTCAAAGGATCCGCCACCACGACCAGCGATGATCACATCAACCTCCCATTTTGGATCATTGATTTCCTTTATGGCTTCGATGATGGATTGTTCTGCCCCGTCACCTTGGACGAGGCAAGGGGAGATTAAAATTTGAATACTTGGGTTGAGATCAGTGGCAATGCGGATGATGTCTTCCACTGCGGCACCCTTGGGTGAGGTGACAATTCCCAACCGTTTTGGGAATTTGGGGATGGGGCGTTTGTGGTTTAGGTCAAAAATACCCTTGTCGGCCAACGCTTTTTTCAAACGTTCAATTTTTACGAGGATATCTCCCTCTCCGATTTGTTCTACCTTTTGTACGGCAATGCTATAGTAGCCACCAGGTTCATAAACAGAAACTGAACCATAAACCAAAATATCCATCCCATTGCGCAGTTGCGAACCCTTGTAGTGTTTGGACTGGAAGGAAAAAAATGCACATTTGATGACACTGGAAGTATCCTTCAGGGAAAAATACATATGACCAGAAGATGAGGTTTGTGAGAAATTAGAGATTTCTCCTCGGATCCAAATATTTCTTAAGTCGGTTGAGTCTTGTAATTTGGATTTGATGAGCCGATTGACTTCGGAGACTGTGAGGGAAACTTCTTCTTCAGGCATCTATGTGTTTTGAAATCTTGTTTCCCTAAAAATTTTCCAAAAATCCCATAGAATGATTACGAGGGTAAGTGCCATAGGTCCAATGATGATCCCTGCTACACCAAACTCTTGTAATCCGCCAATCAATGATAAGAAGATTAAAAAAGGATGTGTTTTTAATTTTTTATCCAAAATTTTGGGTTTCACCAAATTTTCTAAAATGAGATAAAATGCGGCTCCCGCAATCATAAATAAAATGGAAAGTGTCCAGTTTTCTTGTACGAGTCCAATGTACAAACCAATGGGCAACCAAACAACGGAAGTTCCAACGACTGGTATAAGTGAAAATATTGTGGCAATGCTCGATAGTAAAAACTTATTACTCACATCAGTGAATAATAACATTATGTAAATTAGGAACCCTTGTAAGAGTGAAATGAATAAATTTCCAAGCATCACTGTTCTGATGGCTTCCTCGATCCTTCGTCCAAGCCTTTCTTCAATTTCTTGTGGGAAGGGTAGGTTGACAAAAATGGCATGTTCCATTCTCGTTCCTTCTTTGTACAAAAAGAATAATAATATGAATGTAAAAAAAGCATTAAAGATAATGGCTCCAGGCAAATCAATCGACCCAAGCAAAAAACTAGAAGAGTTTTTTAACAAACTGTAGATTGAATCGAGGTTCAATACATCCATATGTTGGCCAATGTATTCTTTATACAATGTGGGGAGTTTGATCCAAAAAAATTCATTTTCTGTAAAAAAATCAGTTAAAATTGGACTATTGAGAAGTAAGGCAACTATAGACTCTTCCGTTAATTGATTTCGGATATAACTCACAAGATTTAGTGATTCGCGAATTAAGGTGGATACGATTAGGTAAGAAGGTACAAAAACAAAAGCAAGCATCACAACCACCATAATGTAAGGTGAAAGATTGTGAAACTTAACGCCAAGTAGGTGTTTTAATTTTTTGTGTAATTTTCGTGTAGTCAAATAAAACAATAAGGCTAAAAAACCTGCCCAAAGATACGGTTTGAACACAAAAAACAAGGTGAAACATGTTGCGATGAATAAACCACTTAGGATGATATAAACAATGGTTTCGTTTTTATTTTTGATCCAGTTAATCATCAGTAAGTTGTTTGTTTTTTAAAGTAAAAACGCATTTCACGTGTTTCCAATTTATCTGTCACAATGATCGAAAGAGATTTTTTTAAGAATCCTTCGAGTAAAAATTCCACTTCGCTCGGCCTCATTGTTTTTTCTAGTAGTTTCCAATCACCCATATTGGCTCTTGAGTCTACCAAATTTATGACAAGGGCCATCGAATCCTTAGTTTCTAACTGAACATAGGCTTCTTTTATGTTCATAAAATTTGTTTTTAGTTCGCTCGAAGAAACCAAGGTCACAGAATCTGGAAAAAATGATTTTGGAATGGATGCCGACACTCTTTCTGGTGTTTTTACAACCAAAAGTTTATCAAATTGATAAGTTTCTTTGCCAGAAGTTTTCGCACAGCTGAGCAAAAATATAACGAAAATAAAACAAATTCTACGCATTATTGAAAGAAAACCTGGAGAGTATAGAAACTTCCATTCATTTTTTAAAAACTTTCTTGCAAACCTTTTCGAAAGGGATCATTGGTAAGGTTGTTGTGTGGGATTTTCTTCAATTTGATTCTTTCTTTCAATGGATACTAAAACTCCCGCCAGAAACCCTTTGGTTATTTTTCTGTTTTTCCAATTGTTTGGAAAATTTGTTTCCGCCATGGCCTGGTGACACTGTGACTGTTTTTTCTGGTTTTCTTGCCGCAAGCGTGGACCCGCCGCTCTCGATTGTATCCGTTGCCCTTGCTACCTTTGTGGGAAATTTGTTTGGTGGGCTCGTCATGTATGCTTTCGGAGAGAGGTTTCTCAATTTTTTGAAACACTCCAAATTTCCTTTCTTCCACAAACTTTATGAAAGGGAAAACTTACAAAAAACATTGGATTGGTTTCGAAGATACCAGGTTGTGGTGATCCTTTTTTCCCGGTTTTCGGCGGGGATTCGTTTTTTTGTTTCGATTGTGGCTGGTATGTCCAAAATGAACGTCATTAAATTTGTTTTTCTCTATTCGATCGCTATTTGCCTTTGGTGTGGGATTTTGCTTGTTTCAGGTTATCTCCTTGGTCAAAATTGGAACCAAATTGTTGTTATACTGTCAATTTACAATCAAATGATCAGTGGTTTTTTTCTTTTGCTAGGATTGGTATTGATCCACCAATTTTTTCGGAAAAAAAGAACAAAGTTGACATGAACTCTGATTGGGTTATATTTTGCGTCCATGGCAGTTTGGGGAAATATATCGTTTGATTTTTATAGTTTCGGATCTCTTGTTGGGGTCGTTTTCACTTTTTACAATGCACAATTATTTTTGACGGTAAAAGAAAAATCGGAGGCCACATACAATCTCGGAATGGGAACATTGTGGCTTGGTTTTTTTCATGTGGGATACCTGATTAATTTTTCCTTCCTTGGCCCAGCCTCTGCTTACCTGCGATGGCTTGTCATTGCAAGTGCTATGATGGGTGCTGCATACCTTACCGCTTTTTTTCTAAGTTACCCAGAAGTGTATTTTCCAAAAACAAAGAAGTTTTTGATTCGCTCGATGACAGCAGGTGTGGTTCTTGTCACAGGCTTTTTTGTTTATGCCAGCTTGCATGTGGGACGTCTGTATTTTTTTAGCGGTCACTACTGGGATTTCCCGCTCCCATCGTTTTATAAAATTTATGCTTTGGTTGTACTATTTTATTTTGCCATTTTTATTGGAACTGGTATATTCCAAATTTTTAAAATGCCGAAAGAATCAAAAATTGCCCTTGCTGTCATTCTCTTTGCATTTTCGGTTTTAACCATCATCCCGGGCATTATGAATGCTCAGTCAAGGGATGGGGCAATTGGCCGGGGTATATACCAAACCATTACGGACCTTCTCCTCGTGTTTGGTTTGTTCATTGCAAACGTAATGTACATCAATCATACAAAAGACAAAACAACAATTTTGTCACGTATCATAGGCATTTCTTTGGCTTCATTTTTACTCATTTTGCAGTTGGTTGCGTATACGGTGATTCAACAAACTGAGGAAAGTTATGATCTTTTACATGCGGAACGAGCAAAAGGTTATGTTGGAGGATTGAACACCGACCAAGAACCTAGTTTCCATTTTAGTTTTGACATAAACTCAAAAAAATTCGTTCAAAATAAACAAGAGTTATTTAGTAAATTAGATCCTCCTAGTTATGAGGCTGAGTATTGGAATTTTTGGTTATCGAGTGGAATTTATAATTTAAAAAACGATTCCAATTGGAAATCGAATCTTACTCGTTTGTTAAACCAAGTTCCAGCGACAAGCGAAGGTTATGTTGCTGAAATCAATCGTTTGGTTTCAGAAGAATCAGTCGATTCACCAAAAGCCTTATTATCCGCACTAGATTCGGAAAAACGCAAAATCCTTTATACCAGAAATAAACTGAGGGAATTATCTCCTGATGAATTGGATGAAAAAATTAAAAACCTCTTTTCTAAAGATACGGGTGCACTTTCTGGAATGTATGAAGTGGCTCGAACGATTTTAAACGGTTCAGGTTCCGAAGAAGAACGTTGGAAATCGCTCGAAAATTTACTTTCACCAATGAGTTTTCACGGAGAAAGAAATTACCGTGGCAAAATTCGTTTTGAAGAAACAGCTCCTGAATACGAATTTTTTATTAGTTATTTTGTTGTGGATTCTAAATCGGGTATCATTCACGAAATTGGTTATCCGTATTTGGATTACCGTGCATTCACTCATGAAGCGACTCTCCCTTGGATGTATGCTGGTTTTGCCCTTGCCATTCTTGTCATTCTTGGGTTTCGGTTGTTTTTTTTACGAGCACTCATTCGACCCATTGAGGAAATTATTGATGGTCTAACGGAAGTTAACTCTGGAAATTTGGAATACCGTCTCAATGTTTATGTAGAAGATGATATCGGATTTATGGCCAGATCATTCAATCGAATGGTTCGTTCGATTCAGGCAGCGCGTAAAAAATTACAACAGTATGCTGACCAACTGGAACTGAAAGTACAAGAACGAACTCGTGAATTGGAAAACACCTTAAAAGAAGTACAGAGTTTAAAACACCAACAAGATGGTGATTATTTTTTAACTTCTCTTTTGTTACAACCATTTAGCGCCAATCATGCGAATCATGATAATGTTCAGATTGATTTTTTTCTGGAACAAAAGAAAAAATTTACGTTCCGCCAATATGAAAAGGAAATTGGTGGGGATCTAAATATTGCCAATCAAATTAACCTCAATAATAAGTCATACACAGTGTTTCTGAATGCAGATGCCATGGGCAAATCGATGCAAGGTGCGGGTGGAGCACTTGTGCTCGGGTCTGTATTTGAATCCATCATCACAAGAACCCAATTATCAAGGGAGGCGAGGAATACTTACCCCGAACGTTGGATCAAAAATACATTTATTGAATTGCATAAAATCTTTGAAGGTTTCGACGGATCCATGCTCGTTTCATTGGTACTTGGTCTGATTGAAAATGAAACAGGGCTTTTGTATTTTATCAATGCTGAACACCCTTGGATGGTTTTGTATAGAGATGGGATCGCAAGTTTTCTTGAAAATGAACTAATGTTTCGCAAATTGGGAACCTCTGGTGTTCAGGGTGATATTTATATCAAAACATTTCAATTGGAACCGGAGGATGTGATCATCGCAGGTTCTGATGGACGTGATGATTTACTTATATCGCATACTGCCGATGGAACAAGGATCATCAATGAAGATGAAAGATTGTTTTTAAAGGTCGTCGAACAGGGTGGAGGTGATCTTGAAAAAATATATTTGGAATTGCAAAAAATTGGAAGTTTAACGGACGATTTGTCGCTTCTAAGGGTGTCTTTTGTTGAAGAAAAAGAGAAATACAAAATTGAAAAAGAAAAATTAAAAGAAATCCAAAATCTACTAGGAAAAGCAAAAGATGCAAGCAATTCGCAAGATCTGCAAGAAGCCGTTGCTTATTTGGAACAAGCGCACTCTTTAGAAGAAAATATCCCCGAAATCAAAAAGAAATTCATCCAACTGTATTTGAAATTAAAAGACTATGGGAACGCCAAAAAGATGGCCAAAGACTACAGTGCTTTAAAACCGATGGACACAGAAATTATGTACATCACTGCTTTTTGTGCGCGAAAAGTTGCCGATTTGAAAACAGCCATCGATTTTGGAGAAAGGGTACGACTCCGGGATCCAGCTCATGTCAAAAATCTCATCAATCTAGGACAAACCTATCTTTCTGAAAAAAACTATGCGCGTGCTGAAAATATCCTAACTTCTGCACTGGCACTCGAGCCAGAAAACCCGAGTCTACTGCGCCTTGTGGAACATATTCGCAAAAAACAAAGCAAACAAGAGAAGGAAACGAACGTCTAAGTTTTTGAGTGACAGAGCAAACAATTGTAGAAATCCACAACCATTTTTCCGATTTTGCACCGGAGGAATGGAACCTTCTCGTACCAGAAGATTCACCTTTCCAAGAATGGGAATTTCTATCGACACTGGAAACATCGGCCTGCATTGGTCGGGATGATTGGTTCCCACGGATATTTTCCTTAAGGGTAGCGGGAGTGCTTCGGATGGTCATTCCCACATACATTCGCAAGGATTCCTATGGCGAGTACATCTTTGATTTCCAATGGGCAAATGCCTTTCATAGGGCTGGCATCCCTTATTATCCCAAACTCACAGTGGCCGTACCGTTCACTCCAGTTTCTTCTTCTCGCATCCTGTCCCACCCCAGTTTGGATGAAAAGACTCGTGAAATTTTTGTAAATACCCTTCTCAACGAGGTTTTAAAATTTGGAAAATCGGAAGGCCTATCCTCTGTTCATATTTTGTTCTGTACAGAAAATGAAAAGAAATTGGGTGCTGAAACAGGTTTTGTTCCCAGGCTTTCCCACCAATACCATTGGTTAAACAGAGGTTATGCGAATTTTGAAGACTATTTGGCTCTCCTTGTCAAAGAAAGACGGAAAACCATCCGGAGCGAACGCAAAAAAATTGCAAATTCTGGCTTGAAGATTTCCACCCTTGTTGGGGGTGATATTTTAGAAAAACACGCTTCTATTTTTTATCAGTTTTATGCAGACACCCATTCAAAAAAATGGGGTCAGGCCTATCTAAACCGGAATTTTTTTGATACAATATTTTCAACATTCAAACATCGCTTATTTTTGGTTCTCGCAGAAAATGAAAGAGGGGAACCAATCGGTGGAAGTATGAACGTTCTGAGGGGAAAGTTTCTATTTGGTCGTTATTGGGGAGCATTGGAACATGTTCCCAATTTGCATTTTGAATGTTGTTATTACCGTTTAATCGATTACGCTATAGACCATAAATTGGAAAGGGTGGAAGCTGGGGCTCAGGGTGAACATAAATTTTTAAGAGGTTATGAAGCCGTACCGATGCATAGTTTGCACCATATCTATCATGAAGAGGGTAGTAATGCCATCTACCAATATTTGGAACGAGAATTGGAAGTGGAGAAACAAAATATCAGTCTTTATAATTCGCATTCACCCATCAAATCTTTAAGGGGGAAATTATGACTAAACGAAAAGAAAACGAAGATTCAGACGTTTCAGTTTTAGAACGAACAATAATAAAATTAAAAAAACCAAGCAGATACAAAGTCATTCTGATAAACGATGATTACACACCCCAAGAATTTGTGGTTTGGGTTTTATCTGCAGTATTTCGAAGGTCACTAGAAGAATCTAGACAAATTATGTTACTTGCACATACGACTGGTTATGCGGTATGTGGTGTTTATCCTTTGGACATTGCCAAAACAAAGGTTGAAGAAGTTCACAAATTGGCAGATGATGCAGGTCATCCGCTACAATGCCAATTGGCTAAAGAGGAAGAAGAATGAATTTATCAGATGATATGGAAAAAACGATAGAACTTGCTGGCAAGGAAGCTGAAAAATATGGTCACGAATTCATTACTTTGGAACACCTATTATTCGGTCTTAGTTTTAACGAAAAATCAAAAGACGTTTTGTTGAATGTAGGCTGTGACCTGGATCTTCTTCGTAAGGACTTACGTAATTATTTTGAGGATGATTTATCTTCCATAGCCGTCCCCAACCTGAAAATCCAACCTAAGTTCACAGTGGGAGTTCAATTTGTCATTCAATTTGCTGCTTTCCATGTCCAAAACTCAGGCAAGGAAGAGGTGGATGGAAATAATGTACTAGTGGCTCTTTTCCGGGAGGAAGATAGCCAAGCTTGTTACCTCCTCGCCAAACAGAACATCAATCGGTTAAAAGTGATTAAATACATTTCACATGGCAAAATTGAAGGCAATGCAGAGGAAGAAAAAATTTTCGAAGAGGAAGGAGAGGTAAAGTCAGACAAGAACCCTTTGGAAAAATATTGTGTGAATCTGACTGAAAGGGCAAAACTTGGTAAACTTGATCCTTGTATTGGTCGTGATTTAGAGATTGAGCGAACCATACATATTCTTTCTCGAAGAAGAAAAAACAATCCCATTTTTGTAGGAGAGGCAGGGGTTGGAAAAACTTCAATCGTGGAAGGGCTTGCCCAAAGAGTGGTGAAGGGTGAGGTTCCTAAGTCACTTCTTGGAATTGAAATTTATTCATTGGATATGGGTCTTGTCATGGCGGGCACAAAATTTCGGGGTGAATTTGAAGAGAGATTAAAATCCATCTTACAAGAAGTAGTTGGTAAACCAGAAAAAATTGTTTTTGTGGACGAAATCCATACAATCGTGGGCGCAGGTGCGGTGTCTGGCGGAAGTTTGGATGCATCCAATTTGATGAAACCAGCACTTGCCAATGGCGAATTAAAATGCATTGGAACAACCACATACAAAGAATACAAATCCATTTTTGAGAAAGACCATGCACTCTCCCGTAGGTTCCAAAAAATTGAAGTGGGCGAACCATCCAGGGAAGATGCCATTTTAATCTTAAGCGGGCTGAAGGAAAAATATGAAACTTTCCATGGAGTTTCCTATAGCAAACGAGCCATTGAGGCCTGTGTGGATCTATCGAATCTACATATCCGTGACAGACAACTCCCTGACAAAGCCATTGATCTCTTGGATGAATCTGGCGCCTTAGTTAAGTTACGTGACGAAAAGAAAGAAAAATCAAAAAAACAAGTGGGCATCCAAGAAATAGAATCCCTAGTTGCAAAAATCGCAAAAATCCCAGAAAAAACAGTCCGTGCAGACGATAAAAAGAAATTAGAATCTTTGGATTCTGAAATTAAAACCGTCGTCTTCGGCCAAGACCACGCCATAGAACAAATTGTGGATGCCATCCATTATTCAAGATCGGGGCTCAGTGATGAAGGTAAACCGATTGGAAGTTTTTTATTTGTTGGTCCGACAGGCGTGGGAAAAACAGAAGTGGCCAAAACTTTGGCAGATAAAATGGGAATCCATTTCCTTCGTTTTGATATGAGCGAGTATATGGAAAAACATTCTGTCTCACGTCTGATTGGTAGCCCTCCTGGTTATGTTGGTTTTGACCAGGGAGGTCAACTAACCGATGCAATTGCAAAAAATCCCCATTGTGTTTTACTTTTGGATGAAATCGAAAAGGCACATGAAGACATTTATAATATTTTACTGCAAGTGATGGATCATGCCACCCTAACAGATAGTACAGGAAAAAAAGCCGATTTTAGAAATGTCATTTTAATCTTAACCACAAATACAGGTGCGAGTGAAAGATCAAAACCGCTACTTGGTTTTGAGCCAGATAGTTATGATGACCGTTCTATGAAAGCGATTGAACGAACCTTCACACCAGAGTTTAGGAATCGGCTTACGTCCATCATTGAATTTAATGTTTTGGATATTTCTGTTGTGAAGATGGTCGTACGAAGGATGTTTAAAACCTTACAATCGAAAGCCCTCGAAAAAAATGTCCACATTGAACTCACAGAAGATGCCATTTTGTATTTGGCGGAAACAGGGTATAACAAGGAGATGGGAGCGCGACCCATCCAACGAATTCTGAATTCAGAGATAGGGAAACCTCTCTCCAAAAAGATCCTGTTCCAAAAGGATGTAACCAAACACTATTCCGTTATTGTTATCGAAAAGGATGGTAAAAAATCTCTTGAGATCAGCGAAAAAAAAGACTCATAAAAATATTTTGTCTTCTTTTTGGAAGGTGAGGTATCCTAAAACGAAGGTAACAAGGAGAGATGTTAGGTAGATATAAAATGTAAACAAAAATTGAATTTCTTTATGATTCACAAATTCAAAGAAAAAACGATTAGGTTCCAGATAACCCCAAAGTACGAAGATGATACAGACTAATTCTGTGGCAAAAAACCAAATCCTTGTCCAACCAGACTTCCAAAATCCCAAAAAGAAAAAATTCAAAATTCCGATTAAAATAAAGATAGAGTTGAGTTTCGGTCCTAAATTGACAGATTCTTTGACATCATAAAATTGAATTTGGTATTGAAACCAAGGCATAAGTGAAAATAACATTTGAACTAAGAGTGCCAGAAAAAATAATTTATCAAATAAGATTTTGCCCTTCCAATAGATGAACAAACTAACGAAGATTTTTTTTACTAGATAAACCCAACCAAGGATTAACTCAGGTATAAAAATGAAACTTTCTAAAATAAAATGACCTAATGAAAGTATTTTTGTCATTTTGGATCAGTTCACTTCCACAATCATTTCTAATTCGACAGATGCATCCAATGGTAAAGAAGACACCCCGATGGCAAACCTTGCATGTTTTCCTTTTTCACCAAAAATGGATGCGATGACCTCCGATGCGCCATTAGCAACTAAGTGTTGTTCTGTGAAATTTGGGCTAGAAGCAACATAAACACCTAGCTTGACGATCGATGAAATTTTTTCCAAACTATCTATATGCAGTAAGATGGAAGCAAGAGCATTTAATACACATTGTTTTGCTTCCATTTTACCTTCTTCTAAACTCACTTCTTTTCCGAGTTTACCTGTTTTCTGTAATTTGCCCGCCACAAGTGGGAGTTGGCCTGAGGTGAAAATTAAATTCCCTGAGCGTTTGGAAGGGATGTAAGCGGCTAATGCCTCGGGAACGGGTGGGATCTGGATCCCAAGCTGGGAAATTGTGGATTCTATGGACATCGTTAGGGCAATCCTCGAGAAATGTGCGCCGATTACAAAAAAAAAATAAAATTTTGCGCTAAAATGAAAAACAAAATTGACATCTGGCAGTCTATGATGTAGAGTGCTAAATTGTTTGGCGCTCTAATTGTTCGAGTGCTAAAAAGGAGAGTGAAGAGATGTTATTTCGAATTCTAGACACACCAACGAAACAAGGCCAATTTTGGAGGGATTTTGATCGTTTGAACGAGGAAATCACCCGAAACATTTTGGATTCACAATTTGGAAACGTACGGAATTTTCCCCCTGTGAATTTATACACCAAAGAGGATGAGGCGTTAGTCACTTGCCTTATGCCTGGGGTCGAAACCGACCAAATTGAAATCAATGTTAAGGACAATGTTCTTTCGATCCACGGTAAGAAAAAAGCAGAAGAACTTGCTGAAGGGACAGAAGTTCATAGAAGGGAAATCTTTTCTGGTGAATTCCACAGAACCTTAGAACTTCCATTCCGCGTGGACCAAGATAAGGTGGCTGCAAAATATAAAAATGGAATCTTAAATGTCCACCTTCCACGAAGGGAAGAAGACAAACCTAAAAAAGTTACAATTGTTGCAGGATAAAAACAGGAGGGATTTATGTCAGTATTAACGAAAGACAATAAGGAAAATATCACAGAAACTGGTGACAACAAACAAGAAGTTGGTGTTGATAAAAAAATATATTCACCAAATGTTGATGTGTTGGAGACATCAGAATTTCTCATCATCCGTGCAGAAATGCCAGGGGTGAACGAATCGAGTGTGGAAATCAATATTGAAAAAGACCAATTGACTTTGGAAGGAAAATTTCAATTCCAAAAAAATGAAAATGGGCAAGTCCGTCTTCTCGAATACCATGAAGGAAATTATTTCCGAAAATTTAGCATTGGTAAGTCGGTTGATGCAGAAAAAGCCATTGCCACTGTTAAAAATGGAATTTTGGAATTAAAACTTCCTAAAATTGAACCAAAAAAAACTAAAATCCAAATCCAATCCTAAACCAATTTTATGAACAAGATTGGCTGGTCTCTGAAGGCTAAGCAAAGAGATCAGCCGATTTTTTTTAGGGCTTCTAGTAAAACTTTGTTTTCTTCCTTTGTGCCAATGGTAATCCGAATGAAATTTTTTGAAATCCCAGTTCCAAAATAACGAATATGGATGTTTTGTTCTTTTAGAGTTTTATAAATGGTTTCAGGCGATTGACCAACTTTTGGTTTACAAAATAAAAAATTGGCTCTTGAATTTGGAACGAAGTATCCAATTTTCTCCAGTTCTTTCTTTAGTGATTCTCTTTCTTCAATGACCAAGTTTCGTTTTTCAATAAAATAATCTTTATCCAAAAAACTGGTGAGAGCCACCACTTGGTCGAGGATTCCAACATTATAAGAATCTTTTAATTTACGAATCCAGTTTATGAGTTCTATGTTTCCGACCAAGTACCCAACGCGGAGACCCGCCAGTGCATATGATTTTGAAAATGTACGAGTGACAACCAAATTGGGATGGTTTTTGATTTCAGGGATTAGGCTTTTGTTTTCACCAGCAAAGTCGATATAGGCCTCGTCGGAGAGTACAATGCCTTGGAAATTGGAAATGAGTTTTATCAAGTTTTCTTTGGATTCCAAAATCCCTGTTGGCGCATTCGGGTTTGCGAAACAAAGGAGTTTTCCTTGTTCTTTCAGTAATGCATCGATATCCAATTCTAAATTTTCTTTAACGGGAACTGCAATATAATTGGCTCCCATCATTACTTGTTCGCATAATACGGGATAGTATGAATATGTTGGTTCAGGTGCTACCACAACATCTCCCTGCGAGATGAGAGCCTGGAATAAAAGTCGAATGGCTTCGTCAGACCCATTGGTCACAAGGATTTGTTTTGGGTCGAGATGATACTCATCGGCAATGGCCGTTTGTAATCCTTCAGCATGATAGTTGGGATACTTTCTGAGTACACCATTTTTTACCACATCCAAAAGTGCTGTTTCAATTTTCGGTGAGGGTGGGTATGGGTTTTCGTTGGTATTGAGTTTGATTGTATTTTGAGTGAGTGGTGGTTGTTCTCCTGGTACATAGGGAGAAAAATCTACCAGTTCTTTTCTAATTAGTGTTTTCAATTCTTTCATTACAAACGATTTAAGGCATTGATGTAGGCTTTAGCGCAAGCCTCGATGATGTCTGTGGAATCTCCCTTACCCACAACACGTTTTTCTCCCTTTTCCAAACTGACCGATGCCTCGGCCATAGCGTCTGTTCCTTCCGTCACGGGTGAAATCACAAGCCTTGAAAGGAAGGGTGAAATACCCGTTAGTTGGTTTATGGCTTTGAAGATACTGTCAACAGGTCCATCACCGTTTGCCACACCTTCTTTTGTTTCATTACCAATTTTTAGGGTGATCTTACTTGTGGGAGTTTTCTCTGAACCTGTGCTCTGTTCGAAGGAAACAAGTGCAAATTTTTCTTCTACTTGTGAACGACTAATCTCTGCTTGGAAGAGAGCGGCGATGTCTTCATCAAAAACTTCCTTTTTTTTATCGGCAATTTCTAAAAACCTTTGGTAGGCATTGTCAATTTCTTCTGGTTTGGGATCAAAACCCATACGGATGATCCTGTCTTTGAATCCAGCTCGCCCCGAGTGCCGTCCGAGTACCATACGGTTGGATTTTAACCCAACAGATTCTGGGGTCATGATTTCATAGGTTTGTCTGTTTTTGATAACACCGTCTTGGTGGATGCCCGATTCATGTGCAAAGGCATTGGCACCCACGATGGCTTTGTTTGGTTGTACCACCATCCCCGTAATCGTTTTTACCAAGTGAGATCCTCTGGTGATGAGGGTAGAATCGATATTTGTTTCCACCCCGAAGGTATCCTTTCTAGTTTTGAGTGCCATGACAATTTCTTCCATGGCAGTGTTTCCTGCCCTTTCTCCAATTCCGTTGATTGTACATTCGATTTGGCGGCCACCCGCAATCACAGTGGCAAGAGAATTGGCCACGGCAAGCCCAAGGTCATTGTGGCAATGGGCAGAAAAGATAACCTTGTCCGCACCTTTCACTTCCTTTTTTAAAAATCGAAATAAATCCATATACTCTTGTGGGGTCGTATAACCTACAGTATCTGGAATATTGATTGTGGTTGCTCCTTCTTCGATGACGGCTTCTACAAGTTCTCGTAAAAATTCCCATTCGGATCGAGTGGCATCCTCTGGAGAAAATTCTACGTCGTCCACAAAACCACGAGCCATACGAACGGCCTCTCTAGCCATTTGTAAAACCTCGGAGGGATTTTTCCCTAATTTGTGTTTCATATGGATGGGTGATGAGGCAATGAAGGTGTGGATCCGCCTTTTTTTGGCAGGTTGCAATGCGTCGCGTGCGGCTTCCAAATCGGGGCGAAGTGCTCGCGCAAGCCCACAGATGATGGGGCCTTCGATTTCACGGGCAATTCTTTCCACTGCCTTGAATTGGACAGGGCTTGATACAGGAAAACCGGCTTCGATGACATCCACTCGCATCCGTGCCAGGTGTTGGGCAATCTCCACCTTTTCATCTTCGCTCATGGCAGCGCCTGGGCATTGTTCCCCGTCCCTAAGAGTGGTATCAAATATGCGTACGAAATCTTCCATCTCCTTCCAGAACAAAAGATTCTACGCATGTGTCAAGGAGTATGACGTGAACCAAACGCTCCCGTAATCCACAGGTAAGCTTTTCCCTCTTTGTCAACGGGGACGGGAGTTTGTTTCCCTTCTGTCCAAAACCGAATGGGTTTTTCTAAATCGTAACTTACTGTTTTACCGAATGCCCTTTGGAAACTGAGGTAGGTCGGTTTTCTTGGAAATTCGAGGGTGAGGGCAAGACATGGAATTAGGACTAAGATAAAAATCAAGAGCCATTCCCATTTCCCTTGGGCGTTGGAGATAACAAATAATAATATGAGGATTAAAACGGGCAGAAGGTAACGGATGGGGTATGGGTGGAGGTAGGTGAAACGACCCACAATGATAAGGACAAAAATGGAAATAAAAAATGTATAGACTAGAAACAGTTTTGACTGTTTTGGAATTTGTTTCCATTGGAAGATGCCAAAGGTAAATACAAAAAGGAAGATTTTCCCCTGATAGAATAAAATCTTAGAAAAATCAAATAAATATGATGTTGCAAGAAAAAACAATTGTTTGGTGGATTTGAATTCGGTATAGTTTTGCAGCGTTTTAAAGGAACTAGGAAATAAAAAAAACTCATGCAATCCGAAAATCAAAATTTCACCAAGTATTGGAATAAACAATAATGCGAATTTTTTTTCATTTGATTTCGTGAGAAAAAAAAGAGGTGTTATTATAAGGATGGTCGCTAAACGATCGTTTGAGTAAAGAAAGGTAAATACAAAAATCAAAAATATTCCGTAATCTTTTTTTGCATTTCTGTAAAAAAGGTATAATGAAAATCCAAACAAAAAACCGGTACTATGATGGGCGTTACAAAATAAAAATACAAAAGGGTTAGGTGAATCGGAGAAAACAAAAGAAACAATTGCGAAAACAAATAAAGCGAAAGAAAATAATAACATTCGAAACAACGCTAGGTTTTGATTTTTTTCTTTCTGCCATTGGTAAAAATAGATCCCCATAAAAAATAGAGAAGATTGGACAACTCCATAAACGGTGGGTAAAAATAAAAAAGGAAAAAACTGATACAATAATACCATGAGTAAAAAATCGGGGAACAAATAAGGTGAAGGAGGCAGATACCAATGGCTGATTTTGCCTTGTGTAAAAAAATCGCGGGCAAGCAAGGGCAGATAGAGGTTGTCCGCTGAATACAAAACTTCAAAGAATATAGTTTCGCATAACAGAAAAGTAATGGAGGTTAAAACAGACAAAGCCAAAAAAAAATATAGATTTTCCTTTTTGAAAAAAAGAGTAATTTTCGATCGATTTAAAAAGGATTTTTGTAAATATAGAAAGAATGGAAGAAAGAAAGCCAACACTGGATTTTTATTCATACAATCTACATGGCGGCGAGGACACTCAGGAAGCCGTGCGATACTACCAATCTTTTTTGGGTGGGGTCATTCTCAAAGAATCTTTTGGCCACTCTGAACTCCAATTGGATGCGGGTGCAGTTATCGTTTTTTCCAAACAAACCGAAAATTGCCCAGTTCGTCCAGGCACAATCACTTTGAAATTAGAATCGCCGACGGTTGCCAAACAATTTGACTGGAAATCGCTTGCCACGCCAAACCAAAGTAAGGGAGCAAACAAACCCAAATACAATCTCTTTGAAGATCGGTATGGCAATTGGATTTGGGCTTATTTTACAGATTCCAAGTGAGTTTTGAGTCTGTCTGGATAATCGGTGATGATCCCACGAACCCCAAGTGAAACCAAACGATCCCAATCTTTTGGTTCATTGACTGTATACGGAATGATAGGAATTTCACCTAACGTTGTTTTGAATTCGGCTGTCACTGACTTATGGTGTGGAAGGATGATGTCTGGTTCAAATTCTAAAAAATTTGGGTTTAAAACTTCATTTTCTTCGATGAGTAGTCCTCGTAAAATTTCAGGATTTTCTACTTTCACGGCGCGGATGAGTTCCCAATCAAAAGAAGAGACAAAAATACGATTTTCGATTTTTGATTTGTGAATGAGTTTCAATAGGGCTTCCACCAATTGTTGTCTTTTGGATTTGTCCCCTTCTGATTTTAGTTCGATATCAAAGACCGTATCCTCAGGCATCGCCTGGATCACTTCCTCTAAGGTGGGGATTTCTTCCCCTTCAAAATTTTCATGGAAAAAACCACCAGCATCGAGGCTTTTTAGTTCGCGTAAACCCAAGGATTCCACAAGACCATTTCCATCTGTCGTGCGATCCACAGTGAAATCATGGATGACAACAAGTTCCCCTGTGCCACAAAGCATGGTGTCCAGTTCAAAGGCATTTGTATAATCCCCACCCACAAGAAAGGATACCAATGTATTCTCCGGGGCAAGGCCACGGGCTCCCCTATGACCTATGTTTGCCATAGGCTCGGGAAAAAGGGAATGCAATCTTTTTTGTCGATCTCCTAACATCTTAACCTGCCTGGATTGTATTTTCAATACCCTTTTCTTCCATGGCCTGGGCTTCCATTTCTTTTTTTAGAGCTGCACCCAAATACCTGTCGATGTAGATATGAACCGCATAGAGGAGTGGGGTGATGAGGATGGCAATCCCCAGTTTATAAAAGAAATTGGTACTTGCGATGGATGCGAGTTTCGCAGGTCCATGGTATTTTCCAAGTGCAATGAAGATGACAACGTAGGAATCGATCAGTTGCGAAACAATTGTGGAACCCGTAGCTCTGAGCCAAATATGTTTTCCGTTCGTTGCAATCCGGAGCATATGGAAAACATGGATGTCGATCATTTGACCAATGAGGTAGGCAATGATGGATCCGAGGATGACAAGGCCAGAATTGGCAAAAACAGTTTGGAAGGCAAGATCATCGACAGGGGATTCGGGACTCGCAGGGATTTGGATGTCGATTACGATGAGGACGTAGGCCAAACCAATCATCACCATTCCAATGAGGGTTGTTGCCCGAACCACTTTGCGACCAAAGTATTCGTTTAACAAATCTGTTACGATGAAAGTTACAGGAAAGGGAATGACACCCATTGTCATAGTGAAACCGAAGGCAAAAAATAATTTACTACCTGTGAGTTCTGCCATGAGAAGAAAGGTTAAAAACAAACTGAGGAGAACAACATAAAGAATGACTGGCTTTTGGTTTAGGAATTTCATACAATTCTCTTTTCCCCGTAAAATCAATTTAGGCTAGGAGGTTTCGACCTCTTAAAAATGATGGGTTTAGGGAAACATAAGTCAAAGAAAAGATTATTCTCTACTCTTTTTTTCTCATCCATTCGATATTCAAAGTAATAACAATCTATGTCTGAACAAAGCCCAATCCAAAATCCGTATGCCCCAAAATTAACTCCCATGGCAAAATACAGTATGCTTTTTGCCTCTTGGGTATTTTTATCTGCGGTTTCATTTTATCTAGGTATGAATTTAATGCAAAAAGAAGGTGGGGAACTTGTTCTAAAAGACAATCCGAGTAAACCCACTGTCGTTTCAGAAGCAGATTCTGCAACTGCCACGGAAACTACTGATGCGGAAATCACCAAAGAAAATCCCTTCCTCGAACCAAAACAAACAAATGAAGTTTCTGATGATACAAACTTTGTCCCTAGTTTTCTCCCAGATGAGAACGTGAGCTTCCGCGCATCCGCCTGGTCTACAGACTGGACTGCGATGAAAAAAACTGTTCATTTATACAATGAAATCCATCCCTTCATTTATACCTTAAAGGGTGGGCTCACAAATAATGGAGAACTCATTTCTTCGTGGTCAAGTACTTCCAAAAAAGAAAGGGTGGCGGAACTCCGCACTTTGAACCCCAAAGTGAAGATCATTCCGACCATCTTCCGTTGGGAAAATCCAAAGGAAAAAATTTCCGAAAACATAGGAATGAATGGCCGCAAAGACATCCGTGACCACCATATACAAGTGATCGTAAGTGAAGTTGTGACCTACGATTACGATGGAATCGACATCGATTATGAAGGGATGAGTTGCGATAAAAAGGAAAAATTCGAAGAATTTTTTGCACTCCTTGCCAAAGAGATCCATAAAAAAGGCAAACTCATTTCCGTTGCGGTGCACCCGAAAACTCCATCTCCAAAAACAAAAGAAATGAATTGTAAGGGACTCGCCAAACCAATCCAACTTGATTTTCGTGAGAATTGGCGTGGACCAACCACACATGATTATGCATTTTTGGCAAAACATGCGGATCGTGTGAAAATCATGGCCTACGAACTCCACCCACGCAAATACCATAATCCAGGTCCTGGTCCCCAAGCTCCCAATGTTTGGTTAAAGGATATCATTAGTTATGCGAAAAAACGAGTGCCGACAAATAAATTATATATGGCAATCCCAACTTATGGTTACGATTGGGCTCTCAATTGTAAATCTTCAGCGAAAGCGGTCTATCATTCCGATGTGCTTCGTATCAAATCTGGAACACATAAGAACAGGCAACCCACAGATATCAATAAAATCTTAAATGAAGAAAACAAAGTTGCCAGTTGGAAAAATCTTTCTAAGTTTTCTGATATCCACAAAAATAGAGCCTATGAGGATCCTACACTTTGGTATACCAGTGGTGGATGTGACCGAGTGGCTTTTTATATGAATCGCAAAGCTTTCGAAGAAAAGATGAACCTACTTAGGAAGTATGATTTGGGAGGGTTTTCGTTCTGGCAACTTGTTACAGACAATGATCCTGAAATCAATGTTTATTTGAGCCAACTCGTCCAAGGCAAAGTTCCACCTGTGGAAAAAGCAAAAGAAGAACCAGTGGAAGAAGTGGAAAAAGAAGACACGGTTCAACCTGTAAAGAAAAAAGAACCTGAAACAATTACGCATAACAAAGTAAAAGCGAAGGTGAAAAAAATCTAAAGTGGACACTCTCGTTAGCACGGATGTAGGGGGGATCGCTTCTCTCATCCGTTTGGGAAAAATTGTCATCTTCCCAACTGAAACCGTCTATGGAATTGGTGCATCAAGTTTGGACGAATCAGCCTGTTCCAAAATCTACGAAATCAAAAATAGACCAAAAGATAATCCTCTCATTGCCCATTTTGATTCCATAGAGCAAATCAAAGAATACTGCGAACTTCCTGAAATCGGAGAAAAGGTTCTAAAAAAATATGCCCCCGGGCCAATCACTCTTGTTTTGCAGAAAAAAAACAAAAATCTATTTCCTAAAGAACTTTCTACCGTTGCTTGTCGGATCCCTGGTTTAAACTTAGCACGGGAACTCATCCAAAAAGCAGGTGTGCCGATTTCTGCACCCTCAGCCAATCTTTCAGGCAGGCCTTCACTTACAAAATTAAAGGATGTTTTGTATTATTTTGAAGGTAAAGTCGATGGAGTTTTAGTGGGTGAGGAACCAAGTGTGGGGATTGAATCCACAGTTGTGGATTTAACAGCTGTTCCACCTTTGCTCCTTAGGCCAGGTTCGGTAGAATTTGAGGATCTAAAAAAAGAAATACCTGATCTGGTCCTGTATTTGCCAATCGGATCGGAATCACCCAAAAGCCCTGGCCTTAAATACAAACACTATAGCCCCGATGCGAAGATGATTTTACTTCCTACGAATGAGTTCAAACATTCATTTTCCTTTCTGCAAAACGAAACAAACGGTGAGTTTTTAGATTCGTTTGGAGAATTGCAAAAACCCATCGCTTGGATTGGATTTTCATTGCCAGAGTCAAAAGCTAACCCCTTCCAAAAAAAGGTCGTGGACAATGCGGAATACAGAGAGGTTCTGTATTCCTTTTTGGAATCTGCTGATCGCAGTGGGTTTCAAACCATCATTTGTGAAACACCCAAACCAGGTTTGGGTTTTGAAGGGCTTTACAATCGTTTAAAAAAAGCAAAATCCAATTAACTAACGAGTGTTCCTCCATTGGATTTTGAAATGGTTTTTGAATACAATTTGGTTGATACTTTCTAACTCCCGAAGCTCAAGACCAAGAGAACCCAAAATGGGAATCTTATTTTTAAAATTATAACTCGGTAACTCTTCCACTAGTTTTACTGATGTTAGGTTGAGTTCCTTTTTGAGAACTTCGATGGCGTCGAGTAATCCCCCCAATTTGTCCACAATGCGATTTTCCGTGGTCGGTAAATACACCCGCCCCATTCCAATTTTTGGCATTTCTTCAATTGGGATTTTTCTCCCTTCACTCACTCGGTTGTAAAATACAGATTCAATGCGTTTGATTTCCTTTTGTAAATACTGTACACTCTCTTTGCGGAGGGGGCTGAATTCAGAGTGGAGGTCACGAAACGGATAAAACCCCACGGCTTCTTTGTTTAGTTTGAATTTTTTATAAAGTTTTTGTACATTGGCTCGTACCATGACAGCACCTATGGAACCAGTGATACAAACTGGTGAGGCAGTGATATGGTCTACCGCCGAACCAAGGTAATAGCCTCCTGATGCAACCGTATCCTTAAAATAAGCATGGACTGGTTTTTTCTCTTTGAGAGAAACTATACTTTGGTGGATTTGTTCTGAATAGAAGGCGGAACCACCAGGGCTACTGATTTCTAAAATGACTGCCTTGATTTTTGGATCGGAAGTGATCGATGTGAGTGTAGGGATGAGGCTATGGGCATCAATACGACCACTTTCTCTCGATTTATTTTGGTAATCCCCACCAGAAATCCCCCCGTCCAAACTCAAAATTAAAATTTGTTCTCTTCGTTTGGGAAATAGTTTGAATTCTCTTTTTGCTCTTTCCAGGTAGGGGAAGTTTACGGGAAGCGGATTTGATTCTTTGTCAAAGAATTTATCCTTAGAGATGATGTCAGTCACCACACCGTTTGATTTTAACATATCTGCTGTTAGTATAGGGTGGTAATACAGGGTCTTTAAATTATCATTTCCTTTTGTGAGAGCCGTGAGTATTTTATCCTGCAGGTTTTCGATGAGAGCACTCAAGTTTTTTCGGGCTTCCTTTGTAAAATCTCCCCGAGTGAAGGTTTCGGCAAATGATTTATAAGGACCTGAAGCAAAGGCTTGTACTTCCACACCCCAAAATTTTAAAAAATTTCCAAAAAAAATAGGTTCGGCACTTGGTAGAACAATATGGAATTCTGATTCTTTGCCCACAAAACATTCGTTTGCAGCACTGAACAGGAGAAGAGTTCCCACACCGCCTTCAGTGGCAAATATTTGGATGAGGATACCTTTGTTTTTTATGGATTCCAATACCTCTCGTATCTCAAAGAATTCGGATAAGGTCCACTCTAAGGGTGGGGCAAATATTTTAAGTTTTTTTATTCTTTTCGATTCGGAAATTGTTTTTAAAAGATCCAGAATTTCCAAACGAGTGTTTGTAGGTTCTTTGCCTTGGAATTTTCGAACAAAAAAAGGTTTGTCGGAAGTTTCGAATTGAACTGGAAGTTCCAGTTCATAGATCGATTTTTTTCGTAAAAAAAACAATCGGATACAAATCCAAAGGTAGTATAGAATTCGGACGGGTAAAAATAAGAAGAGAAAAAAGAAACGAAACAATGGGGATCCTCCCGTTTCCATATCTTTAAATTCTTTTCAGAAAGAAAGACGAAAACAAAATATCCAGAGTGGATTCTTTTATACGCATTCGTGGTGCCCGTGAGCACAATCTAAAAAATGTCAACCTAGACATCCCCCGAGACAAATTGGTTGTGGTGACTGGCCTTTCAGGGTCTGGCAAATCATCTTTGGCCTTTGATACCATCTATGCCGAAGGGCAGAGGCGGTATGTGGAGTCACTCTCGAGTTACGCAAGGCAGTTCCTCGGTCAAATGGACAAACCAGAGGTCGATCTCATTGAAGGTCTTTCTCCCGCCATCTCGATTGAACAAAAAACCACAAACCGAAACCCTCGTTCGACGGTGGGAACTGTTACGGAAATTTATGATTACCTCAGGCTTTTGTATGCAAGGGTTGGCAAACCCCACTGTCCTAAATGTGGGATTGCCATCACAAGCCTATCAGTTGATCAGATCACAGACAGGATCAATCTTTTTAAAGAAGGCACAAAACTCCAAATCCTAGCTCCCGTTGTCCAAGGCAAAAAGGGCGAGCACAAGGACATTTTGGATCGTTACAAAAAAGAAGGTTTCAATCGTGTTCGGGTGAACGGGGAAGTGTTTTCACTCGAAGATGAAATTCCCATCAAAAAGAATAACAAAGCAGACATTGATATTGTTGTGGATAGACTCGTGATGAAACCAGGAATCCAAACAAGGCTTTCTGATTCAGTGGAAATGGCTCTCAAAACATCGGATGGGATTGTGGTCGTGGAAGATGGAGAAAAAGACCACTTATATTCACAAAAATTATCTTGCCCACGTTGTGATGATGTGAGTATCCCAGAACTTGCCCCCAGGTTATTTTCCTTCAATACTCCTTTTGGAGCTTGTTCTCATTGTGATGGACTTGGTGCCTTACTTGAATTTGATGAAGGGCTCCTTATCACAAACCCAGAAGCTTCGTTAGCCGAAGGTTGTATTGAGGCTTGGGGAGGTTCCAAGTCAAACTCTTATTGGTACATGGCAACTGTTCAAGCACTTTCTAAAAAACTAAAATTCAATTTGAATACCAGTTGGAAGGATCTGCCAAATAAAATTAGACAAACCATTTTGCATGGAGATGAATCCATCCATATCGATTATGATTTCCGCGGAGCCAATTCTCATTACGAATTTTCCAAAAATTACGAAGGAGTCATTCCAAATCTAAAACGTCGTTACCGCGAAACCAAATCGGATTCTATGAGACAATGGTTTGAGTCTTTTATGACAAACCATGATTGTGATGTCTGCCATGGAAAACGCCTGCGCCCCGAAGCATTGGCAGTCAAGGTTCAGGGGATTGGGATTGATGCATACACTGATTTTTCCATCGAGAAAGCACTGGAGTTTACCAATGAATCCACATATACCGGTGCAGATGAAAAAATTTCAAAACCCATCCTGAAGGAAATTTTACAAAGATTACATTTTTTGAACGATGTGGGTGTTGGGTATTTGAATTTGAGTCGCTCCACAGGAACTCTCTCTGGTGGTGAAATGCAGAGGATTCGTCTCGCAACACAAATTGGGTCTCGCCTAATGGGCGTTTTGTATATTTTGGATGAACCTTCGATTGGTCTCCACCAAAGAGACAATACAAAACTTGTACAAACCTTAAAAGGACTTCGGAATTTAGGAAATACCGTACTTGTTGTGGAACACGACAAAGAAACCATGGAAGAGGCCGATTACATTGTGGATATGGGACCTGGTGCTGGTGTTCACGGTGGAGAGATTGTTGCCTTTGGAACACCAGACGAAATTAAAAAAAATAAAAAGTCGGTCACTGGTAAATTCCTTACAGGTGAAAATCGAATTACCATGCCCAAAACGAGAAGGCCTGGGAACGGAAAGTTCCTTAAAATTATGGGTGCTTCGCATAACAACCTAAAGAACGTGGATGTACAAATTCCTTTAGGAACTCTCACTGTGGTATCGGGAGTTTCTGGCTCGGGTAAATCAACCCTCATCAACGAAATTTTATATAAGGAACTAGCAAGTTCTCTCACGGGAATCAAACTCATTCCAGGTAAACATAAAAAAATCCTGGGAAAAGAACATATTGACAAAGTGATTAACATCGACCAGTCACCAATTGGTCGAACTCCGCGCTCTAATCCAGCAACTTACACTGGTTTGTTTACTTTTGTGAGAGAACTTTTTTCTGGACTCGAAGAGGCAAAAGTAAGGGGTTATGGGCCAGGCCGATTTAGTTTCAATGTGGCTGGGGGTAGGTGCGAAAAATGTGAGGGAGACGGAATTCTAAAAATAGAAATGCATTTTTTGCCAGACATTTACGTTGAATGTGAAGTTTGTAAGGGAAAACGATATAACCGTGAAACCTTGGAAGTGAAATACAAAGGCAAACATATTTCTGATGTTTTAGATATGACGGTGGAAGAGGCTGTTGTTTTTTTTGAAAACATTCCTTCCCTAAAACGTAAACTCGACACTCTTATGGATGTTGGTCTTGGATACATCAAACTTGGTCAAGCGGCCACAACCTTTTCAGGCGGAGAAGCACAACGGATCAAATTATCTACTGAACTTTCCAAAAGACCGACTGGCAAAACCCTTTATATTTTGGATGAACCTACCACTGGTTTACATTTTGAAGATATTGAGAAATTACTTACCGTTTTGCAGATATTAGTTGATAAGGGCAATTCGATGGTCATCATTGAACACAATTTGGATGTGATCAAAGCTGCCGATTATATTTTGGACATTGGGCCTGAGGGTGGAGACGGTGGAGGACAGGTCATTGCCACGGGAACACCAGAAGAGGTAAGTTTGGTCAAACAATCGTTCACTGCGCAGTATTTGAAAAAGGTACTGGAAGAAGAGGAAAATTTGAACAAAACTCAGAAACCAGCCAGAAAGAAGAAAAGTTAAGTTTTGTTATGAATCCTTTCTTTGAAACAAACCAAGATATTTTAAATGAATACATTGGTTTGAAATCAAATGACCACCCGCAGTTTTATAAATTTTGGAAACCTCACCTCCGTAAATCAGGATTTTATTCTTTTTTATCGGGCGAAGAATCCTACTTAGATTTTCAAAACCGCTTGGAAAATTTGGCAGACATTCCACTTGGATTTTCCTTGGCTCTTGCTTCTATGGTCGAGGTCAATGTGGTCGCAAGTGTTCTCGACAAATCGATAATTCCCAGAGCGAAAGAAATCCTAGAAGCCATCAAACATTCTGATTTGGTGGTTGGGATGGGGGTGAGTGAGCCAGGTTTTGAAGGGAAGCTAAAAAATCTTTCTTCCAAACTAGAAAATGGAAAATTAACGGGCATTAAATCTTATATTACGAATGGTGGAGAGGCTGATATTGTACTTTGGGTTTTGCCAAAAGGTGGTTTTTACCCAGTTTATGCTGTAAACCTTGGAACCCAACAAACAAACCAAAAAAAAACTCTCATCGAAACCGAATTTGCAAAAGAAGTCACTCACTTAAAGTTAGAAGTTTTGGAATTTTCCATAAACAACGAGGATTTGGTTCTTGAGGATTATGGCAATTTAGGAATAATTCTACGATTGAAGGAATTATTGAGTTTGGTTTCGCTTTTACTTGGAAAAACAAAACCATTATTAGAAGATTCTGAAAAATTAACACGTGTTTGGAACACACTTAAAGATTGGAAAACCAACTTCTTAAATGATTGGGGTACGAGCGTTGTTGAATCGGAACTGAAAAATGGTTTTCCATACCCAATCGAAGATTTGTTATCTGCTCTGGCAAAACATTTTGGCCTAAACAATATACACGACCTAAGCAAAATTGATCCAGACTATCAATTATTCCTTTGGGACGATGCTTTCACAAAGTATCTCAAAATGAAAAAAAATAAAAACCTTTAGTGGTGGTGGTGAATATGGTCGTGATGATGGTGGTGACCAAATTCATGTTCTCTTTCACGAACAGAAACCGAATGAATTTTATCTTTCATTGTTTCGCTAAGCACCTCAACCATAACAAATGGAACGGCAAACTCTTCTTTTAAAACTTTATGAACTTCGAGTATTAGGTTGTCTCTATCCGCATTTGGTTGGACAAAAATCCTTAGTTCGACAGAAAAAACACCAGATGTGAGTTTACGCACAACAATCAAATCTACACTCACAAAACCGGGAATGTCTTTGATATGGGAAATTAAATGATTTTTATCGAGCTCAGCCGTATCGGCTTCGAGGAGGATTTGTACAGATTCTTTGACAATGGAAAAGGAGGTTTTTAAGATAAAACAAGCGAGTGCCAAACTTAAAAAACTATCGATTTGGTGATACCCAGTGTAATGGATAAAAATAGCACCCAAAACAACTGCCAAGGTTCCAAATAAATCACTCAAAACATGCAAATATGCTGATTTTAAATTTAAACTTTCTTTGCTTACACCATACAAAAGTAATGCGGAAAATAGGTTGATGCAAAGTCCAATGATTGAATAAACAAACATTGATTCGACATGGATTTCGGAGTGTCCAAAAAATCGAGTGATACTTTCGTAAAAGATAAAAAACGAAATGAAAATAAGTAATAAACCATTCGTTAGGGCAGCAAGCACTTCAAAACGATGAAAACCAAAGGGGTATTTCACCGTGATTTTTTTTGAGGCGAGTAAAACCGCAAATAAGGATATCAAATGGGCAAACACATCTGTAATGATATGCCCTGCATCGGCAAAAAGTGCTAAACTTCCACTCTCTTTTGAACCCACCCATTCGATGAGAAATATAACAAAGGATAAAAACCCTGAAACACTTAAGTAAATAATGAGTTTAGAACGTTTTGTTTTTGGTTTATTCATTGGTTTATTCATTGGTTGGATTCATTGCCCCAGTTGCTCTAGGTACGACCACGATATCGACCCTTCGGTTTAAGGCTTTGTTCTCTTTGGAAGTATTCGGAACAATCGGTTGGTGTTCGCCATAACCTGCGCTTGAAAAGTTTTTTGGATTTAAATTTTTATTTAACAGCATATATTCCAAAACGGAAAGGGCGCGCTCCGAGGAAAGTTGCCAATTATTGCGGAATTTTGTTTTGATCGGGACATTGTCGGTGTGACCTTCAACTACAATATAATTTTCAGGGTACGAAGCGAGTATGTCCCTTATTTTTTCTATGGCAGGAAGGATGGCAGGTTTTAAGTCGGAAGACCCACTATCGAAGGATATTTTATCATCAATATTGATGATGAGTTTGTTGTGGAAACGTTTCAATCGGATTTGTCCCGATGTGATTTCTTTGGAAAGTTTTTCTTCCAATTCCCGCGCTTGGTCTGAAAGCCTTTCAAGTTCTCTTTTTTGGTTTTTTGTGAGTTGTCTTAAATTTGCGAGTTCTTCCTCTAAGTTGCGAATACGTTCTTTTAATTCATCCGATTTCGATTCATAGGACTCTCGCAATTTTTGTTCTTTCGCCAAACATTCTTTTTCTGCTAGTTCTAATTTTTTTCGAAGAGAATAGATTTCGGCTCTATCTTTTTCTTCTCGTTTTCTATTTTCATCGGAAAGAATTTTTTCTTTGTCGGTTCCTTTTTTTTCCAAAGAACGGACACGCATATCATAATCTCTCAACTTGTCCGAATACTCATCTTGTTCTGATTTTCGATTCCGCTTTTCTAATTCTAAGTCTTCACTTAAATTTCTGATTTTTGTATTGAGTTCTTTTTTTTCATCTTCAATTCTACCGATTTCGTTTTGGTGTTGTTTTTGTAGATCTTGTAATTCCAATTCCAAAGCATATTTGTCTTTGTACACTTGGTTGTATTCCCCTGAGGTGTAAAACCAATCTGCAGAAACGGGAAAACTGAAAAGAATGGTAAAAATAAAAAGAAAAAAAGATTTATTTAGATTCATCAAAACTATCCTCTAAATTCACTTTGGGGAGTACTGGTGCTTCTGTTTTGACTCGTTCCCAATCGGATGTTTTTCGTCTAGCATCCGATTTCCTTTCAGCATACTGACTTACAAAATTTTCCTTTTTGATATAGTCTGGTGCTTCGGGAGTTTTGCCTTGGGATTCTTGGAATTTTACTGCGATCTCTGCTCTGACTAACTCATGTTCGGCGATAAGTTCAGATAAAACAGCTTCTTTCATTTCGAGGTATGCTACATCCTCTTTTTCTTTTTGGATCCAAGTTTTGAGTCTACTTTCTTCTTTGGCTCTTTCTAAATCAAAACTCTGACCTTCATCCAAATAACGTTTTGCTTGCACAGCATCATCTTTCAAAAGAGAATATTTTTCCTTTTCGCGAGCGAGATCCCTCTCAGCAATATGTTTCGTCATTTTTTGGTTTGAAATTTTTATGGATTGAGATGTGAGAGCATTCAGTTTCCTTTGGCTCGCCACTTCGTTTTTCATTTGGACGATTTTTGTCTTGAGGGTTTTTGTAGCGTTTTTCTGTTCCTCATTCATCACTTCATCTCGGACGTAAACGTCTGGCACAGTGGCAATTTTTGGTTCAAAAAGCACACACTGAGAAAAAACAACTAGGAGAAAAAGAATCGTATGAAAATTTCGATATGGAACCAACATATGTTTTAGCCTATGTTTTACGGGACATAAGCGTCAATTGGAAAATTCAGGATCCTGACTGATTTATGGAAGAAGAGATTAAAAGAGAATCGGATTTCCGAACAAAAATTGATAAAGAAAACGAACTGTATGAAGGGTTTGTAGACGAGCTTCGTTCCCGTATCCAATCGAAAGACAATAAATCACTGAGGGAGATGCTTTCCGGTGCCCACCCCGCCGATATCGTCACTTTATTCAAAGATTTAGAAGAGGAGGAAGAACTCTATTTATTCCGGCTTCTTCCCAAATCTGACCAGGCTTACTCACTCATCAAAATGGAAGAGGAAACTTTGGAATCCTTCCTCCGCGAACTCTCTGTGGAAGAAATTTCCAATACCCTTGATCATATCGAAACAGATGAGACCACATATCTTCTTTCCTACATCCCCGATGAAAAACGGGAACAAATTTTAGCCCAGCTCAGTAAATCCGATAGTTTCGAAATTCGTTCACAACTTGGGTTTCGGGAGTCGACAGCGGGACGACTGATGTCGAAAGATTTTGCCACTGTCACTTTGGCAGACAATGTCAGAAAAGGAATCATCAGTGTTCGTAAAAAAGCCAAAGAAATTGAAGACATTTACCAAGTCTATGTGACCGATGAAGACGGTGTTTTAAAAGGATTTATCCCACTCAAAGATTTATTTTTAACACCCATAAACACGAAGGTTTCTAAAATCACCAATTTTTCAGTGTATTCATTCCATTATGACATCGACCAAGAAGAAGTAGCCAATGGTTTTAAAAAGTACGATTTGGTGAGTGCTGCCGTTGTGGATGATTTGGGGCGGATCATTGGCCGCATAACAGTTGATGATGTGCTCGAAATCGTAGAGGAAGAAGCTTCGGAAGATATCCTCCTCATGGCAGGGGTTTCGGAAGATGAAAGGTTATCCACACCCATTTTACAATCCGTAAAACGTAGGATCGTATGGTTGAATGTCAATTTACTCACTGCCTTTGTTTCTTCCACTGTGGTTGCCTTTTTTGAAGATACGATTTCTCAAATTGTAGTCCTTGCCACCCTTATGCCAATTGTTGCAGGGCTTGGTGGCAATGCGGGAACCCAGTCTGTAACTGTTGTGATTCGAAATATCGCCACTGGGGATTTATCGTTTTCCAATTGGTGGGAAGCTGTGCGAAAAGAACTCACCATTGGTTGTTTGAATGGGCTGAGTTTAGGAACTGTCACAGGACTTATGATATTTTTGGTGAAGGGAAATCTCACCCTTGGTTTTGTTGTGGGTTTTGCTATGTTTGTAAATATGATTGTTGCTTCACTCGTGGGTAGCCTCGTTCCCATTGGGCTCAAAGCCCTTCGGATTGACCCAGCAATCGCCTCTTCGATTTTTGTGACAGCCACTACTGATGTTTGTGGGTTTTTCTTCTTTTTGGGACTTGCCACAATGTTTTCGCGGTTTTTGGTTTAGGTTAAATCCTTGCCATAGAAGCAAATGTTGGGAAACTGATTTCCGAGATGTTTGTACCCTTCATTCGCACCATTTTTGCATTTGTATTTGTTATATTTTTAATCTCTTGCCAGACTCTGGGAGAGAATACAACAACCAGTGAACCAGGGGAGGTCTCCGAATCGGACCTTTTACCTCCACCAGGGGGAGAAGGTGAGGAGATTTTGGATGAAACGGGGGAAGTCGTTATCAATTCAACGAAGGAACTTCCCTTCTTTCAAAAAAAATCAGATTCACCGTCAGAACTCTTCCGGGTTTATCTTGCTTCTGATCGTTATATGGTTCGGCAAATCCGTGCGACCGACAAAATCAAAAGGAAACCTGACTTGGGTGCTGATGAATTGTCAAAAGAGGAAATGAAAAAGTTTGATCTCTTAAACTTTGTGGATGATGGTATCATTTCCATCGGACTGAACGGTGTGACAGGTAAATTGGAAAGTATTGCTTTTGACAGAAGGGTTCCTCGGATCAACGACATTGCAAAAATCATCCAAAATGATGCCTCACGTTTCAATTATGAACACCTCTCCAAAGATGGAACCCCGCTCGTGACGAGGTTTACAATTAGTTACCAAATTCGAATGTATCCCAATAAAACTCGGGACGAAATCAAACAGATGTTACAGAAGAAGAAATAAATTTACCATTTGAAGTTGCCCTTTTTTTCATAGGAAAAAGGGATTTGTTCTTTTAAGTTGGGTACGTTAAAAGATGAACTTCCTTTTAAATCAAAATTGGCAGTATGGGATTGGATTGTTTTGTATAAAGCCGAGCTTATGTTTGCTACAGGGAATTTTGTACTCACTTTGACTGTGGAAGTTTTGCCTGAATTTATGATTTCCTTAGGGCTTCCGTTCAAAAAATTTTCTCCTGCCAGTTTTAAATCATAACCAAGGTTAGATAAATTTAAGTCAGCTGCTGCTTTGTTTGCAAAAACAAAATCAAATTCTGTATTTAAGTTGAGGTTTAAACCAGTTAGGCCTGCTTCCGCTGCCGAAGTGACTGATTGTTTTTTTTGACTGAGTAACCCATCCAAAAAACCAATGGCCGTATTTGTTAGAGATTCTGAATTGGCATTTTTCATAATTTCTTCTTTGTTTGGCAAAACCACTTTAAAATTTTTGATTTCCACATCAGGTAATACGGCTGGAATTTCCTTTTTTTTCACAAAAGGAAAACTCACCGAATCTTTGCCGAGTAATTGCCATTCTTTCGGAATGGGAACTTTCATCGTACCTTCCGAACTCACTTCAAGCATTGGTTTGTCTGGAAATTTTTTGTATAAATTGTACAAATCAGAATATTTGAATTTTACTTCAATGGGAAGTTGTTTGGTTTTTTTGGCTTCGATGGCTCCCAAATCGGTTTTGAGGTGGGTAAGCTTCATACCTTCTATTTTTAAATCCATTTCTAAAATGGAAGATGGTAAGGAGATAGGATAGGGATTTTCTACCGAAGTATTTGCGAGAAGGGTGATGTCAGTGAGTGTGATACTTTTGATTGTTAAAGATTCAAACTCAAATTCGGGGGCTGGTATTTTATCCTGCAAAACACCTAACATGGCACAGTTGAAAAATAAAATGAGCGGAAGAAGGGTGGATACTAATTTCATGGAAAGAATCCTTTGTGTAAAATTAAACCTTGTCAAGTGATTTGGAGGGATAAAACAACAGGTGCATGGTCTGAAAGTACAGGTTCATTCGAAATGTACATTTCTTCGATTTTGTCAATTTGTTTTGTTTGGATGAAAAAATAATCTATCCTCCAACCTTTGTTGTTTTTTCTGGCTTGGAATCTATATGTCCACCACGAATAAACATCTTTTAGGTCGGGGTAGAATGTTCGAAAACAATCGGCAAATCCTTGTGATAAAAATTTGTCCATCCAAGCTCTTTCCTCGGGTAAAAAACCACTATTTTTTATATTGCCTTTGGGATTGTGAATGTCTTTTTCCGTATGGGCAATGTTCACATCACCACAGATAATGAGGGGTTTTTTCTTTTTTGCGAAAGGAACCACTAGTTTCAAAAAGGCATCTAAAAATTTATATTTTATCTTTTGCCTTTCGTCCCCGCTCGTGCCAGAAGGAAAGTAGAGGTTCCAGAGTGTAAAATTAGAAAATTCTAAAAATATGGATCTGCCTTCTGATTTAAAAATCCCTCCGCCAAATCCAGATTCAAAAGATTTTGCTTCCTGTTTTGAAACGACAGCAGTGCCACTGTATCCTGGTTTTTCTGCCAAACAAGTATAAATGTAGCGAAAACCCAGACGATTCCACTCTTCATGACGGATTTCGCTTTCCGGAGCTTTTGTTTCTTGGAAACAAATAATATCAGGATTTTCATGGCGAATATAATCGAATAAACCTTTCGAAATGCTGGATCTGATACCGTTACAATTGAGACTAATGACTTTCATTTAGAAATCGAATCCATCCTATCCGAAATTTAGTCGATATTAAAAAAGATATGTTAGAAATTTCTTCAGAAATCCCTTTTTTGGATATGAGTTCCATTCAATTCTTAGTTTGGAATGGGGACAAGGACAGTCTGAACCATTGGGATTGGACGCAAGGAGAATACGCTTTCCTACAAATCAAAAAGCCAATGGAAGTCTGGGAACTGCGATTTGGATCACCCATTTGGGGTTTGGATTCCTCCATTCCAAGGATTGAATTTCCTTTTTTTTCTGAATCTGATTATGGATCGACAATACATCTCATCAAACATTGGAAGGAAAATTTACAAAATAAAACCATAACTATTTTTATAGAAGAATCATACCTACTTTGCGCGAAATATTTGTTTGCTGTGATCCAAAAAATTGGCAATTTAGAAAAGCCAAAAATGGATATTGTAAATGAATTTTCACTCACTGATGAGTGGAAGGAAAAATTTTTATCCATTGATTTTCAAAAAAAATACAGAGAATACCAAATCCAAAAGAATGGAATCATTTATCCTCCGCTTGTTCGCATTGATAAAGATTTCGTTTTCCATTTTCCAAATGAGTCTGGTGTTTCGAAAAATCTAAATTCTGAAGATTCCAATCAATCGACAGAAATCAAACTAGATGATTCGACAGAAACAACAGAACTCCTGATAGACGAAAAACAAAAAGAAATTCCGAGTGTAGAAGAAAACGAATCTTTAAATTCAGCAAAAAAAACTGAATCTGTCGAAGAAACGGTTTCGGAAGCAAAAATTGATAATGAAAACATAGAGTTAGATACTTCATCTAAAACAAAATTTTCACTACAATTCAAACTGATGGTTGTGATTAGTTTGCTTTTCGCACTTTCTGTTTCTGCCATTATTTACTTTGCTTCTGATTTTTTTAAGAAGTCCATCGAACTTCAGTTACTTGGAAATAACTTGAGAATGACGGAGATTGTTGGTTCCAAGGTAAATACTGATATTTTAGGAGTTGTGGAAAAGGGAAGGCAAATCGCAATCACTCTCACCACACAAGGGTTGCCTGAATCGGAAAGAAATCTCTTGTTACGCAATTTATTTCAGAACGATAAAGAATTTATATATTTAGGAATTTTCGAAAATAGATCCAATCAATTGATTAAAAAGAAGGAAGTGTTTAACGAGGAAGAGTTAAAACTAAGTGCTGTTACGGAAGAAGATTTTCATAATATGATCAACCGAAACAAAGATTTACTAGCTGATGCTTTTAGTGGTCAACCTGTACTTTTTAATTCAAGCCCTGGGTTCCAAGAACCATCCTTTGCCATCGCCATTCCTACAACGGAAAATGGGGAACTAGATAATGTTCTAGTGATGGTGGTTAAACTAAGTAAGATTATTTCTGCATTTTCAAAAGAACAAGCAGGGATTGAAACCACGTTTATGGTCAATGGTTCAGGGATTGTCATTGCTCATCCAACAGAAAACTTAATTCTCGCAGCCACAGATTTATCCAATATGGTCGTCGTAAAAACAATGCTTACAAGCAATACGAGTAACGGCCAAACTTCCTATAAAGATGAAGAATTGGGTGGGGTGTATTTGGGTTCCTATAAAAAGATCGGTTTTGCCAATGCGGGAATCATATCCATTGTTTCGGAAGATGTGGCCTATGCTGACGTTTATAGAAGCCAAAAAATCAATTTATACATTGCGGGCATCGGGTTATGTTCGGCACTTATATTTGTATTTTTATTTTCCAAAACAATTACGAAACCCGTTTTGCAACTGTTATCTGCAACGCTTGAAATCGCCAAAGGAAATTTTAAGATTGGTATCAAACCTACCACTCAAGATGAGGTGGGGCTTCTCACTCGGTATTTCATTGATATGGGCAAAGGATTAGAAGAAAGGGAAAAAGTAAAAAATATTCTGGGTAGTATGATTGATCCTGTTGTGGTACAGGAGGCGATGGTGGATCTACAAGCCTTGAAACGAGGATCTGAAACTTTGATCACCGCATTTTTTTCTGATGTGGCTGGGTTTTCAACCATTTCTGAACAATTAAAATCTGCTGATTTGGCTGCATTACTCAACGAATATCTATCTGCCATGACTCTTATCTTAAAAAAACATGAAGGTGTTTTGGATAAATACATTGGGGATGCCATTGTTGGTATCTTCAACGCTCCTGTTTCTGTTTTGGATCATGAATTAAAAGCTGCCCGAGCAAGTGCGGAGATGATACTGAAACTTAACGATCTCAGAGAGTATTGGACAAGGAACAATTTGTATTCGAAAGAAGCCCAAACTATGGATGCAAGGATTGGTCTTAACTCAGGACTTGCAAAGGTAGGTTTTATGGGAACAGATGCTTTGGCTTCTTACACCATGATGGGTGACACTGTGAACTTGGCCGCCCGGTTGGAAGCGGCGGGTAAGGATTATGGAGTGAATGTCCTTGTTACAGATCCCATTCGGGATAAAATCCAAGACGAAATGAGCACTCGTTATTTGGATTTGGTTCGGGTAAAAGGAAAAAATGAACCAGTGAAAATTCATGAACTCATTGGTTTTAAGTCAATGTTGGAGCAGAATATTCTTGAAAGTGCCACTCTTTATGAGGAAGGATTCAGTTTTTATCTAAACCAAAATTGGGAGAAGGCTATCCAATCATTTAAAAATGCCGAAAAAACTAAGGGGCGAAAAGATAAAGCCTGTGCAATGTTAATCGAACGTTGCGAGGAATATAAACTAGATTCTCCTGGGAAAAATTGGGATGGTGTGTTTACAAGAACACATAAATGATAATGCGATTATTTAACGAAACAAAATTTGTAATTCCATTCTTTTTGTTTCTTATATTCGTACTATCTAGTTTGTTATATTATACAATTAATGAACGAAGAAATGCATCCGATCATCCTACCATTGGTGTGATTACATTCAAAAATAAAACAGTACTCCGAAAATTCAACGATGGTGTTGTTTGGGACTCCATCGAATCTAAGGCAGAAGTTAAAAATAGGGATACAATCCGTACGGAAGGACTTTCTGATGCAGTACTCACCCTGAACGATGGAACAAAAATCAATATAGCCGAAAATTCCATGATTCTACTTGATATTTCAAATAAAAATATAAATATCAATTTTGCTTATGGATCTTTTCAGGCTGCAAGAGAAGGATCTCTTAGTGGTGATCTGAAAATGAATATCACCGCTGGAGATAAAACTGTCGAAGTAGGAAAGGGTGATATCAAACTTGATAAAACAAAATCGGAATTGAATATAAAAGTGGGTGAAGGGGAAGCAAAAATTTCTTCCAATGGTTTAGAAGAAACAGTCGGAAAGGATCAAGTTGCTAGTGTTTCAGATGCAGGAATGCAAATCTCAAAACCAATCTTTAACCTCAAAAACCCAGAAGATAAAAAAAATATTCTCACAAATAAAAATACTGAATCTGTTCGATTTGTCATTAGCGGTGTTAGTGGCAAACTCATAAACCAAACAAACCCAGTTCTCGAAGTTTCTCTTTTCCCTGATTTTACAAAAACTGTGGTTAAAGAAAAATTAAAATCAGAAACACTCACCAAAACATTAAACGAAGGTTCGTATTATTGGCGAGTTGTTTATGACGATACAAATTCCAAAAGAAAACTCTCAACAGAAATTGGAAGATTTCGTATACTGAGTGACCCTCCACTCAAAATTTTAACGCCCAAAGAAGGCGAGGTTTTTTCTTACACAGCAGATTCGCCAGTTGTACGTATTTCTTGGAGCCCTCTCGATTTATATTCATCATATACGGTTACTCTTGCACGTGACAATTCATTAAGTTTAGAAAAACAAACAAAACAAACTCAAGGTCAATCGATCGCTTTTGATGGCCTAAAAGAAGGTACTTATTTTTACAAAATAGAGGCAAATTCGAATATTCGGGATATTGAATCTAAGAAATCGTCGGTATCCAAATTTATTTTATCAAAAAAATTAAATTCTGATCCACCTGAACTTTTAGAACCATCGAATGGTAAATCTTTTACGGAAGAACAAACCAATGCCAAAATGTTCTTTTCATGGAAAGATAATAGAGATTTTGAAAATTTTAAATTAGAAGTCAGTTCGGATTCATCCTTTCAAAACCCGATAATCACAGAAAATTCAAAATCAAATTTTTTAAAAATAACAAAGGGTTTTAAGCCAGGCACTTATTTTTGGAGAGTTTTCGGGTTTTTAAACGGAAAATCGGAGTTAGTTTCAAAACCATTTCAGTTTGCTGTCGTACTCCGAGAGGAGTTGAGTTTGTTGTCTCCAACAAATGGTTTTGATGTCGAAACGAATGAGAGTTCTCCCGTTATTTTAAAATGGAAAAAATTATCAAATACGAATGAATACACGATTGAAATTTCTAAATCTAAAGACTTTCAAAATTCGGTTGTTAAAGAAAATGTAAATACCACCTATTTCGAATTCCAAAGTAAAGTTTTTGGACGTTATTTTTGGCGAGTTCGATCAGATCAAACGAATGAGGAAATTGTGAGTGAAGTGAGGAATTTCCAATTAATTTCCAATATGGAATCTCCTGTTTTGATTTCGCCTGAACGGAACGAAACAGTTGATCTGGTTTCAAAAAATTTTATTTCCTTTGTTTGGAAACCCACTCGGGATGCACTCAGTTATCGTTTAAAAATATTTGATGTTTCGGGTATCAAAGAAAAACAGATTTTGAATGAGAAAGTTTCTACAACCAAATATACGTTTAGTGATATACAAAAACTCAATGTCGGAAGGTTCCGTTGGGAGGTTTCCAGTTTGTATAGAACTCCAGACGGTAATGAAAAGGAATCAAACTCAACTAGAATGGATTTTTTTATTTCTATACCAACTCTCAAAAGCCCAAAGATTTTAACTCCAGGAACCATTTATGTGGAATAAAAAGTTAATTTCTTTTTTGATTTTTATTTCGATCATTTTTTTGGGGAATCTTTCTTTAGTGGCAGAGCCGACGAGTTTGGATGAACCTACCACATACCAATTGAAATGGATGGAGGTAGAGGGAGCCTCTGGTTATGCGATTGAAATTCGAAATTCCAATGGTTATATGGTTGTTTCCGAAAGAGTTGATAAAACAAGTTTTGACTTGGTGAATTTTACATCTGGGGCATACGAACACCGAGTAGCGGTCGTTAATAAACTGGGAAAGGTTGGTTCTTTTTCTGAATGGGTGAAGTTTGAGGTAGTTGTTTCAAAAATTCCTAGTTTAACAAAAAATTCGGTGTATTCTGTTTCAAAAGAAGAGAAGGAAAAAGTTCTTTTGCTCGAAGGTAATGATTTTATCCACCCGATGAAAGTTTTTATGATCGCTAGTGGCAAAAAAATCCAAGCAAAATCTGTAGTGGTTGAATCAGGTAAAATTGCAAAGGCAACCTTTTCAATCGACGCAACCACAGATACAGGAATTTATGATTTGGTTTTGGAAAATCCTCGGAAAAAAACACTTACCGCCAAACAACGCGTCGTATTATCAGACTCAAAAGAGAAAGCCGACCGTTTTGCGAAAAGGCAAGAAAAAGTTTTGAATAAAGAGATTCCAGAAGATTATTATACAACACCATACTGGTCAACACTTTGGAGATCGAGCCTTATTCCCGGTTGGGGTCAAAAATATATAGATGGTAAAGATTGGAAACTTTATGTTTATCCTTTGGTGGCAATTGGTGTGGGAGCATTGTATGCAAATTCGTATCAAAAATTTTTAAGTGCCAGATCAAATTATGAATCAAGTGTTCTTTTGGGGTTATTTCTCGCCAATGAACCAAGTGCTCAGGCGGTTTGGCTTGTCAATCGTAATGCTGCAGAAAGTAGTTTTAATTCCGCAAAACAAGAGTTACAGACTTTGCAAATCGGCGCGGGAGTTCTTGGTATTTTTTTAGCTTATAATATTTTGGATTCGTATTTTTCCGCCAAACGCAATGTTGCCTCCAACCAACTGGAATTTCCGATTTTTGAAGATTCCAAACAAGTCCGCACTCGTGTTTCTGCTGACCTTCCTCAATTTGGGCTTTCTATGAATCGAAATATTGGAAGCCGATATGAATTGGAATTCTTTTATAATTACTGACAAAAAGCTTGTTTGAGATGGGGGTTTGGGTTTTTCTGATTTTATGCCCATTCCCATTCTCATTTGCGATAAAAATTCAGATTTGCCTTACAAACGGTTTTTAGGCAACGCGAAAGAGGATCTAAGTACCGCCACAGTTGCTGTTTTGCCCATACTCGAGGCAGTTGAAAAACGAGGGGATGAGGCCATCCGAGAATTCACCAAAAAATTCGATGGGATTGATTTAGAGACCCTTACACTCCGTCCAAATGATTTAAAAACCAATGTACCTGAGTCTGTGAAAGAAGCATTCCTTCGTGCGAAGACAAATATCGAAACCTTTCATTTGGCTCAAAAACGTGAATCTTGGTCAACCACCGTGGACGGAAATCGTTTGGGAGTGAAATACACACCCATCCCATCCCTCGCTGTGTATGCCCCTGGAGGGAAGGCCTTATATCCTTCGAGTGTGCTTATGGGTGTGATCCCGGCAAAGATCGCAGGGGTAAAGGACATCCAACTTGTGACACCACCACAAAAAGGGGGATTGCCTGATATTCTTATCTGGCTCTGTCAAATTTTAGAAGTGGACAGGATTGTCACCGTGGGGGGAGCCCAAGGCATTGCCGCCTGCGCTTATGGAACCAAAACCATTCCTAAATCTGAATTCATTGTAGGTCCAGGTAATTCTTATGTTGCCGCAGCTAAGTCTTATTTGGCGGGCATCGGTCTTATTGGGATTGATAGTCCTGCAGGACCCAGTGAAGTTTGTATCATTGCCGATGAACAAGCGAACCCACGTTGGCTTGCTTGCGATATGCTCTCACAAGCAGAACATGGCGAAGATTCGTCAGCCATTCTACTCACAACAAGTGAAAGTTTGGCGAATGATGTGAGTAAAGAACTTGAACAAGCGTTTATAGATAGGCCAAAACGTTTGGATATGAAAAAAAATGCAATTTATCAAAATTCTGCCATTTTGGTTTTTCCGACTATTGAAGATTGTATTTGGTTTTCAAACGAACTTGCGCCCGAACACTTAGAAATCCAAACAACAAAAAATGAATTTGTTTTTGAACGGATATTACATGCAGGGAGTGTGTTTTTAGGACCCTATTCGCCGGTGGCAATGGGTGATTATATTTCTGGTACCAATCATATTTTACCCACAGCTAGGGGTGGACGAATTTATAGTTCCCTCGGAGTTGATACCTTTCTAAAACGAGTTACTTTCCAAGAGGTAACCAGAGAATCACTTAAAAATCTTTATCCTTATGTAAAACTTATGTCAGAATTGGAAGGGTTGGATGAAGAGCATGGAACGAGTGTTAAAGTTCGTTATGAGGAGTCGTAATCCTTTTTATGTTGGTCGTAAATTCTGTACCTGAATTGAAATCTGCCATTATTTCATGGAAAAAACAAGGATTCCAAATTGGTTTTTGCCCAACTATGGGTGCTTTGCATTCGGGCCATATGGATTTAGTAGATACCTCAAAGTCAAAAAGCCTGAAAACAATTGTTTCCATTTTTATAAATCCCACTCAATTCAACGACCCAAAAGATTTTGAAAAGTATCCGAAAACCACAGAGTCTGACTTAAAACTTTGTGAAACAATGGGTGTGGATTTGGTATTTTTGCCGACTGTGGAGACAATGTATCCTCCCGAAACCACCCCGATCCAAATGAGCATACCTAAATTGCAAGAAACACTTTGTGGAAAAACAAGGCCTGGACATTTTGAAGGAGTTTTACTAATTGTTTCTAAACTTTTTCATTTGGTAGAGCCTGATTTTGCGTTTTTTGGTTTAAAAGATTACCAACAGTATCGCATTATTTGTAGTTTGGTGGAACAACTCAATTTCCCCTTAGAAGTTATTGGTGTTCCCACCAAACGAGAGAACGATGGCCTTGCCATGAGTTCAAGGAATATGCGGTTATCGGAAAAAGAACGAGAAACATCTAGTTTGATACCTCGGATGTTCTCTTTAGCCAAAAAAATAATTGGTGGGGGCGAAAAAAATATTCCCATTCTAATTGAGATATTAAAAGACTTTTTACTTACAGGACAGAATGTAAAAATTGATTACTTAGAATTTGTACATCCAGAAAACTTACAAACATTAGATGTATTATTGGAAGAATCAATTCTTGCCGTTGCAATTTTTGTAGGTAATGTGCGATTGATTGATAACCAAATGATACAATTAAGCCCTCCCGTTATAAAATGAATACAGTAAAAAACGAAAATAGTTTCGATATAAAAGAATTTTCTAAATTCCTTTCCAAATCCCCAGTCACAGTGTCTGGAATTCCAGATGCAGCAGCTTCATTTGTTCTATCCCATTTGTATGAATCATTAAATTCTAAGTCGGATTTGTTTTCACTTGTTGTATTGCCAACAAACCAAGATGCAGAATCGTTTTACCGAGAGTTATTCAGTTTCGTAAATGCGAATGAAATTTTCTTTTTACCAGGTCCAGAAAATATTCCTTATGAATACACAAAATGGCAATCGGAATGGAAACGAGACCGAATTCTCTCGATCAATCGAATCCTTTCTGGAAATCCTTGCATCATCGTCACATCAGTATCCGCATTTTTACGAAAGTTGCCTGTAAAAACAAGCCTGCAAGGTAAATCCATCCAATTACAAATTGGTAAGGATTATCCTTTGGAAACTCTCACCAAACAACTGATACAACTTGGGTATCATCGGGAAGAAGTCTGTGAGCAGTTTGGGCATTTTTCACTCAAAGGTGGAATCCTTGATGTGTATACACCTTACCTTCCAAATCCAGTTAGGATTGATTTTTTTGGGGATACGGTTGATGAAATCCGAACCTATGACCCTGATACGCAAAAATCCATTCAAAAAATATCTGAAATTTTGATCACCGCCGCCAATGAATCTGTTGTGACTAAGGATGAATTTTCGGAATACCAAAATATACTCCAAGGTTTCGATAACAAACGTTTACCGATTGAATCTCATGAGGAAATCATAGAAGAACATCTACCTTTGGTGCGAAAACACGAGGGGATATTGGGTTTTTTCAAAAAAACACCTATCATTTATTTCCCATGTTTTGATGAAACAAAAGAGAGAGCTTTTGGTATGGAGAGAGAATACAACACTCTCTTCGAGAAAAAAAAAGATGAGGCAGTTTGTTTAGAACCTAAGGAACTTATTTCATTTGCCAAAGAATGGGATTATCTCACTGAACCAAGTTTACCATCTGTAAAATTCGAATTACTCCCAGATAAAGAAAATAACTTAGTTTTTTATCCATTAACAGAAGTGAGGGGGTTTCGTGGAAAGATCAGGGAGGCAAAGGAACATTTTTTAGAAATTTTAAGTGAAAATCCTGATTCTAAAATTTTTATAACAACCTCATTTTCTGCACAGATGTCGAGGTTGCGTGGGCTTTTTACCGACGAGCCTGTACAAATTTTATTTCCTGACAAAGAAGAACCCGCTGTCTTACCATTAGAAAATTCGAATTCAGGAATATATTTGGTCATATCCGAATTAAAACGTGGTTTTAAAATCCAAGATAAAAACACCTATATTTTTACAGACAACGATTTGTTTGGAAGGCAATACAAACGCAAAACTCGTTATAAAAAACAAGCATCCCAAATGATTGAATCCTTCATTGATTTGAAGGAAGGCGATTATATTGTTCATGTCAATCATGGTGTTGGTAGATTTGTTAAAATCGAAAGAACGAGAGCAGACGGAAAAGAAAGAGATTTTTTAAAATTAGAATATTCGGGAGGTGATAGTTTATTTGTTCCTCTCGACCAAATTTCGCTTGTACAAAAATACATTGGTGGCACCGATTCTCCGAAACTCGACACCCTCGGAAAAAATTCTTGGAAAAAAGCAAAAGAACGAGTCCAGGAATCGGTTGATAAACTGGCGGAAGAACTTGTTGTGATGTATTCTAACCGGATGAAGTTGGACGGTTTTTCGTTTCCTCCAGACACAATCTGGCAAGAGGAGTTTGAAGCTGCATTTGAATACGAAGAAACACCAGACCAGATTGTCGCTATTGATGCTGTCAAACAAGACTTAGAATCTGCAAGACCAATGGATCGTTTGGTTTGTGGGGATGTTGGTTACGGTAAAACAGAAATTGCAATCAGGGCTGCTTTTAAAGTGATCATGGCGGGTAAACAAGTCATGTTACTCACTCCCACAACCATTTTATCATTACAACATTTTAATACTTTTAAACAAAGATACCAAAATTATCCAATCAAACTTGCTTTTGTTTCTAGGTTTCGTTCGCAAGCAGAAATCAAAGAAGACCTTCGTTTGTTTACGGAAGGTAAAATTGATATGCTTATCGGCACTCATGCAATTCTTTCTTCGAAAGTGAAACCAAAAAATTTAGGTTTGCTTGTTATTGACGAAGAACAGAAGTTTGGTGTGACTCATAAGGAAACTATAAAGAAGTTTAAAAATCTTGTAGATGTACTCACACTCACTGCAACACCCATCCCAAGAACCCTACATATGGCGCTCACTGGAATACGGGAACTGTCTATCATTTCCACTCCGCCCAAAAATAGACAGAGTGTTGAAACATATGTTTTAGAAGAAGATGACACTCTCATCCAAGAAGCTATCAAAAAGGAAATCGCTCGAGATGGACAAGTTTTCTATTTATACAACCGAGTGGAATCCATTGAAGAAGAAGCGGCCTATGTGAGATCCCTAGTGCCAAATGTTGCCATTGGGATTTTGCACGGAAGGCTTACTGAAGATGAAATCGAAGAAACTCTCGTAGATTTTTATAACAGAAAATATGATATTTTAGTCACTACCACCATCATTGAATCAGGAATTGATATGCCCAATGTCAATACCCTCATTGTCAAACGAGCCGATATGTTTGGTTTATCTCAACTATACCAAATTAGGGGACGGGTAGGGCGATCTGACAAAAAGGCCTATGCGTATATGTTTTATCCTTCGAAAAAACTCATCACCGAAGTTGCGGAGAAAAGGTTGAATACCATATTTGAATACCAGGAGTTAGGTTCTGGTTTTAAGGTGGCCATGAGGGATTTAGAAATTCGTGGAGCTGGGAACTTACTTGGTCGAGAACAGTCTGGGGATATCATGGAGGTAGGTTTTGACCTCTATGTAAAAATGTTGGAAGAGGCTATTTCCAAAGTTAAAGGAGAAGAGGTGAAAGTCGAAGTTAGGACTGCTGTGAATCTAAGCACTAATTTTTATTTGCCAGATGATTATATTCCTGATACAAAACAAAAGATAGAATTTTACAAACGTTTTGAGGGTGCTACAAACATCGACGATGTGGAAGAACTTTCGCTCGAAATGGAAGATCGTTTTGGTGAACTTCCACAAATTGCAAAAACATTTGTGGAATTGGAAAAAATTAGGACTTTGGCCTCTTCTCTGGGTTTTGAATTTGTTTCTGAAAAAGGCACAGAAATCCTTTTTAAATGTGGAACTTATTTCCGTGGCAATCCAGACCGAGTCATTGAGGCAATGTCGAAATTCCCAGGTCTTGTGATTTCCCCCCAGGAGCCATCTGTACTTCGTTATTCGATGAAAGAAAAGGACGATTTAGGCAAAATCAAAAACCTACTCTCTCTTCTCGCATTTTTAGGAAGTTAGAGTTAAGGGGGCGAGTCCTTACCTCTAAAAAAGAATGGACATGGACAGAATTTTTGCGACCATCATCCTAAAACCCCTGGGCTTAAAAAAATGAAAAACTACTTCCTTTCCCTATTGTTACTTACCTCGGTTTCGTTTGTTACCAACTGTTCAGACTCACCGGTAATTGAAACACTCGACAACCATAAAATCACTGTCAAAGATTTTGAAGCTGCTTACGACACTGCTTTGGATTCCATTTCGCGCCTCCAAAACATTGAAAAAAAGACCTTACTTGAATTTGTCGAAAAAGACATTTCTGAGGTTCCGCAACAATTCCAAGACCTAAACTTTCAACTCCAAAAGAAAAATTTTTACCAAACTTACCGCCAAATGATCATGACAAAACTTGTAGCGGATAAAACAGGTTATACATCTAGGCCAGATATTTCTGAAGTTTTGAAACAGGTTGAAATGCAAACCATTGCACAGATGTATGTTTCTGAACAAGTGGATAAAAAAATCAAAATCACTGATGAACAAGCTAAGTTTGAATGTGAACGTATGCGTGGTTTGGATCGTAACATTGCATCACTTACCATTGATAAATGTTTAAGTTTTGCAAAAGCACAATTGAAACAATTGCAAACAAGAGAACAACTCCCTGTTGTTGTGGAAAGAATCAAAGAAGAAGTAACAATCAAACGTAACGACAAATTTGATTTGGATGCATACCTTGCACCAAAGAAGAAAGCAATCAATCCTCCTTCTAATTCGATTCTTCCGAACTCAGAACCTGAAACAAATCCTACGAACGAAAACAATTAATTACTTTCATGGACAATACAGTCAATGCCTTCCTCCGCGGTGTCATCGAAGCCACCACGGAGTTTTTGCCCGTATCTAGTACGGGTCATTTATTTCTATTTAGTTATTTTTTTCCGTTTCACGACCTTTCTGTAAATGCATCTGATTTTGATGATTTATTCGATATTTTCATACAAACAGGTGCTATTTTTTCGGTTGTGGTTCTGTATTTTAAATTGTTCGTCGATCGTACACGTGATGCCTTTTCATATTTTAAGACGAAAAAAAATGGTTTGGAAGGTTTCCTCTTTTATAGAAATATATTCATTGGAATTTTGCCAATCCTCATACTTGGTTTTCTATTTAAATCTGTTCTCAATACTATAAAAGAATCTGAACATTTATTACTCATCTTAGGTTTGTCTTGGCTTATTGGTGGAATTATAATGATTCTTGTTGAATACAAACAAACAAAAAACGAATCAGACCATAAAACGCTAGGTATACGAGAGGCGATGATCATTGGTATATTCCAATGTTTTGCGCTGATTCCAGGTGTGAGTCGTTCTGCTGCAACCATCATAACAGCAAGAATCTTAGGAGTGTCTAAAAAGGATTCAGCAGAATTCTCGTTTTTTTTAGCTATTCCGGTTTTGACTTTGGCAGGTTTATATAAACTTTATAAACATCGAGCCATTTTAAATTCGGAAACCATTGGTTTATTGTTATTTGGTAGCATTATTTCATTTATCATTTGTTACTTCATTATCAAACTTTTTATGGCCTTTCTAAAACGTAGGAGTTTTGTTTCATTTGGAGTATACCGATTGTTTTTGGGTGTATTCGTCATTTTATACTTTTATAGGTATTAACAGTTTAGGATCCAAATTTTAATTGGATCCTAAAAACCTTTCGTAATAATTTAACTTCTCCAAATTTCCAGACTTTTTCAGAAGTTGGAAGAAGAGTTTTGTGTTTTTATCGTGGTATTTGTTTCTAAGAAATAACCTCTCGGCAGATAAAATCGATTCACTTATTTTTCCAGCTTTCCAAAAACTGAGTGCCATCAAATAAATCAGGTCTTCCTTTTCTGGGAACTGGTATGACGCGAGGTTCAAATATTCTATGGCTTTCTCCCAATGTTTTGATTTGTAATACACTTTGCCTGCAAGACCAAGTAATTTAGATTTACTTTCTAAATTCAGGATGGTTTCCAAAACATGGGATGCTTTTTCATACATTCCTTTTTTCGAAAGTTCTTTGATTGTTTCAATTGTGGATTTTGTTTCTTCTTCGAATTCGTTCTCTTTCTGGATGGGTTTGAATCCAATTCGTAAAAATGACAAATCGTCAGTGATTTCGCCTTGGTTTCGGATTTCATGTATGAGAGCATCTAACTTGCCTTTTGCTCTTTCGATTAGTCGGAGAATCAAAGTTTCATCCTCATTGATGTTACGATTGTTTTCAGTTTGGTTAAAGGCAATATCATCCCGTCCATCAGAGCCAACGATTAAAACATCCCCTTCTTCTAAGTGGAATGTTTTGATTTGAAATGATTCATCATTTTTAGGGAATCCTAGTTTCCGCATTGTGAGTTCTGTTTCGATGAAACTTGCAATTCCATCTCTGTACAAAATGCTCCAGGGATGTTCCGCATTGATATAATAAATACAGCCAGATGTTTCCGATATCAAACCAAGGACAACACTACTTAACATAGATCCATCAAAACTAACAAAAACCGATTGTAGTTCTACATATAAATCTTTTAGCCAAAGTTCGGGTGGTCTTTGTTTCGTGTAGCTAGAGTTAGACCTTGATAAAACAGCATGGAAAACTACACCAAGAACGAGCGCTCCGCCCGCTCCTTGGATTGATTTTCCCATAGCATCTCCATTTGCAAAAACAGTGTAATTTCCTGAATTTAATGTGATAGAACCAACAATACAAATATCTCCACCAATTTCTCCTTCTTTGCCTCTGAATTGGAATTTTTTCTTTTGGTCTGTATATGACTCAATCTGGATATTAGGAATTTTATTTTCGTTTTTTGCCAAAGGTTGGATGAGTAGGGATGTTAAAAAATAATCTCCGTCTTGTTTTTCTTTCAGTTCTTTTAGTTGATTTAATGATTCGTTCAAAGCATCGGTTCTTTGTTCTACTTTTTTTTCTAAGTTTTTGTTTAGATCTTCTACCTCTTCATTTAATTTTACAAATGAGTTTGCTAGAATGATCGCAAGACTCACGTTAAATGCAAGAAAAGCATAACCGAGTATTCTTGGAAAAACCAAAAGTCCCCTTGTGGAAAGTATATCGACAAAGGACGCAATTAAAATAATGGACATTCCGATTAGGATGTAAATAGCTCGACGATCACCCGATTTCAAATTTTTGAATAGTATATAAAAAATGAGTATTACATACACGATCCATGTAGGTTGGATGAATTTAGACATCAGTGAATTGAAAAATTCAACATTTCTGAATATCAAAAAAAGTAAGAAAAATATAAATTGTATACTATCAAAAATTTTAGCTACAAGTAGGTATTTTTCCTTAAATAATGTCCTTAAAAAATGAAACATCATCGGAATGAGAGAAAGTAAAACCATATATTCTACTTCTTTCATATAAACAAACGGGATTCCAAATTCATATTTAAGTTGGTTCCGCAAAAAGTTATAAAAAACCAGGGCAAATGAAAATAGTGCAAAAAATAGATTTTCTGTTTCTCTCCTGCGCCTTACAAATAAAAATAGAAAATACGATCCAAAACTTAAATATACAGTAAGAAAGATTAGTTTTAAAAATTCATCTATATAATATTTTGAATAAATATAAGCCGATTTCCCTATTTCTGTTTTGTCTTGTTCCACACCAACAGTGTAATCGAAGTAAGGTTTAATTTGGATGATGAGTAAATTGGTTTTCCCTTGTTTTATCACTCCATCGGGAATCGTATAAATCCTGATTTTATCATATGCTTCTGGATCTGCGCTGTCCCAGTTTCCTGTTTCGCCAATTTTTTTTCCATTTAGGTAGGTTCTATCTCTGTCATTGATCACGCCAAGTCTTAATGTATAACTTTCGTTAGACTGTTCTGGGAAATGAATCCATTTCGCAAGTAGGACAGTTTTTTTGCCTTCAAATTCTTTGGCATCCCGAATCAGATTGCCTGGAACCCTAGCTCTGTACCAATTGTGTTTCGCAAAATTAGTTTCGTTTATGGATTGGATTTCAGTTTCATCCATCTCTCCATCCGATAGATACCAATATGTTTCTGCTTCGGTTTCTATGCTATCGAGAGAAATAGAGTTTACGTTCTGTAATAAAGAGGTTTTGTCCCAAATTGTTTCTGCCGCAAGGGAAGAAAAAGAAAAGACAAGTAGGAGGAGTGTCCTTTTAGTCATTGTAATAAGAATCCTAAATTTGGTTCACGCATACATTACAATTTGGTTATAAAATGGTCATCCGTTTAAAAAAGAATAAGGAAAAAGCATTACTTAATTTTCACCCTTGGATTTTTTCAGGGGCAATTGCCAGTGGCGAAAAAAATATAAAACCTGGTGGCATCGTTCGTGTGGAATCAGATTCAGGTTCCTTCTTAGCTTGGGGTTTTTATGATCCTAAAAGTCAAATCCGCATCCGATTGTTCTCTTTTCTCTCCTCAGATGATGGGGATTCTGTTCTTTTTTGGAACCAAAAATGGGAATATCTTTGGGCATCCAAGACAAAACTACTTCCCAAACAGACCACAGGCTTTCGGTTTTTGCATTCAGAGGGGGATGGAGTGCCTGGAATCATTGTGGATATTTATGATAAAGCGGCTGTTTTACAAATCCGGACACCTGGAGCAAAAACACTCACAGCTTGGCTCGTTTCGTTTCTCATAACGAAGGGTATGGAAACCATCGTAGAAAGGGTGGAGCCTTCTGATGGGGAAACAAAGGCAAATTCAAACATTTGGCATTTGGGATCTAGCGCAGAAATTCCATTTTTGGAAAACGGAATCCGTTTCCTAAGTGACATTGCAACTGGGCAAAAAACTGGATTTTTCTTAGACCAAAGAGAAAATCGGAATCTTTTGAAGAGGTATTCCGAAAATCGAATCGTTCTGAATTGTTTTGCCTATTCGGGAGGGTTTTCTCTATATGCACTATTAGGTGGTGCAAAATTAGTTCATAGTTTGGATATTTCGAAAGAGGCAATTCAACTTTGCGAAAAAACGGTAGAAATCAATACAATTCCCGATGTAAAAACACGGCATAGAGGAATTGTCGAAAATAGTTTTTCCTATTTGAAAGATATGGAAACAAATTTCTATGATATGATTGTTCTCGATCCTCCCGCGTTCACTAAGAGTATAACAACGGTAAACCAAGCAAGTAAGGGGTACAAGGAAATCAATCTAAAGGCCATTCAAAAAATTTGTAGTGGCGGGCTTATTTTTACATTTTCTTGTTCCCAACATATTTCGATGGATTTGTTCAAAAAAATTGTTTTTGGTGCTGCAAAAGATACAAAACGGAATGTTCGGGTTCTCCACCAAATGACCCAAAGTCCCGACCATGGTCATTCGATTTATCACCCTGAAGGAGAATACTTAAAAGGGCTTGTGATTCAGGTTGATTGAGTGAGAGCAAAGAATAAATTGGTGAAATCTTAGAATGAAATTTACATCGTTAAGTTTTTTAATTTTTTTTCTATTGGTCTATTGCCTGCATTGGTTTTTTCGCGGCAAACTCCGTTTGGGTTTTTTATTTATAGCATCCTTTGGATTCTACGCCGCATGGTCTTTTCCCTTTGCCTTCCATTTTTTGGTGATTGTTGCCATCAACCATGTTTTGAACCAAAAAATTCTTAAAAATAAAAATTCTCTCTTTTTTCCCATCCTCATCGGTATCAATCTCTTAAATCTATTTTTATTTAAGTATTTTTATTTTTTGTGGGATTTGATTTTCACTCTTACGGGCAGTGTATTTTTTTCACAAGAATCAGTTCGGTATTTTTTACAATCTCAATTTGGGGCAGACTCCATAACCCTCCCACTGGCGATCAGTTTTTATACGTTTCAGATGCTTGCATTCACGATCGATATAAAACGGGGGGAAGCAAACGAAGATCCAAATTTTTTACAATACGCACTTTTTATATTCTTCTTTCCACAACTGGTTGCAGGTCCCATTGTAAGGCATTCCGAATTTTTTTACCAATTGGAAGTTTGGAAAGCAGATAAGGAACAGTTACTCGAAGGTTATTATTTGGTTTTTTTGGGGTTGTTAAAAAAAGTTGTCATAGCAGATAATCTTTCTTCGATCATTGAACCTGTTTATAAAAACCCCGAACTTTACAGTGGCTACACCAATTTTCTAGTTATGTTTGGTTATGCGGCGCGGGTGTTTTGCGATTTTAGTGGTTATACCGATATGGCTCGCGGTCTTGGTAAACTCCTCGGAATCAACCTGCCTGAAAACTTTAAAGCCCCTTACTTTTCTAGTTCGGTTCGTGAACTTTGGACTAGATGGCATATGACGCTTGCTAGTTGGATTAAGGACTATATTTATTTCCCTTTGGGCGGTTCGCGCGTTTCCGAATACCGCGGTTATTTCAATTTAATCATTACATTTACACTGGCAGGTTTTTGGCATGGTGCAAATTTTACATTTATCATTTGGGGTTTTCTACACGGACTCTTTATTAGTATAGAACGAAAATTAGATATATATAAATCAAAAGAAAAAATCGAATCTAAATTTAACTATAAAAAGTATGCAGGTATTTTATATACCTTTGGATTTTTTGTTATTACAATTCCTTTTTTTAACGCTCCTTCCGTTACCAATGCGGTTCAAATGTACATCCAAGTATTTCGTTTTGCTCCAGGTGAAAACACTGCAAAATCAGAACAGATCCTTTATGCATTGCTCATCACATTCTTTTTAAATTATTTACAAACCAAAGAAAGTTTTCCTAGAAAAAATTGGTCAACGTTTAAATCCTTTGGCTTTTTGTTTGCATTTAGTTTTATTGTCACTGTTTTACTCGGGTATTTAGCACCAGGAGGAGCGGAATTTATTTATTTCCAATTTTAATATGAAACTGAAAATTTCTCCTGTTTTTTACCCCTTATTTCTTGCATTTGCACTCTTTCTATTGGATAAAATATTTTTTCTTCCCGTTATCGTTGAAAATACTTACAGTTGGAAAAAAGTAGAACGTCAGTTTTACGAATTGAAAGAGGATCTTTTTCTTGTATTAAAAGAAGAACAAAGTAAAAATCCCAAGAGAAACATCGGTGTTATACTCGGCAGTTCAAGGTCTGGTGAGTTTGATTCCGAAATGTTGGAAAATTTTGTCAAAAATACGAGCACTTTCAATTTTGCGGCTCCACTTGGTCCTCCTAGTTTCCAGGCGTATTGGTTGGATAGGCTAATCGATAGTTCAATCCCCCTTCGTTATGTTTTGATTGAAACAGATCCTCTTTTGTTTTCAAAATCATCCATTGAGTATTCGTTAAATGGTTCGTACGATTTGTTCTACGTTTTGAAGAATATCGATTTTTATCGTCACTCCAACAGAAATCCTTGGTTTGTAAATGCGAAAGGTTTTTCTGTGGACGAAGTGGAGACATACTTCTTAAAAAAATCATTTGCTCTTTATAAATACCCACTCGATCCAGGAGCGATCAAAGCAAATAACCGTGAGATTGAAATTGGTTTTATACCTGGTCTCAATGTGGGAATGACGGGAAAAGAACACAAACGGGGTTATATTGATAAAGTCAAAATGGCTAACCGTGTAAAATTTGGAGCACTTCCAAATGATATTAAATTTGCCAACGCAGACTTTTTTTTAGAAAAGGATGCTGAAAATATGTTCAATCAATACTTACGTCGTACTCCCATTTCACCAACGCAAATTTATTTTTTCAAACATATGATGGAGAGGCTGAAAGGGACGGGCATTCCTGTAATCATATATTTTCCTGTTGTTGCTGACCAACTTCGCAAAAAAATGTTAAACGATGGCGTGTTGCTTGAGTTTAATACGAACATTCAAAAATTGGTAGAAGACGCCAATAAGGTTCCAAACACAAAAATTTTTATTATTGATCCAAACGAAAATCCTAATTGGACCTGTAAAGATTTTGTGGATTCCATCCATCTGAGTGGGGCATGTTTTCCGAATCTTTTACCAATTCTATTTCCAGACTCTAAATTCTAAAATTTTGTTTGCGTTTATTTGTGTTTAAACCTTTTTCTAAAAAGCCAGTATCCAAAGACAGTTAATATCAGAAATACTGGTGAACTTAGATTTTTCACCGTTTGTAAACCTTCGAATGGATAAGACTCCTCTATAAATGAAATGAACATTAAGAATACAGAATATACAATCAAACACAAAACTAAGTAGATTGTTGTGAGTTTTAAATTCACAAGTGTAAAACCCAAATCTTCTTTGAAGTTCGTGAATTCTGCTAGGATTTGTTCGTATGTTTTTTTGTGCCCGGTTCGGTATACATCATAAGCCTCTTCCATTTCTGGGTCTTTGGTTTTGCCATCCAGGAGTACAAAATCAAAATCAAGTTTGGAATCGTATTCCTTTCGTTTTTCTGCATCACTTAGAACTTGGAAAGACCTGGTTAGATTTAAAATTTCCTCTTTCGCAAAAGAAATACCCAGTTGCAGCATGGGTTCCCAAAAGGCCAGACGTTGGGAATACGCTTCGCCAATCTGCAAGGAACTCGCGTTTTTATCCACACCGAGGATTTGGTAGTGGTTTTCCTTCTTCGAAAGGTTCATAGTGCAGATCCTTTCTCAGAATTCTTGGGATGCAAGCAAAACCAAAGACCTTCTTTGCTTTACAAAGAAAAAATCGAAAAAATCATACTAAATATGAACACTAGTCTGACCGAATCTCCCATCACCCCAGAATCCACCCAGTTGGGTAAGGTGTTTGTGGAAACATACGGTTGCCAAATGAATGAATACGACTCGGGAATCGTCAAGGAATTGTTCCGTAAAGAGAACTACGAAACCGCTGCTACCATTGAAGACTCAGACATTATCTTTCTCAATACTTGCGCTGTACGTGAAAATGCACATGCAAAAATTTATGGACGTTTGCAATCACTTGGTTATTTGAAGAAAAAAAATCCCAATCTTGTCATTGGAGTTTTGGGTTGTATGGCGCAGAACTTAGGTGAAGATCTATTCCACCAAGAGCTCCCACTTGATCTCATCGTAGGTCCTGACAATTATCGGAGTTTACCTGAACTGATACAGAAGATAAGGACAGGAGAAAGAGATGTCCAACTAACAAGGTTGTCAAAAACTGAAACCTATGATGAGTTGGAACCTAAGGTTGTCAATGGAATCCAAGCCTTTGTCACCATCATGCGGGGTTGTAATAATTTTTGTACATTCTGTGTGGTTCCATACACTCGCGGCAGAGAACGGAGTCGGGAACCAAAATCAATTGTTTATGAAATAAACCAACTGGTGGATATGGGAGTCAAACAAGTAACTTTACTTGGGCAAAACGTAAATAGTTATTTATATGAAGGTTCTGATTTTTGTGCCCTTGTGGAAACAATTTTGAAGGAAACAAAAATTGAAAGGCTTCGTTTTACTTCTCCTCATCCGAAAGATTTTCCTGAACATTTGATTGCCCTCATGGCAAAGGAAGAACGTTTTTCCTCTCAAATCCATATGCCGTTACAAGCGGGCAGCGATAAAGTACTTATGGATATGAAACGAAGTTATACTAAAAAAGAATATTTGGAACTCGTAAAATCCATCGTCGAAAGAATTCCTGATATTGGAATTACTTCCGATATAATCGTAGGGTTTCCTGGTGAAACAGAGGAAGAATTTAAAGAAACTCTGGAAGTTGTGAAAGAAGTAAAATTCGACATGTCCTATATGTTTAAATATTCAGAAAGAGAAGGAACAATTGCAAAACGTAAGTTCATTGATGATGTTCCGGAAGAGGTAAAAAGTAAACGGCTTATCGAACTAGTCGAATTACAAACCCAAGTTTCTCTGGACAAAAATAAATCTAAAATTGGCAAAACACTTTCTGTTTTGATAGAAAACACTTCCAAAAAATCCAAAGAAGAACTTTGCGGTAGGTCACATTGCGGGCGTATGGTGGTATTCCCTATTCCAGAAGGCAGCTCCAAAAATTTGTCAGATTGGATCGGAAAAACTGTGCCAATCCTTATTTCAGGTGCAACAAGTGCAACACTCAGAGGAACCCTCGTTGCCTAAGGAAGTTGACTTACGAACCGTTCGGGTTCATTCCAAAACGGATCTTCCCCCTGGTTTTATGGTGGATACAGACCGTTTTGGAAAGTGGAAACGATTTAAACCTTCGATACTACGAGTCTATATCCTAAAAGAAATTCTGAGTCCCTTTCTTGTGGCACTTTCTTTTTTCACCATGATTTATATGGCAGTGGCCATCCAAAAAATGATTGGTCTATTCGTAGGCAAGGGTGTGGATTTTTTCAGACTCCTCGATTATATGGGTTATGTATTTGGCAATACCCTGCCCATGACCATTCCTATGGCTTGCCTTATGTCAGGGATTATGGCAGCGGGCAGGTTGTCGGGTGATTCTGAAATTACTGCTATGCGCGCGTCTGGAGTATCCTTTCCTTTTATTTATTCAAATTTTCTGCTTTTTGGGTTTTTGATGACTCTCATTGTGGGTTATTTGAATTTTTATCTTGGACCAGAAAACACTCGTAAAATGAAAGAGTTTGATAACTGGATCGCAAGTTATAACCCGCTGCTTGCCATACAACCTGGACAGTTTTCTGGAGATAAAACCCAGGATTTTTTTTCCGACAAAGGGCGCACGATGTACTCTGGTGGTGTGGACGAAGAGGGCAATTTAAAAAATATACAAATCCGTGAGTGGGCAATTTCCCCTGCGGGAACCGATTTTATTGTACTGAACAATTTAGCGATCCCTATGGGGGGATCGCGGATGTTACAAATCATCAATGCCAAGGAAGGTTTTCTAGTCGAAAAAAAGAATTCTGTAGGCGAATTTGAAAAGTCGGTTCGGCTTCGTAAAGGGTTTGTTGTGGAGTGGGATCCCGAAACAAATGCCATCGGAGTGACCAATTTTTTGGACGGAGAGATGGATTACAATGCCCCAGGGAAAAAGGAAACCAAAACTCTGGGCATCAATGTAAAACCAGATACCTTTTCTTTGCCTATGCTCATTGAGATCCGGAATGCAATTGAAAGTGAAGGTTTGGAAAATATCCCCGGTCTAGAAATTTTAAAAGAATATGGGCTTTCCATCAAAGGGGTGAGCGGACTTGGTCAAATGGTCGAACAATTCAAATACGAAATTTTACTCAGCGGACAAACGGGTGGTAACCAAGAAGAACTCACGCAAAAATTTACCCTATTTACACAGCTGAATGAACTTCTGACTGAATCTAAAAAAACTTTGGTTTCTTTTAATATTGAAATCCACAAACGATTTGCCACTCCGTTATCTTGTCAGATTTTTTTCTTTCTTTCCTTCCCTTTGGGGCTTGTGGTCAAACGTTCTGGCAAAGGAATGAGTTTTACATTGGCAGTTGTGTTTTTACTCGTTTACTATTTATTTTTTATTTTTGGAACGAATGTTTCCTATAAAGAAAATGTCCCCGATTGGGTCGGACCTTGGTCTGCAAACATTGTCATCATGACTCTCTCCATATACATCATGATTTCCCGTACAGATGCAAAATTACCTGAAAACATCCGCAAAAGGATTGGGTTTTATTACCGATTCCGCGACTATTTGGATTTCCAAGTCGAAAGATTAAAAAATCGATTCCAAAAGAAAAATTGATATAAATTTGACTGGAAAAAATCTCACATTACGGTTTTTTATTAAGAGAGTTTACTCTTTGGAGTTTTAGTTTTGAAAACATCGAATATTTGGAATCTTTCTTCTCAACATCCGTTTCCTATTGAAATTTGGAAGCACCCAAAGATAAAAATCCAAGTAAACCAAATTGGTTTAGCGGAACTGGAACGAATCCAAATTTCTGCGAACGATATTCATATTTTTTTTCTACAAGTCAGTGGTAAAGAATGGAGCCAAGTCCAAAATTATATCAAAAAGAATGTGGAAACCAATCCCTTTGTTTCCATTATTTTGGTTCACTCAGAGGATGCCGCAGTCCAAATCCAGGAAGAAGTCAAAACGAATGCGAAGTATTTGGTTTTAGAAAACCCAATTCACACAAGAGAATTGCGGATCATTTTAGACCGAGTCATTCAGGCTGATTTTTACAAAGCTGCTGCTTTGGAAATTGGGAATTCTTGTTTGGCCAATGTTGGTTTTTTTGAAGGAGTTTTTTCTTTGGCTCACCAAGAATACGATGATTCCAAAAAAGAAAATGAAGCATTGAGATCTATATTAAAATATGAGGAACAAGTGAAACAATCCCAAGCGGGCATCAATGCTGCTATGGAAAAAGTAACTGATCTGAAAAACCAAGAACTCATTGAGCTCCACGAAAGGATCAAAATAAGCCAACAGTTGGATGAACTGCGCGAAAAGGAATTGAAACAAGCCCTCGAATTGCAAAAAGCAACAGAACAGGTTTTGAATTATTCAAGAATTGAAGAAATCAATTTGGATAAAATTCTCCGTGCACAAGATAGGCTTTTCGAATATACAGAACAGGAAATTAAAGATTTAATTGAAGAAAATATGGAATTAAAGAAAAAGCTGGGCATCAGTCAATAACTTTCGCTATTAGAAATCTTTTGCGATTTTTTCTTCCACGGCTAAATATTCTTTCGAGTCTTTCCCGTATTTGATTTCAGCAAAACGGAGTAGGTGTTTTTTCTTTTGATCTTTCAATTCGAAATACAATTCTTGGTTTTTGGATTTATTTGCGTTTAGTTCCATTTTTTCGTACGATATGGCAAGCATACGGTGAGGTTCTGCTTCATTTGCATTTTTTGCAGATATTGCCATATAACGTTCGCAAAAATCAATGATCTGCATATAATTTTTAAACGCTTCTTGTTGTTTGATATACTCTCTATAAATCCCTGATTTTAAATCCAAATAAGGTTCACTTTCCTTTACTTTGGGATTTTCAATTTTTTCAAGAATATTCATTGCTTTGATAAGCCTCAGGTTGAGTTGCGTACGCAATTCATTCACTTGTTTTGAATATTCTTTTTCGCGGTTTTCTTTCCGTATTTTTTTCTGCCAATCATATCTATCTTCGTAATATACTTGTTTTTCGGATTCGGACTTTCTTTGAGTCACGGCTTTTAAACTCATTTCAAATTGGTCTAAGGCAGCACTATACTCTTTGTTGGCTTCCTTCCAACGGTTTTGCGAGCTTGTTTCGTCCACCAAATCTAAAATTTTAATTTCATCAAACTTGAGTGAGCCATCCCCCCATGGAGATCCTTTTTCTGGGGATTCTGGCAAAATCTGTTCTACCTTGGTTTCTTTTGCCTGTGCATTGAATTCATCTTTGGCAAAGACTGGGCAAATGAGTAGAATTAGGATGGCAAAATAAAAAAATGGCATGGATTTTTCCAGTTCTAGGAAACTTTCCTTGAATCTAGGATATTGGCAAGAACTATCAAACTATGACCTCAATTCATCGAAAAATGGAAATCGTAAAAAATATCGTTCTCATTGCCCATGACAATCGAAAAGAAGATTTACTCGAATGGGTGACCTACAATAAAGGAACCCTTTCTAAACACCACCTTTCTGCCACAGGGACAACGGGCAAACTCATCCAAGAACGTTTGAGTTTGCCTGTATTTCGGTTTATCTCAGGCCCATTGGGTGGAGACCAACAAATTGGTTCAAAAATTGTGGAAGATGGGATTGACTTTATGGTATTTTTTTGGGATCCTTTATCGGCGCAGCCCCATGATCCTGATGTAAAGGCACTCCTTCGGATTGCTGTTTTGTACAACATCCCTATGGCTTGTAACCGCTCCAGTGCCGATTTTTTGATTTCATCGCCGCTTATGGAAAAAGAATACAATCGGATTTTAATCGACTATGGTTCTCGCATAACCACAAAAAATTAGTTCTTGTTTTGCGAATAAAGTTTTTCCTGTGAGATCGTGTCTTTTTAAAAACATCCTTGATAACATCTGAAGGATAACCCAGTTCGAAAATGGAATTGGGTAAAATTCATATTCGATTTCATCGGAAAGAATCGAAGGAAAGTTCGGATCTGAATTTGATAAAAATTTATGTTTGTGGATGAATTTTAAAAAAGGACCTTCGATTTGGGTATCTTCAAAAAATTCGTTTTTCTGATAACCTGTGTGTTTTGATTTCCACACTGGTTTAAAACCTGGAAAGATTTTTACCCTTATAATCGCCATTTCACCAATTTCCAAAGTTTTTGGTTTTTGAATGAGTTCTACATTCGTATCATTTGTTACTAAAGTGTTAAAACCTAACTCTGATTCATGGAAGGAAAAGAGCACTTCTCTGGAAATGGAAAACCTAGATTGGCAGATAAATGTTGGCATAAACTACTCGAAAATGAATTTTTAGTCTCCCGTTTTTAGACGAACAAAATCTCCTGTTGCAAGTTCTTTTTCCCATCCACGTTTATTCAGTTTTACAAGTGAAATGTGTTTTCCTAAGTCAGTGATATCACCAGTCAAGATCACTTTCTCATCCCGCAAAAATTCCAATTTCGATTTAATGGAAAGTCCATCTACCTTTCCCATAGAGATAAGAACTTCCTCTTTTTTTATTTTTAAAATTTTACCTTCTTTTGGCAGAACAGATTGGATTTTTTCTGCCATCCTTCCAATAACGGTAGGTAGAGCGTCTCTGCCTTTTTGACTTGTTTTAAGAAAACTGATATCCTTTAAACTTTTTCTGTCGTATAAATACATTTCTACTTTCAGTTCGCCATTTTCATAACTATACCGCCCGTGGAGAACATAACGAACTTTCTTATTATTTTTTCTTTGCTCATCTAAAAGGTGCAAATTATCAACACTAAACGGTAATGTTTCTGAGAAAGGATGAAAATTAGCTAACTTTAAATTTTTTCGTGTGGTAGAAAATTCCTCTCCATCCACCACTCGGATATTTTGTATATATTTGAGGTTATAACGTAAAGCATTGGATAACAACCTACCGGCTGCTAAATGTTCAGGAAATGGCATAACCGATTCAAAATCGAAAACATAAATTTCAGGGCTGAATCGTTCTACTTTTTCCAAAATTTGGTTTGGTTGGATTTGGATATAACCTTCTTTGTATTCCAATGAGTTTTTGATACTCTGAATGGAAAACTCTAATTTGTTTTCCAATTTAAACTGACTTTGGTCTTCTTCTCTCAATCGAATGAGCAAATTGGTAAATAGAACAGACTCGCCCGAAAGATTGTAAAAATCTAATAATTCTCTTCTGATTTGAGGGGTTTGCGGACTAAGGTCTCGTGCACGAAGGAGATGGAAAATCGAACTTTTATGGTATAACGAGTGTTTTTCTGCGTAAAATCTTTCCTTTCTATAATTACCCAGCTCACGTCGGAGTTTTGATTCTTCTTTTTCCTCTGTTAAAACATATTCTTCTGCTTCGAAACGAACAAGTTCATCCAAATCATCCAATTGTAATGACTTTCTGTAATGGTAACTCGCAAAATTTTTTTCTTTTAATGTCCATGCAATGTTTGCTTCTATTAGATGGTATAATTTATTTTCGGGAAATTCTCTTGCGAGTTTGTAAATGGTTTGGAAAGCTAACTTAAGTTTGTCTTTATTTGGACCATCTTTTTCATTCGCGCGGATTAAATTTAAGTAAACACTATAAAACCTTGCGCCTTCGTTTTTTGGATCCAAATTGAGTGCATTTTCCAATTGGTATTCTACATCAGGGAGTATTTCACCTAGTTTTGATGGATAAAAATAATTTTGGTATAATAATGCCTTTGCTTTAAAAACAAAACCTTCTGGATCATTTGGTTCTGATTGGATATAACGATTGATTGTTAAAATGGAATCGTTATACGCTTTTTTTTCAAAATACAATGTAGCAAGCATTTTTTGCAAACTAGCAGGGTAGTTCAATTTTTCATTGAGTTGGTTCAGCTTAAAAATTGCCGAGTCTAGTTTTCCTTGTTTTAAGAATAGTTTAGCTTCTGAAATTCGGAGAGTCGTATTGTTTGGAAATTCAGTGAGTAGGGGGTTCAAAATGTCTGAAATTTCTTTGAATTTTGATTCGGCTAAATAAATTTCGCAAATTCCCGTTACTGCTGGGATATTTTTGTTATCTCTCTTTAAAACTTCTAAATAATATTTTTTGCTTTCGTTGTATGAACCGACTTTGAATGTACAATCTGCATAGCCTATTTTTGCTTCTAACGAATTCGGGTTTTTTAAGAGTGCAGATTGAAAGTAAGTAATTGCTTTTTTACAATCGTTTGCATTCAAATACCGTTTTCCCTCCTCGATATCTTCTAGGGTTGTACTTTCGCCAAACAATAGAAAGGAAAAAAAGAAAAAACTGAGGTATGAAATTTTATTTATCTTCTGGAACAAAATATCCACCTTCATCTTTTCCTTTCACTCCTCTGTGTTCTACATCTACCATTAGTTTGATGTAACGATTCACTAAGTCAGGGTTAGTATCTGTTTTATAAGAAAGTATATACCTTAAATCAAGGTGAGATTTGAAACTAGAATACAATTCTCGTTCTTCACCTTCGCCATCTAAATAAATATACTTTCCGTTTGTTGGTTCGGTGATGTCTAACCAAGAGTTTTTGACTGTTTCGGAATTGTTTGTTGATAAAACGTAAATGGGAATTGAGTGAGCTTTTGCGTAATCAACAACCCTCGTTTTTTGGTATTGGTAAAAACTATCATCTCGGCTTTCTTTCGAAACCAAATAAACTAATATTTTTTGACCAGTTTGCATACTCAAATTTTGGATGGCTGTTATGCTAGCCTTTCCAAAATTGGCTTTGTCTTCAGAAACACTATCTCTTATTTTTGCTAAAATATCTCTTAACGATTGGGTGTTAGGAAGAATGAGAGTGCTGTCTTTGCCCGCACGGTAAAGATTGATTGAGTCATATTCTCTTAACGACTTAAAAAATGGAAACAATCCGTCTTCTAAATTTGATTTAGATTTTTTGATTGAATCTGAATTTTCATAAACCATAGCCACATACATTTTTGCATTGAGTTTTTCCTTTTTTGCCAATGAAAAAAGTGGTGTCATATTGTCGTTTTCGTAGATTCGAAAACCTAACCTGTCAACACCGATGATTTCTGTGCCAGCTCGGTTCCTAAGCTTAGTGTAAATATGGATGTCTGGAAAATTAGATGTGTCAATCGACTCAATCCTTAAATCCATATTTGATAACAGATTATTTTTTTGAGTAAAAATATCTAACCGGTGTTTTCCATAATCTACAAAATACAAAGAACCCGACAAGTCAATGTTTGTCGCAAATGGGCGAAACAAAACGCGGTAAACGCCATTTTTGTCTCTGAACTTTTTGATCTGTTTCCATTCTCCCATAGTAAGCGAATATGACCAAATGCCAGAGAGTTCGTCCGTTAAATAAATCTGATTTTCTAATATTCTTATATTTCTAGGTTTTTTCCATTCTGTTTTTTTGATTTCGGATAAAACATTTCCATCCATGTCAAAAACTAAAATGCGAATATTGTCTTTATCAACTACATAGATTTTATTTTCATAAAAACACAATCCCGCTGGATTTTTAAGTTTTAAATTTGCTGAGCCTGAAAATTCAAACTCAAACTCACCATTGTCTTTGAATTTTTGAACCCGGTTATTTCCAGAATCGGAAACATATAAATTTCCTTTGTTGTCAAATGTTATAGAAGATGGACCTCTAAACTTTCCCTTTGTATTCCCAGATCCACCAACTGAAAAAAGGTAATTTCCTTTTGGATCAAAAACTAAAACCTCATCCCGGACAAAATCAGCCATGTAAATGCGTTGTTTGGAATACGCTAAGGCAACTGGTTTTTCAATCTTTCGGGTTAGGCCGCCTCGCCAATTGGATATGGGTGTGCCGGCAGCGTTGAATTTAACGACGTTTGATGTCTCAAACCCTGCCACATAAAAATTGCCATCTTCATCAAAGACAACATCCACCGGATTTCGAAACCGAAACCCGCGCATCGAATCACCTTCGATGGTTTTGTAATACACTCTTTCTTTTTCTGAAACTGACCCTGCAATGGTCAAACGAAGGGCTTCTATTTTATTTGTGATGATGAGATCATTTTTTAGTTTTGCACTTAGGATTTCCAATTCATCGAGAGCTTCTTCCCATTCACCGAGGAGATAATAGTTGTTAGCAAGTTCAAGCCTTGCCAAATGAAAATCTTTTTTAAGATTCACTGCCTTTTGGAATCTTTCTTTGGCAGCAGAGTATTGGCGAAGGTTTTTGTACGTGAGTCCACGTTTGAATTCTTCCTTGGCACTATCCTCACCCAGGGAAAAATTGGGAAAATCGAGAGAGAATATTTGGGTGCAGATAACGAGTAAGAGGACAAAAAATGGCTTTCTCAAAAACTCCCTCCACCCACAAAGTAATGGGACATAATTTCTAAGTCAACCCCTTACCTGCCTTGCCAAGGGATTCTTTCTTTATTCTCGACAGATTCAGAATTTTCCCGAGGATGGAATTGTCATTATGTCTCCTGAAATCATAGAAAAAGAAGTCAAACGAAGGAAAACCTTTGCCATCATTGCCCACCCAGATGCGGGAAAAACAACCTTAACGGAAAAATTGCTATTGTACGGGGGTGCCATCCAATTGGCGGGGGCTGTAAAGGCTAAAAAGGAAGGCAAATCGGCCACTTCTGACTGGATGGCCATGGAAAAAGAGAGGGGAATCTCCATTACCTCCGCAGCTCTGCAATTTGAATACAAAGGCAGTATCTTGAACCTTCTCGACACACCTGGGCACGAGGATTTTTCTGAGGATACCTACCGGACTCTCATGGCAGCTGACACCGCAGTGATGGTTCTCGATGCAGGAAAGGGGGTCGAACCCCAAACCATAAAACTTTTTCGGGTTTGTCGTGATCGCGGAATTCCCATCATCACTTTCATCAACAAAATGGACAGACCCACGAAAGATCTGTATGCACTTTTGGATGAAATTGAAAAAGTACTCGGTATCAAGGCTGTTCCTGATGTTTGGCCGATGGGAACAGGTTTCGATTTTAAGGGCGTTTATGATTTGCGTGACAAGCAGTTGTTTTTATTTGATCGAACTCCTGGTGGAAAACAAAAAGCGGGCGTCAGGGTTTCGGGTCCCCTCGACCCAGAACTTGACACACAGTTTGATTCAGAGATTTTATCTGCGTTTCGCGAACAAATTGACTTGGTAGAAAATGGAATTGGTTCGGTTGACAAAACCATGTTCCTTGCTGGTCAGGAAACACCAGTTTACTTTGGATCGGCGGTCAATAACTTCGGGATCGATTTATTTTTAAATAAATTTTTAGACTTGGCTCCGGGTCCGGATCACATTCCCATGCGAGATGGAAATTATTTGGATCCAATCAATTCACCATTCAGTGCTTTTGTTTTTAAAGTGCAAGCAAACATGAACAAAGCACATAGAGATCGTATTGCTTTTTTACGAATTTGTTCTGGGGTGTTTGAAAGGGGTCTCAACGTGAATCACAATCGTTTAGACAAACCTGTTAAACTTTCATCTAGTTTTGCTTTTTTTGGCCAAGACAGGAACACTGTGGATATGGCTTATCCTGGAGATATCATTGGCCTTGTGAATCCAGGTACATTCAAAATTGGCGATATACTTTCGAGTGGAACAACACCGCCCCTTCGCCCGCTTCCAAGTTTTGCGCCTGAACTATTTGCAACCATTTCTTGCAAAGATACCTTACAATTAAAGTCGTTTAAAAAGGGTTTGGATCAATTAGCAGAAGAAGGGATTTTGCATCTTTTCACCTCGCGAACTATAGGTGGTGGTGTTCCCATCATTGGTGCAATGGGTAAGCTGCAATTTGAAGTTTTCCAGAGGCGTTTGAAAGATGAATATGGAGCTGATACAAATATTTATATTTTACCATATGGAATTTCACGATGGATTGTGCAGTCAGATATAAGCAAGGTCCCATCCAATGCAAATTTGGTTGAGGATATGTTTGGAAACGCAGCACTCTTATTTGATACAGAGTGGGATATGAATTATTTTCAAAAAAATAACGAAGCCATTCAATTATTAGAATCTCCGCCAATTGTGGACTAAAATATTCAAATGATTTGGATTCCAATCCAAGTGATGTCGTCCAAATAATCTGTCCCTTCGCTAAAAGAACGAATGGAAAATTCTAATTCAGATTTAATTGCGGAAAGATGTTTCGCATTCATAGAACGCAAAAATTCTTCGAGAGCCTTCTCTCCGTAACTTTTGTTATTTGTGTTTCTCACATCTCTAAGCCCATCGGTAAAAAGATAAAATCTGTCGGATTTTTGGATGGGAAAACGAACCACTTTTGGAGAAAATTTAGGCAGCATCCCAAACATCGGATTTAATTTCTCTGGGCATATTAAGGAATCATTGGAGAAGTAATACATTCCCGGATGACCAGCATTTCCATATTCAGCCGTCATTGTATTAAAATCAAAAATGATAAAATGGAATGGCACGAAAGAATAATTTTTTGGTAAATTCCAACTCACACCTTCATTCATTCTGATTAGGATTTCTTCTGGGTCTGTCGTTTGTTTTAAAATTTGGTGAAATAATACCCTAACCACTGTCATCATCATTGCTGCTTGGACACCGTGTCCGATGATATCCCCCAAAGCAAAAATATACCTGTTGTTTTCTAGTTCAATATAATCGTAATAATCACCTCCGACTTGGATGAGTGGAAGATATAAAATTTCATAATCAATATTAGGTGGAAAAATTCTTATCTGCGGCAGGTATTTTTTTTGTAAGGTTTTTGCATACTGCATCTCCTTTTCAAATTCCAAACGTTTGGTGGTGATATTTTGTATAAGGACAAGCGCACCTTTTGCGTATTTTGAATTATTATCCAATTGCCAAAGATGGTAGGTGAATTCGAGTAAATACGTTTCACCCGTTTCTGAATAAAATTCTAATTCTTTTTTGTTGTTTTGACCTTTTTTGTCACCATCTGAAGAATTTAGTTGTAAAAATGGTTTTACTTCTTTATGAACCCATTCCCAAACAGACCTTTGGTCACGAAATAATTGATAGATTGTCACCCCCGTGTCGATTTCGATATTTGAAAGAAGTTCTTTCGATTCCGCATTGAATAGAATGGCAGCGTTTGGAAATTCGTTTAATATGAGTTTTAGCTTTCGTTTTGACTCAATTTCTCGTAATGTAATGATGCCAGAAAAAAATAGTGAAAAGCCAAGAAGGGATATGAGTGTGATTACGTTTTTGAATAAACTTTCATAAATTGGATTCAAAATCAAGTTTTTGGGACTAACAACAAATAGCTGGAATGGGAGACCGTACATAGGAAAACTGGATAAAAAATACTCTCCCCTTAGGTCTGTTGTTTCTTTTATATTTGGTAAATTTGTGCCAGTTTGTAATACACTTCCAATTTGGTTTAACCAAAATTCGGTGACTCTAAAATTTTCTTCTATAAAGCCAGACACTCCATAATCACCCGATGAATTTACAAGTAAAAGTCCTTCGTTTGGCTCGCTAAATGGAGAATCCAATAATTCATCTTCTAAAAAATCGGCCGAATATAGAGTTATATATCGATTTTCGGAAACAAGAATATATGATTTTTCTACACCAGTAAAACTACAGGCAACTAGTTTGATGTTTCTATAATTTGAGTCTAGTTCTAAATGAGAGGAACAATTTTGGGAAATGATATTTGTATCTTTAGTTCGGTATAAATATTCTTTTTTATCATTTAAAATCGAAATTTGATCGCGAATCGAATTTTCCATATCGATGGCAAGGAGTTGTACTCGCACCAATTGGAATCTATGATTCCAATCAAGAGTGTCTAGGTATTGTTTGTAAATGATACTGATTGTGATGATTGTAAAAGGCAATATGATAAATAAAAACATAGAAAAGAAAAGTGTAATAAAAGACTTTGACCTAATGACTTGCAGTGAGTCTGTATAGGTTGCATAAATTTTGTATTTCCACATTCGAATGTATTTATTTTGCCTTTAAAAAAATGGTTTTGATGGGTGTTTCTACATTACCCACATTGTCTATGGATCTCACTTCCAATTCAAAATGGGTTTCGCAAAGTTTATAATTTTCGTACCAAGGGATTTCAGTCGAATTTAGAATGATCCATTCAGACCATTCATTTGTTTGGCATCTATTTCTAAATTCCGTTTGTTTTACTCCAGAACCACTATCAGTAGTTTCGAACTTTATTTTTGAATTTTGGGAAAGAAATCGATCGGTCTGATGTCCAGACATACTTACACTCGTTTGTGGTGGAGTTCTGTCCACACCAAACGTTAATTGTTTGGGCAGTTCTTCATTGCCTAAAATATCTATTGATTTGTATTCCAAAACATAATTTCCTTCTTTTTCGAAATTAAGTTCTGGATTTGACATTTTAATCCAAGGCCCCTTATCATAACGGTAGTAATACTGTATGTTCTTTTGGCTTCCGGTGATGGGTGCAATTCTTACTTTTGATTCTGTGAGAAATAGGTTTTGGTTTCCCGATTTGTCGGGAATTGGAATGAGTATATTCGATTGTGGAGTTTTTGATTCTGACTTTTTGGCAACAGTTGGTTTTGGTTTTTCACTTCCAAATCCATTTACAGAAAAAAGTTCAGACCAATAACCTCTGACTTGGAATTTGGCTATGGAACGAACACGGAAATAAAAATAACCACTTGGCACAAGCAGATTCACTCTGCCTTGGTTTGTTAACACAACCCTTGGAATTTCGCCATTCAAATCATTGGTTTTCCAAAGTTCGATTTCAAATTGGATCACATCTGCTTCTTTTGCAAAAAGATTAAATTTGATTTCTGATCCACTAACACCAAACAAGTTTGCCAGAAACATAGCTTCGATAAAAAAAAATAGTAACAAATGTTTCATTCGGATTTTACATCTGGTGGATTTGGAATGGCAAACGGTGGAGTGGGTGGTTTTCCTTTTTCCACATAGGTGGCGAAACCTGCGTTCACATCCACAGTTTGTTTTTCTGCTGTGACAGATACAATGCCTTCGTAACACCCGAGAGTGGTGTTACCTTTGGAATCAACCTCTGTGAGGAACTCTGTGCCTTTTACCTCAGAAACAGCAGAATCAGTTCTTAAGATGAACATTCGTTTGTTTGCACCATAATTTTTATTGATGATAGCGCGGAGGCGACCCTTTCTTAAAAATACTTCTTCTGGTTCTTTTTCGGTTTTTGTTTTCTCCATTACTACATGGCTATTTTCGGAAATTTCAAATTTGGAACCTGTATTTAAGGTGAACTGGACTTGCGAGTTTTGGTTTGTGCGGACTTCGTCTTTGGCATAGAGCCCAAGCCCCAATTGGACTTCCATCCATGATGTTTCTTTTTGGGAGATTTTTAGGACTTCTGGTCCACCTTGGAATTGGTATACATCGGCCATCGGTTTTTTCCCAAGGCTTTTGGGTATGAAGAGTTGTTTTCCCGGTTGGATTAGGTTCGGATTATCAATTTGATTGGATTTGAGGAGTTCTCTCCATTTTTTAGGGTCATCTAAATATGTTTTGGATATGATACTGAGTGTTTGACCTTTTTCAACCGTGATGTAGATTCCTTCTTTGGATGGGTCAGGTATGAGAAAGTTAGGCGATAAAAGAGTTAACAGAAGTAGGAGACGCAAATGAACTTTCATATACGCCTCCTACTTTTTTGCCTAGTCTATATTTTCTGCGACTAATTCTGCAATGTCTTTGACTTTAACAGAATCAATCTTTTCTGCTGCTTTGACACCATCTGTGATCATTGTGATACAGAATGGGCAAGCAGTGGCAATTGTAGTTGCACCAGTGTCTAGGAGTTGACCCGTTCGTTTGCTATTGACACGCATACTTTCAGGATTGGATTCATCCACATGTTCTTCCATCCAGTATTGTGCTCCTCCAGCACCACAACAAAGACCTTTTGAATGGTGGTCGACAGCTTCTTCGATTTTTCCACCAGATACTTTTTTCACAACATCACGAGGGTTGTCGTAATTGTTATTATACCGACCAATGTAACAAGAGTCGTGGTAAGTATACTTTCCTGAACTTGCATCATCCGCTACCTTCACATCAATTTTACCTTCTTTCGAAAGTTGATTGATGTATTCAGAGTGGTGGATGACTTCAAAATTACCACCAAACTGAGGGTATTCGTTTTTGATTGTGTTGTAACAGTGTGGACAAGCTGTAACGATTTTTTTGATTCCGTAACCATTGATTGTGTCTACGTTTGTTTGCGCCAATGTTTGGTAGAGATATTCGTTACCACCCCGACGAGCGGAGTCTCCCGAACAACCTTCTTCTGTTCCAAGGATTCCGAAGTTCACATCTGCTTTTTGCATGATTTTTACAAAGTCGCGTGAGATCTTTTTGTTTCTTTCATCAAAGGCTCCTGCGCAACCCACCCAGTAGAGTACGTCCACGTTTTTGTCTTCTGCTTCGGAAAGAACCTTTACATTTAGTCCTTCTGCCCAGTCGGCACGGGTATGAGCACCCACACCCCAAGGATTGGAATTATTTTCCATGTTTGTAAAGGCTTTTTGGAGTTCTGGACTCATGCTCGATTCAGCCAAAACCAAATGACGGCGCATTTCAATGATGGCGTTCACCTGGTTGTTTCCAACAGGGCAGGCTTCCACGCACGCATAACAAGTTGTACAACCCCAAATGGATTCTTCACTCAAACCCTCGTGGGAGTTGATAACACCCGTTTCGAGAGCCGCAACCGCGGTGGCCGCTTCCTCTGGTGATTTGCCAGCCCGTGCTTCTGCCACTCCAGGCATTTTTTCAAGTAACTGGTGTTTGAGTTCAACGATGATGGCTTTGGGATTTAACATCTTGCCTGTGCGGTTGGCTGGGCATTCTACCTGGCAACGACCGCATTCGATACATGACATACCATCCAAAAGATTTGGCCAAGGGAAGTCTTCCACGCGGTTGGAACCCCAAACTGCGTTTTCGTCTTCTAAATTGAGTTTGGATAGTTGGCCTTTGGGAGTGTCCGTCGCAAAAAAATAGTTAATTGGTGCGAAGATCAAATGCGCATGTTTCGATGTAGGAACATACAACATAAAAGAGAAGACGGTAATGATATGACCCCACCACATGATTTGGTAGGCTAAATCAGCGCCTCCATTTTCCACTCCGAGTAATGTCCATACAGAGCCAATCAAACCGTCGATGACTCCTGCATGGGTGAAGTAAGTTGCTGCCACTGTTTTTGCACCATTACCAAGTAAGGTGGTAACCATAAGGGTAGCAATCATACTGATGACAACGGCAGAAGCCGGTGAGTGGACATCCAAACCTTTTGCTTTTTTGATCCAACGTCTCCATGCGAAGAATCCGAGCCCGGTGAGAACGAGGAGGGATACATAGTTGACAGTCTGTTCGTAGAGGTGGTTTACTGATTCGCCGAATAAAAATTCAGGTAGGGCAAATTTGTACGGATCTTCCATTAAGTAACCAAAAACACCAGCCACCATTTGGCTTGTGGTGTGGATTGTGTACACAAGGAACCCGTAGAAAATAAACGCGTGCATGATCCCACGCAAGGGTTCGCGGAAGTTTTTTTTCTGTAAAACTACGTTTTCAAAAAAACTCTTTAATCGAAACCCAAGGTTTAGGTTCTTTTTTGCATCTTCATTGAAGAAGGCAGGTCTGCCATTGAAGATGAGGCCGAGCCTGTAGAGGATGGCGCGAACAAACACAACGTTTGCCGCGATGAAAAAGACGGTGAATAATAGGTGAAAGAGAATTCTTCCGATATCCATTTATATTTTTGCCCTTCAAGGTGTATGGTATTTCCTAGGTTCCGCAAGGAAAAATGAATGTCCAGGAAAATTCAGTTTTTAAACTGATCTAAAGGGACATTTCTATGTCCAATGAGTGTAACATGAGCCTATCATCCTTTTCTCTTGACCCCAATTTCCCTGCAGACCAAGTCCTCCTCAAAGCCTCTAGTGGCAAAAGGATCACAAAAGAAGAGGCTTTGCTTTTGTATGAGGAGGCGGATTTCTTAAAAGTGCAGATGGTAGCCCGTTTTCTCCGAGAGAAGGTTCGACCGCACACGGAAGCAAGTTACACGATGTTTCGGGTGGTCAATTACACCAACTACTGCAATGTGGGATGCAATTTTTGTTCCTTTATGGACGAAATTGGTAATGGCAAAGGTTATGTCCTCACCAAAGAAGAAATTTTACAAAAGATGGACTATGCGATGGAGGAGGGAGCAGACCAAATGTTCTTACAAGGCGGAGTGTATCCAAACCTTCCTTTTTCGTACTATTTGGATGTGATAAAAACAGTGAAGGCCAAATACCCGAAGATGCATATCCGAGCCTTTTCGCCCGTTGAAATCATTGGTTTGGAATCCATAACAGGAAAACCACTGAGGGATGTTCTATTGGAACTAAAGGAAGCGGGTCTTGATTCGGTTCCAGGGGCTGGGGCAGAGATTCTGACTGAACGGATGCGCCAAATCATTTCTCCTAAAAAAGCAAGTGTTTCGGAATGGGTGCGTGCCATGGAGACTTGCCATGAAGTTGGGCTTTTGGGTTCGGCGAATATTGTTTTTGGGTCGGAAGAAACCAAGGAAGAGGTGGTGGAACATTTGGATGTGGTCCGAAACCTCCAAGACAGGACGGGGGGATTTTTATCCTTTATTCCATGGACCTTCCAACCACAAACGAAACGATTCAAGGTAAGACCAGTTCCCACCCATGAATACCTGAAGGTTTTGGGCATTTGCCGGATTTTTTTGGACAATATCAAACATATCGAAACTTCCGTGATGGTTTTGGGAAAGGGTGTTGGGCAATTGGCTTTGTATTCGGGCGCAGATGATATTTCTTCTGTGGTGATTGAAGAGAATGTTCTCCGATCCTTTGGATTGAAGACAGAGAAAGAAGCCAGAAAGTTTCTATCCGAAGGAGGATTCCGACCTGTGCGCCGGAACTTACATTACGAAGATGCCCTGGATCCAGAAGGAATGGTTCGGAATTAAAAGGCAAAAAAAAAGACGGGGGTTGTCCCCCATCTCTCGAATGTTTACACCTTATCCGTCATGGACAAAGACTGAGAATCAGTCTCAATTTCTACTTTAGAACTAGACCTTATTTTTGTCAAATTTTTTTATTCTTCTTCGAGAATTGTCACCCGGTTTCGCCCTTCATTTTTAGAAGTATAGAGAGCCGTGTCGATTTTGTGGTAGAGTTCGTCAAAACTGGGATCGTCAGAAGACCGGAATAGGGTAGCACCAATCGAAACAGTCAGCCCCAAGGTTTCTCCTGGGTGGTTGTGAATGGGAATTTTTAAACTTTCTAGTTTTTCTCGTATATTTTCTGTTAGGTTGATTAGCCCTACCTTATCGATAGGTGAAACGAGCAAACAAAATTCATCCCCACCAATCCGTGCCGCAATGTCTGTGGAGCGGGTGCGTGATCTCAAGGTTCGTGAAAATGCTTGGATGGCCATATCCCCTTGTTTATGTCCATATTTGTCATTGATGATCTTCAAACGATCAAGGTCGAGAATGACAAGACCAATCACAAAACCTTCTCTATGCGACCTTTTTTTATACAATTCAAATTGTTCGAGTAAATGCCTGCGGTTAAAGAGTTCCGTCATCGAATCCACACGGGACAGGTCTTCGATCTTTTGGTTGATGCGGAGGAGTTTTCCAACAGTAATCCTAAGCCTAATTTTGGCACGAAATTCTTCAAAACGCCAATAGTTGATGAGGAGGTTTGCCACAAGTCCAAAACCGAGTAAAAAAATGACAATGAGGATGTCTTGGTAAAAAATAAACCGGTCAAATCCAAGGATCTGTGAGAAGTTTAAATGGAGGGGGATGAAAATAAAAACATAGAGACCAGAGAGTAAAAAGATTCGTATGGGTTCGATCCATAAAATGATCGAAGCACTTGCGACTACGATCGCAGATCCAAAAAGATAATATGAATGATTGGGTTTGTCGTAAACCATCATAGGAATATAAAGTAAAATGAGTGAGGCTAAAATCAGACTGGTAATGGAAAAAATATGCCTTTCAAAAAGTCGGATTCTTTTTTTTGCAAATAAATAGACAAAAAAACAAATGAGGAGCGATGAAATACGAAAAAAAGCAATCCAAAAACTTGCTTCTTTGGTTCGGACTAGTGAATCCACAAATAACAAAGATATCGTGGAAGTAAAAGCTGTCATCACCCCGAAGATCATCACCGAAGAACGAATGTCCGTGATGTTCGTGGCAGTGAAAGTTGGGTGGTAGGTACGTAAAAAAAGTTTACGAAATATAAACCAAGTTCGTTTGAGTGGGTAACGTCTCATTCCTTAAAGCCAGTGTAAGATTCCTGGCCTTGTCCAAATTTGCAACCATTTAGAATAATTAAAATAGTATGACTTTTCTTTGGTTTTTTACTAGTTTTTCAGGTAAATTCAATCCGTCGCTGCCAAGAGTTCTTACCCTCTCTCCATTGGCGTAGAGTACGACCCCTGTGATCCCATAATTTCCCACAAAGGTAAAAATGATTTGGTCAAGTCTGTCTCGTAAAATTTCATGACTACCGCCAAAAACAAATTCTTCCGAAAGATCCAAGTGTAAAATTCCATTATGAAATTTGTAACTAGGATCCATTTTGAGTTTTTTCGAAACTGCCGTGAGAATTCCCTTCGATTTTTCTTCTGCGTTCGGACCTTTTGCCAATTCTTGGAAAAGAAATGGAATGGGATCCCCACCAACAAACTCCCTTGTGACTTTTACTAGTTGTGATTGGTTGTTTTTTCCTGACCCATAAAATTTTAGAAAATAGATAGGAAGGTATCCTGCACCAATTTGTAGTTTTGAACCAAGGTTTGGAAAACGATCTTCAGGGAGAGTGATTTCCGGTATGGAATCATCAACAATTCGTTGTTTGGTGGAGCTGCCATTCGGGTCGAGTGGAATGGAATGACTGAGAACTTCTTCTTCCCAGGCAAGGTCATCTTCCCAGTCTGGCGACAAAAAAGGATCCTTTGTTTGTTTGGGGGTTTCTATTTGTTTTCCTAAATTGCGAAACCCATTTTTAGGAAAAAAATTCTTCGTATCGTTTGGTGTAAAACCCATCGATTTTTCGATTAACACCAAAACAAAGAATACCCCTGCGAACAAAAAACGTAACGATCGCATCCTATCTTCTTGGATTTGGGGGGTAATGGGCACAGTACAAATTTCGGCGAAATTGGGAAATTTAAAGGTTAAAAAATATCTTTGAGTTTTGTTAAATCAGCAAATTCCCAATCAAAATCGGGGATTTCTCCTGGATTTGCGTGGCCATACGAACAGTATCCAAACTTACATAGATTTTCTCTGGCAGCTTCCCAATCACTGTGTCTATCTCCCACAAGTACGATGGAACTTGGTTCGAGGTTGTACTTTCGGATGTACTCAGCGATGATTTGGCCTTTGGTGTGTATGGTTTCCCCATTGATCACAACGATAGGGTCAAAGTATTGCAACACACCGGCAGTTTCTAGGACGGTTTCCACATAAGCACGCCTCCCATTGGAAGCGCAGGTGATGGTGTAACCTTTTTCTTTTAGGTAGTGGATGGTGGAACCAACGCCCGCATAAAAATCGCCACCACCGTTGCGGATGGAGTCACAGAGTAATTCCAAAACCCGAGAGGATACTAGGTCTTGTTCCGCACTTGGGAGTTCGGGGAGTAAGTTTTGGAAGATTGTTTTGACCGGTTTTCCGATCTCATTCATGATTTGTTCATGACTGGGCAAGTTGGTAATTTTTCCTGTACGAGAGGCGAACTCTTCGATTGCCTGCACGTAGGTCTTAAAGATGATGGATTCTGAGGAAAATAGTGTACCGTCTACATCGAAGGCAATCATACGTATTTCACCCAGGCGGTTTTCTTGCATTACCACCAGAAAAGAATTTGGTGGTCTCTTGGCAAGTAAGGATTGAGGTTCCATGCCAGTAGATTCTCGTTTAGCATTCGTTTTGGAAGAAAGGAAGGCTCTCTTCAGCCGATTGGATTGGGAAAATCCCATATCCCAATTGCAAAACCGGGTACGGGGTGAGCAACTGTATCGGTATTTCCTTCTCACCGATTCAGAGATCACTGGTATTCGAGATACAATTCGGTTGCATGTAGCTACCACTCCATACTATCTTTCTTTATCTGACCCAAAAGATCCCAATTGCCCCATCCGGCGAATGATTGTTCCTACATCTGATGAAACCATACTTTCACCCGAAGAAAGCCCCGATCCTTTGGAGGAAGAAAGATTAAGCCCTGTTCGTGGGCTCACTCATATGTATCCCAACCGGGTGTTGTTATTTTCGAATCATACTTGCAGTGTGTACTGTCGTCATTGTATGCGAGGTAGGAAAGTTTCCTCGTCAAACGAAAGAATGACGGAAGACGATCTAAAAAAAGCTTTCGAATATATCAGAGAACATGACGAAGTAGAAGATGTCGTGATTAGCGGCGGGGATCCATTGAACCTTGCTGATAACCGTATCGAATTTATTCTCTCCAGTTTGGAATCTATACCCCATGTAAAAATTTGTAGGTTGGGTACAAGAAATCCAGTAACAAATCCATTTCGCATAACAGATGAATTGTGTAAAATCATTGAAAGATACAATACGGATCATCTTTCCATATTTTGTAATACCCAATTCAATCACCCTCTCGAATGCACAAAAGAATCCAAATTGGCAATTCTTAAACTCTTAAAGGCAGGAGTATCTGTCGGAAACCAAGCAGTTCTTCTAAAAGGCATCAACGATTCTTGTGAAACCATGCTGGAATTGCATAAAAAACTTTTGGAGATGCGCATCCGGGCTTATTATTTGTATGATCCAGAACTCATTCCTGGATCACGTGGGTTTCGTACTCCACTTTATAAGGGAATTGAAATCATTGAATACATGCGAGGAAAAATTGGAGGTATGGGAATCCCTCAGTTTGTGAATGATTTGCCAGGTGGGGGTGGCAAGATTACGATTGCACCCAATTGGTATTTGGGATACTACCCAAGAACCCGCCAACATCTCTTCCGATCCGCTGTTACCAAAAAAATCCACCTTTCTTATGAACCCGAAGGATCAGCTTACACCGATTTGTATCCACATATTTCGGAAAAGGAATGGGAAGGATACTTTCCTTGAAAAAAACGGTTTTACTTGCCTGTGATGTGTACAACCCAATGGATCCCGTAAAATTTGGAGAGTGGGAATCGCAGGAAACAATCGACTACATGCAATCGGTGATTTCTTCACTCGGTTACGAAGCGCATGTAATTGAAAATCCGAATACCATTGTTTCTTATCTAAGCGGACTTGATAAACGAGAAAAACAAAATCTTATTGTATGGAATTTGGTAGAAGGTTACAGTTCGCCAAACAGAGAGGCATACATACCAGCATTATGCGAATATTTGGGAATTTGCCATACAGGTTCAGATGCTTCCACTCAAATCCTCAGTTTGGACAAATTTAGAACGAAACTGGTTTTGGAAAAAAATGACATCAATACTTCCGAATATTATTTACTAAGATCATCGTTGGATTGGAAACCAAAAGAATATCCTGTTTTTGTAAAACCAAATTTAGAAGGGTCAAGTATCGGTATATCCGAATACAATCTCATTCGAAATGAGTCTGAGTGGAATCGTAAAGTTCCAGAAATTTTAAATCAATACTCTGAATGTATCGCCGAACCATTTTTTGATGGTAATGACTTAACAGTTGCTGTCATTGGGAATGGTGGTTCGTATTTGGTGAGTCCTGTGGCTTTTGTAAATTACCCAGGACTTGTTTATTCAGACCAAGTGAAATCCAAAGAAC
>JARJFC010000400.1 GCA_029310945.1 Leptospira sp. 96542
CGCGTGGATGAAAAATTCGCGGTTGCCATCGCCGCCAGAGATCGGCGACTCAAACCAGTCGCGCACCGACAGGCCCAGCGCCTTGCAGGCGTCGCGCAGGCGTTGTTCCACCAGCGGGTACATGGCGGCGTCGCGCACGATGCCGCCCTTGCCAACCTGGCCCGGCTGCAGCTCGAACTGCGGTTTGACCAGCGTCAGCAGATGCCCGCCGCTTCTGAGCCAGGGCACGACGGCCGGCAACACCAGGGTCTGAGAGATGAAGGACAGGTCGCCCACCAGCAGGTCGAAACCGCCGTCCGGCGCCACGTCTTCCAGGGCCGCCGCCACGGCGGCGGTATCGCGGGCATTCAGGCTTTCGATGCAGACCACCCGCGCGTACTCGCGCAAGCGTGGATGCAACTGCGCCTGGCCCACGTCCAACCCCACCACTTGCTTTGCGCCCGCTTGGAGCAGGCAATCGCTGAAGCCGCCGGTGGACTGGCCCAGGTCCAGGCAAGTCCATCCGGCAAGCTTCAGGTCGATGTGCTTCAGCGCGCCTTCGAGCTTGAGCCCTCCGCGCGAGACGTAACGCGCCTCGGCATCGTCCAGCAAGCGCAGCTCCGCGCTGTCGGGCACCTCGTCCCCGTTCTTCGCGACGCGCCGCCATGCCTCGCCCTGGCGCCATTCGACACCGGCCGCAATCAGGCGCTGCGCCTGCGCCCGCGACACGGCCAAGCCACGTTCGACGAGCAATTGATCAACACGCATGGTGACAAGGCCCGGCACTCCGCAGGCTCCCGCTCTGTCGGGGGACACCGCGGAACCGGCTGCGCCGGGCCGCTGGTGTCGCCCCCTTGAGGGGGAGGCGCCGCAGGCGCACGGGGGTGCTCAATAACGATACGTGTCGGGCTT
>JARJFC010000401.1 GCA_029310945.1 Leptospira sp. 96542
GCCCCTGCTGCTGAGCGTGGACTTTCGCGATCCGCAACGCAACGCGGACGTCGCCACCCTGCGGGGGTCGATGTCGGGCGCCAAGGAAGGCCTGAGCTCCAAGTTCCTGCTGACCGTGCACCAATCGCCCCTGCAGCGCCTGTCCAGTGGTCTGGAAAACCAATACCTCGCGGGCATGGACGGCAAGGCCGACATCCGAGCCACGCTGGAGGAGGGGCCACAAGGGCTCACGCTGGCCCTGCGCATCGAAGGGCGTGATGTCGGGCTGAAGCTGAAGCAAGGCAGCTTGGGCTCCGACGTCGAACGCCTGCTGAGCGCGGTGCTGAGCCGGATCGATCTTCTGACCTTGGACCTGGACTACATCAAGACCCGCGGTCCGGATGGCCAGTTCCGCACCACCACGCGCTTGCGCAGCAATCTGGAACCCATCCTGAACGCGCGCCTGCGCGCCTACGTGGACGCGGAAGTCGCGAAGTTCAACCGCGAACTGCGGGCCCGCTTCGATGCCGAAGTCGACCAGGCCCTCGCGCCCCTGAAGCAGAAGCTCGATGGCTTCGACCAGAGCGGCACCCTCTCCGCCGCGCTGGGCGACACCGACAAGCTGGACGCGGCACGCGGCAAGCTCGAAAGCGAGTTGAATCAGAAGCTCAAGGCGGAGGAAAACCGCTTCAAGTCCAAGGCCAAGGACAAGCTGAAGAGCCTGCTGTGAACGCAGGCTCTCGGGCGTCCTTGGGCTTCAGTCGCCCAGCAGGGACAGATCGCCCTGAATTTTTAAAGTCCAAAGGTCTTTTATGAGTGTTTCCGATTTAGTTCCATATTTGACTATCTTCCTACTGGCCACAACCATAACCACCATTCGTTACGTGGTCTTTGCTGGCATTGGTTATGG
>JARJFC010000402.1 GCA_029310945.1 Leptospira sp. 96542
GCAAGAAACAAAATTTGGACATGATGTTTCAAGAGAGGATTTACACTGAGAGAATAACTGATGTTGTTTGTTGCATAACACTCCGCAGGTGAGTTTCAAAATTTCTGGAGAAACTACTTCATTTTCTGCCGATGGCGCCCCCAATCTCGCACCGCAGACGCCTGCGGCAAGCGCCCCCAGGACGGCGGCTGCGCATTCCGGCAGCGCGAACCTGCCGGCACGTGAGGTGATGAGCAACACCCCTTTCGAAGCCACTCCGCCCAACGTGACCAGCCAGGCCCTCGCCGCGGCGTCGAACGCGGGCGCCCATCTGTCGTCTCGCCTGATGAGTTCGCGCCAGCCGGCCCCCGTCACGCGGATCGGGTCGCCGCGGGTCCTGGATCGTGTGGGCGGCAATGCTGGCGTGCTGCGAGGTAGCGCGCCCACCGCTTCGGCGACACCACAAGCCCCTCTGTCGTCGGACGCGCCCCGCGTCGAGGACGTCGAGGACGACCTCGCCCACATTCCCGCCTTTCTCAAGCTGGTCAAGGCGTGATGCACCGCGATACCGCCTGACCCATCGGTCCGGCGGGGTCGCGGTTCAGTCCATCGCCCGTCGCAGGGCGGCCACCCGCTCGGTCAGAGCCTGCCGCTCCGCCAACGCCGCCGCGCTGGGTGGATACCCTCCGGCCCCACGCTCCCACTCTTCCCCGGCACCGTCCTCGACCCGCGCCAGATAGGTCTCCAGGTCGCTCAAGGCCGAGGGCACCTGCCCCAGCTCGGCCCGTGCCAGGCCGCGATCGCGGTATTCCTCCCAGGCGGCGGGCAGCAACACCAGCAGGCGGTCCTCCACGGCGACCATGCGCTGCCAGTCGCGCTGGCCTCGATGGATCTCCTTGAGGTTGCGCA
>JARJFC010000403.1 GCA_029310945.1 Leptospira sp. 96542
CGTGCGCGCCAGCTCCGGCAGCCGGGCCCTGAAGCCCGCGATGATCTTGTTCAGCCATTCCAGGCGCTGCGCGACGCTGGTCTCGGCGTAGGCGGGAAAGGCCCGCCGCGCCGCCTGCACGGCGCGACTGCAAATCCGTGACGGCTTCTGGCAGGGAGGCGGTTTTGCCCGCAGCAATCGATTCACCGTGGGCGGCGATTTCGCCGACCAGCAACTCAGCGGTTCTTCCGAGCAGTTCGGCTTGTATGTGAAGCAGGTCTGGCGGCGCAGCCGCGAGGGCAATTTTTCCACCCAGCAGGAACTCGCGTCCAAGTTTTCCTCGACCGAACGTTTTGGCGCGCCGGCCAACGAAGACAAGCTGACGGTGTTGAAGCTGAGCATGAATTACGACTCGGTGGACACCCGTTACAGCGGTCTGAATTACGCCGGGCTGGAATTCAGCCAGGGCTTCAACGGCCTGCTTGGTGCGATGGGGGACAGCGACAGCGCCCGGGCTCTGGAGCAGGGTCGCCGCCCCAGCCGTCTCAGCGGCGAACGCACATCATCCAACCAGAACATCTACGCCGAGGGGGCGTTCAGCAAGTTGCTGGCCTTCTATTCGCGACTGCAGAACATCACGGGCAGTTCGTCCGTGTTGTTCAGAACCGAGTTGCAGATTTCAAACGACTTGCTGGTGCCCATGGAGCAGTACGCCGTGGGAGGCGCGGATCACCTGCGGGGCTACGACAGCTCTTACACGTTGTACGACACGGGGGCGCTGCTCTCGCTGGAATACATCCTGCAGGCTCCGGGCCTGGGCGATGCCCAGGCGCCCTTTGGCGGTTTTGGCGGCGGCTGGGGCGTTTCCTGCAGGTACTCTTTCTGGAGCGCCGACATTTGTATAGATG
>JARJFC010000404.1 GCA_029310945.1 Leptospira sp. 96542
GCGCCAGGTCCATCTGGCTCAGACGCCGTTGCTGACGCCATTCGCGGATCAGGGTGCCGATGCCTTCGCCTGGGGCGGAGCGGGAGGACGTGACTGGGGGTGGGGACAAGGTGTTCATGGGCAGGGAGGGCTGAGTGTGGGGCCCCAGTCACGGCGGGTGACACGACGCGAGCGGTGACGATCCGGGTGCGCAGCATGCGGCTTGTCGCGCAGGATTTCCATGACCTCGGAGGTCATCGACACGCCGCCGGCCCCATTCGACACTGGCGCCGTCATCGATTTTGTTGACCTTGTCAGGAGTATGTATCGCCATGTCGACCTTGTCCTCCGTTCTCGCCTCGCCTCGCCTGCTGCACCTCGCCTTGCGCAGCGATGCCGCCAGCGGCATCGCCCTGGGCTTGCCCCTGGTGACGTGCGCCCATCCCCTGGCCTCGTGGCTCGGCATGCCCGCGTCATTGCTGTCGGCCAGTGGTCTGGCGCTGTTTCCGTTCGCGGCCTTGATGCCGCTGGCCGCCCGCAGCGCCCACCCGCCGGCGGCGCTGGTGTGGCTGATCCTGCTGGGCAATGTGGCCTGGGTGCTGGGCAGCGCCTACCTCTGGTTCACCTTGCCGCTGACCGGATGGGGGCAGTTGTTCCTGCTGGGCCAAGCCCTGGCCGTCGTGCTGCTGACCGAGCTGGAATACACGGGCTGGCGGCGATTGTCCCAGGCGCACCATTGAGGTGCCTCCTGCGCGGGCGTGTTCAGCGGCGGGGCACGGGTCCGCGTGCGCGCAGGAGCAGCAGCGGGTCGGCATCCGCCAGATAGCTGGGCACGATCGCTGTCGGCGCGGCTGGCGTGATGCCCAAGGCGCTCAGGCCCGGCAGGTGGCCGGTGGCCACGTTGGGAA
>JARJFC010000405.1 GCA_029310945.1 Leptospira sp. 96542
TTGTATCTCTTGCGATTTTGCAACATAGTCTCTAAAATTTTCTATAATTTCCAAAATATCATCATCAATATAATTGCAATTAGTTGCATCGATGATTAGTTTAGATCCACTCGGAACCGACCATAGACTCTTCCGATCTAAGCTCCAACGCTTCAGCCAGGCCTTGCTGGCCTGCGCCTGCGATGCGCGCGGACGCGGCCAGCCCGGTGACGGCCTGCGTGAACGGCCCTACCCTCAGGCGGCACGCCTGCAAGGCGCGCTGGACGCCGCGCTGGCCCAGCCGACCCATGACATCGCGACGCAAGCCATGGCGCAAGGCCTCAAGGGACCGGAGGTCGGCCGACGCATCCACGCGGCGCGAGTGCGCGCGATTGAGCAAGTCCTGGCAACGATGCAGACGGGATCAACCGGATAACCCCGCACGCCCAGCGCGCGGGGCGCATCGATCGGCCGCACTTCAGGGAAGGTCTGGCTTGAGCCCCAGCGCCGCCGGACGGCGCGTCAAATCAGGCGCGCGATCAAGGCCGCCGCCACGCTCAGCAAGATGGTGCTCATGAAGGGCAGATTGAAACGCCGGCCAAACAGCGTGAAGTTGAAGTCCCCCGGCAAACGCCCGAAGCCGATGCGCTGGAACCAGGGCGTCAGCGCGTTGACGATCAGCACGATGATGAAAACAGCCAGCAACCAGCGCCACATGACTCGTCCTTGCTCCCGGTCCTGTCAGAGGGCGTGTGTGCGGTCGCCGGAAGCGAAACGCCCCAAATATCCATTCCTCCTTCCCCACTAGGGCGATTGGATTGAAAAACCAAATACTTTCCATTGGGAGAAATGATCGGATTGTATTCGACATTTTGGGTGTTGAGAGGTTGGTAAAATCTTACTTG
>JARJFC010000406.1 GCA_029310945.1 Leptospira sp. 96542
CCCCCCCTTGCTCGTGCTGCCCGAAGATCTCACGCATCTCCAGGCCAATGCCTGTCTGCCGATGTTGGTGCAGGCGATTCCTTCGCAGACCGGACCTGCCGCGCAGGTGGACGCCGGCGCCTTGGAGCACTTTGACTCCTCGACATTGGCCGTCCTGCTGGAATTCCGCCGGGCTTGCTTGGCGCAAGGCAAGGGCCTGGAGCTGTTGCATCTGAATCCGCGTCTGGTTGAACTCGCCCGCCTGTACGGCGTGGATGGTCTGCTGTCGATCCATTGAGCTGACAAGGGGCGTAAAACGCGCGCGGGATCGCGCCTCACGTGCGCCGCAAGCGGTTTGGGGAATGGGGCTGCATGCCGGCACGGCCAGCCGGGTTTCACCCCCCTCGCTAAAATAGCCGGCTTCCATGCCAGCCTCCACCACCCCACCCGCCATCTCCTTCCAGTCCATCACCAAGCGCTACCCCCTTCCCAAGGGCGTTGCGCGGGGTGGCCAGGCCGGTGTCGACACAAGCACCTTCGCAGCCCTGGACGGGGTCAGCTTTGACATTGCGCAGGGTGAATTCTTCGGTCTGCTTGGTCCCAATGGCGCCGGCAAGACCACCCTCATCAGCATCCTCGCGGGCCTGACCCGGGCCAGCAGTGGTCAGGTCACCGTGCTGGGGCACGACGTTCAGACCGATTACGCGGCAGCCCGCAGCCTCTTGGGTGTCGTTCCGCAAGAGCTGGTCTTCGATCCCTTTTTCAACGTGCGCGAGGCTATGACCCGAGGCGTGAAGCACCAGAAAATCCACCACGACCAAATCTCCTGGACCGGTCAAAGGCGCAATCTGCGGATAACGCGTGATGCGCGCCTGCTCATCCTGAAGCGTCAAGGCGTACGCGCC
>JARJFC010000407.1 GCA_029310945.1 Leptospira sp. 96542
GTGTATGAAAACCCAAAAAACTTTTCAAGTCTCACTCGCAATGCAGCTGATGGCAAAGACTATCATTATTCTGAGTTTGTTTGGACAGAAACAGGACAAAATATGTATGAAGGGTAGTTACTCCGTAGTCGGCACCGCGCAAGCGGGCCTGCAGGTCGGTGTCGATCACGCCCGGCGCCAACGCACAGACCTTGGCTCCATGGGGCTTGCGCGCTTCCTCCAATGCCAGGCAGCGGGTGTAGTGGTCCAGGCCCGCCTTGGCCGCGCAGTACACGGTCTGCGAGGCCATGGGCCGGCGCCCCAGGCCGGAGGAAAGATTGAGAATCTTGCGCTGCGTGCCATGCTCCTCGGCCCAACGCTCGGTGGCGCCCAGGAATGCGGCGCTCAGCGCCATCGGTGCCTCCAGATCCACGCGCAAGGCCTGGGAAATCTCCTCGGGCGTGAGCATGGACAAAGGCGCGATGCCCGGAATCACCCCCGCGTTGTTGATCAACGTGGCGCTGGCGTAGCTGCTCCCATCCTGTTCACGCAACCAGCGCGCCAGGGCGTTGCCCGCCTCCGCGCTGCGGCTCAGGTCCAGGGGCCACTGCATCAGGGTAAAGCCGGTTTTGCGCACTTGCTGCGCCTGATCGGCCAGGGTGTCGTTGACGCCGCGCGATATGCACAGCAGGTGCAGGTGGCGCTGGTCGGGATGCCCGGGGTCGTATTGCGCAATGAGTTGACCGGCCATCGCGAGGCCCAGGCCCCGCGTGGCGCCAGTCAAGACAATCAGATCCATTTTGTACATGGCAGACTCCCGACAGGGATTCACTTCCAGATTGAACCAAGAATACGGGCCGGATTAAACCGGAGTATCCATACACGCGACATGCAAATGCGGAA
>JARJFC010000408.1 GCA_029310945.1 Leptospira sp. 96542
TAGGTGGCGGTGGCCGAGCTGTGCCGACGGCATGGCTTCTCGGAGGCGAGTTACTACCTGTGGCGCAGCAAGTTCGGCGGTATGAGCGTGTCGGACGCCAAGCGGCTGAAGGAACTGGAGAGCGAGAACACGCGGCTCAAGCGCTTGTTGGCCGAAGCGATGCTTGAGAACGAGGTGACGAAAGAAGCCTTGAGAAAAAAGTGGTGAGCGCACCGGCCAGGCGGGAGCTGGTGCGCCACATGACCGGCCAAGGGCTGAGCGAACGGCACGCGCTGCGTGTCATGGACATGAGCCCCAGCGCCTACCGCTACGAGCCTGCGGCGGACCGCAACTGCGCGCTCAAGGACAAGATCATTGCCCTGGCGCAGCGCCACCGACGCTACGGTGCCGGCATGATCTACCTGAAGCTGCGGCAGGCAGGCGAGCACGTCAACCACAAGCGGGTGGAGCGGCTATATGCGCAGGCAGGGCTGCAGGTGAAGAAGCGCCGACGCAAGAAGATCGCCCTGGCGGACCGCCATCCCCTGCAGCGGCCGACGCAAGCCAACCAAGTGTGGTCGATGGACTTCGTGTTCGACCGCACGGCCGAGGGGCGCAGCATCAAGAACCTGACGATCGTGGATGACGCCACCCACGAGGCCGTGGCCATCGTGTCAGAGCGGGCAATGGGAGGAAACCAGTTGGTGCAGATCCTGGAGCAGTTGGCGACGACCCGAGGCCTGCCCCAGGCGATCAGGACGGACAACGGCAAGGAGTTCTGCGGCCGGGCCATGCTGAGCTGGGCGCATGCACGAGGGGTTCAGCTGTTCCTGATCGAACCTGGTAAACCGAACCAGAACGCCTACATCGAGTCCTTCAACGGGCGCTTCAGGGATGA
>JARJFC010000409.1 GCA_029310945.1 Leptospira sp. 96542
CGGCCCAGTTCCAGATTGGCGCCAACGCCAACCAAACCATCGTGGCCGCCACGGCCAATCTGCGTACCGGCGTGTACGGCAACAACCAAGCACTCAATACATCCGCAGTCGCCTCAACGGTGGGCGCAACCGCGACCTGGGGAGCTAACGGTATTGCAGGAGAAACCTTCACCATCAATGCTGCAGCCGGCAGCGCTGCAATCACAGTGGTGGCAGATGAAACTGCCAAGTCCGCCGCCACCAAGATCAACCAGCAAACACCCGTCACTGGTGTTACGGCAGAGGCACGAACCAACCTGCTGATGACCTTCCAATCGATCGGCGCATACACGCTGACCGTCCAGTCGGACAACGGTACGCCGGAGCCTGTCTCCTTCTCAATTTCGAATCCCACGACACCGGATGGCCTCTCCAACGCGATCGCCGCCATCAATGAAAAATCGTCCAAGACGGGAGTAATCGCAAGCCTGGACGCTACCGGCTCGGCTCTTGTTTTGACCAACATCACGGGCAACGATGTGATGGTGTCTGATACAGCAGTTGTCAACGCAGGCGACGTAACCGTGTCAAAGATGACGCCGAACAGCAGCGGCGCGTTGTCCACGGTCAATACGATGACTCTTGGGGCTGATACCACTGCGGAAAACACCATCGTCAGCGGCTATTTGACATTCGATTCGAACAAGTCCTTCGTGATCAGCCATGCGGTCGGGGCGACGGTGGCCGCATCCAGCGCCTATATTGCCTTTATTGCTGGAATTGTTTCCTTTCGAAAGAATCCAAGAACGAGAATGAAAACTAGTTTTTCGATCCTCGCTTGTTTTCTATTTATTGGGAATATCGCTCTGCTTGTCGATTCGCATTTATTTGG
>JARJFC010000040.1 GCA_029310945.1 Leptospira sp. 96542
TAAACCGAAACTGTTTTTCCGATTTTTGATTCGCGGGTATTGCAGTACAAAGAATCATAATCGTCCCCAAATGGATATTTGGTGGCAATGATTTGGTATCCTAAGGTTTCATCCCGATTTGTGTATTCAATGACTCCAGGACCCTTGGCCGCCTTCTCCCATTCAAATTCATTGGGGATTCGTTTGCCCACCCAACTGGCATATTTTTCGACTTCGCGATAAGTGAGGTGCAAAACGGGGTTGTGTTCCTCACCCGATGGAAAATTTCCCCCGATCCAATGGGGTGGAGGAGGATTACTGGTTTGCCTTAAAAAATAAGCATATTCTGCATTGGTCACTTCGTACTTATCAATGTAAAACGAAGGCATCTCTTTCAAATTGGCGGTTTTGGGCTCTAAAAAGTAAGGATTAAAATTATCGGAGGAAGGATCTGTGCCCTGTCCGTACAAAAACAAACCCCTAGTGACAAGAACCATTTCCTTTCGATCTTTTGGATGGAATATAGATTTTCTCGGTGGGGTGTATCTTCCTTTAAAAAAAGCATCCGGTTCTAAAAAAAAGTCCTCTTCCGTATAACTTGCGATATATGCATCCGTTGTTATATCTTTCATTTTTGAATTAAAATCGGGAATATAATCTCCCACAAGAACCACTTCAAAGAAGGTTTGTTTTTTATTTATATTTTTTTCTTCCCAAATGGTATCTCGCAACACGAGTTTCCCTTGCGGGATATTGGTTTCTTTTTGGTAAACAGGAAACTCTTTTGTTTCAGTAAATAATCCTTTGATTTCAGAAAGTGATAGTTTCGATATTTTTTGATTTCGATACACCCGAACTTTGATCCAAAGTCTGTTTTTATAAACCCCCACAACATCCCCTTTCCAAAGTTGAACTTTTTTCTTTGTGGTGGAAAATGGAGATTCTTCCGTGTTTTCCTCCTGAGAAACCAAATATGTTTGGAAGAAAACAAATAATAAAAGGATCAAAAATAAGTTTCTCATAGCTTCTTTTCTTTTCATCGGCTAGTTTACGAGAAACCTTTTGATTGAAATTTATGAAACTTGTGTACAATCATTGGGAAATGGGAAATAAACGCTTTGATTGAATTCCAGTACAAACGTGAGAAAGAGAACATCCTCATTTCCCTAAAAACAGATTCCACTCAAATTGGTACTTTCCATCGTATTGCCACTATCATTTATGCCTTAAAACTAGACATTGTCTCGGGTGAGTTGGGAACCGTTTTTGAAAATGGCACTGAATATACGGTTGACTCCTTTATTTTGCAAGCGGAAGGCCAAGACACCACAAAGGCAGCCTTCCAACTCGGGATTATGATGGATTCGATATTTTCCAAAAATGCTCGTTTTGAAGAAGTTTTGGAAAAATTACAAATCCAAGAACCTGCTGTTTCCACATTCTTTAAAGAAAACCCGGAATTCATTTTTACAGACATATCCCACCTAAACCAAACTTGTTTGTATTTAGAAAGTAGTGCTGGGAGAGGTTTATTGTATTATGTTTCGAGGATTTTGGAACAGAACCAAATCAACATCCTCAGCGCTACCATCGAAACAGATTCCGAAACTGGTAGAGCCAAGGATAGTTTTTACCTTACAGATGCGTCGGGAAGGATGTTTGCCACAACGGACTTGGCGAGCCAAATCCGAAAACAAATACTAGCTCCCATCCAATCAAACCAAAATTAGTTTTTGCAGAGCACCTTAAGTTCTGTTGTTTTTGCGGAACTGGAAGTTTTGCCAGTCGAAATTTTCACTGCAAATGCATTCTTTTTTCCGTCTTCCAAAGTGGTCCAATACTTGTCTGACAAACTTGCTTTTTTGTCTGCAGGGAGTGATTTAGAATACGCTACCAACTCAACATTTGTTGGGAGGGTTCCATTCACAGATTTACAGTAAGAAGCGGCGTCTGCCCATTTTTTAGAAGCGATTGCATCGACCAAAAACCCTGATGATTCAGAAGATTTCACTTCTTCCACAACTGGTTTGGTTTCTTCTTCTACTTTTTTAGCAGGTGTTTCCACTTTCGTTTGTGCTGCTGGTCCAGGTTCTTGTTTTGATTTTGAAAATTTAGCATATGCTAAATACCCAATCGCCGCAACACCAGCAATGACTAAAAATAGATATACCCCATTGCCAGACTCTTTGGAGCTTTTTGGAGTTTCTTCGGATTGGGATACCGGAGACTGGAGCGATGCTTGCGCGGATTCGTCGAATGTAAAAAGAGCTGTCTGCTCTTCTCTAACTGATTGTTTTTTTACCGTTTTTGACTGTTTCTTCGCAACCTTTTTCTTTGGTGCGGTTTTCTTCTTAGCGGCGGATGATGATTTTTTCGTTGCCATATAGATTATCCTTATTGCCGAGACAATTCTAATATTAGTTATCACATAAAATTCAGAAAAGCTGAAGAAGTTCTTCTCAAATTTGTTTTTTTTTAAATTTTTTTTAAGTGTATTCCCCTTTCTTATTAAAAATGATGATCCTAGATGAAACAAGTTCGAATCGGTCTGCTAGGAGCTGGTGTCGTTGGCTCAAACCTCATCCAACTTCTGGAAAAAAACCAAAAAACAATCCAAGACAGGCACCAAATTGACCTACAACTAACGGTCATAGGCACGAGACGACCTGAACTTTGGAAAGGCAAAACAACTGCCGAACTCACAAACGATATCGATTCAGTTACAAAACGTTCGGACATCGACATGATTGTTGAACTTATGGGCGGCACAACCACAGCATTCACGGCAGTTCACCAAGCACTTGGCAAAGGCAAAACAGTGATCACTGCGAACAAGGCATTGTTATCAGAAAAAGGCCGCGAGCTTTTTCCCCTCACTTCGCAATTTGGTGGAGAGCTAGGTTACGAAGCAGCAGTGGCTGGTTCTATCCCCATCATCCGTACCTTGCGTGATGGGCTCTCCTCTTGCGAATTTGAAGTTATCTGTGGGATCCTCAATGGAACCACCAATTTTATCCTCACTAAAATGGAACAGGAGAACTGGGACTACAAGACTGCCTTAAAAAAAGCCCAGGAACTTGGATTTGCGGAAGCTGACCCAACCTTTGATGTGGAAGGGATTGACGCTGGTCACAAAATTTCACTCCTCGCAAGCCTTGCCTTCCATGAATACATTCCCTTTACTGATGTTTCCGTAAAAGGTATCTCCGATTTGGATGCGATCGACATTCGGTCTGCCCTCTCACTCGGATATAGAATCAAACTCTTAGGAATCTCTAAACGAAGTCAGGCGGGTGCAGGTATCTTGAGTAAGGTTCACCCTACTTTGGTTCCTTTATCCCACCCTCTTGCCAATGTGATGAATGAATCCAACGCTGTTTTTTATAAAACCAAAGAAGCAGATTCGGGTATGGTCACAGGGAAAGGTGCAGGGGGAATGCCGACAGCAAGTGCTGTACTTTCCGACATCATTTATTATGCAAGTAGGATCGGAAGCCAAGGCATCGAAAAAGAAAATAATCTTTTCCCAATTTCCACAAAATTCCCTGAACCTGAAAACCAAGTTCGTTATTATTTACGTTTTTCAACTGTGGACAAACCAGGGGTTCTCGCTGAAATTGCAAAGGTATTAGGCAAACACAATATCTCCATTGCATCAGTCCAACAAAAGGAATCCACAGAGGAACCTGTGACCGTCATTGTTGTTACCCACTCCGCTACCGAAGGTGAATTTGCAAAGTCTCTCGCTGAAATTGACAAAATGGCAAACATCATCAAAGAAAAAACAGTAGCCATTCGCATTCTCGAAAACTTATAATCAGTTTATGGGAAATTTACAATTTCCGTCCCTAGTCCTCAACACAGAAATCGTAGAACTAACGACGGGACGAGTTTTGGTTGTATCCTTTGACGGCCAAATTACGAACACAAATGCTTACGAAATCAATCGCAATGTTTCGGCAATCTTTAGGGACGAAGTTTATAATTTAATTTTAGATTTATCCAAACTCGTATACATCAATAGCATCGGTGTGGCCACACTCATTGGCATCATCAAAACTGTGGAGTCGAACAACGGAAGGATTATGATTGGTGGATTGAACCATTTCATTGAAAACGTAGTGAGGCTAATGGACCTTTCCAATAAAATCGAGATCTATAATACAAAAAAAACGGCGCTGGAAAAATGGTCTAACTAGCTAGTTTTTTCCCCTCTTTTTTCCGCCAGACTTCATATTCAATTAAGTTGAGTAAATTTCCAAGCCCGTCCCTACTAAAGGCAGAAACCAAAATGTCTCCATTCTTTTTATGAGACTCATAGGTTTCTTTGTCCAAAACATCGGCTTTATTGAATACCACAAGCCTCGGTATTTCGTGGAGCGATAGTGAATTTAAGATAGAATCGACAGCTTCCATTTGTTCATGATGATTTTCATTCGAAATATCCACCACATGTAAGAGAAGATCCGCATCGCCTAACTCCTCTAGTGTAGCTTTGAATGCCATAGATAAATCGGGGGGCAAATCATGGATAAAACCAACCGTGTCGGATATGATGATTTCTCTTTCCTCTGGAAAACGAATGCGGCGTGTTGTGGGGTCTAGGGTGGCAAACAATTTGTCTTCGGCAATCACTTCCGAATTGGTAAGCGCATTGAGTAGAGTCGATTTGCCGGCATTGGTATAACCCACGATGGCAACAATGGGGATTTCATTTCTCGACCTAGACTTACGGTTCAACTCCCGGCGTTTTTTTAAGTTTTTAACTTCTTCTTCCAACCGAGTGATTTTTTCTTCCACACGGCGTTTTCCAATTTCGAGTTTGGTTTCACCAGGTCCCCTACCGCCAATGCCACCCGTTAGGCGACTCATATTATCATCCAATTCGGACAATCTGTTTTTTAGATATTTGAGTTGGGCAAGTTCAACCTGTAATTTACCATCTCTCGATTTTGCATTTTTAGAAAAAATATCCAAAATAAGCTGGGTACGGTCGATGATTTTGAGATCGCTCGCATCAGAAATCTTTTTGGCCTGCGAAGGTGATAATTCAAGATCAAAAATTAAATGTTCTATGTCTTTATGAACTGATTTCAAAATGATTTCTTGTAATTTACCCTTGCCCACAACGGTTTTGGGATCAGGTTCTTTTTTTTGTGTATAAGTATCTACTACGTGGATTCCTGCTGTCCTACAAAGTTCTTTCAGTTCCAACATAGAATGTTCCGGCGAACGTTTCATCTTACGCGTGTCATACACTCCCACAAGGAAGGCCCTGTTTTCTTTTTGGGAACGTTTCAGGTTGGATGTTTTTTTCGTAAACTCAGACTCAAGTGCATCTACTTCATTCGCATAACCTTCCTTTAACTGCCCAGGATAGATACGTTCGGTAAGGATCCAAGGTGTTTGTGACTCAGGGTCTGGATTGATGTATGCTGAATAAAAAAATTTTGGAATGCCAGTTTGGTCAAGACAGGCAGCAGTGATGGAATCAAAGCGATTCAAAACTAAGTCCATTAGATCTTCTTGGTTCAATGGTTCTTCTTTGAGGTGGGTGTGGAACAACCGTAAACCCCTAAGTCGTGAATGTGCCACACGGTAACGATCCAAATGTGGGATTTCAATGGATTGGTCATTGCCCACAATGAGATGAGTGACATAACCAGACCGGTCGATGAGGATACCAATTTGTCGTGAAATTTCGGATGAAAGTTCTCCGACGTTCCGTGCCAGATCCATGGAGATGATGGAATCCTCTCTCAAACGTTTTTCTGAGAGAGATTTTAGCTTTTTTATTTGGTTTGGCTTGAGGCCAGTGAGATTGCCGCTAATTTTACTGATAGTCAGTATCCGATATTCTAAGTATGGAATTAGGTTATCACACATTCAAAAAGGGTCAAGACATAATTTGGAAAGTAGGTTTCTGCCTCTCACTCATTTTGTTTGTGGGTTGTTCTTCGACTCGGCCTTTTCAATTAACAGATGTTTCACCAAAGTATAAAGCTTACCAAGGAACCGACCTTGATCCACATAAATCACAAAAACTTTCTGTTCCAGTTACAAAATCAAAAAAATATGATGACTTCCTTATGGAAGCACAGAAGTCCATTTCACTTTTAGAATTTGCCGAAAACGTAGCCATCAGAGCCGATGCAAAAAAAACCGTGAACGAACCTATAACAATGGAAATGGAAGCTTCAGCATCATTGGAAGAAGATTTACCTGCGATCATTGCATACCTCCCTTCTCTTATTAAAAAAAGTGATGAACTTTTGGACAGTGCTCCCAATGACTTTGATGGTCCCGCCATTGGACGGGCAAGCCGCGCATTAGGTGATGCACAAAATTTATTGAAAAAATTCGCAGGTAAAGCAGAAGTTATTCATACAGCCATTAAAAACCTACGCTTAAATTCTTCCAATTCTGCGAACACCAAACAAGTAGTTGGAGAGAAGGTAGCGGAAATCATTGAAGAACCTGTTATCATCAAAGAGGAAAAACCCAAAGAAGAAAAAAAGGTGATTCCCAAAGATGAGAAAAAAATTTCTATCAAACGATTGAATCGGAAATCAAAAGTCACAGGTAAGACCAAAGATATCATTAACGCCCAAGTGATTCAGGAAGAAGAGGTTCTTTCAGAAGAAGAAAAAAAAGACCGTGTTTATACCGAACAAATCAAAAATGGGCTCGTAAAAGTATTCCAATGGGAGTACCATAAACGTCCAAAAGAATTAGAAAAACTCCTCTCCACCCATCCTATCCCTCGTGTAAGAGCTGCAGCCGCTTTGGCACTGGGTCGATTGAAAGCAGGACGAATTTCCTTACAAAACGCCATTGACAAAGACGGATACCAGGTTCGCCCATCGGCTTACAAGGCTTTGTCGGATATTGGTGATAAACGATCTCTATCTTACTTTGTGGCTGGCACAAAAGCCGAAGACCCAGAAGTGATGGCAGTGAGTTACGAAGGCCTTGGCAAAACAAGAGATCCTGCTGGCCGTGAGATGATCCTCACAACAGGTCTCGCTTCAGAGTATGTGATCATTGTTGGTGGTTCCCTAAGAGGCCTTGCCTACAACAAAGTGCCCGCCGATGTTGAAATTTTTGATAAGTTTCTAAAATCACCCGAAGTGGAAATCAAGGAAGCTGCAGTCGAAGCACTTGCCATCCATGGCAGCCGGGAATCACTCCGAGTTCTCGAACGCCTTGTTGCAGAAGAACCTAGTTTGGCATTGCGAGCTGTGGACGAAATTGGCAAAAACCCATCTCTTTCTGCAACTTTTGCTCTGATTCGATTGAATGAAGCCCAACCGAATGAAGCCGTTGCAAAACGAATTGGCGAAAATCTCCTTAGAAGAAAAGCTTTTGGTCGTTATGTGACTATTCTTATAGAGGATGATTTTTTACGCAAAGAACCGAACGAAAGGAGCCAACCAGTCTCCTATATCAAAGCCAAAGAAATCGGACTTGTTTTACAAGAATCAAAAAAAGAATACGCAGTTCGATTGGGTGAAGAAATTGTCACCGATCGTTACATCCAAGTGAAAATGGAGTCAACACTTCCAGGTTCAAAAGATGGGTATGTGACTGGTTGGGTTTTTTATCCGAAACTTGATATCATCGAAGTAAAAAAATTGGGTTCTGATGGAAACCAAGGAAAATACTCAAATGTCAAAAAAGGAAAACACACAAATCTATTCAATCCTGTAGAAGAATTAAAACCAATCAAACAGGACTGATTTGGTTTTTGATGCGTTTGGTGGGATTCCATTCCACCAAACCTTGTTTTAACGGAACTTTAGGAATCATCCAATCTAAACCACAAAACCAAGGCAAAAACCAAGCGGAAAAACCCATAACTCCAAACACATCAAAACCTGTGGAAGCGATTGCCATCACTCCCTTGTATCCTGATTTGTGGATCTTTCGCATCATCCATAAACCAGAGGTTTGTGTTTCCATAGTCACATCAGAAACAATAATATCGTATTTTGAATTTTTTTGGAACAGTTCCCAACCAGAGGTAGCATCAACAGCACGGTCGGTTTTGATATTTTTTTTATTAAAATAAATGATTAGATTATTCGCATAACGATCATTATCGTCAACAATGAGAACAGATTTCATATTTGGATCTCCGCATCCGCAAACTGACTATCATATAATTTGCGGTATATTCCATTTTTTTCGAGTAAACTTTCGTGATCGCCATGTTCTTTGATTTCTCCTTCTTCCACTACCAATATGTTTTTCACTCGGCGGATGGTAGAAAGCCTATGGGCAATGATAAATGTGGTTCTATTTTTAAACAATCGTTCAAGGGCACGGCTCACCAATTGTTCGGATTCCGCATCCAAAGCACTTGTCGCTTCATCTAAAATCATAATCTCAGCATTTCGGAGGAGAGCACGTGCAATGACGAGTCTTTGCCTTTGCCCACCACTTAAATCAAGACCTCGCACACCGATGACGGTATCGTATCCCTTTTCCATATTGGTGATAAAATCATGTGCGTTTGCGAGCCTAGCTGCGCGCACCACTTCTTTGCGTGTGGCCGCTCCTGTCCCATAGGCGATGTTATCGGCAATGGTTCCGTGGAATAAAAAGATTTCTTGGGTGACGATTCCGATTTTATTTCGCAGGGATTTGAGCGAAAAATTCCGAATGTCTGTTCCATCGATGGTGATTCTACCTTGTGTCGGATCAAAAAACCTAGGGATTAAATCCATAAGGGTAGATTTTCCGCTCCCGCTTGTTCCCACAAAAGCATAGGTTTCGCCTAACTTTACATTCAAGTTGATACCTTTTAGAACTTCTTGGTAAGTACCAGGATACGAAAAATGAATACCATCAAATACGATTCCTTGATTCACCCGGTCTAGTTCAAGGTTACCTTGTTTTTCTTCAATTTCGGAATCACGGTCAATGATTTCAAATATTCGTTTACCAGCAGAGTTTGCTTGGGTGATTTTACCCACCATTTGAGAAAGTTGGGTGAGTGGTCGTAACAAAAAAAGTAAAGTAAGTAAAAAAGCCATAAATTCACCATGAGTGAATTTACCTGAATAAATAAAACTTGCACCTAATGCGAAATAACCGAGTACAACAATAGAAGATGTCAATTCCACAAGGCTCGGTGCCATTTGTAAATAGAACTGGCCTTTGAATGTACGGCGAAACACCTTATGGTTGATATCTTGGAATTTAATTACATCTTGTTTTTCCTGGCGGAAGGTCCGAATGACCTTGATGCCTGAAATGAATTCTTGGATATGGCCATTCAAATCGGCCAGTTTTTCTTGAAACTTTGCTGTGGATTTAGATATTTTCCGAGTGAACAAAGTTACTGGCAAAATCACAACGGGGATTGTCAAACAAGCCAAAACCAATAATTCAGAATTCAAATAAATGAGAATCACTAGATGGGTTACAACATAAAAAAAATTGATCACCGCATCACGCAAATTACTCGATATGACGGCTGCTACAATTTCAGCATCATTGATGATACGACTCATAATCAGGCCCGTTTTTTCTTTATAAAAATAAGTGAGGGGTAAACGTTGTACCTTTTCAAATAATTCTTGCCTAAGGTCACGAATGGCTTTGTAACCAGCAGTTGCCAAACAAAATACACTCAAAAGGTAGGTGACAAGTTTTAACAAATACAATGGAAAGATAGCAATACAAACTGTCCAAACGACTTCCTTTGGGTCCATATCGGCTGTGACGGCATTGATTTGTAGTTTTGCTGTGACAATGAGTCGTTTGATCCTTTCCAACCCGTCCAAACTCTCTAACCCAAACAACGCTTCTTGGACTAAAATGGTTTTTTCGGGCAAAGTCAATTCGAGATGGAATCGTTTGGATTTATCCCCACCCAATGAATCAAAAAGTGGAATGAGTGCTGTGAGCGAAATTCCATTGAGAATGGCAGTGAGGAGAGCAAAAACCAAACCCAGTACAAAACGATTTTTGTACTTTAATGAATATGTCATGAGGCGTAAAAAAAATTTCATACGCTCACAACCTCACAAAAGTTTTGTACCAATTTTTTACCATATTCAGTCAGTATGGATTCAGGGTGAAACTGAACCCCAAATACATTTCGAAATTGTTTGTGCCGGATTCCCATAATTAACCCATCTTCTGTGCGGGCTGTCACTTCTATTTCTTGCGGTAAATTGGTTTCAGATACGACCCAAGAATGGTAACGATTGGCCAAAAATAAATCGGGAATCCCTTGGAATATCCCTTCTCCATTGTGTTTGATTTTAGATGTGCGACCGTGGTAGATTTCTTTTGTTTTTTCCAGTTTTGCTCCGAAAATTTCCGCCAATGTTTGGTGACCTAAACAAACTCCCAAGATTGGAAATTTCGCATAACACTGCTTTGTGTATTTTATCAAATTTCCAGAAGTTTCAGGAAGTCCGGGCCCTGGGGACAAAACAATGCCTTTATAAACTTCCGCCAGATCGTTTGGTAAAGATTCATCGTTTTGAATCAATTTTGTAGGCATGATTTGGTTTAGATACTGATATAGAATATAAGTGAAAGAATCGTAGTTGTCGATGAGAAGTAACATAACAATTCAGGGCAGAAAAGCGTAAAACTCATCTGCCCTTAATTTACCAATTATGCGTTAGGCGTTTCGATTCCTACACCATCATTTAAAAATTTAGAAATGATCACTCGCTGGATTTGCGAAGTACCCTCGTAAATTTGGAAAATTTTCGCATCTCGCATTAGTTTTTCCACAGGGTATTCTTCATTGAAACCATAACCACCAAAAATTTGGACTGCGTCTGTGGTTACACGCATTGCCATATCAGCACAAAACACCTTTGCTATGGAAGCTTGGTATGTGTTTCTAAAACCGTTGTCGATGAGCCAGGCCGATTGCCAACAGAGTAACCTTCCCGCTTCGATATCCCTTGCCATTTCAGCAATGATGAAACTCACTCCTTGGTTGACAGAAATTGGTTTTCCAAATGCATTTCTTGTGTTCGCATAACGAATAGAGTGATCCATGGCTGCTTTTGCCACACCAACTGCTCCGATGGCAACTGCGGGTCTTGTTTTGTCAAATGCACCCATCGCGATTTTAAAACCTTCCCCTTCTTTACCTATCATATTTTCTTTAGGAACTTTTAAGTCTTCAAATGTAACACCACGAGTGTCGGAACAACGTTGGCCCATGTTTTTTTCTTTTTTTCCAACAATGATACCAGGAGATTTTGCATCCACAATGAAACCCGTCATACCTTTGTGACCAGCGTTGGGATCTGTTTTGGCCAAAACAAAAAACCAATCTGCATGCCCTGCATTGGTGATCCACATTTTTGATCCATTGATGATGTATTCGTCTCCCACTCGTTTGGCTGTCGTACGAATACCAGCCACATCAGACCCTGCGCCAGGTTCTGTCACTGCATAGGCAGCAAGTGTGAATTGTTCCGTCATAGGTTGGATGAATTTTTTCATTACATAATCATCAGCACCGAGAAGTACAGGAGCGAGAGCCAAGTTGTTTGCCAAAATGGCAGTGGCCATCCCTGAGCAGCCATAGAACATCTCTTCGGAAGCAATGAGTTCATCCAGAACACCAAGCCCTGCCCCGCCATACTCCGTGGGGATATGCATATTCATAAGACCAACATCGAACGCCTTTTTTAAGATTTCTTTTGGATATTCCCCTGTGTGGTCGTGGTGTTCTGCTTTGGGGATCATTTCATTTTTTGCGAAATCTCGAGCTAAATCTCGGAGGGCTTTTTGTTCGTCGGTGATGGAAAAGTCGATCATGGCTGGCCTTATTAATTGTTTTTTACAGTACTTTGCATCTTTCGCTCTGAGTCAAGAAACTAGGTTAAAAGGTAAATCTGTTGAAAAATCTCATTCGGAAAAAACATTTGTTTTGGGAGTAAACTATGTCAGGACACTCGAAATGGGCAACAATTCGCAGGAAAAAAGGTGCCATTGACGCCAAAAGAGGCGCCATCTTCACAAGGATTGCTAAAGAAATCTCGGTAGCAGCCAAAGAAGGCGGTGGTGACCAAGAGGGAAATCCGCGTTTGCGCTTGGCGATTACCAAAGCCAAAGCTGCCAATATGCCAAAAGACAATATCGAACGTGCCGTGAAGAAAGGAACGGGCGGTTTGGAAGGTATGGTCTATGAGGAGTGTTTGTACGAATGTTACGCACCTGGTGGCGTGGCCATCATGGTGGATGTTTTGACTGACAAAAAATCAAGAACTACCCCTGAAATCAAAAGTATCCTGACAAAACTCGGTGGTTCGCTTGCCAACTCGGGAGCTGTTTCTCGACTCTTTGAACGCAAAGGGCAAATCACTCTCAAAACAGACCAAATTTCAGAAGAAGCCTTGTTTGATTTGGCACTTGGTGCAGGTGCCGAAGACATCCAGGTAAATGATGGAATGTATGTTGTTTTGACTAACCCCAATGAATACGAAGCCGTACAATCTGCACTTTCCACAAAAGGATTGAATATGGAAGAATCGGAAATTAAGTACATTCCGATGACCACAGTCGAAGTGAACGACAAAGAAACGGCAGAAAAAGTGATGAAACTCATCGACAATTTAGAAGCCAATGACGACGTGCAAGGTGTGAGTTCTAATTTTGAGTTAGGTGAAGGTGTTGAACTAGATTAAAAATTTGCAAGAGAGGATCGGGAGATTTATGTCACAAAATGAATCCCCCGATCGAAGGCTCGGTTTTTAGGATTTTTTAATCATACCTGCGATTAAAATCAAAACAATGGAACCAACCACTGCGGAAATCAAAGTGGCAATGAATCCGTGCGCAGAAAAACCAAGTACGGAAAACAAAATGGCTCCCAAAAAAGAACCAACCACCCCGATGACAAGGTTTGCAACTAAGCCAAAACCACGACCACGGAGGATTCTGCCAGTAAGCCAACCTGCTGCCAAACCGATGAGTAAAAAATAAATAAATTTAAATACCATACACTATCCTTGTTGCCAATTTTCTAAAATTCACTTAAATTTATCGTGAGTCGTTTTTGAATCAAATCATATACGAAGGCAAAATTTGAAAAATCAACTTTTATCTGGTCCTTATTATTACGGAATGAAAGACTTGGAAGTTTTTAAAAAAAAATTCATCCAAGACAATTTGGGCAAACCCCTTTTCCTCATTCGGTTTGAAAAAATCACAGGGCTAAACCTCACCGAATTTTTAGACCTTCTGCGTACAGATTTTTACACTTGTTTGGATTTAGAAGACATTAGTTTTGGTTTTCATTATATCGAAAAAAAAGACATTATACTGATGGGCATTGCCCCTTTGTTTGAATGGGATATCGAAAAATTTCCTAACATTGAAAATGCGGTGGGTAAATTCCAACAAGAATGTTTACGAAACAAAACAGCTTCCTTTCACTTTGGAGTTTCTCGCACTCAATCCAATTTTATTTCCGACAACGACGAAGTTTATACAGAACTTTTTAAATCTTCGGAAAAGAACCTGAACGACAACTTAGTGCGGTGGAGTTGGACTTATTATAACAAAGCCAACACTTATATTTCTGGATCTGTCCATGAAGCAATGATCCAACCCACAGTCATCTACCATCCAAAAGAAAAAACATTTTCTGTCAAAGGTGGCGAAGTATTTGTCGGTGGAGGCGCTTACATCGGTTATAAAGATTTAATCGGCGATATCCCACCCGACCAAGACCTAAACCGAATCGAACTTTTGATTTTAGAAAAACTCATCATTGCTTGTGAGTCAGCACCAGGATTATTGAAGTTTAACATCTCACCACAATCTCTGATTGATACATTTTCTTATAACGACAAAGTGGATCGTTTGAAACAGCTCATTACCAATAAAGATTTGAATCCAGAAAACATTCGGTTTGAACTCGTAGAAAAACCATACGATGATTCAAAATTTCCACTAAAAGATGTTTGTCAGGCATTTTATTCGCATGGCATGAGTTTTGCGGCCGATGACTTTGGAGTCAAAAGCCAATCACACCAAATCGTGCTTGATCTAGGAATTATGATCAAAGAATTCAAACTGGATCCGATTAGTTTTAAATTTAAGATTGAAGAAGACCAAATTAAATTTTTAGACAATTTAGCATTTATCGATTATTGCAAACGACTCGCAGACAACAGGGAAGCTGTCATCACCGCTGAGGCAGTGGAAGATTTGGACACCTTGGGGTTTTTAATGGAACACCAAATTTACCAATTCCAAGCAAATATACTTTTTGGAAAAATGACCCTCTCCGATTACAAACGTGATTTTGATAATTTACATTCCATCCCTGAAGATGTTGTGCGTGAAGTGCTAACGGATAAAATTCTATCAGAGAAACAAAAAAAAATTGGAAATCTATTCCGTGTGGCGTCAGATGAAGGATTGATCTAGGAACATTATGCACTTCATCATGGCAATCGAAAATGACAGTTTTGCCGCCCAGGATTTAGAATCTATTTTTTTGGGACTGCGGCAGCGAGTGGTCATAACCAAATTCAATCAGACTGTCAAAGAGTATGTTAAATCATCCAACCCAGACATCATACTGATGGGTCTTACCTTTCGTGACAAAAAAGAGTTAGAATTTATCATAGAACTCCGTAAGGATGTGATCACACATAATATTCCTATTTTGGCGATGATTCCCAAAGAAGACCAAAATTTCATAACCAATCATAAAAAATTGGGTTTTACTGATTATGTTGTAAAACCTCTCACCAAACAATTGCTACTCGACAGAATCCAATCACTCGTGGATGAATATAAGTTCAACGAATCTTCCAAAACTAGAGAAAATTTTTCCGTTGTTGCTGTTGACCGTGCACATGGTAGGGTTCTTTTCCAATGCAGAGCCAATCTAAAACGTTATGTTTTTCCAGAATTCAAAAAGATTTTTACTCCGAATTTTTTAAAATCACTCCATAACGAATATTTATGTTTTGATGTGCGGGTCGTGCCAGAACTCGGAAAAGAAGAGGTGGATGTTTTTGAACGTGTGATGCGAATCTTCACACACCATGATAAAATATGTTTCATTGCTGGCCGACATATGGGTGCTTTCATTGAACATGCAACGGACGATGAAAAACTTCTCGTGTTTATGGCTCCGAATGAATTTGAAGACTACATGAAAATGGAAGAACAAAAAAAAGAAGATTCCAAAAAGAAAGAAAAAAAAGACAAAGGTCAGAAGGATCCACAATCACCAGTGGATTTGGGGCAGAAGGAAGATTCCGTTCCAGAAACCGATTTGGGTACTGTTCAAATCAATATACCAATCGAAAATACAACACCAACAGACAATTAAAAATAAAATAAGAAGAACCATAAACAAATGAATTACCAAAGAGAAGAAATTGAAGTACCAAACGGAAAAGGCGAAATCATTCGTTTTCAGATGAATGAACAAAACTCACTCACAGGTGCCAATATGAAGGAACTAGGTGAGATATTAAATGAGATCAAAGCGGATCCCAAAAAAAGAGGAGTTATTTTTTCGTCCGACAATCCTAAATTTTTTTGCAACGGACTTGATGCCGAAAATCTTTTATCGACTCCACGAGAACGCCTTATCAGCGAAGTTGGTGGCATTGTACTTTTGTTTGGCGAAATTGTTAAATTCGATAAACCACTGATCACTGAAGTGACTGGATATTCTATGGGTGGAGGAGCTGTGATCACAGTGGCATCCGATTTTAAATATATGGTGGATGGTAAAGGACGAATCGGATTTACTGAAGTGAACGTCGGTCTGCCGCTTCCAGGAAGTTTTATTGATAGAGTGCGAATGTGTGTTGAACCACGGTACTGGTCGGAAGTTTGTTTGGAAGGAAAAGTGTACAAAGCCGGGGAAGCAAAAAACATTGGCCTCATTGACGAAATTGCCCCTACACTTGAAGAAATCCGAAAATTATCTTTAAAAAAGCTAGAATCTTTGGCAAAAATTCCAATGTCAGCCTATCGAGCCACCAAAAATACGTTAAACGGCAGTTTGATCGCCAAATTAGAAGAATACCAAAAAGAAACCACTCGTTCGTTTGAACAACCAGGTGTCGTTGATAACCTCCTCGAAGCAATGACAGCTCTCAAAGAAAAACGCAGACCAAATTTTAAAAATTAGTAACACTCCTTAAGTCCCAAAGAAATCGATCTTTGGGGCTTGGTTTCGTATTAGTCTTTTCAGAAGATGTGCCGAAAATTATACTGAATTCTGATGTTTCGTATCTGCACTTATACCCTCCTATTCTTTAGTTTCTCCCTCACGGGCACTTCTGTATCTAATTTCCCCCCTGGGTTCGTATTAAAAACTCCTTATGTTTGGCCCGTAAAAGGTTACGATAACATCACTGGAGCTTTCGGCGAATTCCGAACTGGGCACTTCCATATGGGACAGGATTTTTCCACAGGAGGGCGAATCGGTATACCAATCTTAGCTGTTGCAAAAGGTTCTGTCACCCGTGTACAAAGACGCTGGACGAGCATTGGTTATGCGATATTTTTACAACATGAAGATGGTATGACTTCGCGGTATGGTCATTTGCATAAATTTGCCCCAAAAGTTGTTAAACAAATTTTAAAATCCAAACAAGCCAAAAGATTCAAAGATAGAAGAGATTTCGACATCGCCCTTCCTGAACCTGTTGAAGTAAATGCAGGTGATATCATTGCTTACTCGGGAGACACGGGTGTTGGACCACCACATCTTCATTTTGAACTTTTTAAGGACAATATTTATTATAACCCCATTCATTTTGGTTTGGGTTATAAAATTGCAGAACCCATTATCTTCAATGCATTACGAATTACCCCTCAGTCGCCTCGGACTTTCATCAACGGACGCAATGAAGCAATTGAAATTCCATTTTATGACTTAGGCAATAATCGTTTTGAACTATTAGAATCACCAACTCTTTTTATTCAGGGTAAAGTAGGATTACAAATTGCTATCCATCAAAAATCCAATACAAATCGATTGGGTGTGTTCACATTAGACATGTTACTTGGTGATCAAATCTTACAAGGATTTGAGATGTCTAAAATTCTAAAAAACCATACTCGAAAAAATGTTTTATTGTATGACAGCAGTATTAGCAAACCCAATGGAAATCCATTTTCATATTATTTGCATACGAGAGATGGAAACGATTTACTTGGAATGAGGCGTACAGAAAGAGAACAAGGCATTATTGATAGTGATCGCTTAAAAATTGGCGAACCAAGCGAAATTACCATTCGAGCAACAGGAATGGGAAATCAAATGTCTCTCGCTTCTTTTTTTGTTTTAAAAGACCAAGGTGATTACAGTCATATTGTTACTAAAGAATGGAAATATAATGTACATTACGACCGTTATACGACATTTAAATCGAAAGATACTAAAGTTGAATTGTTTTTTCCAGTAAATGCTGTTTATTCCAAAGCATTTTTTGATATAGAAGCGAAAGAAGATGTAAAAATCAATACGCAAGGTTTAAACCAACTTTCCAGTGTTTATAAAATTGGACCCGATTTTAACGATTTTAATCTAGGTTATGATTTGTACGTTAAAGTGCCTCGTACCAAAGATATCAACTCAGCCGATTTGTACGAAGTGTTACCCAATGGAGATGTAAAAAAAATAAACGGTTCTTCATTTAGTGCTTGGGGTCAGTTTTTTAAAGTTCGACTGCGTAAAACAGGCCTCTTCGTTGTTTTGTCTGATCTAACACCTCCCAATGTCTATTTACATGAATCTATGAACAAAACGGTATATCCAAAAGAGGATTTTGTTTTGCTCATGAAAGCTGTGGATGTAGGATCAGGGATAATGCCAGATGGATTTGACATCAAAGTGGACGGGTTCCAAGGCAAAGCAGAATTTTTTCCAAAAGATGGTAGGCTTGAAATTTTTGAACCAGAGATTCTATACGAACCAGGCAAACATGAATTGCTCTTAAGCGTGCGAGATTATGCGGGGAATTGGAGCCCAACGGTAAAGTACGAATACGAAATCAAAGCTCCACCTGTTCCTGAAGAGAAAAAAAATACAGTCGCAAATTCAAGTGCCGATAAAAAATCTACAAAATCTGACCAAACCAAATCTTCGCCTAAGGTGACAAAGGTGAGTAAACCAAATGTAAAAACACCAAAGGCGAAGGATAAATCGAAAACTACATCCCGATAGCAGCACCACCATCCACACGGAGGAAGGTTCCTGTTATATAAGATGCATCTTCACTGAGAAAAAACTTCACAGCTGATGCGATTTCTTCCTGTTTTCCAGGTCGTTTGAGTGGAATGACTGCAGGATCAGTTAATTTTTCTTGGACTTCTTTAGAAAGAGTTCCTGTCATTTCTGTTTGTACGTATCCAGGGCACACAGCGTTCACGAGTACATTTCGTCCCGAAAATTCACGAGCTGATACCTTTGTGAGTGCAATCACACCAGCTTTTGATGTAGAATAGTTTGCTTGGCCTGGTTGACCAGTGAGACCAGAAACAGAAGAGATGTTGACAATTCTGCCAGAATCTGATTTTAGGATGAGTTTACTTGCTGACTTGGTCATAAGAAAAACACCTTTACAGTTTACATCCATCACAAAATCAAACTCTTGTTCTGACATTCGGATGAGGAGGTTGTCTTTCAAAACCCCAGCATTGTTTACGAGAAAATCAAGTTTTCCAAATGCTTCTTTTGTTTTGGCTATTGCATTATCACAATCTTCCGGTTTGGTTACGTTGGCAGCCACACCAATTGCCTTCACACCAAATTTTGTTTCCACTTCTCTTGCTGCTTCTTCAATTTTTTCTTGGTTCAAGTCAACCAACACTAAACTTGCACCGTGCGATGCGATACGATTTGCAATTGCTCTTCCCAATCCAATGGGGGATGCAGCGCCAGTGACCAGTGCTACTTTTCCTTCGAACTCTTTGGACATATTTACCTCAAATTTTATGATACTTTGCCCTAATGATGGCATGTGAACGTCGTTCGGCAATCGTAAAATTTCACAGTTGAAGTGGAAGTTTGTAATGAAAGTCTGCCCTTATGATTGATCGATATAGCCACCCCGAGATCTCAAACATTTGGGAATTAGAGAACAAATTCAAAATTTGGACAGACATTGAAATTTATGCCTGCGAAGCCCGTTCCAACCGCGGAGAAGTTCCAAAGGAAGATTTAGAAACCATCAAAAACAAAGCAAAGTTCAATGTGGATGAAATTTTGGAGATTGAGTCCAAAGTCCACCATGATGTGATCGCCTACCTCACCAATCTCAATTCATACATTGGGCCTGCTGGCCGCCATGTCCACTTTGGTCTCACCTCAAGCGATGTGGGGGATACTGCACTCTGTGTTCAGATGGCACAAGCCATGGATCTACTCATCAAACGGACAGAAACCTTACTCGAAACCACGAAAGAAAAGGCAAAAGAATACAAAGACCTTCCATGCATTGGACGTTCCCATGGGATCCATGCTGAACCTATGACACTTGGGTTAAAGTTTGCACTTTTCTTTGCGGAGATGACACGAAACTTAGAACGAATGAAAGAGGCGCGCAAACAAATTGCTGTTGGTAAACTTTCGGGTGCGGTCGGTACATACTCTAACATCGATTTGGAGATAGAAAAATATGTTTTAGACAAACTCGGCTTGGAAGTTGACCCAATCGCCACACAGGTTATTTCCCGTGACCGCCATGCTTTTTATATGTCTGTACTCGGAGTTGTGGCAGCAAGCCTAGACCGAATGGCAACTGAAATTCGTCTCTTACAAAAAACAGAAGGTCGTGAAGTGGAAGAACCCTTTGCCAAAGGGCAAAAAGGATCTTCTGCAATGCCTCACAAACGAAACCCTGTTGTCTGCGAGCGTATTTCTGGAATTTCTCGTGTGATTCGTTCCAACGTGAATGTTGGGTTACAAAACGTACCACTTTGGCACGAAAGGGATATTTCCCATTCATCGGCAGAAAGGATTGTGATTCCAGATTCAACCATAGCTCTTGATTATATTTTGGAAAAAATGAATTTTGTTCTAAAAGGTTTGCATGTTTATCCTGATGCCACCGAACGAACATTAAATGTCACTCGAGGACTTATTTTCTCTCAAAAAGTTCTACTTTGGCTCATCGAAAAAGGTGGAATCACAAGGGAGGATGCTTACCTCATTGTCCAAGAAAATGCGATGGCAGTATGGGGGGACCAATCCAAAAACCTTCGCGATTTATTAAAGAAAGACCCTAGGTGTTCAAATATTTTAAAAGACAGTGATTTGGATGAAATTTTTCAAATCGAACCTTATTTAGAAAGGATTCCTCAAATATTCAAACGATTGGGGATTATTGATTAAATAGTAGTAAGAAAATTTAAAGTATCAAACTTAAATCAAGTTAGGTTGACCGAAAATGCAACCTAACTTTCGTACACCAAAATGTTAAAACCACCTATTCGAAGCATTTCGAAATCAGAGATTTCTATTCCATATTCAGAGAAACGATAGCCCTACCTTACGTTGTAATTCCCAATCAATTCCTTCCAAGTGCAAAATAAATAATTGAACTATTTCTGACCCTGAAATTAAATATCTCTGTTTTTAATAAAACAAATTGAACATTTTGCAGCAAAACCTATCCAACCAAACAAAAAAAGGAAACAATATGGCAGCACCAAAAAAGAAGAAACCTACTGGAACAAAGGCAAAATCTAGTTCTAAAAAATTGGATTATCGAGCCAATCCAACACATAGCATTACACCCTTCCTTATGTTCAATGCAAACATTGAAGAGGTGGCAAAGTTCTACGCATCGGTTTTTAAAAAATCCAAAATCATCACTGCCAACCCAATGCAAGGTGAGTTCATTTTAAACGGACAAAAGTTTACAGCTTACAATGGTGGGCCTGAGTTTAAATTTACTTGGGGCGTTTCCTTTATGATCAGCGTAGAAACGCAAAAAGAAGTAGATTATTATTGGAACTCACTTTTAGCAGATGGTGGCAAAGAAAGTATGTGTGGTTGGCTTCAAGATAAATTTGGTATGTATTGGCAGGTCACACCCAAAATTCTTTTAGAGCTGATTTCGCATAAAGATCCGATCAAAGCGGAACGTGCGACACAAGCCATGTTAAAGATGAAAAAAATTGACATCGCAGCATTGAAAGAAGCCGTAAATCAATAAACGAAATACTCATACTGGTTGTCTTATAGCGCCCGTCTGCAAGTGTATTTTCTAATTGACTCCTTCGAAAGGGAGTTTCATACCTAGCTTTGGTTGGAAACGAAAATTGGCTTCCTAAAATTTCTAATATATTTCAATATCCTTTTTTGTTTTCATTGTCACGAAAACAAGGCTGAGGATCCCATACCGAAAGCCAATAAAGGCTTTTTGGATCTGCGAAATTATTCGCTTAACAATGATTCGATCATACCTCTTGCTGGTGAATGGAAATTCTATTGGAAAGAATTCATTCCACCAGAAGAAAATAACAATGAGAAAAATCAAAAATTTATATTCAAACAAAGTCCTTCTGTCTGGAATGATACAAATTTTTATGGTGAGAAAATTGGCAGTTTTGGATACGCGAGTTACCAATTAAACATTCAACTTGCTCCTAATTCAGAATCACTCGCAATCTATGTTCCCGATTTGGGAACAGCATATAAATTATTTGTGAATGGTGAAGAAGTGAGTAAAGCTGGAATTATCAGTGTTACAAAAGAATTTTCCAAACCGCAATACCTCCCTCAAACCGTAATCCTACCTAAATCTGATCGCCTCAATATAGTTATCCACATTTCAAACTACCAAAACCTTTGGGGTGGGTATTGGTATCCAATTGAATTGGGAAAGGCAGAAAACATCATTCGAAACAAACAATTTGAACTTTTGTTTAGTATTACAATTTCTGCTACAGCTGGAGTCATGGCTTGTTACAATCTGCTTTTATACGCATTCCGTAGAAAAGAATTAAGCCCTCTTCTTTTTGCCATTCACTGTTTATGTATTTTACTCCGCACACTCACAACTGGAGAACGATTTGGACATATTTTTTTTCCAGATCTTTCTTGGGAATTTCTCAATCGATTAGAATATTTATCAATATTCATTTCGGTTCCGATTCTTTATGAATTTCTATACCATTTTTCTCCCAATCAATTTTGGAAACGATTTGGACATTATTTCAATTTTCCTATTTATTTAATGTGCCTTTTTATTATATTTACACCAAACTTTGTTTATGCGAAAATATTAAACCCAATATTGGTCTATTGTTTTCTGGTATTGATACCTTGTTGGATGTTTCTCCTTGTAATCGGAATTACCAAGAAGAAACAAGGAGCTTGGGTATTATTTTTAGGGTATTTTGGACTAATGGCTACAAATGTAAATGACATACTTCTTACATTTGGGCTCATTCAATCTGTTTATTTAATACCTTTTGGACAATTTTTTATCATCGTATCTCAATCTATTTTAGTTTCGAAACAGTTTTCAAATTCATTTACTAAATCGGAAAATTTAACTTTGCAGCTAAAATCATTGGTAACATCCACACAAAGAATTTTATCCTCATCAAACATAACCAATGCAATTAGTGTTACGCTGGATATACTACGAAATTATAATTACCAAAATAAACTTACTAGTATTCTATTATATGATCAAGCCCAAGAACATTGGAATCTGTATTGTTTGCAAGAAAATGAACGATTAAAAGTTACCCAAGTTGAATCTGTTTTCGAAATTCATTCCCAAATTGTCGATTTTACGGCAATGTCTGAAATTCAATTCATTGGCGAAAATTTATATATACCTATTTATCAAAACGAAAAACCAAATTTAATTTTAGATGTGCCTTCTAAACCATTCAAACAAAAAGATACAGATGTAGATTGGATTAAAGGAATTGCTTATGCTTTGTCTCTTTCACTTTTAAATATCCAAAGGCAAAATCGCGAAAAACTTGCAATCATTGGCGAACTTTCTTCTGAAATTGCACACGATATTAGCCATCATATCATCATATTGCAAAATATTATAAAAAACTTCAATGATAAGGACGATCATGATTCACATACTAAAGCAGTTAAAGAAATTGAATCTTTAACAAACCTAACATTAGATATACTAGAGTTTTCTAAAAATAAAATTATTTTAGACTTACAAGAACTAAATATGAATGATTATTTCCTTAATATCAAAGAGGATCTAAAATTATTTTTTGAAAATACGAATATAAAATTAGAATTTTCTATCCAAACAGATCTTACTATGAAATTTGATCCTCTTCGAATCCGAAGAGTTTTTCTAAATATAGCAAAAAACGCTCTGGAAGCTATGAATGGCAATGGATTATTTAAAATTTCCATTGAAGTAGAGTCCAACTCACTTTATATGATCTTTAGAGACGAAGGTCCTGGTTTTACGGAAGAAATAAAAAAATCATTTTATCATTCGGAAATAGTTTCAAATAAATCAATGGGAAATGGTTTTGGTTTATCAATTGTTAGAAAGATAATTCATGCACACAACGGACAAATATTTTTAGACTCGAATGAAAACCATGGTGCTAGAATTACGATCATCTTACCAATTGGGTAGTAGTATGATACTCAATTAAGTTTGTTCGTTGACTTTCATTTGGAATAAAATCTGGCCTAACTCTACAATGTTATCTACATTCAATTTGTTAAATATGGACGCCCTGTGCGATTCAATTGTGCGTACACTCAAATTCAATATTTCCGCAATTTCGCGGTTTAGTTTTCCTTCTGCCAAGTATTTTAGAATTTCCCTCTCACGTTTTGTCAACTGCTCTAGGTTGTAATTTAAGTTCGGATTAAAAGTTTTTTCAGGCTTGAAATTTTTTATTTCATCAGGAAATATTTTATTTCCTTTAATTACTTCCTTAATTGCCAAAACAAGCTGAGGCATAGGTGTAGATTTTAGAATATATCCATCCGCACCCAAACTAAAAGCCTTCTCTAAATATGCCCAATCTCTATGCATTGTAAAAAAAATAATTCTTAAATGTGGAATTTGTTTTTTAATATTTGATAATTCTTGGATTCCATTTTCATCTTTCAAAGAAATGTCAGTGATGAGTATCTGCGACTGTGATAATTTTGGATCGTGTAAAGCACGTAAGATCGATTCGGAAGACCCTTTAAATTCTAGTTCAACATCCCCCTCTATCTCAGCTTGTAATCCAGTTCGGATCACAGGATGGTCATCCACGATGTAGATGGAATGCGATTTTTGTGAGTTCAGAATCTTACCTTGCCATCAATTCTACAAAAAGATAAAAATTGTTTCAAACCTATTCTTTTTTAATTTATATGGTTTAGATTCTGTGAACATGACGGTTGGACATGTACATGAGGATAATCCAACCAACAACGGTCCAACCGAAGAACAAATTGAAGAGAAAAATTTTAAAATCAAATTTTTTATACACAACCAAGTACAGTGAAGGTAGAAAGTATAGACTAACAATCACTGTTATGAATGGGGATAACATTACAATTTCCCAAATTCCTAAATTGAAGAGCATATAATTTTCCTTAATATTGAATTTACTTGGTTATTGAATTAATCAAGGATCACTGTTCTCAGACAGCTGACAGCAACTTCTGTGGCTGGAGATTGTATTTTAGTTTGATGATATCAATTTTTTCTTCCATTGCCGCCCAAAGTGTCTCTTTGTTCGGGTGGAAAGTACAGAATACACCTTGTCGAATTAAATCAACCAACTCATCCAATGAAAAATCTAAAAACCGATACAATTTAAAAAATTCGTAAGTTAGGTTTACATTGAATATTTCCGGATCATCTGTATTGATACAAAGTGGTAAACCTTGGTCATAATAGTACCGCACAGGATGATTTTGTTCCTTACGTACATATTTACCCGTGAACACGTTGGAAGTTACACAAATTTCAATTGGAATTTTATTCTCTTTCATGTAACGGATGAGTTCTGGATCTTGGATAGCCGATGTTCCATGGCCAATCCTTTCCGCCTTACACAAGCTAACTGCATCCCAAACAGCCCAAGGACCATCATCTTCACCTGAATGTGCAACTGTCCTCAGACCAGATTCTCGAGCGAGCTTAAAAACTTCAGCGTAATCTTTAGCAGGACCCATTAACTCTGCTCCACCAAGACCAATTCCGATAACTTCTTTATGTTTTACACCGAGCACTCTACGTAAATTGTTCATTGCATTTTCAGGACCAAATGATCTTGATACATCAACTAACAATCGGATTGTGATACCATCCTTGGTTTCAATCTGGCGAATTCGGGTAACCATAACTTCCACCATTTCATCAAAATCCAATCCGTTTTGAATGAATTTTGAAGGCGCAAAGAATGCTTCGCAGTAAATGATATTATTGGAACGTAAATACTCAGCCAAACTATCGATAAAATAACCTAAGTCAGACGCTTCTTTGACAGCACCTTGGACAAAAAAGAAAACTTGGATAAAACCATTTAGATCTTTAAAATTATATTTATCCTCAAATTCTTTGTCTGTTACTTCGACTCCATTTTTTTTGTATAAAAATTTTAAAGTTTCCTTATTTACACAAGCTTCTAAATGCAAATGGATTTCAGTTTTGGGAATTTCTCTGATAAAATTGATTACATCTTGTTCATTCGGGTGCGAAACCGAAAGATCGCCAGCAAGTAGAGACTTTCTTTCTTTGAGAACTGATTTGTCTTGTTCTTCAACTCCATCTTTAGACAGCAACCAAAGCGGAGGATGGAGAATTGGGAGTTCCATCAGAGAAACTCGTTCGTTCAAAAGTGTATTGATTTGTTTGTCAAATGTAAGTTGGATGGAGGGAGAATACGGTCTGTCCGCAGGCAACCTTCCCTTTAACCGATTCAGTTCGGCTATGTCGCGGTCAATGACGGAGATACGTTCTAAGATTTCAGAGAAAGGAACTTCCATGTTCCAGGAAAGGATCAGAGGATTCTTAGGTCTCTTCAAGAAGATTTTTACAAGCCGAGTGAAAATCCCTATTTAGCTTCGAAAAAACCCACCGATAGTCTGTTTGGGAGCGGAAAAGAGTGGAATTTTTTCCGAATTATGTCGTATAAATGAATATGCTCACTACACGCAAAACCTTCCTTCCGTTTGCTTTGCCCTCAATCTCAGAAGATGCAATTGAGGAAGTGGCGCAAGTATTACGGTCTGGCTGGGTCACATCTGGTCCAAAAGTAAAACAGTTCGAAATGGAATTTGGAGATTTTGTGGGTAGTAAAGAGACCATTGCTCTCAATTCTGCAACAGCCGGTCTACACCTGGCATTGGAAGCCATTGGAATGACGGGTGCAGATGCTGCAATCACGAGTGCCATCACTTTCACCGCAACCACTGAGGTGATTTGTTATTTCGGAGCAGAACCCATCTTAACTGATGTAGACCCGAAGAACAACCTGCTAACGCCTGAAACACTCTTACAAACAATCACAAATAAATGCCATTGGAATGGAAAAACTCTCACATCAAAAAAAACTGGAAAAACAATCAAGGCAGTTCTTCCAGTTCACCTAGCTGGTTATACATGTGATATGGAAGCCATCATCGATATCGCAAAAAAATACAATCTCTTTGTAATTGAAGATGCTGCACACGCATTTCCTGCAGTGCATAAAAATAAGATGATTGGTATATGGGGAGATTTTACTGTTTTTAGTTTTTATGCAACAAAGGGGATCACCACTGGCGAAGGTGGAATGATCACTACAAATCATAAAGAAGCTGCTGAAAGAATTCGTAAAATGCGACTCCATGGAATCAATAGGGATGCTTTCAATCGTCCTGGCTGGTATTACGAAGTTGTGGATGCGGGTTTTAAGTATAATATGACTGATATTGCAGCCGCTCTGGGTGTTGTGCAATTAAAAGAATCACATGCTTTTTGGGATAGAAGGACATCTATCGCCAAACATTATAATGATGAATTCAAAACTCTAAAAGGAATCAAACTTCCAAAGTGTGATGAAAATGGAATTCATAGCTGGCACTTATACAGAATTGAAGTAGATCCTAAAATTGCAAAGATAGGCAGAGATAGTTTGGTCGAAGAATTAAAAGAAAGAAATATTGGTACAAGTTTGCATTTCATTCCAATCTTTGAACACCCTTACTACAAAAAAACTTTCAAATATGATCGCAAAGAATATCCGAATGCGTGCAAAATGTACGATCGCTCAGTTTCGCTTCCTCTCTTTGCTGGTATGACAGATTCCGATGTGAAAGATGTAGTCGACGCTGTAAAAATCTGTTTAGAATGACCAATCTATCTAGGTTTTGAATTTATCATGAAATTGAAGTGAATAGTTCACCGCAAAACTCAAGTTATCACTTTGCATCCAGATTGGTTCGTATTTCATAAAACTCGGAATCATAAATTTTTAATAAGTCGATAAGCCCTAACAAAAACTCGAGGTTTGTTCCATCAATCTTCCGTCTGAGCCAAAAACCAACAGCTTCACGTGTTACTTCACCGCTCACATTTTCATCGTTTTTCCGAATCGTAAATTTTGCAGCTTCCTCAACATCTTGACTGTCTGTATAATCAGGGTGCATAAAAAAAATGAATCTGTCTAAATAAAAAGGTTCTAATCTTTTTTCTTCCACAAGGGTTTCATAACGTTTTGATTCCTTATCAAAAAAATCTGGATTAGAATCTAACTTTTGATAAACGGAAAAATAGGATCTCGCAGTTACTTTTATAAACTTATCGTACACTGGCTGGGTGATTGCGCGAAAACTTGGCTTCTTTTTCGCAGGAATCAAATATTCTCTGAGTTTGACTGGAAATTCTAAATTGTAATGCCCAAACTCGCGAGTATGATTCAATATAAGTCGGGATCTCGTATGTGGGCCTTCTTTGAATATGGAAACTCCAAGCAAGTCTGCCAATTGGGAGACAGAAACAACTCTTTGCAATTTGCAGTAAAAATTTAATATACCAGGCTCATCTTTGCATTCTTTCCCCAGTTTATGAAAATCAAAGTATGTTTTTTCAACAAGTAATTCCAAACGCGCTTCTCGTTGCATTTTTTCTTCAGGGAATAAATGCTCAATTGTCGCAGTTGTCGACAAACAAGAATTAAATACAAAAAGGCTACTTAATTTTATAAGTAATTTCAGCAGGTAAGTTTTCCCATTCTGAATTTGCATCTTTTTTAAAGTAAACAGGCGAGAGTGCAGGTTTTAAATCCATACTTTGGAAAAGAATTAAATCAGATTCTTTTTTCTCAAAATAACGATTGTCAGTATTGGTACCGAGAGCGATATCCCCAATCGGAACCCAACCATAACCCATGATGAAAATAGAAACAGAATCTTGGATTGATTTTGGTTTTCCTTTTTCAAAACGGATCATACGAAAGGGTTGGATAGGAACACCCATTTCTGTCATTTTTTTTGAAAACTCACTGTTATTCGCAGCAGTTTGCCTTGTTAGAAAAATTGCATCTAAATACTCGCGCGCATTCCATTTTAAATTTTGGTTTGTTTTTAAGTAAAAATTTGCTGTATCAGGTGGAAAATTTGATTCTTTATCCAAATATTCATCACCCACATAATATTTGATAAATTGATTACGTGAAGAAAATTTATATTTTACTGTTTGTTCACCTGGCAAATCTTCAATGGAAAGTTTTTTTATATGAACCCGATTTCTTTGGATAAAATTTGGTTGGTACCCTGTATCAAAAAATTTAACAGAACGAATCCTTTGTTGTTCGTTAGACGGTGGATGAAATATTGCAATTTGTGATTTTGATAAGGAACCAGAACTAATCTTAAATTTTACAGTAACTTCTAAACTAAACTCTTCCTCTCCAGAAGCAATGAACCTCTCTGTTTCAATAAAGGGAATATTTTTTAATTCTTTCTCTTCTCTATCCACTACCCACAATTTTGATCCACTTAAAAGCACACCGCGAATGGATTTTAAATTGGTTTTGATTGATCCTGTAATTTTTCCTGTTTTTGCATCATAACGATACACACTATTGTCTGATGAATCTGAAATCCACAGAGACTCCCTTCCATAACAAATATCTCTAGGTCGTGTTCTATCAGTAAAAAAACCACCAATGAGAAGGGAAGTGGCTTGGTCATAAATTTGAACTTTTCCAGATTCTAAATCTAACAAATAATAATAATTTCCAACACTCGCAATCCCAGCAATGTTTGGGAGAGGCAACGGAATTTTATCTGTGATGCCGCCAGTATTTGGATCTAACTTTAAGATTTGTTTTGGTGCCACAACAAGCAATTTACCTTCCCTTTGATCAAAACTAATTCCACGAAGGTTCGCCAAACCAAGATTAAATATCTCCTGTTCACCAATTTCATTAATTTTAATAATCGCTCTTCTATTTGTATCAATATACCAAAAATTGACACCGTCCCATGCAAGCCCATATGCTTTGTCAGATAATTTGTATTCTTTACTTTCTTGAGCCCCTATAGCGAGTGAAAATAAAATCATTAAAATTAAAATTGGTTTTTTCATACATACACCTTTATTAAAATGCTAAATCCAAAAGATCAGACAATAAACTTGGATTAAAAAATTCCGAACCCAAAATGATTGGTTGTGGTACAAATATAAATACGATTGATATTAACATAAAAATACCAAAATATTTTCGAAACGATCCTATTCCTTCGGAAGAATCTCGGATGTACGGGTGCTCAATTTTTAACGCATAATAAATGATAAACGCCCAAATCAACCATGTAAAATGTAATAAAGCTAAAATTAAAAATCCATAATATAAAAACCGAATCCATTTTCTGTAAGATTCTCCAAAAATAGAATAAATGACATGACCTCCATCCAGCTGTCCAAAAGGCAGAAGATTGATCGCGGTAATGAGTAAACCGACCCACCCTGCTTTAGCCAAAGGATGCGCTTGGATTTCCATCGTATTAAAATCGATTGGACCGAGTATCCACTCACTCGAAAAACGTGTGAATAAACTATCTCCAAAAAATAGAAAACGTGACCGATCAAAGTCTGGAGGCAAATGGATGATGTCTGATAGTGAAATTCCAACCATCCAAACTATCGCAGAAAGAAATAAACTTGCAGCAGGTCCACCAACTCCAATATCAAATAAAATTTTTTTATTGGGAATCGGTTCTTTGATTTGAATGACAGCACCCATCGTTCCTATCGGACCAAACGGAAAAGGTATAAAATAAGGCAAACTCGCCTTAACACCATACCATCTCGCAGGAAGGTAGTGCCCCATTTCATGTGCAAATAAAATGAGTATTAGAGAAATTGAATATGGCCAATTTTGAAAGAATGTCAATTTGTAATTTTCTAAAGTTTGCGGAACCGCTTCATTGAATAAAATTTCAGAAAATGTCAATGTAAAAATGGTTACGCAAAACAACAGTATCTGAGTTAATATTTTCGAATTCAAATTGTATAACTTTTGCCCAAATTCAATCTCAATGATACATTAACGAACCAAAATGGGGAATCAATCTTAAAAAAACAAACATTGAAATATAAAGGGTTTAAAAAAACCTATGCCCAAGGGGTGATTCCTTGGGCAAAATTTTTTGACTTTATCTCTTTCTTTCTAATATCTCTCTAGGTTCTTTTCTTTGGAACTTACGATTTTGGAATCAATTGGCCAGTCTAAAATTAGCACCATTGCCTAATGTTCTATGTTTGAAAATATCAAGATTATTAAAAAGTTTGACCCGGCCGCAAAGTCCTATTTAGAAATTATCCTCTGTTACCCCGGTTTGCATGCCCTTTGGTTTCATAAAATAGCCCACGCATTGTATTTATGCAAACTACCAATTCTACCTAGGTTGCTAAATTATATCAGTCGTTTCATCACTGGAATCGATATCCATCCAGGTGCCAGAATCAGTAAGGGTGTCTTCATCGATCATGGTTCAGGGGTTGTCATTGGGGAAACAGCCATTATTGGTTCAGGCAGTTTGATCTTCCAAGGTGTCACTCTCGGCGGAACAGGAAAGGAATCTGGAAAGCGCCACCCAACCATTGGCAAAAATGTGGTCATAGGTGCTGGTGCAAAAGTACTCGGAAATATAATAATCGAGGATCATGTCCGGGTTGGAGCTGGATCGGTTGTTATGCGAAACGTACCAGCAGGAAGTACCGTTGTAGGTATACCAGGAAAAGTAGTAAAAGCTGGAGATTCTAGCGATAGCGCCGAACAGATGCTAGATCACAATCAAATGCCAGATCCAATCGCTAAAGTATTTTCTGTATTATTAGAAAAAGTGGAAACCCAACAACAACTCATTAACAAATTGTTTGAAAAACAAAGTTTACTAGAAAAAGGAACAGAACCACCGAAAACAAAAGAAGACGAGGATTTTTTACAAGAATTCATTCACGGGGATGGAATCTAAAATTCCTTTAAAAGTTCTTCTTTTTTCCTTTGGTATTCTTTTTCGGTGATTAGATTTTTTTTTCGTAAATCATTAAGTATTTCTAATTTTTTAGGAACTGTTTTCCAATCACCTTCTTCTTTTGTTTCCAACGCATCTTCCACTGGCCTACGTTTGACGAGAGGTTTTGGTAATAAATCGTTTTTGCCATAAACTATTACATTAGTATAAACCAAACGTTTATTGTTTTTATTTTGTACAAAAAAACTAAATAGTTCGGAATTTCCTTTTAAATAAAGTTCTGGTTTTCGGATTGGTTTGATTAGTTCGGGGCGAAATATAATCCAATCTTCAAAATTGTATTGGCTAGGAAAACTTATATTCTGATAAATTTCTTGGAACAAGACAGCAAATCCATCTTTAGTTCCTACTAT
>JARJFC010000410.1 GCA_029310945.1 Leptospira sp. 96542
ACCAGCATCAGCGCCGCCAGCGAGACGATGGGTTTGGTCATGGAGTAGATGCGGAAGATCGAATCCCGCCGCACGGGCAGGCCAGCCACCGCGTCCTGCAGGGGAAACACCGGGGAAACACGGTTTGACGCGGGCAGAAAAAAAGCAGCCTCGTCGTGTGACGGGGCTGCCCGGAAGCCAGCGTTTCAATGAATGGGATGCCGTGATTTCAAGTATGCCCGCGCTACGCCCGAGCCACCTTGCTTACATTTGCAGCTGGCAAAAAATCATCTTTCCATGTGCCATGCTGATCGCGCGATTCAGCATGCTGCACGAAGCCCGTTCTCGCGGGCGAACGTGGCGGCGTCCATCTTCTTGCCGCTCACGCCGTTGATGATGGCCTTGACCCGCAGCACTTCAATTTCTCCGCCCTGGGCCGCGATGAAGATCGACTGTGCGCCGATTTCAACGATGTCGCCGGGCTTGCCGCGCACCGCGCCAAAGGTGCGTGCCATGTGCTTGCGACATTCATAGAAGAAGACCTTCATCACGCGGCCTTGCGCGTCGTGCATCTCGCACCAGGCCCCAGGCGCCGGATTGCTGGCGCGGATCAGGTTGTAGACCTGATCCACATGCCGCCCCCAGTGGATGCGCGCCTCCTCGGCCTTGAACCAGCCCTCGTAGCTGGCCTGGCTTTCGTCCTGCGCGGTTTCGGTGTGACGTGCCGCGACGACCAGGTCGGCCGCCTCCAGCAGGGCCTGCACGCCCATCGGGAAGAGCTTGTTGAAATAGACCTCGCCCAGTGTTTCGTCGGCCTCGATCGTGCAGTGCTTTTGCAGGATCACGGGCCCTTCGTCCAGGCCATCGGTGGGGCGGAAGATGGTCAG
>JARJFC010000411.1 GCA_029310945.1 Leptospira sp. 96542
AAGCAGGACCAGATTGCCCAGCAGCAAGGCGATGCCGGCCAGATGCAGGACTTCCAACGCGGGATAAGCCCAGGCGCTGGACAAAAGCCCGGTCGCAAAGTCAGCGCCCATCGAGCAGTTCCAGCATCAGCGATAAGCGCGCCTTGACCGGCTCAGGTCGGTAGTCGCGAAACCGGTCTCCTCACCTGAGCGCGCCTTGGCCTTCAGCCCGCCCTCGGCACAGCGGGTGGCGAGCAGCACCCGCACGCCGCGCGCCTGCGCCCACCCGAGTGCGACCTCCAAGTCGCGGTGCACCGTCCCGTTGCCCGTGGCTGCGACCACCAGACCACGCACGGGCGCAACCCCCAGCTGCCGAGCGAGATCGGCATCACACAAGGCCTGCACCAGGGCTCCGCCCGCCGCTGCATGGCTGTACAGAAGCTCGACGCGTGGCCAGGAGGGGGTGGACAACGCCAATTCGAGCCTGCCCGCGGACACGACCGGGACAGATGCCGAGTCTCGCGCGTCCTCCGAGCCCGGCGTGCTTGACCACCGCGCCATGCGCCCCACGTCAGCGACTGAGCCGTCCACGATCCGCCCCAGGTCCGGCTGCCCGCCAGACCGAAAGGCATCCAGGCAGGTCGCATGCACCTTCTGCACCGCACTTGCCTTCATGATCCGCCGAGCACAGACAGCCAGCACCTCGTGCATCCCCGATTCGACCAGGACCTGCAAGGCATCGCGCAGATTGCCCGGCCCATCGGCGTCGGGCGCATCGGCGGGACGCATCGCGCAGGTCAGCACCACCGGCTTGCCCATCTCGCGCAGCAGCGGCCCCAGCAAGACCTGCAGAAGCCAGGCGGTTTCTTCCAGCGTGTCCGTGCC
>JARJFC010000412.1 GCA_029310945.1 Leptospira sp. 96542
GGCCGGGTCCACCGAGAGCACCACCACCCCGGCGAAACGACCGTCCGCGCGCCACATGCCCAGCGACATGGGGATCTGCCAGCGGCCCGTCACGCGGCCCAGCACGGGCCGGCTCACATGCAGGGCGTCGCTCGCGAGATCGGCCACGACATCGCGCTGCGCGGTGAAGAACTCGCGGTCCGCGTAGTTCACGCGGGGTGGCAGGAGGCTGCTGTGCACGATGTCGCCGCGTGCATCCACCACGCTGACGATGTTGAACATCGCCTCCCGCACCACGCCCCGGGCTTCCCACTGCCGCAGGTCGAGCGCCGTGCCATGGTTCAGGTACTGTTCGCGCACGAAGCTGGCCACCTGTTCGGCGGCCTTGAGCGTTCGGTAGACCTGCTGCTCGAAGGCGATGGCGAGATTGGTGTTGGACTCCATCGCCGAGGCGATGGCCTGTTCGCGCTCGTAGGCGATGCGCTGCAAGGTCATGAACCAGATGACGGCCAGGCCGATCACGCAGGCCGCCGCGACGGCCACATTCAGCGGCGGCAGGTCATCGCGGCGCGGCGCCGTGGGCGTCGCGTCATTGGACCTTGGCAAGCGCATTCACGGGCTCCCTGTGATGACTGGGCGTCGGCGGCGAAGTTTACCGGGGCTGGTATACGCAAACCAGCCCCTTCCCAGTCTGTCGTTGGCGTCCCGTGGCCGTGGTGGCCTGCCCTCAGGGGCCGGGCTTGCCGGCGTCGATGCGTCCTTCCGAGCGCGCAGACAGATAGGCGTACAGATCCAGCCCCTGGCCATGGCGTGTCATCAGGCTCTCCACCTGCGCTTCGCGCGCGTCACGCATCGTGGCGGGCTGACCTGGCAGCGTGCTG
>JARJFC010000413.1 GCA_029310945.1 Leptospira sp. 96542
AAAATTATATGCAACATACGTTCGGTTGCTTTCACTGCTGCCACTTGTTGGTCAGGATCAACTCCAATGGTACGGAGTGGTTGTTTATCCCCCGCTTTTTTCCAAGTGATCACCGTTTCGACCAAAGGAAACGCCGATGCGCCGGCTTGCAAGCAATGCGGAGACGGGCTCGTGGCCCCCGGGAATTGCGGCAGCCGCGCAAGAGCGCGGCTGCACCACCAAAACACAAGCCCCGTTACAAGCGCCCCACCGATCAGCGATGATGCGCGCCATGCCAGACGCCGCCTTACCCGCCGAATCCGCTTCAGCACCTCGCGCCGTGCTGTACGCCTGGGAGGGCGAAGACGCGGCAGGTCGCCTGGTGCGAGGCCTATTGCGTGCGCCCGATCCGTTGGCGGTCCGGCTGGCCTTGCGTCGGCAGGACATCTTGCCCATCCGTATCCAACGGCGCTGGTGGACACCCCCGACGCGGCGCATCACCGCCAAGGACATTGCCGTCTTCACCCGCCAGTTCGCCGCCATGGTGAAAGCTGGTGTGCCGCTGCTGCGGGGTTTCGACATGGTGGCGCGAGGCCATGCGAACGCGAGCCTGACCGCGGTGCTGCTGCGCATCCGCGCCGATGTGGAAGCCGGCGCCACGCTGAGTGCGGCCTTCGGCCAGCACCCGCGCCAGTTCGATCGCCTCTACTGCAGCCTGGTCGAGGCCGGCGAAACGGCGGGAATGCTTGACTTGTGGAAGTTGGGTGAAATTAGGTCTAAAAAGGACGAATTCAATATGACAGAAAAGATAAATAAATTTATATTCTATTTTTTCTTCTTTGTTGTTGGTTCAGGAAAAACTGATGCCTATGGAAAAT
>JARJFC010000414.1 GCA_029310945.1 Leptospira sp. 96542
TGTTCTGAAACAGCATATTTAATTTCTTCCGATCTTTTTCGAACAACATCTGCCTCTTTCAATACGGAATGCCTCAATTCTTTTTGTATATTTGAAGATTGGTGCACTTCGTCCATCTGTAATGATAGAAATTGCCGCCCACCTCGGTGAGGTGCTGTGGAGCCTGGGGCAACGCGACGAAGCACGCAAGGTATGGCGCGAAGGAATGGAACTCAACGCCACCAACGAAACGCTGCTCGACACCTTGAAGCGGCTGGGCGTCAAGAAGCCCTGATTGGATCGCGCTGTCCGCGCCACGCCATTCAGAGAGGTATCCCAAGTTCCGGACTGACAGGTCTCGGAGTCGCTGCCTCGCAACGCTACACTCGCCCGCCATGCCGTCCTCCCTGCGTGATGTCGCCGCGCCCGCGAAACTGAATCTGTTCCTGCATGTGACGGGCCGACGTGCCGACGGCTACCACCTGCTGCAGTCGGTCTTCACCCTCATCGATTGGGTCGACACCCTGCACTTCGAAGCGCGCCCTCACCGGCAGCATGATGGCGGCTTGAGTCGGGAAGACCTGACCACGCCCCTGCCCGCGGACGATCTGGTGCTGCGGGCCGCCCGCGCCCTGCAGGCTGCCACCGGCCACGTCGGCGGCGCCCATATCGCGATCGCCAAGCACATCCCCGCGCAGGCAGGCCTGGGCGGAGGCTCCTCCGACGCGGCCTCCACCTTGCTGGCGCTCAACGACATCAAGGACAATATCCAGAAGTCAAAATATGAGAAATCGAAGTTAGGTGGCTTGGATTTGGAACAAATTGAAAAAAACTTAAGTCTTCTTATGGCAGAAAAAATATACTGTGATGAAGATTT
>JARJFC010000415.1 GCA_029310945.1 Leptospira sp. 96542
CCACGGTGGAGGAAGGCCACGACGATGATCACGAAACCCTGCACCGCCGCGTTCAGGTAGACGCTTGTTCGACTTCATCCAGACGGCGCAGGGTCAGCGGAGGCTGGGCAGCGGCCTGAAGCGCGTTGATCTGCCCTTGCAACCAGGCATCGTCCGGACTGAGCTCGCCGATGTTCTTGATGATGAGCTGCAGCAGCTTGAACAGGGCCAGACGGATCTCGGACTGCTCCTCAGCAGCGAAGGAAAGCCGATGGTTGAAGTCCGCCAGCAGGCCTCGAACGCGGGTGACGCTGGTCGCTGGATCACGCAAGGCTTCCAGCCGGACATGACGCTGAATCCCGATTCAGGCGACGCCCCGGATTCCGACGAGGCATTGCGTCGGTCCGTCGAGATGGGTGGTCCGCCCGTCTCGGCCGATCCGACCACCGCACGCTGGCTGGCGTGGCTCAAGGAAGACAACGCCGGAAGGCCGATCGACAAGACCGAGTCATCGGCGGACCTGACCCAAACGCATGAAAAAACCACGCCGGAGCGGACCCGGGAACCGGCACCACGCACGCAACAGCCCATGCACGGTCACGGTGGCGCCGACCTTGACGATGCTGCGGCCGTTGATGCGCCGTTTTTCTCCGTGAGCGGTTTCAGCCTGTTCTGGCGCACCTTCGGCCTCATCAGCTTGCTGCTGAGCGCCAGCACCCTGACCTGGCTGGAAACACTCAACATGCTCAAAAGCGAGCCGCGTCAGGGAGTGTGGTTGCTCTGGCTGGTGGTCGGTGTGCTGCTTTCCCTGGCTGGCGTGGCCTTCGTCGCCCACTTGATCAACCAGCCCTTCAAGCAATTGTCCTTCGCCACCAG
>JARJFC010000416.1 GCA_029310945.1 Leptospira sp. 96542
GCCGAGGGCGGCGCGGGCGCGCTGGTGGTGTTGCTTCAGGCGGGGTGACACCTCGCCTCATCGCTCGGACACCCCATGAAAAAGGCCGCTGCCTCGCGGTGAGGGCAGCGGCCGCGCTGGTGCACGCCGTGACGCGTGCGATCAAGCGACTCCGAATCAGAATCGGTAGAAGTAGCCCACCCTCACGATGTTGAGGGCATCGTCTTCCAGACCCACGAAGCTGCTGTAGTGCGTGAACGAGAAGCGCAGGGCGTGGTGCTGCTTGCTTTCGCCGAAGAACCAGTCATAACCCAGGCCGAACAGCGCGCCAGACTTGCTCTCAGATTGCTTTTCAGGCGTATTGCGTGTGCTGTCAAAGTCCGTGGTGCCCTTGGTAGAGTGTCCACCGACACGGGCAAAAAATCCTTGCCAACCTGTGTCCGCACTGGGACGCAAGAGGACGGAGTAGTCCACCGTGCGCCAGGAATTTTTCCAGGACTCTTCATAGGAGCCGCCGCCATCCCTCACGTCCGCCGTGGTCTTCTGGGAAAAAACCATCACGCCGAGTTCCAGCGCGATGTTCTCAGTCAACTCCACGCCAACGAAGGGGCGGGTCGCCAGGGCAGCGACGTTCTGTTCGACGGTGACGTCGAACGCGCCGTCATCGACGTAATCGTCGGCGAGCTCGTCGGTTTCATCCTTGAAAAAAACGAACCCGCCTTCCACGCCAAGATACGGCTTCAACTCGGCAAATGCCTAACCGGCGAACATCGTGCTCATGATGAGAGCGCCCAAAATCTTTTTCATTCTGTTCCCTATAGGTGTATCAAATAAACGGCCTGGCTCAAGGACCAAAACAAGAGCCTGATTGCCTG
>JARJFC010000417.1 GCA_029310945.1 Leptospira sp. 96542
GTTTCATGGTGATCGGGCCTCGGTGCTGGAGTCTAGTTCAGCCCCGACGGGCTGTCACCCCAACCCTGGCTCCGCTTCGGCGATTCCCGGAGAACGTGCGCGGATCAGCGGGAACCGGCGGGCAACGCGACGACGATGACCGCCCTCAGCGGAAGGCGCCACCCAGCAGGCGCTCGGTGGCCGGCACCTCGCCCGCGTCCTCCAGCTCGGTCGCGACCTGCGTGCACACGGCGCGGCACAGCGTGGCGACGCGTTCGCTCTGCAGGCGGTAGTAGATCTGGGTGCCTTCGCGCCGCCGGGCCAGCACACCGGCGCGGTACAGGGCGCCCAGGTGCTGGGACATATTGGACTGCGTGGTGCTGATTTCCTCGAGCAGCTCGCTGACGTTGCGCTCACCGTTGCAGACGGCGCTGATGATCTTCAGGCGCACGGGCGTGGCCAGCAGGCCGAACAGCTCGGCCGCGGCTTCGAAGACAAAGTCGCTTTCGGTCTCGTCGCTCACATCGTCCTTCAGGTCTTCCTTGCTGCTCATATACAGTCCATCCGTATATGATGATACGCGCACCTGCTCATGCCGGGAGCCCCGGGGAAACACCCGAAACCGCGCGTCCGCGACGCACGCGCGCTGAATCCACGAGAATCTTCCCCCATGAATGACACGGATATCGCCGCGCTCACCACCCGCGTGCTCTGGACGGTGCTGGCCCTTGCCCTGGTCTTCGGCGCCATCGCGCGCCGCACCCGTTTCTGCACCCTGGGCGCCATCTCGGACGTCGTGGCCATGGGCGATTGGCAGCGCGCCCGCATGTGGGCGCTGGCCATCGCGATCGCCATGCTGGGCTTCAACACCAT
>JARJFC010000418.1 GCA_029310945.1 Leptospira sp. 96542
TCCCGCTAGTTTACGTGGGGCCGGCAGGCCCAGCCGGCCCGCGTCAGCGCCGCGCGCGCAGTTCACCGGGCAGCGGGGCCGGGATGCGCAGCACGTCATCGGCCAGCCAGCGGGCCGAGCGGCGCGCGCGCTGCGCCACCTTGGGCAGCGGCAGTTGCAGGTAATCGTCGTTGAAGACTTCGAAGCTGTAGTCGCCGCCATACCCCAGGGCGTCCAGCTTGAGCACCAGTTGCACCAGCTGATCGCTGTGCACGCCCTCGCCTGGAAAGACGCGGAAGGTGCGCGCCGTGCTCATGCGCTCCTCGAAGGTCCGGGTTTCCTGCCACATGAAGTCGGCCAGTTGCACCAGGAAGATCTTGTCGGGCTGCAGCTCGTCCATCGCCTCCAGCGCCGTGCCGGCCGCGAAGATATGGAAGGCATCGATGCCCAGGCCCAGGTTGGGACAGTCCGCGCGTTGCACCACGTCCCAGGGGATTTATGCCCTTGTGGCGGGGCGCAGCGCCACGCCCCGTTGAAACAGTTGGCGCGGCCCCATGCGCAGGCCATCAGACCGGGCAGCTTGGGGCGTCGCGCCCCAAAGGCGAACCATCAAAGGCCGATGGCCGCGATGCCCGCGCGCGCGATCTGCGCATCCTCCGCCGACTTCACGCCACTCACGCCCACCGCCCCCAGACACTGGCCATCCTTGAGGATGGGAACCCCGCCCTCGAGCATGCCTTCCAGCGTCGGTGCGCTCAAGAACGAGTACCGCCCGCCATTGATGACCTCTTCGTACACCTTGCTTTCGCGCCGTCCCAGGGCCGCGGTGCGCGCCTTCGCCGACGAAATGTGCGCCGACACCGGCGCGGCCCC
>JARJFC010000419.1 GCA_029310945.1 Leptospira sp. 96542
TTTCTGCATCGATTACATTATTGATTGTCACCATCATTCCCATTTTCATGAGTTTGGCGATGACTTCACCTGGTTTGCGACTGCGGGGCGTTTTCTTTTTTCCTGCAAGGCCAGTGTTCAATGGGGCTCGGAAGGCGCGGGCTCGAAGCGACGGATCTGGGCAATCACCTCTTCCATGGGCCCTCGGGCGCAGGCCATGTCGTAGTCGGTTTGCAGACCCATCCAGAATTCGGCGCTGGTGCCAAAGAACTTGGCCAGCCGCAAGGCCGTGTCCACGGAAACCGCCCGGCGCTCACGCACGATGTCGTTGATGCGCGGCGCGGGCACTTGCAGAGCCATGGCCAGCGCGTGGGCCGACAGGCCGAAAGGCAGCAGAAATTCTTCGCGCAGCACTTCACCCGGGTGGATCGGGCGCATGCCGTTGACGGGTGGGGCTTTTTTCATGGCGTTGTCCTTTCAGTGGTAATCCACAATCTCGACCTCCTGCGCATGGCCTTGCACGAAGCGGAAGCAGACACGCCATTGATCATTGATGCGTATGCTGTACTGCCCTTTGCGGTCACCCTTCAAGGCTTCCAGCCGGTTGTTGGGCGGAATGCGCAAGTCCTCCAATGTGGTGGCCCGGTGCACCATGGCCAGCTTGCGCTCGGCCACGGCACGGATGTTCACGAAGCGCCGCACGGCATGCCCGCCAAACAAGGCCTCGGTGTCGGCGCATTGGAACGAGCGGATCATGGCCGCATGATATAACGCAACACGTTAAACGTCAAACAGACAACCACCCAAGCGAGAGCTGAACGCCCACGCAACAAAAAGCCCCGACTCTCACAAGCCGGGGCTTTCTTGTTTG
>JARJFC010000041.1 GCA_029310945.1 Leptospira sp. 96542
ATTGGGAGGATATTTACATTTTTTATTTCCCGTTTTGCCTGAGTTTGGTGCTGCGCTTTCTATGTTTTTGTTGCTACTCATTGCGAATCTAACGGGCATCAAACAAACGGCTCGGTTTGAATTGTTTGTCACAGTTGTTGCGGTGTTTGGCCTTTTGTTGTATTTATTCCTTTTATCTCCTTATGTATCATTTGCAAACATTCCCAATTTTCCAAAAACAAACGATTTTTCTTTCCATTCAATGTTTTTATCCATTCCCTTTGCGATCTGGTTTTTTTTGGCGGTGGAAGGTGTGGCCTTAGCAGCAGAAGAGGTTCGTAACCCAGCTAAGGACATCCCTATCGGTTATACGGCAGGTATTTTCACTTTGCTTCTGTTGGCAAGCTCTGTGTTTGTATTCACTGCGAGTGTGATCGACACAAAAGAAGTAGCCAGTTTAGAATACCCTTTGTCTTACGTATTGCAAAAGTTATATGGTATGGAAAATGTATGGCCTCTTATTTTTACCTTTATCGGCCTTTTTGGACTCATCGCCTCTTTGTTTGGGATCATACTTGGAAATTCGCGGTTGTTGTACGCTATGGCTAAGGAAGGGTATTTGCCAAATTATCTTTCTAAATTGAGTAAGGGTTCATTTGTTCCACAAAACGCAGTGTTTACGGGCGGTGCCATTGGTATTTTTTGTATGTATTGTTTGGAAACTGCAGAACTTGTCACCGCTTCTGCCCTTGGCGCTTGTGGGATGTATTTGATGAGTTTGGTTTCATACTTTGTTCTCCGCATAAAAGAACCAAATTTGAACCGGCCATACAAAACTCCGTTTTTTCCAATTTTGCCCGTGGTCGCATTTGTGTTAGGTGTTATTGCCTGTTTTGCAGTGGTTCTTTCAGAACCGATTTTGGCTTTGGTTGTCCTTGTGGTGGGAGTTTTACTTGTTTTGGGCAATATGCTTAGAAAACAAAAAATCTAAAGCGATCCGAATTCATATTTAGATCTTTCTTCTGCTTCCCTACAGCGCTCTAAAAACAACCTCGAAACGGAGTCGTCCGGGTTTTTATCTATGAGCATTTTGAAGTCAGCAATTGCCATATCATACTCCATACGTTGGTATGCTTCCAGAGCCAACGAATAGTCTCCCTTGGTATCTTTCAGTCGTTTTGCTTTTTCTGGATCATACCCATCCAAAACTTCCACAACAAAAACAGACTCCGCTTTTCCTTTGACATTCACTTTATCAAGCAAACGGTATTCATAACCTAAATTTTCTGTAGCTTCGATGAAAGTTTCCGCACTGATCACAATTCTGGAAGAAAATAGTTTTGTTATACCTTCGATCCTTGATGCTAAATTGACTGCATCCGAAATGACCGTTCCTTCCATTCGTTTGTGTTCACCAAGTATACCTAGGGTGAGGTTGCCAGTATGGATTCCAATTCCCACTTCGATTGGTGGGTAATTACAATTGGCTCGGTGTGTGTTGTAGAGACGGATAGCCTCTTGCATTTCGACAGATGCTCTGATGGCATCATTGGAACCATTGGGAAAAAGTGCCATGACGGCATCACCAATGAATTTATCGATGAACCCACCGTTGTGCCTGATGATGGGACCAACTCTTTGCAAATAACTATTTAAAAAATCAAAATTTTCTTTGGGTGTGAGGGTTTCTGAAAATTCTGTAAAATTGCGGATGTCGGCAAAAAGAATGGTCATTCGTTTTTGCACTTGTTCACCCAATGAAACTTGGCGGATATCAACCTTACCCAAGTGGAATAAAAATTCTTTTGGCACAAAACGGCTGTAAGATTGGTTTAGTGCTTTTTGGTCTTCTGCAAATTGTTTAGTTTGTTCTAAATTATCCCGAACAATATTGCCAAAAGTAAATACTTGTAAAAAGACAAACAATACCATCGCCGTGGGTCCAACATAAAAACTGTGGATAATGGCTTCGGCATGCAAACTGTCGTTTACCGCAGCAAGGAGTAAAATACCTGTGCCTGCAAGTAATACATTGGACTGCATCCTTCGATTGATATAGGATACAAATAAATAGTAGAATATAAAAAATCCATTGAATACGAAGATAAATGGATAAATAGAAGCAAGTTCTGTAAAATAAACAGAGGGAGTTATTAGATACAAACTTAAAAAAACAGAAATACTCGAAAATCCGATCCCAATTTTTTTGGAAAAATCTTCCGGAAATACAGAGTAAAAATAATAATACACAACGGGGGCAGCCCAAAACCAAGACAAATATTCGATACGTAAAATGATAAAATAGGGTAGGTCGATAAAATCGAGTAATATCCTTTCTCCTGTGCTTATGGTTCGAAACATAATTACAAGTGTTACCAAAAAAATCCCTAGGGTGTGTTTTGTATTTGGATCATAAAAATACAAAATCCCAAAAAACACAGAAACAAATGCCAAAACAGAAAATAATATGGCCTCATTCATTTTATTTTTATAGAGTTTTGATTGTGCATTTTGTAATGGTGACAGAATGATATCGTTCCACGGACCACCCTTTCTGTGAGAAAAATTAGCAACATAAAAGTCCAATACCAAATGATTCGATGCCGATTCAGGTAACACAACTAAGGTGGAGCGAACTTGTGGAGTGGTTTCATTTCCATTGGAACCTGGTTTGCCTGATCCGCCTAAATACTCTCCATTTGCGTATATGGCGTAGGAAGTGTCTTGTTCGAGAGAGGTAATTGCCATCGGTTCTTTCAAACCTTTTGGTAAATTGATTTTGAGGCGAAAGGTCGCATGCCCAAAACCTTTGAGTGCGCTGTCTTTGGTTTTAAATCCATTCCAGTGGCCAGGTAAAACAAAAAGAGAACCTTTCGAATTTTCACTTAGTTGGTCTGGGCTTTGGTTCCAAAAAAATTCCCATTCTCCCACAAGAGACAAATAAGGTTTGGATTCGAAGGAATGGTTTTCTAAATTGAGTACCCCATTTTTGGCATTACCCGGTATAGACCTTTCCTCCATTAAGCAGGAAAATAAAAAGAGAAGGATTAAAAATAAACCCTTCTTCATATCGGTTGGTGCCTCATATTGTATCGGACGAATGGAACTTGGGATTCAAAACCATATTCCTTCCAAAATCAGGCTGGCCGCTTAGGAAATGAAACATAGTCTTGTAAATGGGTGAAATGTACTGGATCCCTTTTGTATCCCAAAAGATCTTCCAAAGGTTGGTAGCGGTTCATGCCCATACTGATTTCGATATCTTTGCCAGTGAACTGACTTGGGTGTTCATAACCACAGGAATGGGCGAGAGAGAGTAGTTCTTTGCGAAACCCCTGGATGTATTTTGCGGCTCGTTTGCCTTTAAGGGTGGGATCCACACCCCGCTGCAACCACCAACTTTGGGTGGCAACCCCTGCTGGGCAATGGTCTGTATGGCATTTTTGGGCTTGGATGCAACCGATGGAAAGCATGGCCTCCCGGGCAATGTTTATGAGATCGCAACCCATGGCTATGGCAACCACAGCTCTGTCTGGAAAACCTAGTTTTCCGGAACCGATCCAAACGATTTGTTCGGAAAGTTCGAAACTTTGGAAGAGAGTGTACACCCTTTGGAAGGCAATTTTGAAAGGCAATGAAACGTGGTCGGCATAGGTCAATGGTGCTGCCCCGGTTCCTCCTTCTCCTCCATCGATGGTGATAAAATCAGGACCTTTTCCTGTTTTTTTCATCTCTCGTGCTAGTTCTTCCCAAAATTCAATTTCACCCACTGCACTTTTGATGCCGACTGGGAGACCTGTGGCTTCTGCAATTTTTTCGATAAAAGAAATAAGTTCAGATACCGTATTAAACTCGTTATGCGCATTGGGAGACACACAATCCTTTCCTACTTCCACATGGCGTATCTTTGCTATTTCTGCGTTGACTTTCGCTCCTGGTAAAATGCCACCTTTCCCCGGTTTGGCGCCTTGTGACAATTTGATTTCGATCATTTTTACACAATGGTTTTTTGAAACTTTTTCCTTAAGGACGTTTAGATCAAACCTACCCGCATGGTCTCTCGCCCCAAAGTACCCAGTTCCAATTTGCCAAACCATATCGGCACCTTCCATATGGTAGTGGCTTAAGCCCCCTTCGCCTGTGTTGTGATAGGCGCCAGAGTCGCGTGCACCTCGGTTGAGAGCAAGTACGGCATTTTTGCCCAAACTACCAAAAGACATAGCACTGATATTGATGATGGAATAGGGTCTGTAGGGATACCGACGTTTCGCCCCAACAATTTTTAAACAAGGAATACAGGTTGGGTCGTTATTGTGAACATAGGCTTTGGATTCGGGAAACGGAAATGCTTTGTGTTTGATGATGGGGTAACCAGGTTCGTATTGGATTTCTGTGGTTCCAAATCCAAAATTATTATTTTGACCTTTTGCAGTTGCGTAAATCCAACTCCTTTCGGTTCGATCAAAAGGACGTTCTTCTTTGTCGTTGGCAACCCAGTATTGGCGGAGTTCTGGACCGATCATTTCTAAAAAATAACGAAGGTGCCCTACAATGGGAAAATTCCTTTGGATGGTGTGTTTTTTTTGTGTGATGTCTCTAAAAAAAATAAAGAGTAAAGTAAATAAAACTCCCAAACCAATCGAATAGAATGGGTTTAATTGAATCCAAATGATGATGTCTTCCATACTACCTGCCAGGACATAGGAATAAACCATTTGGAAAATAAAACAAGCTAAGATTGGATTCTTGCGATGGATTCTAAAAGTTTTTCCTTTGTAAATGGTTTGAAGATATAACCTGTGACCTCAGGAATTTGAGCGGCTCGTTCTGTGTCTGCTTCATCCACAGAAGAACTCACAAGAAAGATCGATATTGTTTTTGGGATTTCATTTTTAATTTTTTGGTAAGCATCTAAAAATTGCCATCCATCCATAAATGGCATATTGATATCGAGGAAGATAAGGTCTGGCAATTCGTCTTTATTTTTTGCTTCGGCTTGGATAAAGGCAAACGCTTCTTCTGCATCGGAGAAGGTTAGTACTTCTCCTGTAAACCCTGCCTTTGAGATGATTTTTTTTGTGGTGAATTGGTAGATTTGATCATCATCTACAATACAAATTTTCAAATGAGAGCCCCTTCTGATTGTTTTGGAAAGTGGAGTAAAAAAGTACTCCCTTCGTTTGGTTTGGATCTCACTTCAATTTTTCCACCAAAGGATTCCATCGTGTATTTGATTAAAAAAAGTCCCATTCCTTTTCCACTGAGAGATTTATGAAAGGTTTTACGCAATTGGAAAACTTGGTCAGCGTATTTATCCAAATCGATCCCAAGTCCATTGTCGGAAAAAGATACAGTAACATGAGAGCCAGTTGAAAAAGATTTAATTTGAATATGAGGCGTCCTTTCTTTTGCGGAGTAAATCAAAGCGTTGCTAGTGAGGTTGATAAAAATAGTTTCCAAATGGGGTTTGGGAAAATACACCACAGGTTGCGATAAAAAATCTGCTTGGATCGTGGCATTGTGATTTAGGATTTCTCCCTTCAATAAATTTTTTACTGATTCGAAACAAGCGGATAAGGACACGTTTTCTGGTGGTTGCCCAGATTCGGAAGAATTGATTTTCATGGTTGTGATGAGATCGTCCAAGATCGATTCAAGTGACTCTGTAGCAGAATGCAAATGTCTTTCTAAATCGGCGCGGTCATTGCCCTCTTTGGTTTCCGCAAGTAAACCAAGCAAAGATCGCAAATTACTAACAGGTGCTCGCACATGATGTGAAATGATTTGGTTGTAGGAATGCAATTGTTTGTTCTGAATGAGGAGTGAACTCACCATCGAAGTTAAATGTTGGTTGTTTTTTAAGAGTTCCTGTTCTGATTTTTTGCGGTCGTTGATATCCATAACTTGTGCTAGGTAACTGGTTGGAGTTCCTTTTTCGTCGCGTAGAGTTGTGACCGTGAGAAACCCCCAAACTCTTTTGCCTGATTTGTGGATGTATTGTTTTTCGAGAGAATAATGGTCTCTCACACCTTCCTCCACCTCCGCTCTGTACATTAAATTGGAAGGGAGATCTTCAGGGTCACTGATTGTTGAAAAATGTTTTCCTAAAAGTTCGTTCACTTCGTACCCTAAAAAGGAAGCAAAGGCAGGATTGACATCTTCTAAGTATCCATCTCCACCGGTGAAAACAAGACCAATGGGTGAATGGAAAAATAAATTTTTAAGACGTTTTTCGGACATTGCCAAATTGATTTCGGCATCGTGTTTCGCAGTGATGTCGATGGATGCTGTGTGGATGTATTTTTGGCCATTGGTTGGGTGTGTGATGAGACGGTTTGTGGATTGCATCCAAATATAATGTCCGTCTTTGTGCAAAAATCGAAATGTTGTGGAGAGGTTTTGGTTGCCCATAAGTATGGGTTTGTGTGACCGCTCTTGGATGATTGTTTTTTCCTCTGGGTGAAAAAAATCATAGGGAGATTTACCTATGAGATTTTCTGGTTCATACCCAAGTAAGGTTTTTACACTCGGACTTACGTAGAGATAGGTACCGTCTTCCTCATGCAAACAAATCAACTCACGACTAATCGAAGTTAACAGAAATAAAATTTCGGAATCGGGCAGACTCACAGGAGAATCCTTACAAAGGTTTTAAAAATTGTCCATTCAATTGCCTCAAATCTACGAACTTTTGGTAATAATTTTTTCATTTTAGATTATTTTAAAATACCATATTCGCATTGATTTACCTTAGAAGAATGGGTGGCCACCCAATTCATTTGTTAAAGGTAAAAAACATGAAAAATCTATCTTATATGATTTTGGACGGAAATCTAACCGCAGATCCTGAAGAAAAAACCATTCCTGGCGGAAAAACACTCGCATCCTTTACCGTTGCGGTCAATCACTCCAGTTCCTACGGCGATGATTCAAATAAGGATGATGTATCTTTTTTTGAAGTTGAGGCTTGGGAAAAATTGGGTGAAAATTGTTCCGAATATTTGCGTAAAGGTAGCAAAGTCACCATCATGGGCAATGTAAAACAAAACCGTTGGAAAACCCAAGACGGCGAAAACAGATCTAAAGTAAAAGTAGTGGCCTCATCCATTCGGTTTGATTCCACACGTAGGAAGGATTCGAAAGCCGCATAACTCGAAATTGGTGGGATGCAAATAAAAATTTTGCATCCTAGTCAAATTAGAAATTATGAACTTAGAATCATGGTGTGAAAATTTGCCTTTTTTTATGAATGGAGTGCGTTGGTGCTTCAAAAATCGAACCTGGTTCGTCCGACAATCGGTCGTTATCTTGGTCTTGTGTCTCTTTTTTATCTTCGGTTTTCTCTTCGATCACAACTGGTTTGCCATTATTCGGAACAATCTTAAAAAAACGAGGAGCCGAAACCAATTTCCATTCTCTATAATTGTATTTGCTGGGCTCTTTGATTCCAAACATTCCATTCTTTCGTTCAATATTGCCTTTGATTCCTAGTTTCAAAGTTTCTAATTCTTTGTCTTTGAGGTTAGGAAAACTTTCAATGTGGCCGTTTAAATATTTTTCTTTGAGTTTATCAAGTTCGGATCGGTTGCGTGCGGCAATTTCTGCAAAAAAACTTTTTTGGGTTTGATCACATGCTTTTGTTAGGCTGTCGCAGCCTGGCTCTAAAATGGGATGGATGTAGGTCAGTTCCAAAAATATACTAATGTAATCGCCTGTTTTTGGAGTTTTGCCATCAAACACAACGAGCACTTGGGGTACGGAGTCTTTATCGGTGTACTGGCGTTCTGTGGCCTCCCTGTGGGTTGTGGTTTCTGCGTCTTCTTTTTTGAGTGTGATGGGTTCTTTGGATTCGTTCGCAATCACTTTGTTACGAACTTTTTCCGTTTTTGTCTCTGTCACTTCGAAGGCTTGGAAGTTGACTGGTTGTTTGGAAATCACTTCGCCTTTGTGGTTCAAAGCAATGATGTAGTGTTCTAAAATTTTGCCTGCGATGATTTCTTCTATGATATTGAGCCCTGAGTCTTCGAATACGAGGTCAAGTTGGATGTATGATTGGCCTTTTTCAGAAGTTTCCACCGCAACCGTTGGGTCGCCGCCCAATTTTTTTCCTTCTTTGTCGGTTTGTTTGGCTTCTGCTTTTGTGATCATACGAACAGAATTCAAATTGATTTGTTCCGCTTGGGAGCGAAATGACACAGGGGGTGTGGACTTACAAACCCAAAGGGGAACCAAAGCCAAAATAAGAATAAGAGTGCGGATCATAGAATGAATATCGGCAAAACAATGCCCCTAAAATTAGGGGCATTTGTCATCCTTAGATGAGTTTTGCGTCAGGTGGAGGGAGGATGGGGCCTCTTGTGTTGATGATTTCCACATATTGGTTTCCCATTTTGCGGAAGGCTCTTTCTGGTTTGTCTTTGAAAAAATAAAGGGTGTCGTTTCCTTTTGGTGTTTTTGCATCCACTCGTAGTTCTTTGCCCCAATTGGTGTAGGTGAGGGTGAGAGTTTGTTCCCCTTCTTTGAATTCTTTTACCAATTTGCCATCGAAGTCGTATTCAGCCATTCCGACAGGGTTCGTATTTGTCCAAAATTCAATGAGATTGAAGATAAAAACGTCCAAAAGACCGCCAATCCAATAGGCAAAGGAAAAGGGAAAAATCATAAGCAATGATTTAAAAAAACCAGCTACCTTTCCATTTCCAATATTGATATTTCCATTTACCGAATAGATAGTTTTAACGAGTCCAAATTTTCCGTAACAATTGGCAAAAATTCCCAAACTGAGAAGACCAACCATGGTTATTTTTAAGAGCTTTTTCATATACACCTCATGTGTTGTAAAAATCTTTCCTTCAATTCTAAAACAAATCCCAAATGGTAAGCAAGTCGAAATGATTGACATGGGCATTTTTTATCCCAATCTGGTACCCAAAGAAGGCCATACGATTGATCTTTTCCGATTTTGAATATTTTGTCTTCTTTCTCGTTGTTTTTTTTACAACTTGGTTTTTGTTTCCCGCAATTTTTAGGGAAAAAACCAAAGAAACGAGGATTCTACATATATTTCTACTAGTTGGTAGTTATTTTTTCTACATGTCTTGGGATTACCGTTTTGGTGCGCTCATTTTACTCTCGACAGCGATCGACTATTTTGTTGGCCTCAAGTTAATCAATGAATCTCGTCCTAAAATCAGATGGTATCTACTATTATTTAGCCTTATCACCAATTTAGTTTTTATTTTAGGATTTTTTAAATACTATAAATTTCTTGCAACGAACGCCAATGCGGTCACTGCCTCTTTGTTAGGTGTTGAGTCCTTGCCAATATTTGAAATCATTTTACCTGCGGGCATTTCCTTTTTTACATTCCAATCTTTGTCGTATACAATCGATGTTTATAGAAAAGAAATTCCTGCAGAGAGAGATTTCATTCGTTTTGCTTTGTTTGTGAGTTTTTTCCCACAACTTGTGGCAGGTCCCATTGTTACGGCTCGGACGTTCATGCCTCAATTGTATGCTCCCAAATCATTTGAAGCCATCGAGTTTCGCATTGCCATTCGTTATTTCCTTTTGGGGTATTTTAAAAAAGCGGTTCTTTCTGATTTTGCTGCCCATACGATTGATACCATTTACGCAAATCCGGGTGAGATGCACACAATCGCCCTCATCATCGGAGCCATTTTGGGTGGGGCACAAGTGTATCTCGATTTCAGTGGTTATTCGGATATGGCCATTGGAAGTGCCCTCCTTTTGGGGTACAGGCTTCCAAACAATTTTAATTTGCCCTTCATTGCCACTTCGGTTTCTGGGTTTTGGCGGCGTTGGCATATGACTCTTAATTCTTGGCTTCGAGATTATGTTTATATACCCATGGGAGGAAGTCGTGTAACTTCAATTCGCCGAAAAGCCAATCTTTGGTTTACAATGTTTGTGAGTGGGGTTTGGCACGGAGCGCAGTGGACCTTTGTATTTTGGGGTTCACTCAATGGAATTTTTTATGTAATAGAAGAGATTTGGAAGGATTTGTTTCCAGATAAACAAAATGGTAAGGAAAATTCCACCAAACGATGGTTCCATCCTTTGGTTTGGTTATTTCAGAATTTGACCACTAGTTCTCTATTCTTTTTGGGAGCAGTTTTTTTTAGATCAGCAACCTGGGACAATGCGCTCATCCACACCAAAGGCATTTTTGTATTCCAAGAAGGCCTTTTACGACCCTTTATGTGGAAGGATTTTTTGTGGATCGTAGTGTTTTTAACCATAGGCCATATTTTGGGTTATTTTATCTTCGAAAAAGGGAAGGGAAAAAACATCCCTGCAAGCCTTGAGTTCGCAACTTACCCAATTATTTTTCTCGTTTTAGCGCTTGTGACACCAGAAAATTCAATTCCTTTCATCTACTTTCAATTTTAGCTTCTTTTTTCGTTTCCAATTCTCTGTGCCCGTGTAGTTTGTTTCCATGGAGAGTGAACGAAGACTTCCTAGAATTTCACCACGCGAATTCAGCGATTTCGAAATCCAATTGGATTTGGATGGGATCACTCTGTTCGGCAAATTGGGGAATATTTCGGAAGAAGGTCTTTGTTTTTTGGGTGAAGATGACCTACTCGGAGACGAAATCCAGTCTTTGGTTTCAGGAACCATTGTTTGGGCAAAAGGCGCCAAACGAATGTTTTTTGATGGCACAGTGATGTGGACACAAACAACTCTCATCCGCGGAACAACATATTATGTTGCGGGCATTCAATTTACCGAAAAATTAAATTTAACTGACTCAATGCTTGCTCGGAGTTTGGAGATTAAATGAAAATACTTTTGCTTGGCGGAACAGGACTTATCGGTAAACAGGTGTTACTTTCACTTGTATTCTACCCCCAAATAGAAAAGGTTTTTGTTTGGGCAAGGAATTCTAAACCAAATACAAACCAAAATGTTCCTATCGAAATTCATTCTGTAACTTGGGAAGGTTTTCAATCAGGCAAAACCTTTGTTCCTGATGATGTAGATGCTGTGTTCTGTTGTCTGGGTACAACCATAAACAAAGCAGGAACCCGTGAAAGGTTCCGAGAGATTGATTACGATTACCCACTGCTCGCAGCGAGGCAGGCAAAGGAAAAAGGAATCAAACGTTTTTTTGTGGTGACTGCAATGGGCTCTCATTCTGAATCCATTATTTTTTACAACCGTGTCAAGGGAGAACTCGAAAGAGACCTTATACTATTAAAACTTCCTTTTTTGGGAATTTTCCGACCTTCACTTTTGCTTGGCAACCGAGAGGAAACAAGGTTTGGCGAAAAGGTTGGTGAATTTGTATCGGGGTTTATACCCTTCGGAATATTTGGATTGGATAAAATGCGGCCTATTCCCGCAGAACTTGTTGCAAAGTCAATGATTGAATCTCTGTTAAATGATAGTAATAAACCATCAGAATCCCCAGTTGTAAAAATTTATGAAAATGATACAATGTGGAAAACGAGTAAGGCTTAAATTCTTTGGAAGATCAAAACAAACAAAAACCCTATAGTAAAACAAAATACATTTTTTTAAGTTATTTGGTTCACCTCATTGTGGTGGTCTGGTATTTATTTATCCGAAAAGAAAAACCTGTCATTCCAACGGAGTCGCAGAAATGCATTGATGTCGGATCCAAGTACATCATCGCTGTGTTTCACGAAACCACATTGTCTCTCTATAGGCATGCCACACAGTACTTACAAAAGAAAAAAAAGGCAGATATGGTTGCCCTTGTATCCCAGTCTAAGGATGGTGAGATCATCCACCAAACATTTGCTCGTTCAAGTTTACGTTCTGTCCGTGGTTCGAGTACACGTGGTGGCACAGGTGCTTTCCGTAATATCTTAAAAGAAATGAAAGCAGGGGCTGTTCCGATTTTTACTGTGGATGGCCCTAAAGGACCCAGGCGCGAAGTAAAACCTGGTGTGATCGTGACTGCATCTCTCACAGGTTTTCCGATTTTATACTTGCATTCTGCTTACAGTAAGTTTTGGCAATTTCGCAGTTGGGACAGACATTTTTTTCCGAAATTTGGTGCGAAATTGTACATCCAATATGGAGAACCATTTTTTGTTCCGAAAGGTCTCTCAGAAGCGGATATTGACAAATATGCTAAACAATTGCAGGATTTGATGAACCAAAACGCTGCAAATTTGGAACAAAAGGTGGCAGAAATGCACCCGAACAATTCTATTGACATACCGCTCAAAACCTAAAGTTTAACCAAGTAAGGTAAAAAATATGTCCTCTCTAGAAAATTTCATTTTTACGTCCGAGTCTGTATCCGAAGGACATCCGGACAAGGTCTGTGACCAAATTTCAGATGCTATTTTAGACGCATTCCTCGCACAAGATCCGAAATCTCGGGTGGCTTGTGAAACCCTTGTCACTACCAATTTGGTTGTCATTGCTGGTGAGATCACAAGTAAAGGCAAAGTAGACACCTCTGAAGTGGCTCGCGATGTGATTCGCAAAATTGGTTATAACGATATCAATATGTATTTTGATGCTGATTTTGCTGTGGTTTCTTCCCATGTTCATGCACAATCGCCAGACATTGCACAAGGTGTGAATGAGGGCGAAGGTCTCCACGCTGAACAAGGTGCAGGCGACCAAGGTTTGATGTTTGGTTTTGCCATTGCAGATACACCAGAGTTTATGCCAGCACCGATCTATTATTCTCATAAACTTTTGGAACATTTGGCGGAACTCCGCCATTCCAAAAAACTTGCTTGGTTGCGCCCCGACGCAAAATCGCAAGTAACCTTTGTTTACGAAAATGGAAAACCAGTTAAGGTTGATACCATAGTTATCTCCACACAACACCAACCAGGTGTTACGCATAAACAAATTGAAGATGCAGTCATCGAAGAATGTATCAAAAAGGTTGTTCCAAAAGATATTTTAGGTAACCCACGTTATTTTATTAATCCTACAGGGAAGTTCGAAATCGGTGGACCTCACGGTGACACTGGTCTTACTGGCCGTAAAATCATAGTAGATACATATGGTGGAATGGGTAGACACGGTGGTGGTGCTTTCTCAGGAAAGGATCCATCTAAGGTTGATCGTTCTGCAGCGTATATGGGTCGTTATATTGCGAAAAACGTAGTGGCAGCAGGCCTTGCTCATAAATGTGAAGTGCAACTTGCTTATGCAATTGGTGTGGCAGAACCAGTTTCTGTTTTGGTGGATACATTTGGAACAGGCACTATCTCTGATACAGAGATCTCCAAACGAGTGTTAGCAAATTTTAAACTCACTCCGAAAGGCATTGTGGAATCTCTCGATTTACTTGGAAAAGGAAGAACATACCAAGAAACGGCTGCGTATGGTCATTTTGGTAGAACTGGATCCACATTCACTTGGGAAAAAACAGATAAAGCCGAAGCTTTAAAAAAAGGATAAATTAAGGAAAATTGAATGGGTGCACCTAGCCAATCAACAGCTGACAAAAAAGCAACACGAGATGCATACGGAGAAGCCTTAGTTGAGTTAGGTGCTTCCAATGAAAAAGTGGTTGTTTTGGATGCCGACCTTTCTGGTTCAACCAAAACTGCCGATTTTAAGAAAAAATATCCTGAACGTTTTTTTAATGTGGGAGTCGCTGAACAAAACTTAGTGGGTCATGCCGCTGGTCTTGCTTTGGCAGGGTTTACTCCTTTTGCTTCTAGTTTTGCAATGTTTTTGTCTGGCAGAGCATGGGAGATTGTTCGTAATAGTGTCGTTTATCCTAAGTTAAATGTTAAACTCGTTGCTTCTCATGGTGGAATTACTGTGGGAGAAGATGGAGCATCCCACCAATGTATTGAAGACTTTGGAACCATGCGCGTCATTCCTGAAATGACTGTAATCTGTCCTTCTGATTTTAACGAAACCAAACAAGTGATCCATGCAATTGCCGAATACAATGGGCCAGTGTATGTTCGTGTGGGGCGTCCAGCCATTCCACTCATCGAACGAGACAATTATAAATTCCAAATTGGCAAAGCAGAACTTATGTCCGAAGGCAGTGATGTTTGTATCATCGCTTGTGGTGTGATGGTGAACGAAGCGATGATTGCTGTTGGTTTACTCAAAGAGAAGGGAATCAAAGCATCATTACTCAATATGGCAACCATCAAACCTTTGGATCGGGATGCCATTGTCGCCAAAGCAAAGGAATGTGGTGCCATAGTCACAGCTGAAGAACATAACGTAATTGGTGGGCTTGGTTCAGCCGTATCTGAGTTGTTATCTGAGGAGTTTCCTGTTCCCGTTTTAAAAGTGGGAATGAAAGATAGTTTTGGAAAGTCAGGAACTTGGAGTGGGCTACTCGATTATTTTGGTCTGCGCGCCAAAGACATTGTTGTCACGAGCGAACAAGCCATCGCCAAAAAGAAATAATAACCAAAAGGAGGGTTGTGGGTGACTGATACCAGCGTAGCCCAACCCTTAGTCGAAGAAGAAACCTTTACTCTCAATAAAGAAAATTGGGGGCCTTGGAAGGTTGTGCTTTGGGATGATGACCACCATACATACGATTATGTGATCGAAATGTTGATGGATGTTTGCCGGATGGTTTGGGAAAAAGCGTTCCAACATGCGGTGGAAGTGGATACCAAAAAACGAACTGTTGTGTTTGTTGGCGAACTGGAACATGCTGAATTCATCCAAGAACGAATCGTTGGTTATGGACCTGACCATCGTATGAGTACTTCCAAAGGTTCTATGACAGCCACTTTGGAGAGGTGAGGGGGTGGGTGGTGTGGAACCTCCGCAAGTGTCCCTCGCTCCGATGCCTTCTGAGGAAGGGGGCAAGTAAGTAAATTTGTAAGCTAAGGATTCTATAAATACAGAATCAAAAAAAAGTAGCATTTTTTTAAATTTTCAAATTTATTTTTAGATCTGATGTTATTGGCAAATACTTACTTGCAGTAGCAGGACTATTTTTTTTTGAATTTGAAATCTATAAGATGTGAGAACTTTGATCAAAATACAAATGATAATGATAACAAAATTACAAAAAATTATTTCTGAGGCATTGGTATTATCCATTGCAAATTTTAAAGAAGAATTTACGAAAACTTTTTATGATTCTTGGCAAAAGAATATAATATTATATATATCGAATTTTTTAATATCTTTTTTAATATTATATTTACATCGACCCGACTCCTTGAACCATCCTCAGCTATGGGCAGAAGATGGAACTATTTTTCTTCGAGATGAATGGATTCTTGGATTTCCATATACTATACCTTTGCTGTATTCAGGTTATATTCATTTAGTTCCTAGGTTCATTGCGTTTCTTTCTAATTTATTTCCGTATGAATTTATACCCTTTGTCTTTAATTTCTCTGCAATTTTTTTAGCAGCCGTTAGCGTTTCGTTTTTTTCTTTAAGAAATTTTCGTTACATTGTTAAAAGCGATTTATTAAGAACGATTACTGTAGCTTTAATCTGCCTAACACCCGTTGGTCATGAATCTTTAAATACCGCCACAAATGTGCATTTTTATTTTACATTTGGTGTTTTTTTATTTGCGATTATGGGTGGAAAACTTAGCCCGTGGGCTTATTTCGGAATTTTTATATACGTTTGTATTGGGACATTGACAGCACCGTTGTCAATATTTTATGCTCCTTTATTTTTGATTCGTTATTTTATATTCAAATCAGATCGTTTTCGATGGGTATATGCATTTCTTTTTATATTGAATATGAGTTATGGCGTGTTGATGTTTTTTTATGGCTCAAGTGATTCTTTAACAAGGATTGATTGGGAATTTTTCATCAATATAACAAATGTTGAAAAACTTTTTCGTGTTTCATTTGCAATTTATTTTATCGATTTTGATTCTTGGAAATTTCTTGATTATTTTAAATTTTTCTGGGTTTTTGAACTTATTTTTTTGTTTTTTTATATTAGAAATTTCAGCAAAAAAGGAATTCAGAATACTATATTGATAGGAACCTATCTTATTGCTATTTTTGTTCCAATATTACTTAGAGGTGGCTTATCTTTAAGTGAAGAACAAGCTTCTTATGTAACATTATTCAATATTTCCAAAGATTCGCTATATCTTTCTAACGTAGTATTTTTGCTAAATATTAGATATGGCCTTGTTCCGTTTATGATTTTTTGTATATTGCCATTTTCTGTTATACTGAATGACAAAAATAAGAAACTGAACTTGGTATTAGGAATTTTAATTTTAGGAGCATATGCTTTTATTATCAAAGATTCTTTTTTTATCAAACCATATCACGATTTCGAGTGGGAAACTTTTTCTGAGCAGGTCAAAAATAAAAAGAACGTATCGATTCCTATCAACCCAACCTGGTGGCAAAAAATAGAAGTAAAAGAAAACGAATGGAAAAAGGAATAGTTTATTGCGTTATTCAAAGAATTCGAATATTTGATTAGTCGGTTTTTTGGTACGTTGACAGGGTCGGCGTGCGTAATTCGTTTTTTTGGGAAAATATGTATTTATTCAGGAAATTCGCAGTGTTTACATCCTGAAGTGACATAAACAATTAGTAAAGTTTTAAATTATTTTTCGAATTGATTACGTTAGATGCCGATAAACAGACCAAAGGGGGGGGTGAGTTACTCTTTGAAATCTGTTTTTTTCGCTCTTGTTTTTTGTCTTCTTGTCTGCGCAAAAACTGTTAGTGGGCAGGAGATGGTTTTGGGTACATCTGAAGTCGACGAAATTGTTATAACTAACAGCGTTATTCTTCACAGTATTTCTGATAGGCGTGGAATTTTTAAAATGGTATCTGCAGAGAAGTGGAGAAATTATCTTCCGCGCGTGGGGATTAGTTATTTTGGATTAAATAATACAAATGTAAACCAGCCCGATAGCCAGTACAATGATGTTCGACTACAGTTAAATCAGCTTGTTTATGATGGTGGTGAAAATTTCCTTGAAATCGAATCTGCAAAGTTACAAGACTTACTGAACAATCAAGATTGGAATATTACAAAAAATAAAATTACTTTTGAGGCTCAAAAATCTTATCTGAAGTTAATTGCGAATAGTTTCAAATATTCGATGATATTAAAGTCCTTTGATCGAATCAGGCAATTAAAAGTCGATAGTGATTTGGGATCAGAAAAAGGTTTCAATACCGAATTAGATCGTATGGAAGCCGAATCTAAAATTCGAGAATTAGAGCTTTCCGCCCTTAAATCATTATCTTCGATTAAACTGGCTGAAATTGAGTTAAAGAGACAGCTTAATCTTCCGATTGAAACTAGCATAGTTACCAAAGATTCACTACTAGAGGATTTTATAATTTTTGAACCTATTGAATTAGGTAACATTTCGGATTTTCTTCTAAATAAGCCAGAACTCAAAAAAAGTAAATTAGCAATTGAGAATATTCGGACACGACAAGAAATCCTGGATTCATATTGGAAACCAAAAGTAGTTCTCGGAGGTTACTACGGGCAAAATATCAACGGCGCATTACCTGTAAAAAACGAAGTGTACGGTTTTAATATTGGGCTTCAAACTCAGCTTGGAAGTTCAACAAACCAAACAAGTTTGAATTCGGGAATTCAAACAGATGGAACGGGTATCCAAAGGATTCCAGGATTTGGTCCTCAGTTTGTTGGTAGAGGAGAGAATGCTTATAATAGTACTAACTTCAACTTATTTGATGATTTGAGTTATAGTCGGAAGATATATGAAGGTCAAATTGCCCTTTCGGATGCAATCCGAAATAAACGAGCACTCGAGATTAATTTAGAAGCAGAAATTTATAAAACATTAGAAAAAGTTAAGGAAAATTGGCAAATTATTAGATTATCAAATGCCAAATTTTACCAATCTGCCGAAGCATGGAAATCTGCGGTAATGAAATACGATCGTGGCTTTATTAAAATTTCCGAATATTTAGCTTTTGAGTCAGAACTTCTACGTTCTTTGGATGATTTAAGCCAAGGATACATTGCTTATTTAGAGGCATCGTATGAATTGGCATTTCATCTGGGAGTGGCACGAGAAGATTTGTCTTTTGTTCGCCGAGAAAAATCGAAAGGAAATTCGATTTTTAATGAACTTTTAAAATTAGGATATTTTGATTTAACATCAAATATAGATAAAAAATGAAAATACTACAGTTTATTATTCTTGCTCTTGTTCTATACTGCAATTCATCAAAAAGTGATCCATCTTCAATTTTGACATTCTTAGGAAATGATGATTCACCAAAAATACTTATCGCTTCTCCTTCAATGGGTCAGAAAAACCTTCAGAGGAATGTGGGTATCGATATACTATTTTCTAAACCGATGAATATAAATTCCTGTGTCCAAAGTTTTTCAATTACCCCTAATGTATTAGGTTATTTTGATTTAAGTGATATCACACTAAAATTTACTCCGAGTAATTTATTGGCTTATGGATCTTACACTTATCTTATTACAAAGAATTGTGAGTCCAAAGATGGTGATGATTTAAAGGATGTTTTCTCTGTAAATTTTTCCGTTGGCGAGTCGGCAGAAGCTGGTAACAACCCCCAAGTTGTTTCATTATTTGTTTCTGCTGGATCAGTCGCTGATTGTAACGGTGGTTTGGCAAATCGCATAAATTTTTTGCAATCAGATATAACTAATGTTTGTATGGGAAATCCTAGCATTAACGAACTTGAAATAGTTTTTGATCGATCAATGGATCAGAGTTCAGTAATATCAGCCGTACAATTTTCTCCTTCGATATCGGCAAATTTCGTTTGGAACTCCACGACCTCGCTTCGAGTAATTCCAGATAGGCCATTAAATCCAAATACGCGATATACTGTATCTGTATCGGCCGTGGCGAGTGATGCATTTGGAAATCGAATACTTTCACCGGTAATAAAAAGTTTTTATGTTGGTTCTAATAATTTGGTTCCGAATTTGTCATCAATTTCTGTTCCTTCAGGAACATTAGCAGATTGTCTTGCTGGAATTGGAATCTCGACAGACATCATTGCGAATTCAGTAACAAACGGCTGTTTGGGTAACCCGACTATTTCTGATTTTGTGTTATTATTCGACAGACCAATGGATAGGGCATTAACCCAATCGGCTGTTACCTTTTCTCCATCTTTGACTGGAACTTTTAGTTGGGCCATCGGGGATACCCAGTTGACATTTGTACCAGATGCAAAGCTTATTTATGGAAATCGATACACTGTGACAGTGAATAGGAATGCGATTTCAACAAATGAAATTAATTTGAGCCAAAATCTTTCTTACAGTTTTATTGCTGGTGGCGCCATCGGAGATGCACCATTTGTACAAGCAGTAGGGGTTGCTTCCCAAAGTTGCTCAGATAGTTTTCCTGGTGTTGGTTCAGCAACGGGAGGAAATTGGTTACTAGGGCAATGTTATTGGGACAGTAGCTTGCCAATGTTAAATGCGAGCTCTTATACTTACCGAGCAGGGGATGACGGTACTGTAGGAAATAGTACATGTGCCGATGTCAACACAGATAACTTTAAATTAATATTTTCAAAATATATGGACACAAATTCAACTTTAAATGCTGTTAGATTACGCAGAATATCCCCTCCTTCGACAATCGTGCAATTGTCCTCTTGGATTTGGAAAGACTGCCAAGCAACCTTCCCATTTGGTTGCCGTGTACTAGAACTTTCGTTTGCAGAACAAGAAGCTTCTTGTAATGGATCTCTTTTTGGTAATGCGGGAACATCTGGAGATTTTAATCTGATGCGTACTGATAATAGTCCTATCGGTTACCCGTATTATTTGATTTCAGTAGATACTTTCGCAAAAGATACACTAGGTGTTCAATTGCAATCAACTTTTAATTTTACTGTGGAAGGAAAATGAAAAATATAATTATATTTATTCCATTAATTTTTCTTGTTAGCTGCCTTTCATCGAGAGAAAAAGTAATTTATGCTTTAAATCCAGTGAATGGAAAAAAAACCTTTTTGTTGGGAGATTTCAAACAAAAATCAAATTATTATTCTATAAATTTTGGTAAGTTGACTAAAGACTACATTGCCTTAGCTTTAATGAACGAAGGTTATCGCGTTGATGTCCTTGATACGCAGTTTGAGGTAGTAGAAAAAAATTCGGAAGAAACAAAATCAGCCTTTCAAAGGCTAATCAGTAAGGCTGCCGGAGAGGATATAGGGCAAAAGTTGAATGTTGAAAACTTAAATGCGGATGCCATCAAAAATATTGCAAAAAATCGCAATTTTGACTATTTTATTCAAGGCAAAATTCATTTAATCAAAGATGAATTTCATTCTGATTCTTTGTTAGAAATAATTTTGACCGTCACAATTTCAAATAACAGCGGTGATTTGATAGCTGTTGTATCATCGGATGATTTGACATCGTCGCAATTAAGTTCAGAAAGTTTACAAGAAACTGTAGAAAATTTAATTAAAAAACTGGCTATGGTGAAAATTTGATGAAGTTAATCGTGTTTCTTATATTTGTCGTTTCCTGTACTCCTTCAAAAAATGAGCAACTTCAAAAATATATTTCGGCTAAAGGAAGTTACTTGAAGGGAGATCTTAAAGGTTCGGAGAAGATATTTGAAGAATTGTATGAAGATGATCCAGAATTTGAAGATGTGGATCTTCATTTAATAAAAATTGAATTTTATAGAGGCAATTTTGAGAAATGTCTAGAGCATATTGATAACGCTCTTGAGTCTGGGAGATGGCAGCAACAGGCTCTACTATTTAAAATTCGAATTTTGCTAATAAATTCCAATTCGACTGATGAAATTTTAGTTTTAACTGAAAAAATGCTAAAATATGACTCTAGTAATCTTGATGCATTACTTTTAGCAGGTAAAGTATATGCGAAATATAATCGAACATCCGAAGCAATTATAACATACAATCGAATCATCGCTGAATCAGAAAGAATACAGTCGGCGCATATTGCCTTAAGTAAAATTTATGCGAGCTTAGGTTTGTTCGATAATGCATTGTTACATGAGAAAGCTGCTACACAGTTGAAATGGAAAAATAATATTGAACACAAAGAAATAAACGAAACAATAATTAAGAAAATTAAGAATAAAAGGAAATGAGTTATGAAATCGAAGTTGATAGAATTTTTTATGAAATACAGGGAAATTGTTTGGCCAGAGGAAAGGATAAATTCTTTCGATTCTAGGCTTATATTAAAAAATGCCGTTAGGAATTTACTGGTTGTGTCTGGATCTTATGTAATACTCTATTTTATAGTTTATATATTCAAGTTTTCAACATACATGAGTTATAATGAGAAAGTGATTGCTGATTTGAATTCAAAAAATGGAAATTTATTTCAAAAATTTTTAAACACTTATCCTGGGAATCTGATTTATATTGTTTTAACTTTGATAATATTTGCAATTTTAATGACGATCATTAGTTATTTGCTATCATTGTTATTGGAAGTAGATAAACGAGAATTTAAACTTCATTTAGGTTTGAATTTGAGGGCAGTCACAACAGCCTTTTCTGTATTTCCCTTTGTTCTGTTTTTCAATTCTTTGTTTGCAACTGGTCCGTCTGTAGACAGATTTGCAGCTTCTATTCTAGTATCTTCTTGGGTAATACTGGGAATAACATCTTTTCTCATCTCTTTGCGATGTTACATTAGAGACAATGAAGAAATTTTTCGACAACCAAAAAGAAGAAGTGCAATTGCATGGGGAATTCCTTTTTACTTTGTTTTGAATTTTATGTTCGGAGTGATTTTTAAATAAAAGATGAAAAAGATTTATGATCTGCTACAGAAAATTCCTTTTTTTAGTAAATTCGTAATCAGTGGAATTATTTACCTAATAACCACTATCGGTTATTCGAATTTAACTTGGCAAGATTTGCGAGCGCGAATACCTGCTGTGAGTAAAATTTTATATTCAAAAAAACTCTCTGTAGCTTATCATATTGAACAATATAGAAATAATGAGAAGGAGAAACAATCAGATGAGGAAGACGATGGTATTACTTCAGTTTCATTCTTAATTTTAAAGGAAGAGAATTTTTACCCGAAGATTCAGAATACAGCTATTTTAGAACCTATTGTTTCTACAGACATATACTCAAAGGTGAGTGGTAGAATTGAAAAGATTTTTGTAAATGAAGGTGATAAAGTAAAAGTTGGTACTAAATTATTAAAACTGGATAGTTTGGTTTATGAACTCGATTTGATAAAGCAGAAGGCAGCACTAGAAACATCAAAAGCTCAATTGCGTCTTACTCATGAAAAGCTTTTCAATGCAGAAAAAGCTGTTGATGCTAAGTGGCTAGAAATCGAAAAAAGACAACTAACTTTTCAGAAAGCAAAATCAGAATATTTGAGAATTCAAGAGATCTTTGATAAAAAAAAGGAACTTTTTGAAAACAAAGTAATCAGTCAGGAAGAACTTTCTAATATTGATTTGGAATTACAAAGTAGAAAAACTGCAATGGATTCGGCAGAGAAAGACCTAGAGGTAATTTCACTTGGAATGAGAGATATTGATATTGTAAATGATGGATACACTGTTCCAACAAAATTTCAAGATCGATTGAAAATCCTTAAGAAGATTAATACTAAAATTGAACGTTCGGAAATAGAGGTTGCTGAAAAGAATATTGAAGTTGCAGAAGCTAATATAAAAGCATCGGAAATGTTAATAAAAGAGGCTAGTGTTTCTTCGCCTATCGAAGGGTTTGTTTCGAAGGTCAATAGGTCTGAAGGAGAATTGATAAACTCAGGTAGTGGAGTATCTAATCCCATTATAACTATAATTGATGTGAGGAAATTACTAGTAACTCTTGCCGTTAATGAGAAAGATATCTATAGGTTTAAAGTTGGTCAAGATAATTTCATTTATGTAGATTCGATGCCAGACAGAAAGTTTGCTGGTAAAATCAAAAGGATCAATCCAGCAATTGATTCAAAAACTCATACAACAGAAATAAAAATTGAATTATCAAATAATGACAATGCACTAAGACCAGGTATGTTTGTAAGATCAGAAACAATAGTTGGAGATATAAAAAAAGCCATACAAATTCCTGTTAGTGCAATAATTCCCATTGATGATAAGACTGGATCAGTATTTGTGGTGAAAGAGTCGAAAGCATTTAGGGTTGAAATCGTAATTGAAGAAAAGCTTGAAGACAGTGCTGTAATAAAATCGGGATTAAAGGACGGTGATATTATAATTACATCGAATTTGGGTAAACTGTATGATGGTGCTCAAATAAAAACTACAAATATTTGATTTAGTATGCCAAATATTCTTTTATTCCTATTAAAACGGCCAATCGCAATTTTTATGAGCATTGGTCTAACATTCTTATTTGGTTTGATTTCACTAAAACAAATTAACTTTGCATTGCTTCCAAATATTGAATATCCTAGGTTAACAATTCTTACAAAATTTGAAAATTCTTCCGCCAATGAGGTAGAGAATTTAGTAACAAAGTATTTAACAGACTCTTTGAACACAATTTCCAGAGTAGAGCAGATCGAATCAGAATCTCTACAAGGTTTATCGATTGTAAAAATCAGATTTAAATATGGAACCAACTTAGCCATATCCACGTTAGATGTCAGGGAAAAAATTGATCAGATTAGGGATATTTTGCCCAGAGATGCTTCTCGCCCATTGATTACCAGGTTTAATCCGGGGGATGCTCCCTTCATACAGATAGCCTTCGCGTTTAAAGATCAAATTGATGATCGTCAGTTAAGGTCTTATCTTGAGGAAAACGTAATACATTATTTTGAACGAATTGATGGTATATCCAATGTTCAAATATCAGGAGGGTACAAAAAGGAAATACTGATTGAATTAGACCCTGAGAGAATGAATTTTTACAAAACGTCCTTAGATGAATTAAAATACAGAATAGTAAGCCAAAATAAAAACATACCTGCTGGGCAGCTTCCATTTGGTAATAAAGAATTGTTGATTAAAACTAAATCGCAATTTGAAAGTTTAGATGATATACGAAATCTCATCGTTGGTTCTTCACAAAAATTAGAACATTTTCATTTAGCTGATCTTGCGACAGTAAATGAAGTTTATAAGGACAGACAAAGTTTTGTAAGGTCTAATGGGAAAGATGCAATAATTATAAACCTCTATAAGGAATCTTCAAAAAATAGTTTTACTCTTTCAAACGAAATCAATCAGATTATAAAGGAAAATGAGGAGCTCTTTGCAAAAAATTTAAATTATGAAATTATTTTTAATGAAGCTGATTATATTGAAGAATCTGTTTTCAGTTTAATTTTCAGTTTAGTCGTTGGTGCTATTTTAGCGTATTTATCACTTCTGATTATACTTAAGAATAGTATTAGCCCTGCTTTGTTGATAACAACAATACCCCTATCAATAATCATAAGCATACTGTTTTTTAAATTTTTTGGACTCGCTTTGAATTTAATGAGTATGGGTGGGCTTGCAATTGGAATTGGTATGTTATTTGATTCCAGTAATGTTGTACTCTCGGGTATAGAAAGAAATTTGAAAACAGGTAAACCATTAGAAACCGCAGTCTATGATGGGGTACTCGAGGTAATCGGGTCTGTAAGTTCAGCGACAATGACAACGGTAATTGTCTTTTTACCACTTGTATTTTTGGAAAGTTTGGTTGGAATTCTGTTTTCCGAATTAGCTTTCTCTATAATAATTATAATTATTGTTAGCTATATAATATCGATTACTTTTTTACCTGCATGTACGATTGTATTTTATAAGTACAGAAATAATTATGTTTCAAAAAGTTATTTTTTCCGTTTGTACGATGAAGAAAAAATGAAAGAGAACTATGTCTTTGTGCTTAAGAAATTTTTGAAAGGTGAATGGAACATTCGTCTTTCAATTGCCTTTATATTACTAATTTCAGTCGGATCTATTTTCTTTTTAAATATCGATTTTCTTCCAGAAATAAAAACTGGTCGTTTTGTTTTGCGGTGCGAATTTCCAAAGGGTACTCCTGTAAAGATCATGAACGAGAGGTCATACTTTCTCGAAAATGAAGTGGGAAGAGTATTGAAAAAGAATAATATCTTCACATATGTTAGTAGAGACGAATATGAAATTTTAAAAAATCCAAATTTACAAAGAGAAAAAAATTTGGTTCAAATCGAGTTTATGCTAGATAAGTCTGAAGTTAGGATTGCGGAGGACCTGGTAAATTTGTTGAGTTCTCAAACGATGTTTCTTAGTACAAGAATTTGGATTGAAGACAAAGGTGATTTGCTTAGTCAGCTTGTAATGTTTCGTAGGGACGTCATGTCGATAGAAGTTACAGGCGACAGCGAAATCGACATATTCGATGTAGGACTTGAAATTAGGAAAACTCTAGAGCGAAATAAATTAGTAAAGTTTGTTCGATTAGGAATGGATGCAAGTGAACCTGAATTATTGATTAGACCAGATAACTTAAAGATTGCGAGTTTTGGATTGTTGAATCAAAATATAGCTGACCTAATAAAAATGGGTTTAACTGGGGAAGAGGTGACTAAATATAAAGTAAATGCTAGTGAAACGGATATTCGATTAAAATTTAAAAACGACCATTTCCGAAATGTTACCAATATACTCGATTTACGACTACTCACCAGAAATGGAGAAAACCTTGGTTTGGGAAATATAGTCGAGTATAAAGACTCTAACGCTTATCCATCTATTTATAAATCTGGAAATAATATTGTTAATAACATTCAAGTTAAGTTAGTTGATGGTAAAAACGATACACGAGAACAGATACTCTCTCTAATAAATTCGAGTGTTGGTAAAAAGTCGGTAAAAATCAGGCAATCAGATGAAATTAAACAAATTGAAGATGCGATAGTCGAATTGTTAATTACTCTTTTGTTGTCTGCAATTATCGTGTATATGATATTGAGTGGAATTTTTGAAACTTTCACAATATCCTTGATCATGTTATTATCAGCCCCTATTGTAATATTGGGAACATTGCCTTTCATTTTAATTTCTCAAACAAGTTTAAATGTAAGCAGTTTTATCGGTATGATTTTGCTAATAGGAGTACTCGTAGATAATGCATCGCTTTTTTTTGAATATTTTATTCTCCATCTTAAAAATGAAAAACAGATTCAATCTGCTATTGTTCTTGCATGCCAGGAAATTTTTAGACCAGTTTTAATGAACAATTCAACAACGATTTTAGGTATGTTGCCAATTGCTTTTGGATTAGGTTTGGGCACCGAGTTCCAATTCCCCTTAAGCATTGTGGTAATAGCAGGCTTGATCATTTCAAGTTTTGCATCGTTATTCATCGTTCCTTATCTTTTTTATATTTATTTTCGAAATCAGGCTAAGTAAAGTAAACCTTTGAAACCAAATTTAACTTTGATGATTATGCTTATATTTGCTTTACTTGGAATATTGGCATTTAACCAAGTTAATTATTCACCAAATAGAGAAAGTGAATATAATGGAGTGCTTGTAAAGGTAGATGCGACAGGTGCAGATGCTTTTAAAGTTGAAGATTTAGTAACATTTCCGATCGAAAAATCTTTGTCGAATCTTGGAGAAATTGAGGAAATTCGTTCTGTATCTGAAGTAGGAAAAGCGAGTATTTATCTAAAATTCAAAGGTAATATCGATTTTAAAGTCAAGGCGGTTGAGATCAGAGAAAAATTAGATTTGGTTGCTGCATCTTTCCCTCGGGAATTCCATAAACCACAGATTCTAAAATATGACCCAACACAAAAACCTGTTTTTATTGCTTCTTTTGAGAGTGATTCGTTATCTTTAAACGATTTACGATTGTATCTTGAGAATCACGTAAAACCTGGATTACTTTCAATTGAAGGAATCAATTTGGTAGAGATCGCTGGTGGGGAACTAGAAGAAATCCAAGTTGCATGTGATCCACTACAACTCGAAGCTTATAAAATTAGTTTGCTCGAAATCATAAATAGAATCCAGGACTTTAACAAGAGTATCTCCTTAGGTCCTGTTAGGTCAGGGGAAAAAGATTCTTTTAAAAATTTATCATTGGTTGCAAAATACAAAGATATTTTTGAACTACAAGTGACTCCTTTGTTGGTAAAGGAAAATGGTAAAGCAATACTTTTGAAGGACGTATGTAAGATAAGTAAAAAAGGCAGAGATGATAATTTGGCTTCTAGGATCAATGGTCAGGAAAAAGTTGCGATCTTCGTATATGGAACAAACGAATCGAGTATAGTTTTATTGTCACAACAAATTAGAAGGATACTAGACCACTCCATAAGGACAGATGTAAGTTATAAAGTGCATTCGGATGTCTCTCTAAATTTATTTTCGAGATTAAGATCTTTTGGAATTATTTTGGTTTTTTTGAGTATCTTCTTTTCAGTACGAATCAAATCTAAATTTGTAAAAATCAATATTGTTTCTTTTTTGCTCTCTAGTATTTTTACATTTTTTTTAATTATCTTCTTTGTAACATTTTTTAAACAAAGAGTAACAGAGTTATCTCTCCTTGCTTTTTTAATTGGCCAAATCATTGTTTATTTGTTGTTGGGGCATTGTGAAAAATGGAAAGAGAAGATAGGGCTGAGATTTTTAATTTCATTAACTGTTGTTATATTTTTATTTCTTTTCGTTTATACTTTTGTAGACCAAACAATAATGAAAGAATTTGCCGAGTTTTATTTGGTATTTGTAATTTCGGTTTTGGCTTTCAATCTTTTCTATAAAAACTTACATCGTTTGGGCGGAAAAAATACATTATGGAAAAAAATTAAGATAAATGATCGATTTAATTTGAAACGTTTTTATGAAAAAATCGATATTGGTTCTGCAAAAAAAATGAAGGAAGCAAAAAAAAAATATTTATCTAACCCATTTTTATTTCCCGCTACAATTTTGTTTCTTTCTGTTTTAGGGATTTACTACTTTGTTACGTTGGATTTTTCCAATAAATTCGAAAATGAAGGAGGAGAAGTCTCTGCAGCTTTGGAGTTTCCAGCAGGATCTTCTTTCGAATATTCTAATCGTATAACGAAGGATGCCGAAAATAAGTTTAAGCAGTATCCTGATGTCAGTGAGGTGATAAGTAAGGTTGAGTCAGAAAGGTCTTATATTGTTTTAAAATTTAATGAAAATATAAAAATTGATAAGGCTCTCCTTACCTCATTGAAAAAAAAAGTTGGAAATTTGGACGAAGCATATTTACACTTTCTGATTGATTTAGAATCTCCTATTTTGAATGAATACGCTTTCGATTTGTTGGGGCCAAGTTTGGAAACATTAGAATCTACCGTATTTACCCTGGCAAAGGATTTAAAAGAGTATGATGGTATTGAAGACGTTGTGTTACGGTTTAAACCTTCTCGTGAAGAATTAGAATTGATTTATCGAGGTGATAAATTTTCTCATTCAGGTGTGACAGTTACTGATTTTGGTGAACAACTTCGTACTGCCATTCAGGGTGGAGTTGCGTCGAAGATGTTTTTTGAAAATAAAGAATATGACATTAGGGTGAGGTTTGATGAGTCTTACAGAAAAAATGTAAAGGATCTAAGTTTTTATAAAGTTAAGAATTATTTTAAAGACTTTGTGCCCATTGAACAAATCATCGAAGTTCGTACTCAGAAAATACCATCCAAAATTTATCATAAGGATAAAGTGAGAGTTTTATCTTTTGCAGTACAGTCCGAACTTTCGGCATCAAAGGTGAATCATTACGTAAACGAAATATTTGAATCTACGGTGAAGGACATTAGTTATCGAATCGTCGATTACCAGAAGAAGAGAAAATCGATCGGGAGTGAAATGATTTCGAAAATAATGTTTCTGATTTTGGTTTTTGCAATTTCTGTTTTTAATGTAAAAAAGACGAACCGTGGTGATTTTACGACGTACCGCGAAATTATGTTTTTTTTCCCCTATTTATTTTTAGTCACCTATTTCCACCAATCCGATTTTGGACTTTATTTGCAAATTGGGTTTGTCATTGCCTTTTGTTTGGAGAAAACTTCTGAACAAAAGATTTTAGCAATGGGTGTTTTGAAAGAGCTTTTCCTAATTGCTATCATTGTAAACCTCCTTGTACCACCAACTTTCTATTCTTTGGCTTTAGTTCTCAATTCGATGCTCATTTTTCTTCTGGGAAGGCGTTTTTTCCTCCAGGTTTCGGAGCTGTGGATGAGAGAAAACTCGGTGCGGAAATGGAAGGACCTCCTCAAAAAGATTTTTTTGGCAGTGCAAACCAAACGTTCGTTCGGAAAACCATAGATAGATCATCTGAAACAAATGTAAAAATTGAAGCTAGCGTGAAAAAATTATTCATCTTTGGGGCATTTGTAGTATACTTATGTCTCATTAGAGATTTTTAAAATAGGGTACTATTTTGTTTTGTTTTGTTCGGGAATAGCAGAGGTTAATTTTCCAAAAAAACTTCCCCTAACAAACATAAATACTTGCTTAATATTTTGATTTCACCATTTTTTTACTATTCGAGAAGGTACCTATGCAAACATCATTCACAGCAAAGAATCATACAGTGAAGGTTCGCTATTTTTCAATATTCACCAAAATCCAGGCATCACTAGGCATCTTTTCTATTTTGGGTATGCTCCTAAGCACACCCAACCTCTCCTCCCAAGAGCTTATACCAGAGCTGCAAATGGACGGTTATGACTCGCAGTTTATGAACCAATACTATGGGCAACTTTATTTCCAGAACAACCTAACAACATGGACAAATTATGTTCAGAGTTATGTGGGTACGGCTCGTGGAGCTTGGGAAGCAAGTGTGGATGCAGTGATCAATTCCTATGTAGACAGCATCACCACAACGGATAGTTTTAACACAGTGGAAGCATACAAAGATTATGTGAGTAAGGAACTCATGAGTCAAAAATCGGAAGCTTTGCTCGATTGGGAGTCAGAAGCGAACCGGCATTTTTTAGAAAACCAAGAGGCCTTTGTTTCTAAGCTAAATTCAAGTTATGTGGACAGTTCGTATTTATCGAGGATAGGGCAACAATCGTTGTACAACCAGTATTTGAATAACCTTGCTGTAACACAGAATATGCAAAATCAGATAGCTGTGGCCGCATCCAATTGGCAATCGACATACAACCAAAATTACCAACAAGGCCTAAATGACTTTACCAATAATTTAGCCAATATAACCCAACAGTACGAATCCATCAGTAATTCGATTGCAAACAACCAAACCATATTCCAACAAAATTTGGAATCCATCAACCAATACAAAACGGCGGTTGTGGGAGCCATAAAAGGGATGTTGGACAATTTCCAAACCGATTTGGATACAGGAGCGTCCTGCAATTTGGACGGGGGTTGTACCTACCACCAAAAGGGTGGAGCTTTGAATTCGGCAGGGGTTTTACTCAAAGACTTTTTGGACCAGATGCGACCGAAAGTGGAAACAGTAGCCCTTGACCCGTCTTTGTTTTTTACGGAAATATCAGCTTCGTTTTCTACGTTTTTGGAGGCTCAAAAAAACATAGCGAACGAGAAGTATGAATTCCATGAAGAAAACACCCTCACCTACCAAAGTAGTTTAGGCATCAATTTCGACACCTATCGAAACTACTCAGAGGCCGACATCAACAATTTGATTAGCACAATCCGTAACCAAAGTTATGGAGGGGCAGCCATTGCTACCCACTCAATTTGGGGGTTTGATGGGGCTGGTGGCGGTATTTATGGATTCTTTGACCCAGCCACCCATAGGCCGTCATTTAATGGGGTTACGGACGAGTATGCTGGTTTGTACAATGCAATCTATGAATCACTTTTGCCAGGGGGAAATTTTAATAATTTGCGAGGTGTTTTAGAGGCTAAATTGGGAAACAATTACGAAGTGACTCAGGTTTTTGGAGCTAATTTATACTCTGACTGGGCAGGTGGTGCCAACTGGGATGGGTTTGCGTTTTTGAACGTTCTCAAAAGTCAGGGCAACCTTGCTTTGGAGGGAAATTATTTTACATATTGGGCTGTAGATCGAGTGATTCCCCCATTTTTTTACACACAGTTCTTTCAAATGGGACAAATCCAATCTGGACTTTTGTATGAAGTAAAAGACAAAAACCAGGAGTTACTTGCCAACCATTGGGATGGTACTACAAGTTCGCTCGGTAACCAATTGAGTTTGTTTGCGGACCAAATATCACCTGCCATTGCCAATTGGGAAGCACAGGTCCAGAGTTATAACGAATTTTACACGGCTTGGCAAGAGGAAGCAGATCGTTTGCAGGCAGATGCGGATACCCAATATGAACAAGCATTGGCCAACTTAGAGAAAGAAAAAACTCTATGGCTTAATGCCATGGAAAAAGAACGCATAGAGGGTATGGCTGGGTGGACAGACCTCTACAACCAAGCAGGACAAATGCAAACCCAAGCAGACTACGTTAACTTTGTGAGTGCTGCGAATGCAACCGTTTCGACGATGAGCACAGGAACCGTGCCAACCAATGCCAGCTCCATTGCTTCTACTTTTGATAGTGCCATAGACCAGTTAGCCGAGCGAAGGTTTGGTGTGGAACCTCCGCAAGTGTCCCTCGCTCCGATGCCTTCTGAGGAAGGAAAATACTATGCAGGTGGCAGTGTGGGAGGAGGCCTTGCAGGCAATGGAATTCGATCGATCCAGGAAAATTTTTTAAAGGGAACACTTGATTATGTGGAGGGTAAGGTAGGCTCTGCTTTGGGTTTGGCGAGTATCTCCCCCATTTCGAGTTCGGGAGGAGGCAGTTATTCTATACTAGGTGCTGCTAGCGAAAAAACGGTGGATGTGAACCTAACCATAGACGGTAAGGATGTGTACAATCATTTCCAAGAAACTGCCAATGGTGTTTA
>JARJFC010000420.1 GCA_029310945.1 Leptospira sp. 96542
ACCTTGGTGGGGATCCTGTTCTCTTCCAACATTTTTTCTGGTTCTATTCGCACCCTGCGGTGTACATCATGATCCTCCCTGCCATGGGTGTGATTTCTGAACTCATCACTGCTTTCTCCAAAAAAACCCGCTGACCACAGCGCTGCTGATCGCACCAGCCGAAGTCGCAGTAAGCACTGTCGCCGTGTTCAAGACCGGGTTGCCATTGATGTCAGCCGACTGCTTGGACACCGACACCGTACCCGAGTTGGTCACACCTGCAAACGCCAGGCGGATGTCGTTGCCCGTGGAGTTGGTCAGAACGACACCGGTGCCAGCCGCGTTCAAGCTCGCCACCACACCCGTCTTGGACGACTTGTCGTTGAACGCCGTGATCGCGGCGGCCAGACCGCTGGCGTCGTTGGCCGTCGGCAGGTTGAACACGATGGACTGGGTCGCAGCAGTACCGCCATCGGAAGTCAAGTCCAGCGTGTAGTTGCCTGCAGCCGAGAACGTCAACTGCACCTCGGTGCGCGCCGTGGCCGTCACACCCGTGGTCGTACCTTGCTGGTTAATCTTCGCTGCAGCCTGTTGCGCCGTTTCATTCAGGGCCACCGTCACCGCAGCGCTACCTGCGGCACCATTGATGGTGAAGGTTTCCGCCAGGAGACCGTTGGCACCGAAGGCCGCGTTGCTCGCAACGGAAGCCGTTGCACCAGCACTGTTAATACCTTGGTTGTTGGGAGAGTCATCTGCTTCAGATTAGGGCTTCGTGACGGGGAATCCCAGTCCAGACGGCGAAGAACCGAGAACGCCGCTGAGGCATCCCCATCATCGGATGACAGAAGACGCTCAAGCAGGTGAACGAC
>JARJFC010000421.1 GCA_029310945.1 Leptospira sp. 96542
AACGACTGCCCCCTCTGTAAAATTTCGCATAACAACCACAAAGGGTGATGAACTGGAAGTGGATAATCCAAGTAAGTGGCCTGATCCCATTCTCATCGGCAAATCGGAAGAACCTTTTGTAAAAGCAGTCCTGCGCGGCGGCATAGCGATCTCGCGCGCCCGCGTAATCAAAACGCGCGGCGTGGGCCTCGGCATCTGCGCGCACTGCGCGCAGTGTCTGGCCCTGCGCCGTGGAGGCGGCCGCCAGCAGCTGCCACGCCTGCGCATCGCGTGGGTGCTCAGCCAACCAGACTTGCAACAGCTGCGCGGCGCCCGCGGGGCCATCTTTGCCGGCCATGGTGAGCGCGCGTGCGCGCAGCAGGTTCTGGGCGCGTGGCGTTTTTTCCGCGGCTGCGGCACCGGGCGAAGGAACCGGCAGATCAATCAGCGACAGGGCACGGGCCGCATCACCCGCCGACAAGGCCAGTTCCACGCCCAGCAAACGCACCTGGTAGGCCGCCTGGGGCCGGGCGAGCACCAAGGCTTGCAGGCGTCCCCACCATTTTTGCGCCATCACGGGGTCACGAAGTTCACCGGCGGACCAGGCGGCGGCATAAAGCACCCCCGCCTGCCGCGCGGGAGACTGCGGCAGGTCAGAGGCATTCCTTCCAGAGATCAGGAGTTCCGCCTGCGCGACGGCCGCACGCAGCGTGTCGACCGATGGGTCGGCCAGCACGCGGGCGCGCGCCGACAGCATGGCATGGGCCATCGCCGTGTCGGTGTCAGCGGCATCGGATGCGCCGACCTGCAACTGCTGCCTGGCCTGCATGTCGGCGATCCGCTCGGTTGTCAACGGGTG
>JARJFC010000422.1 GCA_029310945.1 Leptospira sp. 96542
TCCTGTAAGTCGAGAGAAAGAGAAGCTTCTGGTTCATTATTAAGAATGGGTTATTCAGAAGATGAAGCTTTACAGTGTGGTGATGACGCTGGGCCTGCGCAGGCGTTGAGCGCCGTCAGTCCACCGCCAATGCCTTGCTCATGCGAGCGTTGTCCAGCACGACGCCGCGCCGTTCCACGCGTTGCAGCTCAACAATGGCGAAACCCCAGCGCATGAAAAAGGGCTGGGCCGTGCGGCTCACATGCGAATGCAGGCAGGTCAGCTTCAGCACGGCGGCTTCCTCATGAATCCGCGCCATCAACAGGTTGCCCAGTCCTTGCCGCTCATGCGTTCCCGAAACGAAAAAATGGTCAATGTAGCCATCGGCCTGCACGTCGGCATAAGCGACGATGCGGCCCTCGTGCTCCACGACGAAGGGCTTGATGCCATGCATGCGGCGCGCCCAGGCTTCGGTGTCGACATCCTCCGGCGCCCAGGCGCGAATCTGTTCCGGCGTGTAGTCGCGCGCCGCGATCAGCCGGATGGCGGAACGATAGACGTTCAACAGTTCGACCTCGTCCCCCGCCCGGAAACGCCGCAACCCCATCAGTCCGCCACGGCCACCGGCACGCGCGGCGCCAGCGCGCACATCAGTTCGTAAGCCACGGTGCCAGCAGCGCGGGCCACTTCGTCGATGCTCAGCATGGCGCCATCGGACGCGCGTCCCCACAACCCAAACCGTCACAGAACTAATGGAGAGGTTTGAATCGCATTTACATCAAATTAGTTTCAGTGAACTCAAAATTTCGTTGTTTGGCCTAACATACGGAACAGACCAACTTTCTCTATTGCACTGTAT
>JARJFC010000423.1 GCA_029310945.1 Leptospira sp. 96542
CGCGGTCCAGATCACGCCAGGAATAGACCAGGCCGCCATCGGTTTCGATGGCCGGGCGGTCCAGGTCGGCGGGAAAGGCGGCACGCAAAGCGCTGTAGAGGTTGTTGTCGAGGCTCATGGTCGGAAGGAGTGAAAGGTCGTGGGTCAGAAATCCGGCTTGCGTTTTTCGGTGAAGGCGGTGATGCCTTCATGATGCTCCGTGCTGTCGGCGTAAGCGTAGGCGCTGGTGACCAGCCGTTCGGCGGGCACGCCCGCAGCCAGGGCCCGCAAGGTCTGCTTGTTCAGCCGCGCGGCCTGCGGCGCCAGCGTGGCCATGCGCTGCGCGCTTTCCAGCGCGTGTGCGGCCACCGCCTCGTCCGCCAGCAGGCGCTGCACGAAACCGCGCGCCTTCATCTCCGCGGCGTCGAACACGGCGGCCTCGAGCAGCATCTGGCGCGCCGTGGCCTCGCCCGTGGCGCGGGCCACCAGGGCGGCCTCGCGCGGTGCCATTGGAAAACCCAGCTTGGCGATGGGCGCGCCGAAGCGGGCCGAGACACCCGCCACGCGGACGTCGCAGGCGCTGGCAATTTCAACACCAGCACCCATGCAGTTGCCCTCGATCTGCGCGATCACGGGCACATCGCACTCGAGCACGGCACGCAGGCCGCCCCAGACCTCGTCCTCATGAAAGGCGCGCAGGCTGGCCTCGTCGAAGCGGAAATCCGGGTACTCGGAAATGTCTCCGCCCGCGCAGAAATGGCCGTCCGCGCCACGCAGCACCACGCAGCGCGCCGCACTGGCGGCGGGCTCGGCCTGCAAGCCGGTGAAGACGGCACGCAGCTCACGCCACATCGCGCG
>JARJFC010000424.1 GCA_029310945.1 Leptospira sp. 96542
CTGTAAACCGATACCAGGGATGTACTTTTTGGATTTTCTAGGGATAAACTCTCGTTCAATCATCCTGATTTCGATATTGGTTTCATTTGGAATGAATTTTAAGGCGTTGGAAAGTATATTGCGGATCCCGGGGCGGCCCTTGCTCGTGGTGTACGACCCGACCGCCTTGCGCGTCACGGCCTCGGTGCCGCAGACGCTGTTGGCCGGTCTGGCGGCAGGCAGCCCACCCATGGTTCGCTACACCTTGGACGGCCATCCGGAGCGGATGGCCCGTGATGCGCAGTTGCTGCCCGCGGTGGATCCGATCACGCAGACCGCCCGGCTGCGTTTCGACCTGCCGAAGGCGGTGGGTGACATGGCGCGTGCGGCACCAGGCATGTATGTGCGGGTCTGGCTCTCCGTGCGGCAGGGCGGTGAGAGCGCGGGTGCCAGCGTGGGTGCGGGCCGCATCTTCGTGCCCGCCAGTGCCCTGGTGCGCCGTGGCGAGTTGACGGGTGTCTACGTGCTGGATGCGGCGGGTCAGGCGCGTCTGCGCCAGGTCCGCGCGGGACCGGTGGAAGGGGATCGGGTCGAGATCCTGAGCGGCGTCGGTGAGGGGGACCGGGTGGTCATCGACGCGCAACGCGCTGCGCGCTTGCGCTGACGAACACGGAGGCCACCATGTCACGTCCTGATCCCGAATCCCGCTCCGGTGCCGCGCTTGCTGGCCGCCTCGGCGTCTCCGGCCGCATCGCGGCCCTGTTCCAATCGGCTCAGATCACGCCCTTGCTCGCCCTGGTGGCGCTGCTGCTCGGTGTCTTTGCCGTCGTGGTCACGCCGCGCGAGGAAGAGCCGCA
>JARJFC010000425.1 GCA_029310945.1 Leptospira sp. 96542
TTCGGCCAGACGGCAAGGCATCCGCCGCTGCAGTTGCGCGTGCCCGGTTGATCCTTGTCGAAAGTGTAGACCGTGCGGCCACCCGCACCAGTCAACACACCGTCACGCACGACCAATTGGGCCTGGGCGACGCCGGTGAAGGCGACGGCGATTGCGCAGACGGCGGCATGGATGCTTTTTTTCATGATGTAAACGTCCTGTCATGTTGAATCTTGGAGTCGCACCATTGCGCCCCTTCTCTAGAACGCCGAAGACGGGCATTCGGATGCAGGGGGCATGAAAAAAAACCACTGCGGGCGAACGCCGGCCGCTTGCATGAACACTCTGTCGCAGTTTTCGGCTTTTAATGACCGGGCCCCTTGTGGCGAACGGCCTCGGTCAAAGAGAATCAGCGGCATGGAAATCCCCGTCCCCGCACCAGCCACCCCGTCGAGCCCTGACGCCTCCGCCCCGCCGGCGCCGCGCAACATTGGTTTTGTGCTCACGCGCCTGCGCCTGGTCTCCGGCTTAACGATGTTCACCTTCGTCGTCACCCATCTGCTCAACCACGCCCTCGGACTGGTCTCACCCGAGGCCATGGCCGCGGGGCAGCGGTGGTTCTTTGCCGTCTGGCACAGCCTGCCGGGCGCGACCCTGCTGGCGGCGGCAGCGCTCACCCACCTGAGTCTGGTGCTCTACAAGCAGATCGTGCGCCCGACGCTGCGCATGCCCCACAAGACGCCCGAGGGGCCGAGCGAGAGGAAGGCGTCGCCCGGCGTGACGGCGCCGACACCGACCGCGCCAGCCGCGTTGTCGCCCGCGCCACCGGCCAGCACCGGCGCCCGTTCAAAGCCCCA
>JARJFC010000426.1 GCA_029310945.1 Leptospira sp. 96542
CCACGGTGGAAGGCCTGTCGATCGCGGCCATTTCCTACTACGTGGTGAGCCTGCTGGTCTACGGCGTCAAGGCCGCCAAGGCGGCGGGTTTGCCGGTCAATGTCGAGATCGCCGCTGGCGCGCTCATCCCCCTGGTGATCTGGGGCGTGTGGCGTGTCACTCGACGTATCCATGCCAGGTTGGCGGTGCGGGAATGAGCGCGCGATGAGTCCACTGGCGTGACCATGACAGGCAAGGATGCGCCAATTGGCGAGATCCTTCAGCCTCGCGTGCATGAGCGGGCGCAAATCGACCGTCAGGCTTGGGTCGGCGCCGCGATCTGGCGATTGCCGCGATAGCCGGATACGTGCTCCGGCGCATCGAAGTCCGTGCCCGGCAACGCGGGCGCGGACTGGCGCGTAGCGGGGCGCGGTGCAGCCACGGGCGTCAGCCGTGCCGACCCGTCTTCGAGCTTGAACACCGCCACAGCCTGGACCAGTTGCCGGGCCTGCTTGTTCAGGCTGTCCGCCGCGGCCGCGGATTCCTCGACCAGCGCCGCGTTCTGTTGCGTGACGGTGTCCAGTTGCGTGACGGCCGCGTTGATCTGGCCGATGCCGGCGGTCTGCTCCTGCGTCGCCGCGGTGATGTTGCCGATCAGCTCGGCCACGCTGCGCACCTGCGTGACGATGCTGTCCATGGCCTGGCCGGCGTCGTCAACGAGGCGACTGCCGTTGTCGACCTTGCTCAGGCTGTCCTGGATCAGGTCCTTGATTTCCTTCGCCGCAGACGCGCTCTTCTGGGCCAGATTGCGCACTTCGCCCGCGACGACCGCGAAACCCCGGCCCTGTTCGCCC
>JARJFC010000427.1 GCA_029310945.1 Leptospira sp. 96542
CGAAGCAGAAGAGCGTGATGCAGCGGTGGCCGGAGAGCATCGGCAAAGGGGCTGAATTCGTGATGCCCACCAGCAAATAAGATGGGGGCATGACCCCCATCACCTGGACAACGCTGACCCTTCTGGCACTGGGCGTGGAACTCGATGTGCCCGATGGCTGGTTCTGCAAGCCGCTCGACGCGCGCACCGTGATCGTCTACGAGAGCGAGCAGGACCCGTACGCCGCCACGTTCGAGATCCAGCTGGCCGAGCCGGACACGGCCGACCCCAACTGGTTCGAAAACTTCGTGGCCGGCGTCCCGTCCGAACTGGCGCGGGTCGAGGGCTACCAGCCCCTCGGCAGCAGCCGGTTCCAGCTCGCCAGCCTGGGCGGCGTGCCGGTCTATGCCATCACCGGGCGCAGGCCGGAGCCCGGTGATGGCGCGGTGACCACACGGATGCTGGCCTGGGCCTGGGTCAGCCCCCAGCGCGTCCAGGCCTTCAGCGGCGCATCCGTCGTCCGGGACGAGGCGCGCAACCTCGCCATCTTTGACCGCGTGCTGAGGTCCCTGCGCTTGTTCGAACCCAGAACAGACTGAGGAAGAGGCAGGCCGCCGCTGGCCGCGCGCCGCGCATTCAGCCGCGTGCGCGCCGGACCCTATGATGCGCGATGCGGGCCATTCCGAGTCCGTCCATCGACGCCCGCCAGAGGCGCATCCCAGCATGAGCGAGACAACTTTCGACACCATCATCATTGGCGCGGGCACCGCGGGCAGCCTGCTCGCCAACCGCCTGAGCGCCGACAAAACCAAGCGCGTGCTGCTGATCGAAGCGGGCCGCAAGGACGACTACC
>JARJFC010000428.1 GCA_029310945.1 Leptospira sp. 96542
CTCCGCCCCGCTTCCCCTCCACGACTCTCTTCCGATCTTTCCGTGCGCCATGCGGCGATTGTCTCACCCACCCGATCCACCACGGCCGCGCGCCCGGGCGTTCAGAGCCGGTAGTCGCCGCTGGCCTCGGGCTGGTAGAGGATGCGCAGCAGCCGCAAGGCGTGGCGCTGCCCATCCGGGGCCGGCCAGTCGGCCAACTCGCCCTCGGCCAGGCCCAACAGGCAGGCGCCCGCCGGAGACAGCACGGACCACATGCCACGTCCAGCATCGGCATCGATCGGATAACACAGCGTGATTTGCCGCTGCACGCCCGTCGCGGGATCTTCCAGCAGCAAGCGGGAATTCATGGTGACCACGCGCGGCGGCATCTGATGCGGCGGCAGCAGCTCGGCCCCCTCCACCAGATCGGTGAGGGACGCAGGCATGCCTTGGAGGGGCATCAGGCGTCGGATGCGGACATGGTCCAGTTCGCTCATGAGGCGAATCGAGGCAGGGGAAGACATGGAAACTCTCCGGGAGGCAGGCCCGGGCGCCTGGAACGGCATCGGGCCTGGAACGCCTGTCAGGGCCCGGTGATCCAGTGCGGCGCGTGAGGGAGGAGAGGGATCGCCGGGCTCAGGACTGGGCGTGCGATGGCAGGCGCGATGCCAGCACGCCTGTCGCTGCGATTGCCGCCGCGCGCGCACCCATGCGCAGGGTCTGCGGGAAGCAGACACCGTGGCTGGAAGCGGGGGAGCAAGAAGGCATGTCCGGATTGTAGGGCGTGGTCGACGGTGGGGCTTGACCCCACACGCGACTCAATGCGCCAGGATCTTGTTCAGGAAGTCCTTG
>JARJFC010000429.1 GCA_029310945.1 Leptospira sp. 96542
GCCTCGGGAGATTTTTAGAATCCTGGCCGCTTCTGATTTGTTGCCCTTACATTGAAGCAAAGCATTTTGAATCAACCTTTTGGAATAGGTCAACACCATCGATTCAAAACCTGTAGAAAAGTTTCCACTGAGGCCGTCGCGGAGCTGAGTGTCGTGCACGAGGACGAAGATCTCGTGGTGCTGGACAAGCCCGCGGGCTTGTTGTCGGCACCTGGGCGTGGCGCCGACAAGCAGGACTGCCTGGTGACCCGCGCCCAGGCGCGCTGGCCCGATGCCCTGCTTGTGCACCGGCTGGACCAGGCCACCTCGGGCCTCTTGCTGCTCGCGCGCGGACCAGTGATGCAAAGGACGCTGAGCATGTGTTTCGCCGCGCGCGAGGTGCACAAACGCTACGAGGCGGTGGTCGATGGCTGGGTGCTTGGCGCTCCGGGACGTGAAGATGAGGGCGACATCGATCTGCCGCTCATGGCCGATTGGCCCCGGCGCCCCCGCCAGATGGTCGCCGCGCAAGGCAAGCCCAGTCTGACGCGCTGGCGGGTCCTGGAGCGTCGCGGCAATGGCGGTGGGGGTACTGGTTCAGAGCGCACGACGCGGTTGGCGCTGTTCCCCGTCACCGGTCGTTCCCATCAATTGCGCGTGCACTTGCAGGCGATTGGCCATCCCATCCTCGGCGACGCCCTGTACGCCGATGCCGAGCGCGTCGCGCGCAGCCCGCGACTGCTGTTGCATGCCTGCGAGCTGTCCCTGCCCCATCCGCGCACGCGTGCGCTTACCATGTGGCGCAGTCCCGCGCCCTTCTGATGCATGCGATTGAGGAACATTTGAACATTC
>JARJFC010000042.1 GCA_029310945.1 Leptospira sp. 96542
TCAGGAGTCTACATGATTACAGAATTTAAAATTAAAGATTTTGCCCTTTTTGAATCCTTGGAACTTTCATTGTCTGGGGGGTTGTCCGTATTCACTGGAGAATCAGGTGCGGGCAAATCGCTTATATTTGATGCAATGGCCTCCCTTTTTGGTGGTCGGTGTTCTACTGGGAATATCCGCCAAGGAAAAGATCGATATAGTTTACAAGCAGTGCTTTCACTCACAAACCAAAAAAAAGCCAAAGAGTATCTCACCGAACAAGGGTTTCGGTTTGAGGGGGATGAGATCATCCTAACCAAAGAGCTCATGAAGGATGGAAAAGCGCGTGTCAAAATTGGTGACAGTTTGGCATCCACAACCCACTTGCGAGAGCTTGGCAAAACCATTGCAGAGGTGCATAGCCAGAACGAACAATTATTCCTTTTGGAAAAATCGCACCAATTGGAATTTTTAGATCGGTTCGGCAATTTGGAATCTCTGCGTTCCAAATTCAGACATGCTCTCAAACAATACAGGCATTGGAAAACGAAACTTTCCGATTTTGAAGAAAACCGAAGGACGATGCTCAAACGCAAAGAAATTTTGGAGTATGAAATCGAAGAAATTGAATCCATCGCTCCCAAAGACGGTGAGGATGAAGGTTTGGCCCAGGAAGAATCTCTCCTCGCCAATGGTGAAAAACTTTCCGAAAATTACCGTTTGGTGTTGGAAGAGTTAGTCGAAAAAGAAACTTCGATTCTAAAAGTTTTCCCAACCATTCTGAGTGCTTTGCAAAAAATTTCCACCATTCTACCAGAAAAGAAACAGATGTATGAGGAGTGCGAGGAAATTTACGATCGCCTAAAGTCTCTCAAACAATCCATCCGTGAAGAGGAAGAAGAACTTTTTTTCAGTCCAGAACGTTTGGACATGGTGCAATCGAGGCTCCAGGATTTAAAAAAAATCAAAAAGAAATACAATGCCAGTCTATCCGAATTTACGGAACTTTTGGAATCCAAAAAACAAGAATTGGAAAAATGGAATCTGGAAGCAGGAGATGAGGAATTCTTTCGGATCAAAAAAGACCAATCCCTTTCGGAAATGAAGGAATTGGGTTTTGTTTTGTCCAAGGCTCGTCGCAATATCATCACCCAATTTGAAGAGGGTGTGCAAAAGGAGATGGCCGACCTGGGTTTGGAAGGAGGAAAATTGCAAATTGTCCTTCGTTGGGAGGAAAATCCAGAAGGTGAGGTTGAGGAGGGTTCAAAATCCTATTACCTTTCCGAAACTGGTCTTGACCAAATCGAATTCTATTTCAGTGCAAACCCTGGTGAAAAGCCAAGACCCCTTCGCAAGGTGGCCTCTGGTGGAGAGTTGTCCCGTGTGATGCTTGCCATACGCAGTGTTGTGGGCAAACAATCTCATTCTCTTCCAATCCTACTTTTGGATGAAGTGGACACTGGGCTTGGCGGAGAGGCAGCCAATGCTCTGGCGTCCAAACTCAAAAAACTATCGCAGCACTCCCAAATTTTGCTCATTACGCACACACAACAAGTGGCTGCTGCAGGAGACAACCAAATTCGGATTGAAAAGTTCCAAGAAAATGGCAGAACTGTGGCACATGCTTCACTTCTAAGCTTTGAAGAGAGAAAACGGGAACTCGCTCGGATGATTGGAGGCAAACAAATGACTACGGCTGTCCTCAAAGCGGCAACGGATCTTTTACAGAAGAAAGCGGTTTGATCTCGTAAATAGTATTTGGCGAAAAAGGGAAGACGAAAAACTCTATTCCTAATCCTGAACTGGGGTAATTCATGTCTTTTCCTTTCGCTAAATCAGATTCTATCATTTCATCGGTTCCACCAGAAACCATACCGATACTCATTATTTTTGTTTCCATTGTTGGTTTTACCATCATCGTGGAGCGGCTTGTTTTCTTTTGGAGGTTGAAACCAATTCCAGGGGACAACTTCAAAAAAGTCCGCGACTTCTCTCGTGAAAAAAAATGGGACGATGCTAAGGATGCCATTGGTTCTGAATACCAATCACCTGCGGCTGTTTTATTACAAATTGCCTTTGAGTCCAAACGAAGGGGCATCGAATTTTGGGAAGATGATGTCAAACAAGAAGGTTTTAGGCAAATTTTTCTAATGGAACGTTATCTTTCTGGTCTTGGAACCATCGCCACCATTGCACCACTTCTAGGGGTTCTCGGAACCGTCATCGGTATTGTTCGGTCATTTGCTGAAGGTGCGGGAACCAAAGGCGCCGAGGTCGGTATTTCGGAAGCGCTCATCACTACGGCGATGGGGCTTGGTGTTGCGATACCTGCTTATATTTTCTACAATTATTTTTCGAAATTGAAAGAAGAACGGATCACCGAAATGGAAAACGTAACGGATCTCGTACTTCCTCATTTAACCAAGTCTAAGTGATAAAATGAAATTTCGTAAAAAACAAGAATCATTCAATAAAATTGAATTAGCACCTTTGATTGATGTTATATCTTTCATTGTGATTTATTTTTTAATGAATGCTACCTTGGAAAAAAACACAGCATTGAAAGTGGAACTGCCAAGGTCTTCTAGTGTGGCCAAGGAAAAGCAGAAGGACGAATTGGTCATCACTGTGGACAAACAAGGTAAAATCTATTTGGACCAAAGTACAGATGCTGTGGCATTGGAAGGCCTTACGGAAAAAATCAATGCGTTTTTGGGTCCAGAAAAAGAAAGAGACCCCAAAAAAAATAAAGTAATCATCCGTGGAGATGGTGGTGCCTCTTACCAAGTAGTTGTAAAAGTGATTGATGCTGTCAATGCGGCAGGTGTTAGTCGGTTCAATTTAGCGATGGTTAAGGGCACATCGAAGTGATTTTTTGAAACTACTGAATTTAAAAAAGCCTTTATTAATGTTTGTTGCGGGAATCATTTTGCTTTTTTCGGCAGAATGGTTTTCTCTTTATTCCAATCGGTCTGCGTATTTGGACAAAGAGATCACAAAGATCGAATTCTCTGGCAATATCAATACTTCCTCAGACGACATCCTCGATCTAATGGATATGAGGAAGGGTATGTTTCTCACCCAAGAGATGTTGACGGCGGATATGAGCGCTCTTTTTCAATCGGGCTTTTTTTTCCAAATCGACATTCAGGCAGAACTGGAAGACAAGGGTGTAAAAATCCTTGTTGTTGTGAAAGAACGACCGAGAGTGAAGGATATCGATTTCATCGGTGCCGATGAAGTATTCCCATCTGATTTACGAGAAAAAATTCCTCTAAAAGAAAACGAGGTCATTACCCCGAAAAAGGTAACATTATCTAAAGAAATCATTCTAAAAAAATACCGAGATGAAGGATTCTTTTTAGCCTATGTACGTTTTGAGATCGATCCTGTAGATCCAAAAACCAATACTGTTCGTGCAAAATTTATCATTGATGAGGGAGAAGAAATCCCCGTCAGTAAAATCAATATATTCGGTAATTCAGAAATTGATACATATGATATATTAAGCATTCTGGATCTAAAAGAAAGTGGGATTATTGAATCAGGTGTTTTTAAAGAGTCTGCTTTTGAATCCGACAAACAAAAGATTATCGGTTATTTGAAATCAAGAGGTTATGTAGACGCAGAACTCAGTAACGATGGTACTAATTGGGAAATACGTTGGGAAAATTCCAAAAAGAAAGAAAAGCGAGTCGTAATTGTAAATTTCAAAATTGTTGAAGGCGAACAATACTTTTACAATGGTTATACGACCTCACATGATATGACGATCGGTCCGAATGGGATGCCAATGTTTTTAAATAAGGAAAACAACCCTATTGGGACACCTAAAGAAGAGTGGGCACCTGTATATCCTATTTCATACCTAGAAGACCAATATGAATTTGCTCCAAACGATATTGGCGAAGTGTTTGATGAAAGTAAATTTCAAAAAGACCGTGCCTCGATAAACGAATTTTATTCGACTAAAGGGTATTTGTTTGCCCAAGTCATTCCGCGCAGAAAGATCATTGAACTCAATGATTCGTCACTCCTTCGTTATGAAAATTGTGAAAAAAGGGGCAATGCTGATGCAGTTAAGGAATGTAACGAAGAATTCAATCGTCTCAATATTCCAAAATTACGCAAACTTTATGAAACCAATGTTTCGTTAAGAAATAAAAAATTCATACATGTAGATTTTACCATTCGTGAAAACAACCTCGCATTCATTGAAAATATCATCATCAAAGGTAATAAAAAGACCCAAGATCGTGTGATAAGAAGAGAGTTACTTTTTAAACCAGGAGATTTGTTTAATTCGACTCTTGTTAATCGGTCGAGGGAAAGAATCTTCAATCTTGGTTATTTTAAAGAAGTAAATTTTAATATGCGTCCAGGTTCTGACGAAACAAAAATGAACCTTATTATCGAACTTGTAGAACAACCGACAGGAACAGTTTCTATGGGGGGTGGTTATGGGACCATTACAGGTTTTTCCATATTTACCCAGTTAGGTGAGAACAATCTAAACGGAACTGGACAGCAGATCAATGGACGAGTGGAGTTTGGACCCATCCGGAGGTTTTTGCAAATATCTTGGACGGAACCTTGGCTTAACGATAAACCTTGGTCATTGACTTTATCCGCATTTTATTCTTCCCGAACTTTATTTGTAGGGGCAACTTCCATTACAGAGAATAACAACGCAGGTATCAAAGAGTCAGCATCCTACGAACGTTCAGGTGTGGGAGTTAGTGTCGGTCTTGGTCATAGATTTTTAATTAACTGGACACATTTCCATCGTTATTCGCCATCATTTTTTGCCTCTACAAGGCCAACATCTCTTGTTTCTGATCAAGTTCTTGCCGAAGTGGATCGAGGTTGGCAGTTTAGATCCCAATTAACAAATGGTATTGCTTACGATAACAGGGATAATATTTTTAATTCAACACAAGGTTTTAATTTAGTTTTTTCCGTCGATAATGTTGGTCAATATTTGGGGGGAGAAAGCCATTTTGATCAGTTCAGTCCAATTTTAGAATATTATCATACTTGGTTTGATTATACTTTTTTTGGTTTGATTCGAAAAAACGCTCTTCGAAGGTGGAGGGTAGTCCAGCAGTTTCGAACTTCCTCCGTATTTACTTTCGAACGTACTCCTAAATATGGGAGGCAAGATAAAGAAAGAATTCCTTTCATTCAAGTACAGGATAGGTTATTTTTAGGTGGATATGAATCCTTACGGGGCTGGTTTTTTGATGATAAATATTACCCTGATGAATGGAAAGATGGGGCCGCTCATCGGGTCTTGTTTACTTCCGAATTAAGGTTTCCCATTGAACCGTCGTTACTTTGGTTTGTTATTTTCTTTGATGGTGGAGCCATGTACGAAGAAATCAATCGTGCTACTGGTGAAAGGAGAGATTTTTTCCGCAATTATGATTCACTTGTGCGTGCTCAGAGAACCACTGAACCTTTGGAAACTTTTTTCTATGAAAATTATAATTCGAATGGCCAAAGGTTACCTTTTTCGCCACTAGAGCTGAATGATCCTGGTAATTTAGTTTTGTCTGGCAAAAATTTATCAATGAACAATTTTCGATATTCGTGGGGTTTTGGACTCCGAATTCAAATTCCAGTTTTACCTCTCCGATTGTATTTTGCGCAAAAACTTCGTTATACGGGCGTCGAAGACCGACCATTCGGTTTGTATCCAGATAATAATAGTTTCCAATTTGTTTTTGGAATTGGGGATATGCGATTTTAGTGGAACTCGAAGGTTTAAACCCCGAACAAAAAAAAGCTGTAGAAACTATATCTGGACCATTACTCATTCTTGCTGGCGCTGGTTCAGGTAAAACAAGAGTTATTACCTATCGCATAGCAAATTTGATACGAAACCATTCTGTTTATCCGAATCAGATTTTAGCTGTAACATTCACAAACAAGGCTGCGGCAGAAATGAGACATCGTTGTCGGGAACTACTCACAACGGCCGATTCGGAACCATTGATTCGAACATTCCACTCCCTCTGTTTGTATCTTTTGCGAAGAGAAGGTAAGGTTTTAAACATTGGTTCTAATTTCACTGTTTACGATAGCGATATGCAGGAATCTCTCATTAAAGAAATATTGAAATCCAAAGAAATGGATACGAAGGAATTTAAACCTTCTACACTCGCCAATATTTTTTCGCAAACAAAAGATTCATTTCAAACAGCGGAAGAGTATGCAAAAAAAAATGATGAAGATAGTTATTCGAAAGCAATTTCTTCCGTATTTTTGTCTTATGAAAGAGAGAAGGAAAAAAGAAATGGTTTGGATTTCGGAGATCTTATTCTTAAAACAGTGATTTTGTTTAGAGATTATCCTGTGGTGCTCGAAAAATACCAAAAACTTTGGAAATATGTGATGGTAGATGAATACCAAGATACCAATAAAATTCAGTATCATTTGGTTCAGGCACTTGTTTCAAGCCATAAAAATATTTGTGTCGTAGGGGATGACGATCAATCAATTTACTCTTGGCGCGGCGCTGATATTTCGAATATTCTAAATTTCCATAAGGATTATCCTGAATCTGTCATTGTAAAATTGGAAGAAAATTATAGATCCACAAAAACGATCATCCAGTCGGCAGCTGCTTTAATTTCGAAAAATAAACATAGAACAAACAAAACCCTACGAACAAATAACCCAACTGGCGAAAAAATAAAACTCACTTCATACCAAAATGAATTGGAAGAAGCCGAGGGGATCATTTCAAAAATCGTTTCTAAATACCGGTCACGCAATAAATATTCAGATTTTGCAATATTTTACCGGACAAATTCGCAATCGCGATATTTTGAAGAGGTACTGCGAAAAAAAGCAATTCCATACAAAATTTTTGGAGGTTTCCGCTTTTTTGATCGGAAAGAGGTGAAAGATCTAATTGCCTATTTGTCAGTGATTGTAAACCCAGTGGATTCAACTTCTCTGCTTAGAATCATAAACTCTCCTCCACGAGGAATAGGAGAGACAACTGTTAGTCGTTTGGTTGAACTTTCAATCAATTTAGGTAAATCGTTATTTGAATGTTTGATAGAAACTCATCCATCAATAAAAAAAGGAACCGCTTTAAAATTAAAATCATTACACAGAACTTTGAGTTCTGCAATGGAAGACTTGGAAATTAAAACTCCATCTGAGATTGCGTATGAAATTTCAGAACATTCTGGTTATCGCGAACATTTGGAAAACGAAGGAACTGAGGATGGGTTTTCAAGGCTCGAAAATATAAATGAGTTTGTAAATGCTTTGAAAGAATTCGAAGAAACAAATCCGGATGCAACTCTCGAAGAATATTTAGGTAATATTTCTCTTATTACAAGTGAAGACAATAACAAAGAATTGAGTGACTATGTCATTCTCATGACAGTCCATAATGCAAAAGGTTTAGAATTTCCACATGTTTTTATGGCTGGAATGGAAGAGGGAACCTTCCCACATTTTTTAGCAGGGGATTCTCCGGAAGGTTTGGAAGAAGAACGTAGGTTAGCTTATGTGGCAATCACTCGTGCGCGTGAAATTTTAGATATAAGTTTTTCAAGATTTACTCGAAAGTTTGGCGAGGTGGAAGCACGCATCCCATCGCGGTTCTTAGAAGAAATTCCCTCTGAACATCTGGCAGGGGATCATATTGAGTCGAGGTATGGAGTTCGTACTCCTGCCCGTGGTCCTAAAGCGGAACAAATGATAAAGGATGAGCCAAAATTTGAATCGACAAGTGCTAAAAACAGTCAAAACAAAAATTTCGAGGTAGGGATCCGTGTTCGGCATAAAGTGTATGGAGAGGGTAAAATTATGTCCGTTTCTGGGGTCGGAGATAACAGAAAGGTGGAAGTTCGTTTTGGAGCCCACGTGGAAAAAAAATTTTTATTGGCGTACACTCCCTTAGAGATATTATCTTAAACAAAGGGGTCGGATTATATGAAACATTTTTTAATTGTTCCAATTTTTTTAGTTTTTATGATTTCTTCAGTGTATGGTCAAGCTAATTCAGGTTTGGCGGAAGAATATGCAAAGGTTGAAGATTATTTACGTAATCCAAAGTCAAATTTAGAAGAGAAAAAAAAGATTTTTGAATCGAATCTTTATAATTCAGTAAAGATGAGTTTATCCAAAAAATTTGCTGATCCAAAGAAAACGTTAAAAGAATTAAAATTCGCTGACCTTCAGACAGAAAAAGTCGAAGGGAGTTATTCTTATTACGTAAAATATAAGAATTATTATTTCACCTATAGTTTCCCAGTAGATCCCGAAACATATATTACTTTTCCTGTAGAAGAAACTGTGTTGGAAAAACCAGATGGTGCTGATTTAAACCAAGCTGCTCATAAGGAGGACAAACCAGCAAAATAATTTGTTATGGATACGAATGGAACGAAATGATTTTATAGAAGTTTGGCGTTGGGTTTTAGAAGTTGGGGATAAAATATTAGATATTTATAAATCCGATTTTGAATTTAGAGATAAAGGCAAGAACGATCCTGTCACTGAGGCAGACCTGCTTGCCAGTGAGATTTTAAATAAAAAAATATCCGAACGGTTTCCGAATCATGGTTTTTTATCAGAAGAAAAAAAAGATACAAATGATCGTTTGGATAAAGAATGGGTTTGGATCCTCGATCCCATTGATGGAACCAGAGAATTTGTTCGTAAAAATGACCAATTTGCATTGAGTTTGGGTCTTGTTCGGAACGGAGAGCCAATCTGGGGTGTTATTTTTAATCCAGCAACTGGTGAATTTTTTTCCAAAGACTCTGTCAATTTTGTATTAAAACTAAATCCACCTTTTTTCACAGAAGAGAATCTCAATTTATTGCAGGTTACAAGTCGTTCTGTGATACACCCTATTGACGAAAATGAAACTTCAAAAACCAAACCAGTGTTATTGGTTTCCTATTCTGAAATGAAGGAGGGTTTATATGATGAACCTTATTGGAAAGAGGAATTTGAGCTAAAAGCAATGGGAAGTATCGCTTACAAATTAGCATTATTATCTTGCGGTTATATCGATTTGATTGTTTCATTAAAACCAAAAAATGAATGGGATATCTGCGCTGGAATTGCGTTACTGGATACCGAACATTTTGAACGGTTCCCCTTAAAAGGTGGTGATTATAAATTCAACCAAAAAAATACAATTTCCTATGGTTTGGTTGCTGGAAAAAGAGCTGCGATAGATTATTTAAAATCAAAAACAAGTGTTCATAGGCTTTCTCTCCTCGTTAAAGATTCATGGTAGGTAAAATTAAAGTTGTATTGGATGCACGTCCGTTATCCACACGGATTTCTGGCGTGGGTAGGCTCATCGCCGAAACCATCAAAGCATTTCCTAATAAAGATAAATACGAATTTTATTTGTTTTCGCATTTACCAATACATGAAGACCACAAATCCGTGTTAAATCTAAAAAATGTACATTGGATGTCGGGTGGAGGTTTTTTAAAATGGAAGGGCGGTTTGTTTTATAATCTCTACCTTCCTTGGTTTTTATTGTGGAACAAAATGGATTTATTTTGGGGTTCCCAACAAATTTTACCTCCCCTTTTACCAAAATATTTAAAAGTTGTACTTACATATTGCGATTTGGTATTGTATTTGTATCCAGAAACCATGCGACCTCTTGCTCGTTTCCAACAAAAACTTTTCCAAAGATACTCCGTATTAAGAGCCGATTTTATCCTTTCCATATCACAACAAACAAGTGATGATATGTGTGCAAAATTCGGGTATCCAAAGGAAAAAACAGGTGTTTCCTATCCTGGTGTGAATGAAAAAAAAATCCAAACATTTCTGAAAGTCGAACCAACTGAACGTGTTCGAGATTTAGGCAAAGGGTATTTACTCAGTGTTTCTACAATCGAACCTAGAAAGAATTATCCATTTTTATTAAATGTATACCGCCATTATCGTCGAATGGATCCACATAACCATATGAAGTGGGTAATTGTTGGTAAAATTGGATGGGAATCTCCCGAATTCATTGAAGAGTTAAAACAAGAAAGATCACTATATAAGGATATTTATATTTTGGATTCTATTTCAGATTCGGATCTCCAACATATCTATAGATCGGCTGGCCTTTTTATATTTGCATCTAAATATGAAGGTTTTGGAATTCCTATGCTTGAGGCTTTGTATCATAATGTTACTTGTATTGTATCCGACATTCCAACCTTTCATGAAATTGGAAATTCAGGCGTGAGTTATTTACCCTATGAATCGGATGAAGATGCAAAACTTTGGGCAAAAACAATTTCAAACGTATTAACAAAGCCGATTAAGCAGGAAGTTTCGATTCAAAATTTCACTTGGGAAGCTTGTGCAGAAGCCACTGAGGCTAGTTTTCAAAATGTTTTAAAAAAAAAGAAATGACTTTGTTTTTGTAACAACTCCCGAAAAAAGAATCATTGTTTTATCATTTTTTGGAAGGACATGTAAGTGGAATTTATTTTCTGTCATTGCCTGTACTTCACATTCCCAATCCCCAGTTTCTGTTTCAAAAAAAATTCGATCACAATTCACTACCGGATCTTTTGCAAATACTAAATTGTAGGTTTTATTATCACGTTTGAAGGAAACACGGTTGGACTTTGATTTCCAATTAACGGTTGTTTCTTTGCCGTTTTCGAAAGGTTCGAGTGAACTTGGAATCATGGAAATTCCTTTCCCTTTCCAGTTTCCCTTTACATACCGATTCCATTCGTCTAAATTGGAGAAATAATTATAAAAGAGTGTATTCAAACTTGCCTGCTTTCAAAAAACTTCCACTACAATCCATCATTTTAGTTTTGATTTTCTTTTCTTGCTTTTTTTGTTCGAAGGAAGTTCCAAACCATGAATTTTATCCATCTCCCATTTCACAATTGGATGGCGGAGCGGTGGATTTATCTTCGTATTTGGGCAAAAAAATTGTGGTTCTCGATTTTTGGGCGACTTGGTGTGAACCTTGCAAAAAGGCAGTTCCCACCATCAATCGTTGGCAAAATTCGGTTTCATCAGAACATTTTGTTTTTTTTGGCGTAAATACAGATACAACGGAATCCTTGGATTCCATTCGTGAACATTCAAAATCCTTAAGAATGTTATACCCCACCTTACTTGATAAAGACTGGAAGGTCACAGAACATTACAAAGTGGACGGAATCCCTTGTCTCATTGTTTTTGATGCCACAGGTCAAATTGTTTACCGTCAGTATGGTCTTGTAGCATCCGATTTGCCTGGTCTTTTGGCTCGGTCTGGAGTGTGGATGGGTGGTGTTAGTCCATAATTGTGCGTTGCGAAACAAAGGAAATTTTTGCGATTTTGTTTCGAAATCGACACGAGTATGGAAAATGTCTTGACTGGCATCTTCCTAAAAAGTCCCTTTAAGTTACCTTTTAAAACGTTTCTTTTCAAGAAAGGAGTAAGTAATGCCAGCCAATTTGCCCGAACTCTTCCAGCAGAGTGCTGAAAAATTTGGGAATCGCCCCGCCTTCGTAAGCAAAGATGATTCTAAATCATACCAACCAGTCAATTTTAAAGAAGTATATGAACTTGGTTTGAACCTAGCCGAAGCCCTTGTGGATTTGGGAGTGAATGCGCGTGAAAACGTTGCTTTACTTGCAGACAACCGGCTTGAGTGGATCGTTTCCGATTATGGAATTTTGATTGCAGGTGCATGTGATGTTCCTCGTGGAACAGACATTACAGATTCTGAAATTGTTTATATTTTAAATCATTGTGAAGCTAAAGTTGTCTTTCTTGAAAATGATAAAATGTTGGAAAAATTCCAAAAGAATCGTTCTCAATTAGAATATGCTAAAACTCTTGTGGTTATGGATAAAAAATCCACAGCAACTGGTGTTCTTAAACTTTATGAACTCATAGAAAAAGGAAAAGAACTCCGAGCAAAAGGTTCCAAAAAAGCGGAAGAACGAATGAAGGGCATCAAACCAGATGACTTATTCACCATCATTTATACTTCTGGAACTACGGGCATGCCAAAAGGTGTGATGCTCACACATAGTAATATGCTGCACCAAACACGCACGATCCTATCAAATATGATTGAAATCAGTGCCGAAGAACGGATGTTATCCATCCTTCCTGTTTGGCATGTTTTTGAAAGGGTGTTCGAGTATTTGGCAATTGCTGCGGGTTGCTCAACGTATTATACCAATGTCCGCGACCTACGTGACGACATGAAAAAGGCCAAACCTACGTTTATGGCATCGGCTCCACGTTTGTGGGAAAGTATCTATAATGGTATCTACACTCGCATCAGTGATCCGAAACAAACTCCAGCCATTCGCCGTGGCCTTTTTAAATTGGCGTATTTTTTCTCTAAGAATTTTAATGCAAGCCTTCGTTTTCTCAAAGGCAACCAGGTCGATTATACTGGCAGGAATCCCATCGTTTCTCTCTTTTTAGGGGTCTACCATTTGGTCATCGCAACCATTACGGTGGTTCCGTACTTTTTACTCGATCTTGTGGTTCTCTCTAAGATCCGCGAGGCAACGGGTGGAGAGTTGAAAGCTTCGGTGTCTGGTGGTGGTGCCCTCCAAAAACATGTGGATGCATTCTTCAACGACATTGGAATCAACGTTCTCGAGGGTTATGGAATGACCGAAACTTCACCAGTGATTTCCGTTCGGACATTCAAAAAACTAATCCAAGGTTCTGTTGGTGCAGTGACTCCTGAGTCTGAATTACAAATTAGAGATGATGCTGGCAATGTTCTAACCCATATCGATTCTAAGTCCAAAATTTTAGCCGGAAAATTGGGTCAGAGGGGAGTCATTCATGTGCGTGGTCCCCAAGTGATGAAAGGTTATTATAAAAACCCAGAAACCACTGCCAAGGTTTTAAAAGACGGTTGGATGGACACGGGTGATATTGGGATGATCAATTACAAGGGCACAATCACGATCACAGGTCGTGCGAAAGATACAGTTGTGCTACTCGGTGGAGAGAACGTTGAGCCAATCCCAATTGAAAATAAACTCACTGAATCGCCTTACATCTTCCAGGTGATGGTTGTGGGACAAGACCAAAAGAATTTGGGCGCTATCGTTGTTCCCGATTTTGATACACTTGGCGCTTGGGCAAAAGAAAACGGAATCACAGACACTGACAAAGAAAAACTAATCACAAATCCTAAAGTTTTGGATTTTTATAAAAAAGAAATCAAAACTTTGAACAACACCAAAACAGGTTTTAAATCATTCGAGCAGGTCACACCTTTCTTTTTGATTACCAAACCATTTGAGGTGGGTGATGAACTTACCAATCTCCATAAAATGAAACGCCATCAAATAACGGAGAAATACAAAGACAAAATCGCTACACTTTACGCAAACGACTAAAGTTTTTCGATTGAATCGCCTGGAGTGAAATCTGGGCGGTTTTTTCTCATCTGATTTTCCAATACAGTCGATAGTTAGTATGTGAATCGATCAGACGAAGCCCTAAACCAAAGCCCATCGGGTGTTTTTTTTCCTTACCACCACCAAGACTTTTACGCAATGGATTCACTCTTTCTCTCGGAAATGAGAGATTCTGAGATTTGGGATTTCCAATCTGTTCCTGGACTCAATTTGTCGTTTTTGGGTTTTTTAAGTTTACGGGCTATGATCAGGGAAGCAGAAAATCTCCCTAAGCTGGAACTTCGTGGTTTGTCGAAAGTTTGGAAATCATATCTCGCCAAACAGGCATTTTTTGCTTCAGGTGTTCCCATCATCACATCTGAATTCATTCCCAATCTTGTAGGGGGAGTGAACGAGAAGCAAACAGGTTACGTTTTCGGTCCAACTGATACATGGAAACAAAAATTCACATGGGAAAAAAAGGAAAAACATTCTTCCTCTATATTTTACTGTGCTGTTGGAAATGAAACCATGGGTGATATCGGCGTGAGCGAACTTTTGAAAGAATTCCTTAGTTATTCGCAAAAGGATCATCACTTGGAACAAGCGTATATCCGCAAAGAATCCTCCAATTATCTATATTTGAATCAAAAAGACGGGAATCCACGCGTTTATTTCCGTGAAAATAAACTACCATTCCCTCCATTTTTATTTTTGATAGCCGAATTAAAATCCAAGTCGCTCATTCCCTCAGGTTGAGATTCCAGAGGATTTGGTGGAGTTTGAATATTTTATCTTTGATCTTCGTTGTTTCCAAAATATCTTGTTTGGTTTGGAAATCAAAATGAATCAGCGAGGCAATAAAATCGACAGGGTAAGGATGATTTAAAATTTGATTCATTTTTAAAATTAAACTTTCTTCTGCCCCATCAGCAAGTAATATCCGTTTGGTGAGTATGAGCAAGTTTTCGATGTCTGCTTTTACACTTGCATCTAATTTTGGATTAGTTTCGTGTTTTCTTCGTTCTGCTTTGGCAATGATGAAAGGACTGTCGGAGAGAATTTCTAAAATTTTTGCTGTTTCCAAACCTTCCAAAATGATATTCGATCGCCCATCAGGCAATGCTTCGTGTTGGATGATCTGTCCATAACCAACAATTTTAGGGAGTGGAGGCGAACTTCCTCTGCCAGGATGATTTTTTGGATAAGCCGCCATCCCCATTTCCCCGCCATTTTCCAAACAGAAATCGAGCATTGACCGGTACCTCGGCTCAAAAATATGCAGGGGCAAAAATGTACCTGGAAATAAAAAGACTTCAGGCAAAGGGAAGAGTGGCAAGGTGAAGGTTGACACAAAGAAAGGTTTTAGATTCAATGTTTAGTTGTAAATACAAAACTAGGATCTGCACCTTTTGAAACTGAAACTCACGAAACTAGAATCCATATATGCAAACCTTTCCAAAATAAAAATATTAGTCGTAGGTGATTTGATTTTGGATGAATACCTCTTTGGGTCTGTGGAGAGGATTTCGCCAGAAGCACCAGTACCCGTGGTTTGGGTAAGGAACGAGAAACACCGGTTGGGTGGATCTGGCAATGTGGTTCAAAATTTATCTTCTCTTGGTGCAAACATTGCCGTTTTTGGCAGGATCGGATTTGATGTCGCTGGCGAACAAATTACCAAAATGCTAAGCAAAGAGGGGGTAAAAGAAAATGACCTTTTGTTACTCAAATCAAATTCGCTTCCTTCCATTTTAAAAACGAGGATCATTGCGGGTAACCAACAAATTTGTAGGGTAGATAAAGAAGAAATTTTACCACTTACAGAAGCAGAAGAAAACCAAGTGTTTCTATCTTTCCAAAATAAGGTAAAGGAATGTTCAGCAGTGATTTTGTCTGATTATGATAAAGGATATTTGACCCCAAACCTAATCCAAAAACTCACTAAATTCTGTTCTGAAAATAATATCATTGTGACTGTTGATCCACAAGTGAGTCATTTTTTTCAATACCAAGGTATACATATCATGACACCAAATCACCATGAGGCAGGAAAGGCTCTTGGTAAAAAATTAGTAACCGATTCAGAAATCGAAACAGCATGTAAAGAAATTACTGAAAAGATTCGCCCAACAGCTGTTATGATTACAAGGGGAGAAAAAGGAATGTCTATTTATGAAACGAAATCAAGTTCGTTCTACCATATCCCCACAGTAGCAAAAGAAGTTTTCGATGTGACGGGGGCGGGTGATACAGTGATTTCCACTTACACTGCGTTTGTCGCTGCCGGGATGGAAATTGCCGAAGCAAGTTTACTTTCTAATATCAGTGCTGGTATTGTTGTTGGAAAGTTAGGTGCTGCTTCCGTAACTACAAAAGAAATCACCGAAAATTTACGAACTCTAGGGTTTTTGGAGGATTAGAATGGGATTTTATTCAGAATTAGAATCAAAAATTGTTTTAGAATCAGAAATAGGAAAAGTCCGTAATCATCTTGGAACTGGAAAAATTGTTTTTACCAATGGTTGTTTTGATATCCTCCACCCTGGCCATGTTTCTTACTTAGCCCGGGCACGTGATCTGGGGGATTATTTATGGGTGGCTGTCAATTCTGATGCATCGGTGGCAAGGCTCAAAGGTCCAAAACGACCGATAAATAAATTGGAAGACCGAATGGCAGTCCTTGCGGCACTCTCTTCCGTGAGTTTTGTATCCTCCTTTGGGGAAGACACTCCCATCTCTATCTTAGGGAAGATCCGCCCTCAAATTCATACCAAGGGGGGCGACTACCAAATCGAAACCCTACCAGAATACCAAATTTTGAAGGAACTTGGTGCCACCATTCAAATTTTACCTTTTTTGGAAGGAAAATCCACCACTGGTATTTTGGAAAAAGCAAAATCATAATCCTAAACGTATTGATTTTGGACCCAAATTCCAACACTCTGTAAAAATCATTCATTTTTGAGGTCCAGTTTGTCCAAGACCAGATACATTTTTATCACGGGTGGCGTTTCTTCTTCTCTTGGGAAGGGAGTCACCGTTGCCGCCCTCGGCTGTTTGCTTGAGGCAAGAGGTTATACCGTTTCCCTTCAAAAAATGGATCCTTATATCAACATTGACCCAGGAACAATGAGTCCCTACCAACACGGAGAAGTTTACGTAACAGAAGACGGAGCTGAAACCGATTTGGATTTGGGCTATTATGAAAGGTTTACCAAGTCAAAGTTTTCCCGCAAAAATTCTGTTTCCACTGGGCAAATTTACCATGCTGTCATTGAAAGAGAAAGAAAAGGTGATTATTTAGGGCGAACCGTACAGGTTGTACCTCATATCACAAACGAAATTCGAAATAGAATTTATAATTTGTCAAGAGATGAGGAAACTGATTTTGTCATTGTTGAGATTGGTGGAACTGTTGGTGACATTGAATCGGTTCCTTTTTTGGAAGCCATTCGGCAAATGCGTTACGAACATGGTTCATCACAAGTTTTATTTCTCCATCTAACACTTGTCCCAACCATCACTGCGGCTGGGGAAGCAAAAACTAAACCAACACAACATTCAGTAAAAGAGTTACTTGCTCTCGGAATCCAACCGGATGTTTTGATTTGTCGGATTGCAAAACCAATGTCAAAGGAAATGAAAAATAAAATTTCACTCTTTTGCAATGTGAAGGATCAAAATGTAATTTCTGCAGTAGATATTTCAACTTCTATCTATGAAATTCCAATCATGTATCGGGATGAAAAATTGGATGAAGTGGTACTCAATGCCTTGGGTATGGATTTACGAAAGCTGAATTTTTCTCATTGGGAAAACTTGGTAAAACGGATTCGAAATACGAAAAAAACAGTAAAAATTGCACTCATTGGAAAATACATTTCTTTGCAGGATGCATACCGATCGGTTTATGAATCACTTGCACATGGTGGGATTGCAAACGATGTGGAAGTGCAAGTGATCAAACTCAATCCAGAAGACATTGACTCAAAAAATGTTAAGGATTTACTAAAAGGTGTACACGGAATACTTGTTCCTGGAGGTTTTGGCGAACGGGGGATCGAAGGTAAAATTGCTTCCATCCAATATGCCCGAACCAAAAACATTCCATTTTTTGGAATCTGTTTGGGCATGCAATGTGCTGTCATCGAATTTGGCCGCCATGTTTTGGGTTATAAGGATGCCAACTCTACCGAATTCCAACCCCAAGTGGAATACCCTGTTATTTCCATGATCGAAGAACAATTGGAAATTGAAAGGATGGGTGGAACCATGCGCCTTGGTGCTTACCCATGTGTGTTAAAAAAAGGTTCTCTTGCTTACCAAGAATACAAACAAGAAAAAATTTCCGAACGGCACAGACATAGGTTTGAATTTACACTCCGCTACAAACCAGAGTATGAAAAAAAAGGAATGATACTTTCTGGATTTTCGCCTGACGAGAGCTTGGTGGAGATCGTGGAAATTCCCAATCACCCTTGGTTTGTAGGTGTCCAATTTCATCCTGAATTCCAATCCAAACCCACAGACCCGCATCCTTTATTTGCTGGGTTCATTCGTGCGGCATCTAAATTAGCAAAAAAAACGGAGGATTAAAATGAGCGATTTGATTACAGAGAGGGAATTTTTTGGGAAAAAAATCGGCGGCAAACAACCGTTTTTCTTAATTTCTGGACCTTGTGTGATGGAGAACAAAGATCTACTCGACCGCGTTTGTGGAGAGATGAAATCCATTTGTGATGAACTTGGAATCATTTATATTTTTAAATCTTCCTTTGATAAGGCCAATCGTTCTTCCATTGGATCTTACCGAGGTCCAGGATTGGAAGAAGGTCGTAAATTACTTGATTTTATTAAAAATAAATACAATGTGCCTGTCCTTACTGACATCCATGAAACAATCCAAGTTGATCCTTTAAAAGATACGGTGGATATGTTTCAGATTCCTGCATTTTTATCCCGCCAAACAGACCTAATAGCGAAGGCGGCAGAAACAGGCAAATGGGTGAATGTAAAAAAAGGCCAGTTTATGGCACCAGATGATGTACGCCATATCAAAACAAAAATCCAAGAGTCGGGTTCTGAACGTTATATGGTGACAGAACGTGGGGCAAGTTTTGGTTATGGAAATTTGGTTTTTGATTTGCGTGGAATTCCGATGATCCACAAACACGGAATCCCCCTTGTATTTGATGGCACACATTCTGCTCAATTGCCTGGAGCGGCTGGTAACATAACGGGTGGTGTGCGAGAGTTCATACCACATATGATGCGAGGTGCAGTATCGGTTGGTGTGGAAGGACTTTTTATGGAAGTACACCCTGATCCTGAGAAAGCGCTGAGCGACGCAACCACACAATTTCCATTGAGTAAAGCAAAACAGCTGTTAACTAACTTGTTGGAAATTGACCGATTGGTCAAAACAAAGATATTGGAATCTTAGAGGAAATTTGAAACCACTCCTCGTTTCATTTATGGTTTTAATTTTTGGATTTGGATGTAAGGAAAAAGAATACCTACGCATCGATTCAGAAAAGGAATCAGGGAGTATGGTATCCATGCGAAATTTTTCCAGGCTTTCCTATAAAGAGTCTGGAGATCTCGAATGGAAATTAAAAGGAAGTGAATCATACATCTATCCGAAAGAAAACAAAACAATTGTTTATGGGTTTCAGTTTTTACAATTTGAAAATGGCAAAACAAAGTCTTTTTTGACTGGAAACAGGGGCGAAATCAATCATACCGATAAATCTGTACTCTTATCGGGAAATGTACGTTTGAAAACGGATGATGGCAACTATATTGAATCCGAATCCCTCACATACAATTTAGATGATAAAACACTTTCTTCCGAGGAAGATGTGCTCGTGTATTCAGATGGAACCACAATTCGAGGGAAGGGATTACGTGCTGACAAAGGTTTAAAAAAATATGTGATTTTACAACCCAAGGCTGTCACAGTTGGTGGAAAAAATCCAATGAATTCAATGGGTGAAAAACCGTGATCTCCATTCTGATTTTATTTATCTTTTTATCATTCTCTGTTTTTGGGTCTGAGTCACCCATTCCTATTTTGTTTGGTTCTGAAGATTTGTTAAAAAAAGAAATTCAAAATTTTATCCCAGAAAAAAAGAAAGATAAGAAGGAAAAAATCCCTATCCATTGGGGAGGGAGTAGTCTCACGCAAGAGGAACGTGTAGTGGATGGAATACCAATGAAGGTATTTGTGTTAGGTGGCGGAGCATATATCACACACAAAGCTGTTAAGTTAGGTGCTAGGGAAATAGAAATCATCGGAGAAGACGCACTCATTGGAAACTTAAAAGGCCAAGTGATCGTGGAAGATATACAAAATGGTGTGACTCTTACCGCAGCCAAAGGTGTTTATAATAAAATCTTAGGAACTGTCACCCTAGACAACCAACCCATCTTAACTCAAAAGAAAGATAATAAAATTGTAAAGATAAGATGCCAGTCTATTGTTCGTTATTTGGATGATGCAAAAACAGTTTTATCTGGAACGGTGACTGTTGTGAGCGAAGACTTTCAAGTATTTGGAGAAGATGCTGTTTTTTTTGAAAAGGAAGATAGGATCGATTTAAAAGGAGAACCTTTTTTATTCTCTGAAAATAGATTTCTTATTGGCGAAACACTTTCATACTTCGTAAAAGAAGGCAGTATCCAATTAGATGGAAATGCAACGATCTACCAAGTGAGTTATGAATCAAAAAAGAAAAAAAATAATGAGGAAATAGATTCCAAAACAGAAACAGAACCCAAGGAAAGAATCCTTAGCTTTTTTACTGGAGATACTTTGACTCATTTAAACAAAGGTAAAGATACAATTACTACAATGAACGGCAATGCATTTTTATACAGACTGAGTTCTGAGTTCCGTGCAAATGCAATTGAAAGTAAAAAGAATAATAAGGAAATTGAAGCCAAAGGATTGGTTAATTATCTCGATCGTGAAAATGGTTATAAAATGGTCGGAGGTTTTTTATCCTATGATAAGGAAAAAGGATATTCATATCTAACAGATGAACCAAAAATCCTATTTCTTGACAAAAAAACTTTGGAAGAGAAAGGAAATCTTTCTTCCGTTTACATAGAACGTTTTGATGAAAAAAAAGAAATGGTTGCTCGTGGAGATGTGGCCGTCGAAACCCAAACAGCTACTGCAAAAGGTGAGTTTGCAACTTATTTCGAAAAAGAAGACCAATTGGTCTTGGAAGGTAATCCTTCTTTAACAAAAGATACAACCACAGTCTCTGCTGGTAAGATCATTATGTATCCGAAAACAGACAAAGTAATTTTAACAGATGGTTTAAAGGTAATTCCAAGTGGCTCGAAAAACTAATATAACAAAACAAAGCCCCGTTATTGACGAAAATACCAAAACGTTTCGAATGGAAAATTTAGTAAAAATATATAACAAACGTAAAGTGGTAGATGGTGTTAGTTTTTATATTCGCAAAGGAGAGATCGTTGGATTACTTGGGCCAAATGGTGCTGGTAAAACCACAAGTTTTTATATGAGTGTGGGTTTTGTGACCCCAGATGAAGGCCATGTTTTTATTGATAACGAAGATCTAACAAAAGCTCCAATGCATATAAGGGCTCGAATGGGAGTTGGATACTTAGCTCAAGAAGCAAGTATATTTCGTAAATTAACGGTAGCAGAAAATTTGGAAGCAATCCTTGAAACCATGAATTTGAGTGGAGAAGAAATCGTAAAAAGACGAGACGCACTTCTCATGGAATTACAAATTATGCGAGTTGCTAACCAGAAAGGGTACACTTTGTCCGGTGGAGAAAGAAGGCGATGCGAAATTGCAAGGGCTCTTGTTACGAACCCAGATTTTATTTTACTCGATGAACCTTTCGCAGGTGTTGACCCGATTGCAGTAAAAGATATACAAAATGTAATTCAATCTTTGAAAGAAAGAGGTTTGGGCATACTAATTACAGATCACAACGTTCGAGAAACATTGAAAATTACTGATAGAGCGTACATTATGTACAGTGGTCGTATCCTCATTTCAGGTACAGCCAATGATTTGGTGAGTGACCCTGAAACTAGAAGGATCTATTTGGGAGAAGATTTTACTCTATAACTTACCCATGAAAATCGGCGCTACAATTACACATAGACAAACACAGAGGCTGGTGATGACCCAAGATCTTCGCCAGTCTATCGAACTTCTGTCTATGTCAACTTTGGAATTGTCAGATAAAATTCAGAATGAGCTCCTGGAAAACCCGCTTTTGGAAGAAGTAGGATTGGATGAAAAAACAAAAATGCCTGAACTTTTTTCATTCGAGGAAGTAAAACGTCTAGAAAAACTTAGTCACGAAAAAAGTACAGATGTCAATTGGCAAGAGACTTATTCAATCGAAGGACCTAAGTCTTATGACCAAGAAGCCAGCGATCGAAATCAAAAATACATTGAATCCAGTTCGCGCGGAGAAACCTTAGAAGAACATCTTTTGAACCAACTTAGACTTGTTCGGCTAACAAAAAAAGAATTCGAAATCGGCGAGTTCCTAATTTCAATGATTGATGATAAGGGTTTTATTACAGAAGATCTTTCGTTGGTATCTGCAGAAATGGGTTATAGTGAATCTAAACTCAAATCAGTATTAAAATTCATACATGAATTAGATCCGATTGGGATTGGTGCTAAAGATGTAAGGGAATCTCTTCTAATTCAGGCAAAAATACTATTTCCAGAAAATTCGCTCTTACACCAACTCATCGGTGAATATCTTTCTGATTTGGAAAAGGTTGATTACAAAAAAATCGCAAAAAATTTAAAAATCACTGAAGATGAAATTATGGTTCTGGCTCGGTTTATTAAGAAATTAGAACCCTATCCCGCAACATTGTACCAAGGCCGGCGAGTGGATTATGTGGTTCCAGATGTGGTAATCAAACAAATCAGTTCGGAATTTAATATTTTTATCAACGATGAATGGTTACCAAAATTATCCATCCAAGAAGAATACAAGGAATTGCTTGGAACAAAACTCCCACCTCCTGAAAAGGAATACTTCCAAACAAAGTATAGTTCTGCGCAGTGGCTCATTCGGAGTATCCAACAAAGAAGGCAAACCTTGCAGAAGGTTGTTAGTTGTATAATTGACTTTCAGGTGGATTTTTTTCGCGGTGGTATTGAATTTGTAAAACCGCTAACCTTAAAAGAAGTTGCAGAAAAATTAAATTTACATGAATCCACAATATCTCGCATAACAACAAATAAATATGTGCAAACTACTTGGGGTATTTTTGAACTAAAATGGTTTTTTTCTTCTGGTGTTCGTTCAACAGAAGGTGGAAAAGAAAGTTCAAAAAAGATACACGAAATCATAAGAAATTTGGTCAAGGATGAAGATGAAAACAATCCACTTTCAGACCAGGACATTGTTGATTTAATGGAGAAAAAAGGGATTGAAATTGCCCGTCGGACAGTTGCAAAATATCGTAAGGTGCTTCGGATTCTCCCATCGAATCAGAGAAAACGCATTAGCTCCTTGAAGGGTTAATAGAAATGCCGGTTCCTGGAATCACAGTTGAGACCATACTCAAAGATCATGAAGATCTCAAATTAAACTTAGTTACCGGTGAAGCTGGTTTATCCAATCGGATTGGAAATGCAGAGATCAATAGGCCTGGTCTTTCCCTGACTGGATTTTTTGACTTTTTTGCAAATGATCGTATACAAATTTTGGGTAAGGGTGAATGGGCATACCTTAATTCTTTGAATCCTGAAAAACTAAATGAAATCACTGAAAAGTTTTTTGATTTCCACCTAAACTGTATTATATATACGCATGGTAATGAACCGCAAATTCCATTTGTCGAAAAAGCAAAACAAAAAGGAATCCCACTTTTTAAAACTGAAATCGTCACACATCGTTTTATCACTCTGATTTCGCAAATTTTGGATAGGGCACTCGCCCCACGTACGATGCGGCATGGAGTGTTAATCGAAGTTTTTGGAATTGGAACCTTGCTGACTGGCAAGTCTGGTGTTGGGAAAAGTGAAACGGCACTTGAGCTCATAGAAAGAGGGCACAGGCTTGTTGCTGACGATATGGTCGAAATTAGGCGATTAAGTGAAAGTTATTTGATTGGTTCTTGTTCTGATTTGCTAAGACACCATATGGAAATTCGGGGATTAGGAATTTTAAACATTAAAGATTTGTTTGGTGTTGGTAGTGTCCGGGATCATAAGTTAATCGAACTCATTATCAACCTAAGAGAATGGGAAGAACAATCATCAGGAGATTATGAACGAACAGGGATCGAACAGAGTTTAGAGGATATTCTTGGTGTATCGGTTCCGTATATTGAAATTCCTGTGAAACCTGGCCGTAACATTCCTATCATTGTTGAAACTGCTGCTATGAACCAAAGGCTTAGGAAAATGGGTAAAAATAGTGCGAAAGAATTTTCTAATAAACTAAATACATACATAGCGCAGAGTAACATTGAAACAAATCCAATTAAAGATTAACGAAAATAGTGCAGGATTACATGCAAGACCAGCTTCCTTATTTGTAAAAGTTGCAGCTAGTTTTCCTTGCGAAGTTTTTGTCATTAAAGATGACATTGAAGTGAATGGTAAATCAATTATGGGGCTTATGATGCTTGCACTTGGCCCTGGTAACCAATTCTTAGTTAAAACCGATGGGAAAATGGAAGAGGAAGCTCTAACAGCGCTAATTAATTTAGTGAATCATAATTTTGAGACAGATGCCAGGTAAAGATAAACATTGGTTTCCAAATTTATCTGACGAAAATCGTTATTATTTACGCGACATATTCATATTTTTTTTAACAGTTGTTATTTCAATTGGTTTTTCCGAATTAGTATTTTTTAAAAATGAAGAAGACATTGCACTTTATTCAAAAATAGATACATATCTTTTTATCCTTATTCCTTTTTTCGTTTTATCTTTAATTATTAGTTATGTTTATCGTAATAAACGAAATTTAGAAACGGGAAAAATTCGAAGTTCCATTCGATACCGATTAACTTTGGCATTTTTATTCGTAGCACTTGTTCCATCGCTTCCGATTTTTATTTTGTCTTCCAATTTAACAGGTAAACTGATTGAAGGATTTTATCGGGTGGATATTTCCAATGCGTTAAAATCATCGAATTTACTTGTTCATAATGATGAAATTGAGGACGAAAAAAGCCTACTTTATAAAACCCAAAGTTTAAAGGAAAATATAAAAAATTCGCCAAATGATAGTTATACTGTATTTAGAGCAGGTGTAGAGATTGGGCTATTCGAAAATGATGATTATTATTTAGGGTTTGCTAGTAACGAAACAGTTCTCTTCGAATCAAGGGGTCTTTTTAAGTATTTTGAACAATTAGAATTTATTAGTTCTATCATTGAACCAATTGAGATTGCCAGGCTGTATAAAAAAGATAGATCGTATCTGATAACTAGGTTTTCAGTGGATGGAAATAAATTAGTGTATCTAGCAAGGCGAATCCACGTAGGACATGAAGAAGACGTTCTGAATATTATTTATGCCTCCTCAACCTATGAAAAAGTGAGTTTATGGAAGGAAAAAATTCCATACAGTGTTCGCATAATAATTGCTTTGTTTTCATTGTTGATGTTTTTAATTGCAATTTTGTTTTCGTTTTTGTTCGCACGACGAATTTCGAGGCCAATCATCAATTTAGCAAATGCAACAAAAAAGGTATCATTGGGCGAATCTGATGTGCAATTGGAAAAAACTGAAGAAGGTGAGATGGGAATTCTCATTGAATCATTCAACCAAATGGTCTCCGAATTGAAAAGAAAATCAGAGGAACTAATGCACACTCAAAGAATCGCAGCTTGGAAAGAAGTTGCCCAACGAATGGCGCATGAAATTAAAAATCCTCTCACTCCCATCCAGTTATCTGCCCAAAGATTACAGAGAAAAGTGATGAATCCTCGAACTGAAAATTTAGAATCAGTGATTATGGATGCAACTGATACGATCATTGGGCAGGTTCGCGTTCTGGAGCATTTGGTAAAAGAGTTCAGCGAATTTGCACGGATGCCAGTTCCTGTGCTTATTAACCAAGAATTAAATCCAATTTTGGAAGAATCAGTTTCGCTGTTTAAAGAATCAACAGATATTGAGTTTGAATTAAAGTTAGCCACAGGCTTGCCTGAAGTTTTTTTAGACAAACGTTTGTTTATGGGTGTGATCAATAACTTAATAAAAAATGCAGTAGAAGCCATTCAATCTTTGGAATCGCATGTAGATGGAATGGACATATTGGTTTCAAAAAAAAGAAAAATTCGGATCATGTCCAAATTACAAAAAAAAGCTCTTGGAAAGTCAATTATCATTGAGATTGACGATTCAGGTCCAGGTTTAAAACCTGAATGGATCGAAAAAATTTTTGAACCATATTTTTCTACCAAAGAAAATCATGGTTCTGGAATTGGACTAGCCATTGTTCAGAAAACGATCATTGACCATCATGGTCATATTGTCGTGGAGCCGTCCAAACTTGGTGGTTGCAAATTTCGAATCGAATTGCCTTTGGATCAAAAATAATGCCAACAATGATTTATATTTTAGATGACGAAAAGGAAATTCGAAAGGCACTTCGGGTCATACTGGAAGATGAAAATTATGTTGTTGAAGATTTTGCAAATGGTAAGTCGTTATTAAAAGCCGTTTCGAAAGAACGGCCTTCTTTGGTTTTACTCGATGTTTGGGTTGGTAAAGAAGACGGACTTAATATCCTCGATGAATGCAAAAAACTTTATCCGACACTTCCTGTTGTTATGATTTCTGGCCATGGGACCATCGAACTTGCTGTAAATGCTACAAAAAAAGGAGCGATAGATTTTTTAGAAAAACCACTATCCATTGAAAAAGTTATACAAACAATAGAAAGATCACTTCAAAAAACGAAGGACTTCAGTTTACCTGAATTTGAACTAGAAGTGGACGAAATTTTGGGGGATTCCAAAGAGATCCAACATGTTAAATTTTCTATTTCTCAAGCCACTCTTACCAACGCTCCTGTTTTTATTTATGGCGAAAATGGAAGTGGAAAAAAACTTACATCCAAAACAATTTATTTAAATTCAAAGAGGCAAAAACTACCATATATAGAGTTTAATTGTGCAGCAATCGCTGAAGATCTCATAGAACAAGAGCTATTTGGTTATGAGAAAAATTCGCCTACGAATGGAAAAGAAGAAAAAATAGGTAAATTAGAAGAAGCAAATTTTGGTACGTTATTTTTAGACGATATTTCTGATCTGTCAATTTCTACTCAATCCAAACTCCTAAAAGTTCTCCAAGAGGGGAAGTTGCAAAGGTTAGGTGGTGGAAAGTGGATCGAATTGGATTTACGAATCATCGTAGCTAGTAATGTTGATATTTTGGAATCAATTAAAGATGGAAAATTCCGCGAAGACTTATATTATTTTTTGAATATCATTCCAATCCATATTCCACCACTTAGGGAGAGGATCCAAGACATACCAAAAATTGTGGAATTCTATTTGTTAAAAACAATTGCAGATAACGGTTTAAAGCCTAAGTCGATGGATAGGGATGCTCTGGACGTGCTCAATCATCATTTTTGGCCAGGCAATGTTCGAGAACTTCGTAATATCGTTGAACGTTTAACAATTTTAGTTCCATCTGATACAATCACCGGTAAAGATGTAAAAGAAGCTTTGCATGGTTTTAAAAAGGCCAATGATATGGTTGCGCGTGGTGATCTAAAACATGCAAAAGAAGAATTTGAAAAACAATACATCATTAGAACTTTGCAAATCTGTGAAGGTAATGTTACAAGAACTTCGAAGGCACTTGGCATTGAACGAACTCATTTATATAGAAAATTAAAATCGCTCAATATTTCTGTCGAACAATTGAATGAAGGTTGATTTATGATTACAAAAAGAGTATTAAATCTATTTTCCGAAATTCTTTCCGAAACAAATTTTCTTATTAAAAATAATGAATTTTTGATCTATAAAAAACAGTCAGAAAATGATCCAAATGATTTTGTGTTCCCTTGGAAATCAAAATTAAAAGATAATCTAGCAATACAGAAAAAAATCAAAAAAGAATCAGAAAGAAGTAATCGCGAACTTGTCAATTTTCCGTGTACATTGTGTTCGGGAAAAGTAAGTGGGATTCGGCAATATTTCAAACAAGGCCGCCTGCCTATTTTGATACTACACTATTCTGGTGCAACAACACCAAAAGAAAAACCTTTTACAAAAAAAAATCCCAACCAAATTTTTAAAGATAAACTTACTGAAGACTGTTGGAAAGGGTTAATTGAAAAAAGTTTTCAATTTTCTTTTGAAGAATTTTTTTATGAAGAATATCCAGCATGTAATTTTTCACATGTTGATTCAAAGGAATCTGATTGGAAGGATCGCATAGAAAAATGCAAAATACATGTAAAAGAAAATATTCAAGAATTTGGCATTAAGGCAGTCGTTATTTTGGGTTCGTCCGCTAAGCTTGTGTTTGGTGCCGATCTTGCAAGGGAAAATCTTGGGAAAAAAATTGAATGGGATCTTGGGGGTATGGTCGTTCCTGTGATTACGATGCGTTCTCCTGAAGCTCTCGTTTTTTTAGAAGAGAGAGCTAAAAAATCGGAAGATCCAAATAATTTATTTCAGTATGGAAAAGATAAGAGAGATTTGGAAGATTCATTTTTGGAACATCTAAATTTATTAAAACCATTTATATAAATGATCCAATATGCTGAACTAGCTCTCAATCTATCCTGGCAGAACACCACTCTTACATACCAAATTCCAGATGAGATGGCTGGATTAAAAATTGGAATGCGTGTTGAAGTGGAGTTAAATGGAAATTCAGTCGAGGCAGTTGTGGTTGGGTTTCATAATAACGAACCAAATTATAAAGTCCTCCCGATACAGAAGCAGATCGATGAAACCCCTTTGATTACGGAAGATCAACTTGAAATTGCGAGTTGGATGGCAAAGGAATATCTATCTAGTTTTGGTGAAGCACTTTTTACTATGGGGCCTCGTGGTAAACGTAAAAGAAACAAGCCGATAAAGGACAAAACAATTCGGAATGATTTGTTATTAGCGCTTAACGAGGAACAATCGAAAGCAGTTCAAACAATACTTAGCACAAATTTTGATACTGTTCTATTGTATGGAATCACTGGTAGTGGTAAAACAGAAGTGTATTTACATTTGATGCGTGAAATTATCGGAAAAACAAACGGATCCATTCTTTTTTTGGTTCCTGAAATTTCTCTTACTTACCCTACGATTGAAAGAATAGAACGAATATTTCCAAACCAGGTTGCAGTTTTGCATTCTCATCTCCGAACTTCAGAAAAATTCCAAAACTATTTGGATCTCTTAACGGGCGAAAAACGGATTTGTATCGGAACGAGGTCTGCTGTGTTTGCACCAGTTCCCAATGTCCAGTTATGCATTATGGATGAAGAACATGACGGCTCATACAAAGAACATTCTTCACCCAGATACCATGCACGCCAAGTGGCAAAACACCGTATAACGAAAAATAATGGAAAGTTGGTGCTCGGATCAGCAACCCCTAGTGTTGAAATTTACCATTTGGCAAAAACAGGGCAAATTGGTTTTGTTTCGCTAACCAAAAGGGCAAATCCAAAAGCAAAACTTCCCACAATTTTTGTGAATGAAAAAAAGGAAGATTCCCAGATTTTATCTGGTGAATTACAATTTAAAATCCATGACCGTTTGCTAAAAAAGGAACAAATAATCATTTTACTCAATAGGCGAGGATACAATCCATTCGTATATTCTAAGTCCACAAAAGAATTCATTCATTGCCCCAAATGTACGAGTACAATTTGTTACCATTCGGATAAAACGGTTCGTTGCCATCTTTGCGGATACAAAACTTCCTTTTATGATCTAAAACACCAGTATGGTGAAGATTTAGAACTTTTTGGTGCAGGCACTCAGAAATTGGAGGAAAATTTACTTTCGATGTTCCCCAATGCAAAGATTGAAAGATTAGACCAAGACAAATCCAAAAATAAAGATATCACAAAACAGGTGTTACAAAAATTAGGCGATGGGGAGTTGGACATTTTAACGGGAACTCAAATGATTTCGAAAGGTTTAGATTACGCAAATGTAACCTTAGTTGGAATATTGAATGCAAATCATGGTTTGGGAGTTCCCGATTTTCGTAGTACTGAACGTACTTATTCTTTATTATCACAAGTGGCGGGTCGTGCGGGGCGTGGTGAAAAATCGGGAGAAGTATGGATTCAATCCAATGACCCAAACCATCCTGTCATTCAAATGGCCGTAGAACAAAATTATCCGAAATTTTTTGAATGGGAAATTGGTTTGCGTAAAGATTTATTCTATCCGCCATTTTCACGTTTGGCGAGGCTTGTCTTCCGTTCAAAATCGGAAGATGTGTTAGTAAAACAATCAACATCATATATCCAACTCCTTGAATCAAAAATTGATAAGGAAAAAATTATTATCTTAGGACCAAGCCCTTGCCCTTTTTATAAAATTGATTTGAATTTTCGGTTTCATATTTTATTAAAATCCAAATCAATTTCGTACATCCGAGAAATCCTAACAACAACCAAAAATGAATTTAAATTGGATCATAAATGTTATATCGAATACGATTTTGATCCTATCGAACTAGTGTAAAAGAAGAGGGCAAAAAATGAGTTTAAAAATTGGGTATTTTGGTTCTCCCATTCATTCCAAAAATCTATTAGAGATGCTCGTGAATGCTGGGCATATAATTTCTTTTGTTGTGACGAATATAGACAAACCTGTTGGTCGTAAACAGACAATCACACCAACTCCCGTAAAAGAGTTTGCGATGAAAAACTCTATTCCCGTCTTACAATCACCTCGCCTGCGAACAGATGAAAGTGTTCAAAATCAAATTTTAGAAATGGATGCCGATTTACATATTGTTTATGCTTACGGATCCATCATTCCAAACAAGGTGTTCGAAAGTCCAAAATTTGGGAGTATCAATTTACATGGAAGTCTCCTTCCCAAATTCAGGGGCGCGTCCCCTGTCCAAAGTGTTCTATTGAGCGGGGCGAATGAAACAGGTTTTACCATTCAGACTTTGGCCACGGAAGTGGATTCGGGAAATATCATATCACAAAAAAGTTGGGTTTTGGGGGTCCAAGAGACGACTGGTAGCCTTTTGCAGAGGATCACAAATGAGGGAGGTATGGAGATTCTCCAGCTTCTGGACATACTGAAAACCTCCCAAGTTTTTTTTCCGTCCACACCGCAGAACCATAACGAAGCCACGCATTGTAAAAAGATCGTCGCTACAGACAGACCCATCCATTGGGATAGGCCTGCATTTGAGATCCACAACCAAATTAGAGCCTTAAACCCAGATCCTTTGGCATTCGCCCTTTTCCGAGAAAAACGCGTGATCTTTATCGAATCCTCTCTCCCCAACCAAACAGAGGAGAACATTCCCATACCAGAAGGAACGGGGGTTGGTTCCTTTTTTCTATACCAGAAAAAAAGACTTTTCTGTCTTTGTGGAGACGGAAACCTGCTTGGTATAGAGTGTTTACAGCCCGAAGGCAAAAAACCCATGAAGGGTTTTGAATTTTTTAATGGTGCCAGGGTGATCGCCGGAGAACGATTTACGTGAAAGAAAAATTCCTAAAAATTCTACCTTACAGTGGTTATGTTTTATTTATCAGCTTTGGGCTGCTTGTTTTTTTTGTAGCGGCTTTCCTCGTTGTTGTCGTTCGTACAAAAGAAGAACAAAAGGTGATGATGCCTTCCGTCATTGGAAAAAATTACATCGAAGTTCACAACGAATTGTTACGATTACAATTGAAAGTTAGGCTCGAAACAATGCGAATCCCCGAAAAAACCGATGGTATCATTCTATCACAATCGATTGATCCAGGTAAAGAAGTGGAAGCAGGTTCCAAACTCTATCTAACAGTCAATATAGGTTTTGACCGGGTCACAATGCCTGACTTAAAAGGACAGGATCTCAAACGAGCAAAATCAATTTTAGAAAAAGTACTCTCAGGTGAAGTGTATGTTCCGTTAAACATTGGAGGCATCACCTATGTCCCTGCTGTGGGTGATGAACCGGTGGACACTGTTATCGACCAAATTCCTCTCCCTGGAAAAGAAACATCATCAGGCGAAAAAGTTTACCTCCTGGTTACAGAATCACCAAATGAAAAAAAGGCGAATGCGACCAATGC
>JARJFC010000430.1 GCA_029310945.1 Leptospira sp. 96542
ATCGAAACCTGGCTCTGGGACCAGAGCGGTCGCTTCCAGTTGCGCACCCTGAGCGAAGGCCAGGGCGAGACCGTCCCCGCCACGCGGCTCGCGGGTCAGGAAACTCGCCCGCAAGCGACGGCCCCTGGTGGCACAACCACCGCCGGGCAGCCCATCCGAGTGCATGTGGTCGCGGCCGACGGACGCTGAGCCTGGCCACGTCGCGCCCTGGCCGCACGCGTTGCCCTCGACCGCTTGCGACTCACCGGGTCGTGGCCCATACCAGCACCGGCTTGGGGTTGCAGCATCAGCAGCAGCAAACCGGCCAGCGCGCGGAACGCCGGCAGGCGCCCGGTCGACTGGCCATGCCGGGGAAGGACAGGCATCTTCATGGTGAACATCTTGGATAGCCAGCGGGGGAATGGAGTCGGTGGCCGCTCAACGACCCGGCGTGCCCGGCCGCGTCGATGCGGCGGAGCCGGCCGGCATGACGTGCAGGCAGTTGATGTTCTGCGCCGTGATCCCGAGCACCAGCCAAATGCGGGCCCCTTCGGGGCCGACTTCGACCGTCACCACGCGCTGCTGCGGGCCCACGGCCACCGTCGAGATGATATTGGCGCTGAGGCCAGGGACCATGCCCAGACCATGTCTACGCTGGTACCAGCGCAAGGCGTAAGCCACGCCGACCAGCAAGGCCAGGAAAAGAAAGACCAGGGCGAAACTTTGCATAAGGCAGGAGTGTAATTCGCGGCCGGCCAGGTTTCAGCGCCGCCGGCCCGCCCCGCGCAAGTTCAGGCGACGGAGTCGCTCAGGAACCGCGGCTGACGCGACGCAAACGCTCGGACGGTGTG
>JARJFC010000431.1 GCA_029310945.1 Leptospira sp. 96542
CAACGAAGGAATGCTTTTCATTTTCGAGAAGCCTCAGATGCAGTGCTTCTGGATGAAAAACACCTACATCCCACTGACCGCCGCCTTCATCGCCGACAACGGCACCATCGTCAACACGGTTGACATGCAACCGCGCACGACCAACTCGCATTGCTCTACCCAGCCCGTGCGCTACGTGCTGGAGGTGCGTCAAGGTTGGCTGGCTCAGCACGGTTTCGGCCCCGGCAAGCGCATGACCGGAGGCCCCTTCAGGCAAAACTGACCGAGGGCGGAAAACGCGGGCGAACAACGGCCCGTCAGCCACATCAATTCGGTTGCAGCAGTCCCGCGACGGTGTATGCCGAGCCTAGGGCAAAGCGGCGATGAGGGCTCAGGTCAGGCGCAGAGGCTCAGGCATGGGTGACGCGACTGCTGCAAGCTTGAAGACGTTGACTGAACGCACCATGTCCTGGGCCTGCGTGCGCAGGCTGACGGCGGCAGCGGCCATCTGCTCCACCAGGGCCGCGTTCTGTTGGGTTGCCCCATCCATCTGCGCGATCGCCTGCGTGGCCTGCGCGACCCCCGTGCTCTGCTCCTTGCTGGCAAGGGTGATCTCGGAGACGATGTCGCTGACACGCTGGATGCTCTGGACCACGTTGCTGATCGTCGAGCCGGCACGGTCTGCCAAGGCACTGCCCTGCTCCACCTTGCCCACCGAATCGCGTGAAGGGAATTTAGTGGAGACACTGCCAAAACAAAAAGGTTTTTTACTTGAGCTTGTGTTTAAGTTACAAACGCCTTTTCGTTTCTTTGCAAAAGTTGCCTGGTCAAAAAAAGATCCAAACGGTGA
>JARJFC010000432.1 GCA_029310945.1 Leptospira sp. 96542
CATCATCACGGTGCGCACCTTCTGCGGCCCCAGCGCGTCGACAGCGATCGCCAGCACGAGGGCGGAATCGATGCCTCCCGACAGACCGATGATGGCACCCGGAAAACCGTTCTTGCCGACATAGTCACGCACCCCCAGGACCAGGGCATCCCAAAGATCGGCATCGCGATCACGGTCGGGCGCGATCGGACCGCTGAGCGTCAGCCGCCCGGCGGCGCGGCGCGCGTCTACCACGAACAGGTCTTCGGCGAAACTCGGCGCCCGCGCAGCCAGCGTGACCTCGCCACCGTCCGAAGGCTGCAAGACAAAGGAACGCCCCTCGAACACAGCCTCGTCCTGCCCGCCCACCAAATGGGCGTAGACCAGGGGCAAACCGTGGTCACGCACCCGCTGCGCCATCGTGGTCTCGCGCTCGTCCCCCTTGCCCGCATGAAAGGGCGAGGCATTGATCACGGCCAGCAATTCGGCGCCGGCCGCGCGTGTTTCACGCGCCGGTGTGTCAAACCAGGAGTCCTCGCAAATCAGCAGGCCGACCCGGGTTCGCTCGCCGTCAGCCTCCACCTCGAAAACACAGGGCTCGCTTCCTGACTCGAAGTAACGGCGCTCGTCGAAAACCTGGTAGTTGGGCAGTTCACGCTTGGCGTAACGGGCGATCACTTGCCCGCCCCGCAGCACGCTGGCCGCGTTGAAGGCAAAACAACCAGTTCTTTTTCGAAGGCAATGCTGCAAACAGAAACTTTCAACAAATAGGCGATAGGTGGAAAAATCAACATAAAGGGATAGGTTTTGCAACCTATCGATTAGATGTTCTTCTGCCT
>JARJFC010000433.1 GCA_029310945.1 Leptospira sp. 96542
AGTTCTTTTTTTATTATTTACACCAATTGCCATTTTGATGCAAGCTTTGGGCTTTTCAGGTAGAGGGTCTGGTTTTTATCTGCTTTTGTTATTTCTCTTATTGTTTGGGTTGAACTGCGCACGCGGGCAGCAGCTGCGCCTGCCGCTCATTCGATTCCTGCAGCCGCTCCTGCTCGGCGTACAGCAGGGCAAGCTGCTGGGCGAACGCCAGTTGCTGCGCGCGCAGCGGGTTGTCGCCCTCCTGGGCGTTGATGGCACGCAGGCGTTCGATCTCGGCATTCAGTTCGGTGGGAGACAGCGCGCACAGCGCTTTCGCATAGGCCAATGCCTCGGTGACGTCGGTGGGGTCTTTCAGTGAACCCGTCTGCACCAGGGGCGATTGGTGGGGCAGGGTGGGGGCCGTGGTCACAGCGGGATTCACGAAGGGCAGGTCCACGGAGAGGGACCATTCCGAGGGGGGCCAGAGCCGCGCCGCGCAACCGGCCAGTTGGATCAGCATCAGCCCAGCCACCAACGCCATGACCCCGCGCGACGGGTGCACCCAGGTCCGCGCCTGTCCTGAGGGTTGGGCGCGCATCGGGTCGAGCGGGCGTGGAGATGGGGTCATGGAAGGCGGAGTGGTGCGACGGTGCTGCGGTGGAATCGGTCTACGGTCGGACCAGGCTTCGCGTGGCTCTCGGCTCACGTCGGGCTTTCATGCGGTAGCGCGATGCGAAAGTGGGCGCCCGGCGCTTGCACGCCAGCCGTGGGAGCGGGGGCGTCGCCAAGCTCGTCATCATCCAGCAATTTGATGCGTCCGCCGTGGGCCTCGATGTATT
>JARJFC010000434.1 GCA_029310945.1 Leptospira sp. 96542
GAACTGCGGCACTGGACGCCCTGGATCGCCGCGGCCACGCCCGGGCTGATTTTCATGCTGATTTCATTGGCGGCATTCGCCTGGCTGGTGCTGAAGCGTTGACGCGTCCGAAATGATGCAAGGCTATATCCTCTTCGCGCATGGCTCACGCGACCCGCTGTGGCGCCAACCCATCGAAGCCGTCGCGGCGCGCATGCGCGAGCAACTGGCACCCGCGACCCCGCAGGGACCCGTGCCCGTGGTGGCCTGTGCTTATCTGGAGCTGATGGAGCCCACCTTGCCAGATTGCGTGCACCAGCTGCTGCAACAGGGGGTGGAGGAGTTCACCATCGTGCCGATGTTCCTGGGGCAGGGTCGCCACGCCAGGGAAGACCTTCCCCTGCTCATCACGGCGTTGCGAGCCCGTCATCCGGGATTGCGCTTTGCCCTGCGTCCCGCCGTGGGCGAAGATCCGGAAATAGTTGACGCATTGGCGCGCTTGATTCTGCGCTGAGCAGAATCTGGCGCGATGCTTGCATTCATCGCGCCCTATTTCCCGCACGACTGCACCGCTGCCCCCGGGTCCGCACCGGGGTCTGTAGGGCTGCGCACTTTTTAGAATTCCCTCCCGTCCCGAGTAGGGGCGCCAGGGAAGACAGCCATGCTCGAGCTCCAGAACAACGCACATCCCGGCGGATCTCCCCGCCAACGCCTCACACTGTCTCGACAGTTCCTGCTGCTCATCGCCCTCCTGGTCGCCGGCTTCGCGATCTACGGCACCTGGTCCTTCAAGACCTTGAACGATTTGCGCGTCAATGGCGCGCTCTACAAGCG
>JARJFC010000435.1 GCA_029310945.1 Leptospira sp. 96542
GGGGAACATGCGGCCCTCGGCACCTGTCAGCGCCCGCAGGCCCTGCTGGAAGGCACCACTGAACTGCAGGAAGTCCGTGTAGGCGTAGGCCACCACATAGGCCGGCATGGCCAGGGGCGCTGCTGCTGCCCCTGGCTCGCATCCGAGTCTCGTTCCTTACCAGGACTTCCCGACGGCGGATGGCGCGATGCTGCTGGCGATCGGCAATGACGGGCAGTTCCAGCGTTTCTGCGCGGTGGCGGGCCGGCCGCAATGGGCGAGCGACGAACGCTACGCGAGCAACACGCTGCGCGTGCGACACCGCGGGACACTGGTTCCCATGATCGGCGCGCTCACGCGCACACGCAACACGGCGGACTGGGTCGCTCTGCTGAGTGACAAGGCCGTGCCCTGTGGTCCCATCAACGACATCGGCACGGCCTTTGCCGATCCGCAGGTGCGGGCGCGAGGCTTGGTCGTGCAACAGCAGCGGACGGGGGACGATGGCGTGGCCGAATCCCTCGCGACCGTCGCCAGCCCCTTGCGCCTGCAGGCGACGCCGCCTGTGCTGCGCCGTGCGCCACCGAGGCTGGGCGAGCACACGGATGAAGTGCTGGTCGCGCTGGGGCTGGATGCACCGCGCATCGCATCTCTGCGCGCGCAAGGTGTGGTCTAGGTCTAGGTCGCTTTCCGGTTCACCAGCACAACTGTACTGGTTATAATCGTATCACTGAACTTTCACCGTTGTCTAACACAAATCCGACGATCGAATACGCAACACAGGTTCCAGTGCTCAAAGGTGGCTTTTTTTATCACAAAAGTATCACCCCTG
>JARJFC010000436.1 GCA_029310945.1 Leptospira sp. 96542
CATATTCAGGATCGTGAATGGTTTTCCATATACTACCGTTTCTGGTGCCAGTGGATCGTTATTTGTTTCGATGAGAGATGTATTGGCACCCGCAAATTCGTTGGTAGTTGAATAAAAAGGTCTTTTGTCTAAACGTTTGGCTCTGAGAGCAAACTCCCAACCTTGCGGGGCATTGATGAAAAAATTGGCAGTTCCTTGGTGGAGTGCTCGGCCTTCTAGTGGTCTATCGGTTGTTAGGTCACGGGTGTCAGTGTGGTTGTAGCCAAGTTCCAAAGCAAAATATTTCCAAAAACGGACACGGGTTCCTGCTTCTATCCCCCGTGTGTAGGCTCGTTGGATATTGTTTAATTGAAAACTGGCAAATTCGTTTGAACTTGTTCCAAAATTGTATTGGATCAAATCGGTAATGTCATTTCGAAAACCACTAAGCGATACTGACCAAAATTTGAATGGTGAATATTCGATGTCTGCATTGACCGTCGTGGATTTTTCGGGGCGGAGTTTGTCGTTTCCATCCACAACATAACCCACACCAGGGTTTTCAAAACGAAGGTAAAGTTCACGAAAAGACGGAGGGCGAAAACCCTTTCCATAACTTGCTCTGAAAACTAAATTGCTAGTAATGTCAACTCTCGTAGCTAATTTTGGTGTGGTCTGCCCACCAAACTGGGAATCAACATCGTGGCGAACCCCAGGCACAAGTCGTATGACAACACCATCTTGCCAAACCAGCCATTCGTCTTGGATAAAAGCTGCATTCCTTCGTCTATAGGCAAATCTTCGTGTCAAACGATCTGATTCTAATTC
>JARJFC010000437.1 GCA_029310945.1 Leptospira sp. 96542
CTTCGAGTCTGGGGCCATCCTGCTCTACTTGGCCGGCAAGTTCGGCCAGTTCCTGCCGGCCGACGTGCGAGGCAAATACGCGGTGCTGCAGTGGCTGATGTTCCAGATGGGGGGCGTCGGCCCGATGCTGGGTCAAGCGCATCACTTCCGTCTCTACGCGCCGGAAAAGATCGATTACGCCATCAACCGTTACACCAACGAGGCCAAGCGTCTTTACGGCGTGATCGACAAGCGCTTGGCGAACAGCGCCTGGCTGGGTGGCTCCGAATACTCCATCGCCGACATCGCCGTGTTCCCCTGGCTGCGGGGCTGGCAGGGTCAGGGCATCACCTTGGGTGACTACCCCCATCTGGCATCCTGGTTCCACCGGATCGAGGACCGGCCCGGCGTGCAGCGCGGACTGCAAGTCCTGGCGCATCTGCGCAAGGCCACGCCAGCGCCCAGTGAAAAGGAACGAGAAGTTCTTTACGGGAACACCCAATACCAGCGTCGCTGAGCCAGCCAGGTCAGCAGCGCGCCCATGGGCAGGAGTTGGCCCGTGGGCGCTTGGCCTTCAGACTCAAGCCACGGCCCAGAACTGATCCAGGCCCTCGAACTCCCATTCGACCGGGTCCTCACGGCCAACGATGCGCTCGATCACATTGGGAGAGGACAGATCCACGGTCTGAGGCGCGATGTGTGCGGTCCGATCCACGGAGTAAAACACCTTCACCACCGGCTTGGTCAGGGCCCGAGAGGACTGCTCGACCACGACCGCCAACACCGCTCCCCAGCGATCCGAGGACAAGCGCAGCAAGGAACC
>JARJFC010000438.1 GCA_029310945.1 Leptospira sp. 96542
GCCGTAGATCTGCGCGTAACCCAGGCTCTGCAGCACGCCCTTCGCGACACCCTGGTTGCCGAACCAATAAATCAGCGAAATGGCCGACAGCAGCGAGGGCGCCAGCAGCGGAATCAAGGCCGTCAACCGCAGAACACCTTTCATGCGCATGCAGGTGCGCGTCAGCGCGTAGGCGAAACCAAAGGCCAGCGGCACGGTGCCCCCCGTGACCAGCGCCGACACCCAGACGCTGTTCCACAGGCTCTGCAGCAGCGCGGGCGTCTGCGCATAGGCGACGAAGTTGGCCAACGCGACGAAATGGCCGTCCTTGCCCAGCATGGCTTGCCAGAGGATGGTCAACAGGGGCAAGGCCAGGAAGCAGAGCAGCAACAGGACAACGAGCAGCAAGAGGCCGCGCGCCAGCCGATCGGTCCAGTGCAGCCGCAAGCGGACCGGCTGCCGCAGAGGCGATGCGACGCGCGCGATGCTTGTGGCCCCCATGCTCAGTGCGCCTCCGCACCGGCGGGAAACACACGCAGCCGGTCGGCGCGCAAGGCGAACGTCAGCGGCTGGCCCATGCGCACGCCGAACTCGACCATCTGGTGGAGCGAGAACTGCAGATGCAGCAGCAATGGCCGGCCCTCGGGGTCACGCAGCCCCTCGACCTCCAGCTCCGCCAGACAGTTGCCGCAAACGGAATCAACGCAAGAGTATGCCAAGTGAGTATATGGGTAGAGGTTTCATTTGGGCAAAAAAACGAAATAGCCAATTGAGCCAATATGAAAGGTAAAACATATGTAGAAAATTGAAATAAAAAG
>JARJFC010000439.1 GCA_029310945.1 Leptospira sp. 96542
TTCTCCCGGGTGCTGGCCACGGAAACCGCGCGCAGCGTGCAGACGGTCAATGTGCTCCTGCGCGACACCGCCTGGTGGTATCAGCAGCAGGGTCACCGGCTGCCGGGCGATGAAATCACCCATACGCTGGCCACTTTCTCGGAGCTCGCGCCCCAGGTGGCCTTGCTGGCCCTGATCGACGCCCGTGGCGTGCAGCGTTACCGTTCCCTGCCTCTGGACACGCCGCCGATCGACGTCACGGATCGCCCCTATTTCCAGGTGCACCGCGACAACGACGATGTCGGGCTCTACATCAACACCCCACTTTTCTCGCGCGCGATCGGCCACAAGGGGCTGGTGATGTCGCGCCGCGTGAACGACGCGCGCGGGCATTTCGCCGGCGTGGCCTCGGCCACCGTGCGGCTGGACCACCTGAGCACGACCTACGACGGCATCGACTTCGGCAGCCACACCGAGATGCATGTGACCTTCCTGGATGGCACGCCCATCATCGGCCTGCCTCAGCAGAATGAAGCGATCACGGGAATGTCCGCCAATGCCGTGCGGGCGGGATTGGCCGGGTTCGTGCCCACCGACGGCGCCGGCCTGCACCTGCGGCGGGTGATTGACGGGCGCCCCAAGGTGGTGGCCGCCGCACGCGTGCCGGGCCAGCCCATGGTCATCTACCTGGTGCGCGACGAGGCGGAGATCCTGAAGGGCTGGTACACGGAAACCAAGCACATGTTCGTGCGCACCTTGATCCTGGCCCTGTGCGTGCTGCTCTCGGTCTGGCTGGCCATGCGGCAGTTGCGCAAGC
>JARJFC010000043.1 GCA_029310945.1 Leptospira sp. 96542
GTGATGAACCGGTGGACACTGTTATCGACCAAATTCCTCTCCCTGGAAAAGAAACATCATCAGGCGAAAAAGTTTACCTCCTGGTTACAGAATCACCAAATGAAAAAAAGGCGAATGCGACCAATGCGGATCTCATTCCAAAAGAAACACTCATCGGTATGCCTCTACCTTTCGTTGTGGATTATTTACAAAGGAAAAAATTCCCTTATCAAATTACGGAAATCAAAAAACCTGAATTTAGAGAAATGTCAGGACTCGTTTCTAATTTGGAAGTAAAACCAACGGGCGTTAAAATTCAAGCCTATTACCTAAAACCTTCCACATCCTTACTTTATGATTATGAGCTCATCGAGTATGAGTTGGATGATGATGATGTATATTCGGCTAATCTTTCTTATATGAAGCCCGATGGTGAAACGGAGATCCAGAAGGAAATACTATCACAAATACCCATGAAGGAAGACGAACCCGTTCGGTTTTTGGTATACAGGGGAAAACAATCCAAACTCACACTTACGGGCAAAAACTCAAAGGTGGTTAAGGTATGGAAATTAGAAGGGAAATACTAGATGAAAATTTCAGCATCCATTCTTGCCACAAAGATCACAGGGCTTTCTTCAGAGATTCCAACGTATAAAAAAGAATCCATCGACTACATCCATATCGATGTGATGGATGGAAACTTTGTTCCCCAAATTTCCTTTGGGGAGGCCATCACAAAAGAGGTGGGTTCACTCACTGACATCCCCCTCGATGTACATCTTATGGTCAAAAATCCAGAATTGCATGTGCCAAAGTACTTTGAGATGAAGCCGTATTGCATTACCTTCCACATTGAAACCACAAATTTTTCGGTTCGGTTGGCTGAGGAGATCCGAAAACAAGGGATCAAGGTGGGAGTTTCTCTCAATCCCCAGACCCCACCTGAATCCATTTCCCAAATACTACCATATTTGGATTTGGTACTCCTGATGACAGTGGATCCAGGTTTTTATGGGCAGTCTTTCGTGAAATCTGGGTTCTCCAAGATTGAAACCATCCGCAAAATGACAAAACCTTATGGCATCGAACTCGAAGTGGATGGGGGAGTGAACGAGAGTAATATTGGCAAATTGGCGGAGTTGGGTGTGGATCTCTGTGTTGTGGGTTCTGGTCTCTACAAAACAGGAAATCCCAACGAACAGGGCAAAAAATTGAAGGAACTTGCAAATGCTGCAAGAACTCCCTCTTGACAGTTTGGCCATATTTTTAAAACTTGCAACAAAAGGGGTATTTTTCCTTGGTTAAATTAAGATTACAAAGAACGGGAACAAAAGCAGACCCGCATTACCGTATCGTGGCAGCAGACATTCGGTCTCCGAGAGACGGTCGTTTTATCGAAGCAATTGGGCATTTCCATCCAGCGGCATCCACTGTTCAACAATCCACATTCAATGAAGAAAAAACATTGTCTTGGTTAAAAAAAGGTGCCCAACCCACGGAAACTGTCCTTGCTCTCTTGAAAAAAGACGGTCTTTGGGCAAAACACAAAGGTTAAATCTCTATGGAGTCACTCGTTCGTTACATTGTAACATCCCTCGTTGACCAACCAGACCAAGTGGCTGTCACCCAAGTTCCTGGTGAAGAAGAGTCCATCATTGAACTCCGCGTGGCACAAAAAGACCTGGGTAAGGTGATCGGTAAAAATGGTAGGATCGCAAAGTCGCTTCGCACTGTTTTACAAGCAGCTGGCACCAAACAAGGCAAAAACTATACTTTAGAAATTGTCGACTAAACTTAGTTTAGTGAAAGTGGGGGTTTTCGGATCCTCACATGGTGTGAAAGGCCTCATCAAAGTTTTCTCTGATGGGGATTCCCTTCTCTCAAAAACCACACCCTTCCACTGTAAAATCCAATTGAAAGACGGAAGAGAAGAGACCATCCATATCCTTTCACTCAAAACCAATGGCAATCATCTGCTTGCCCAAATAGACGGTTATATCGTTCCAGAAACTGTGGTTCGGTTTCGGAGTGGAAGCCTTTTTATGGAACGGGGCGAACTCCCCAAAACGGATCCTACTGAAATTTATACTTCTGATTTGATTGACCTCCAGGCAAAAAACAAAGAAACGGGCATTGTTTTGGACTATCGAATTGTGGATGTGATGGACAATCCAGCGCACCCCATCCTGGTATTCCGTTCAACAACCGAAGATCCTAAACAAATTATGGTTCCTTTTTTACATCGTTTTGTGGGGGATTGGGATTTTGATTCACAAACCATCGAGGTCATTGATTGGGAGCAGTGGTTTGTTATTTAATTTCATCACACTTTTTCCTGAAAAGATAGAATCTTACTTTGCTTCGGGCATTCCTGGTAAGGCGAAAGACCAAGGTCTCATCCAAATCAATCCCATCCAACTCCGCGACTTTGCCCAGAACAAACACCAGAAAGTAGACGACACCATTTATGGGGGTGGTCCTGGAATGTTATTGCAAGTGGGTCCCATCTACCGGGCCTTGGAGTCTTTGGGGGATACCAAAGGTACTGTCATTTTACTCAGCCCATCGGGAGAACTTTTCAACCAAACACTTGCAAAAGAACTTTTTGCCGAGAGCCAAACCTTCACTCTCATTTCTGGATACTATGAAGGAGTCGATCATCGGGTGACGGAGCATTTAATTGACAGGGAAGTGGGCATTGGAAATTATGTAATTTCATCGGGGGATTTGGCCTCTCTCGTTGTGGCTGACTGCCTGTCTCGTTTTGTACCAGGGTTTCTTGGCAAAGAAGAGAGTTTGGTTGAGGAGTCTCACAACGAAGTTGAGGAATTGGAATACCCCCAATACACAAAACCCTATGATTTTATGGGTTGGACTGTTCCCGATGTCCTCACGCAAGGCCATCATGAAGAGATCCGAAAGTGGCGGCAGAAGAACCGCAAAACAAGAAATCATTCTTAGAGGAAACCATGAACCAAATTCTAGAAAAAGCACTTGTCGGTGAAACAAAAAACGAATTGAATTTTGAAATTGGGGACACCGTAAAGGTTCATTACAAAATTGTTGAATCCGGAAAGGAAAGGGTTCAGGTTTACGAAGGGGTTGTGATCTCCATCGCAAACAAATCACATAGCAAAACGTTTACAGTACGACGTATTTCTTATGATATCGGTGTGGAACGTATTTTCCCACTCCATAGCCCACGGATCGCCAAAATTGAACTCGTGCGAAAAGGAAGTGTTCGTCGTGCGAAACTATTCTACCTCCGTGAGAAAAAAGGCAAGTCGGGACGTATCAAAGAAAGAAAGGGTGGCCAAGCTATGGTTGCCAAAGACAAAAAACGCCAAGATGAGGCTGCCAAATTAAGCCAAGCAGCAAAACAAGCGGAAACAGCAGAAGCGACTCCAGCATAATATCCTTCCAGAAAGAAACGGTCGTTAAACGGCCGTATTTTCCTGAATTTCAAATCCCCGATTTAGTTTCTCTTTCCTTCGATGAAGCGGGCAGGGGTTGTCTTGCAGGTCCCGTAGCCATCGGTTGCGTATCTTTCTCTCTCTCCACACTCGAAAAAATCAAATCTGGTCAGATACTTGAGGGAATCCGCGACTCCAAAATACTAAAATTAAAAGATAGGTTGCGGCTCCGAAAAGAAATCCTAAACATTGCCCAGTATCATAAGGTTGTTTTTGTAAGCCCACGGTTTATCGATCGTTATAATATCAATAATGCTATATTTTATGGAATCGGCCGTGCCATTCCCACAAAGGAAGATCCAAGATTTTTGTTTGTGGATGGCAATTATAAAATCAAAGTCACCAAACAAATCCTAGGTTATCATTCCATCCCCAAGGGTGATGATTTAGTTCCTTCCATTTCTGCCGCAAGTATTCTCGCAAAAACCTACCGTGACGAATGGATGGAAGAAATGGACAAACGTTTTCCTGGGTATGGATTCAAAAACCACAAAGGGTATGGTACTTTGGAACACCGAAAAAATTTAGAACAGTTGGGAATTTCTCGGATCCATAGGTTGAGTTTTTGTAAATTTCTCCGATCCAGTGAGAGTGATCCAAGTCTTTTTGCCGAATGATTTTTTTCGTATTCTACCCAAGTCCAATTTAGAAAATGCCCATCCTGAATTGGGAACAAAGTCAGGTGGAGAAGCTACATCCACGGGGATTCCAAAGCCTAAAACTTTTCCACTACGAACGATGGCAACGATTGGAAATCCATCCAACTCGAAACAAAGAGAAGAATCTGAACCGAATGGAATCGTGAACCAAAAAAATGAAATCACCACCCAAAACCATAGAGATTTAGGTGGTTGGGAAAAATGGTTCTCGGCCACCAAAAATTCTCATGCGATGGCGGAAGAATGGAAACCTCTCTGGAATTTTTTATTCCCTGAACTGGGCTGGCCTGCATGGAGGGGAGGCGTCCAGGATGAAAATGGGAAAGATCGGTATGAATGGACTTTGCAAAAAACAGAAGGAGGGCATTCTTTCCACCTAATCATCCAGTCCGAAACCTGGGGAAAACTCCTATTTTGTTTTCTGGCAAAAATGAATGAAGAGAATCCAAAGATAAACTTACAATGTTTTGTCGAAACGGAATCCTTAGTAGAGGAACTAAAGTTTGCAGTTTTGAAAAATGGAAAAAATATTTTTAACAAACTAGGTGTCCAAACGTTTTCGAAAGAGTCCACCAAACTGAAATTATAGATGAAAAAGAAAGCAATCGCCCTATCTTACTTCCTCGAACCTACAAAAGCCCCTAAGCTCATTGCCAGTGCCGAAGGCAAAATGGCTTGGGAGGTTTGTAAATTGGCAGAAAAAGAAGGTATTCCTATTTTTACCGACAGGAGCCTGGTTAAATCTCTGGAGTCGCTTCCCATTGGCAGTGAAATCCCTAGGGAACTTTATGAAGCCGTCGCCCTCATCTTTCAAATTTTAGTTTCGAAACAACCTAAGAAAAACATTTGATGTTTTCGCCTCTTTGTAGTAAAATTATCTAAAGCTATGCGAAAGATATCGATCCGGGATCTGGAACCTGGGATTAAATTCACCCGTTCCGTTTATTTGGATAAGGACACTGTGTTTGTCGGATCTGACCAACCCATCACCCAACAAGACTTAGATCGTTTGAACCAATTTGGGATCAGTTTTGTACTGACTGACGGCGAAAAGGTGAGTGTGGAAGCACAGGAAAAAACAGCAAACGCAAATGGGGCAGGTTTTTTTGATACAAATCTTCCCTTTTACCAAGACGACGAAAATTCATCACGGTTTAAATACATATTAGAAAAAACAAATTCGGGTAAGGTTGAATTCAACGCAGTGTTTAAAGATTGTTTTGAATTGGTGCAAAAAACATACAAATCTGCCTCGGAAGGTCGATACACCGAAATTCGCGAATTCAGAGAAATTGCAGAACGAATTGCCGACCATACCAAGGCCAATGCACAACTTCCAATTTTATTATTATCCCATTCGCATTCAGGTTATTATTTATATTCTCATATTTGTTATGCGACATTTTTTGCTGTGATGCTCGGCAATTTTTTAGAATACTCTCGCCCAAAACTCATCGACTTGGCTCTTGCTTCTCTTTTTGCCGATATTGGGATGGTCACAGTTCCCGAGGACGTTTCTGAAAAAAAAGGTGTTCTGACTGAACTTGATTTGAAAACCATTAAACGCCATCCCGTCACAGGATACCAAATTTTAACTCAAAGGTTAAAACTAAAAAACTCGCTGGCCATTGTTTCCTTGCAACACCACGAATCCTTGGATGGAACAGGTTACCCACAGAGAATACTCGCAAATCAAATTGAAGAACTCACCAAAGTGTTTATGATTGGGGATCAATTTGCTGCAATGCTCCACCCACGTCCATACAGAGGAAGTATCCTCCCATATGATGCCATGAAAATCATGATTAGCGAAAATGTGAATCGTTTTGATCTTAAGATGGTTCGGCTATTTTTAAATAAACTTTCTATGTTTCCTGTGGGGTCCGGAGTGGTACTTTCTGACCTTAGAATGGGTATGGTCATTGATTCCAATAAAGACAAACCCCTAAGACCTGTTGTGCGAGTTACAAAAGATGCAGAAGGCAAACGTTTGAAACACCTTGAATTTGTGGATCTTATGAAAGATCTCAATCTTTATATCAAACAAGCAATTTCATTTTCACAGATATATTGATTTCGTTTACAAAAACGCAAAAAGGTAAACTGGGTGAAATCAAAGCGGTGGAATACCTCCGAAGTATTGGCCATACAATTTTATTTACAAATTTTCGGAACCGTTTTGGTGAGATAGACATCATCAGTTTCCATTCTGGCTGTTTATTTTGTTTGGAAGTCAAATCCTGGAAACAATCTTCGAAAATATCTCCCATTGAGATTTTTAATGAGACAAAAAAAAGGAAAATGCGGAAGTTATATATTTTTCTTCTAAAAAAATACCCTCCAATTTGCCACCTAACAGTGAGTTTTGGGTTGGTCCAAATTCTTGAAAAAAGGGAAGTTCGTTTTTATTCATCACTCTTTTAAAATACTTCATCAAGGGATTTTTCAGGTCTACCGATGGTTTTTATATCCCATAAGGGAGACACTCTCAAGGATGAGAGTTTGTTTGTTACAAGGAAGTAACCAAATGAGACAATTTAGTATTTTAGGAAATTTAGCCGAAACAGATGAATTCGGCCCAGACCCAGTGCTTCTGCGAAAAAGGGGTATGAGCCAAACCATGCAGCAAAAATTTAAAAACTACAAAGAGAAAATCGACGACCCTGCCTATATGGATTATGCGATCAATAAAATCGCCATGGAAATTTCGCATTTTATCTCTAAATAGGTATCAAAGTCCATACACCCAATCATACCCAGAAATATACTCTAATGCCTCCCAAATATGTACTTCCTTGATTTGGGGGGAGAGTTCCCAGTCCGCAATGGTTCGCGAAAGTTCTGTGATTTGTTTTTTTTTCCGAAAACTATAAATATTGGTTCTTTGTTCCTTCTCGAAAAACCATTGGATGGAAATTTGTTTTTGATTTTGGACAATTCGTTTTTCGCGGAACAAAAAAGCATCACGCAACCTAGTTTTTATTTCTTTCTCTTTCAGTTGGATGACACGTTCTCCTTGGTTCCCAAACATGGTTTGAAAAATGGTGATGCGATCGAGAAAGGCTCCGCTTATCTTTTGCAGATACAATCTAATTTTTTGTAAAGAACAATGGCAGGCAGAAGCACTTTGGTAGTTCCCACAAGGGCAGGGATTTGCCGACAACAACAGAGTGAAATGGCAGGGAACTCTCCAGGAGTCTTTCCACCTGACAATTTCCAAAACATTCTCTTCCATTGGTTCTCGTAGTGATTCCAAAATTCGTTCCTTAAATTCCAAGGCTTCGTCCAAATAGAGAATACCTCCATGCGCTTGTGAGATTTCGCCTGGTTGGAAGGGGCTGCCACCCCCAAGTAAACCCACTTCGGTCGCAGAATGGTGTGGGGAACGAAATGGCCTTTCTGTTGATCTGTTTTTGGATTCAAAGTCTTTGGGTAAGATTTGAAATTCTTTCAATTCTCTTTCTGTGAGAAAGGGAAGGATGGAGCGCAGCATTTTGTGTAACATGGTTTTGCCTGTGCCTGGGCTACCGAGGAGAAGGGAATGGTGGTTGCCCAAAACGGAAAACAATAGACCCTGGAAAGCCTTCATTTGGGTTACTGTTAGGCGAACTTCCAACCAGTCAGTTTTGAGTGATTCTGTTTTTGTTTCTGTCTTAACAATCTGAAAATCAGGAAATGATTTTGATTCGGAGAGGTGGCCCAAAAAGCCATACCTTCCTTGGGGGAGATTTTTATCTTGCAAATCAGAAGGTAATATATAAGAAACAGGCCCTTGTCTGGAGCCAAGCCAAACCAGAGGCAGGAGTTCCTTACCACCCAAAACCGAACCATCCAAACCCAAATTACCGAGAACAGGGGGAACTGGTTCTTTCCAATGGATTTGGTTTGTGGCAAGTAGGATTCCTAGGGCAATTGCTAAGTCCAAAAACACGATGCGTTTCAGGATGTGACTTGGTTTTAGATTGATGACAATGGTTTCCATCGGGAAATCGAAACTGGAGGCCTCCAAAGCCAAACGGATGCGGTCTCGGGATTCTTTAGTGGTTTGGGAAGCAAGTCCCAAAATTTGGAACTGTGGAAGGCCAGTGCGAATACCAACCTCCACTTGGATTTCTGTGGTTCCATTCCATTCATAGAGTAGGCTTGTAACTTCTGCTAATCTAGGGTACACGAAAAAAAAGGAAAAGATTTTTGCTTTTGGAGCCAAAAAATAAAAAAGACTTTCCTTTTTATTGCCTATATGGTCATTTTTCCTCAGAGTTTGCTTTGTTTTGTAGTGTGTTCCGTGTAATCCCCCTCGTCATTCTCCTTGGCCTCTGCCATTGTTCGCAAAGGCTCATTGGTAAGGAAAAACAGCGAGAAATCAATGACTATTATGATGGGAAAACATATACACTGCTTGAGGACGTTAAGATTTCCCAGGAGGAAGTTTGGAAGAAGGGAAGCATTGTAAAAATTTACATTGAGTCTACACCTTCCTTACTCAAACTCAAGTTCTATCCCGTGAATGAAAGCAGGGAAAGTTCTTTGGGCAAAATGGCGGCCTTTATCATCAATGAAGATGCTAAAAAAAGACAATACGAATTCGAAGATGTGGAAGAGTGGGTTGCACTGAAGTTTGCTCCATACGACACCAAATCAAAAAAAACAAAGAAATAAAAGGTTTGGAATGTCCTTATACTCCGTTTTTTCTCAGAATTTAAGATTCTTTGTTTCCAGTTCAAGATTCTTCGCACCCTTTCCCGATACTTTTAAAGTGAAGGGTTTCAAGTCTCATTCTATTTTTTTTCTTTTGGTAACGGCAGCGAATCTTTCTGCCAATCCCTTCCAAAAACTGCAATCTGAATTGAATGAAACCTTACCGAGCGCACAAAACCCTGGAATGTTTCGTATGTTTTCGTCTAGTCAGCAAGATGGAGATCTCCAGAAATTATTTGCAAGCGGTGTGAATGTTGTTGAAGAGGAAGAAGAAATTGAAGTAGCTTCCCTTGATCTGCCCAAATACATCAATGTTTCGCCCGTAGTCAGCAATACGGTCGTCCATGAATCGGGGATTGTCGTTAAAAAATACACTGTCCAAAAAAAAGACAATCTTTCCAAAATTGCCCGTAGTTTTGGAACCGATGTTGCCAAAATCAAAAAACACAATGGGCTCAGTTCTGATAATCTAAAAATTGGCCAAAATTTGGATGTACCCGTTCAAGTTAAAAACGCATCCTCTTCCCGTATCATCAAAAAGAAAATCTTCATTTTACCAGTCCAAGGTGGGAGGATTACCTCGCGGTTTGGTCGAAGGGTGGATCCGTTCAATAAATACAACCGTGTCTACCACACAGGGCTTGATTTAGCAGCAAAAGTAGGTTCACCTGTTTTGTCTGCTTCTGACGGTGAAGTCGTTTTTACAGGTCGCAACGGTGGGTATGGCAATTCAGTCACCATCCAACACAAAAATGGTTATAAAACGGTCTATGCTCATTGTTCGCAGATTCTCGTGGAAGTGGGAGAAACGGTAAAAATGGGTCGGGTTGTTGCCCTTGTCGGACGCACAGGCACAGCAACTGGTGCCCACCTTCATTTTGAGGTGTTTCGCAATGGTAAACTCATCAACCCGGAATCGGCTCTGAATTTAACTGAAAAATTTGTGACGAAGCTACCCAAATCGGAAGTTGCTGGAATCTAACTTAGGTCACAAGCAGACCGATACGCTGGATTATGAATTCCATCCTCCATAGACTTTCTCGAAGCCAATTTTTGACCCTCATCCCAGTGGTACTTTTGTTTTCGTTTTCCCTTGCCTATTTGTTAAAACTCATTTTACTTTTGATTTTTTCAACGGAATCGGGCATTACAGGGGGAGGTCTCCGTGCCAAACAACCGAGGCAAGAAGTCATTCTTGGTGTGAGCACCTATGAGGATATGATTTCGGGGAACCTGATCCGTGGAGTCGTCTACGATCCAAACGATGCTACAAAACGTGGTGCCAACGGAGAGGCATTGGATCCAGAAATTGCCCAGGACAATGGAGACGATGACCAGATGGTTGTGACGGGCACTCTTTCTGGACACTGGTCATTTGCACGGGTGACCATCCGAGAAAAACAGAATCCCGATTCGGAAGAGTTTGCCACAGGGGAAATGGTTGGTGGATACAAAGTACAATCCATCGAACAGCATTATGTGGTTTTGAAAAAGGGAGGCCTTAGCCTCAAGGTCTTCATTGGAGAAACCCCTGCCAAAGCCAAAGAGCGAATCCGACCCAAAGAGGAGTCGGGAGTCCCTGCTCTCGGGCCATCCTCACAGACTGTGCAAAAAGTCTTGTCTCGGGAAGATGTGAATCGCAAACTGAAAGACCCCAATGCCATCTATAAAAATGCTAGGTTTGGCCCGCATTTGGTAGACGGGAAGATTGAGGGTTACAAAGTCTATCAAGTTGCCAAAGACCATGTATTTTATGCCTTAGGGGCTAGGAGTGGGGACATTGTCAAACGAGTGAATGGTATGCCTCTCAATGAAACAGAAAAAATGTTAGAAATCTGGGGTTCCATCAAACAAGCACCTAAAATTACGGTGGATTTAGAGAGACAAGGCAAAATTATCACCTATGAGTTTATCATTCGGAATTAAAATGAAACATCGCTTTTTTACAGTCATAATTTTTATTATTTTTTATATCTTTCTCACACCTAGTTTTTCGCAAGATAAGAGTAAAACCAAATCGAAGCAACCTTCTGAACCGGCTAGTTTCACAGCAGATTGGCGGGACACGGAACTCAAAGATTTTCTTATGGGAATGAGCGCAATCATCAAACGAAACATTCTCATCGACGATTCCGTTAAGGGTAAAAAAATCACTATCATCTCTCAAAAGCGAGTGAAAGTGGAAGATGCTTATGGGTTTATGAAATCGGTCCTTGAAACCCAAGGTTTTGGGCTCATCGAAGAGAACGATCTCATAAAGGTAGTGAAAATAAAAGACGCACTTGCCAAATCACCTATCGTCCGGATCGGAAAGGATCCAGTTCCAGAATCTGAGATTTCGCATAACAAAACCATAACACAAATTGTTCCTCTGGAATTTGCTAGCGCACCTGAGATGGAACCAATTTTGAAACGTGTGACTTCTCCCGACACCGATATCATTCTCCCGAAAAACCAAAACACTTTGATTTTTTCTGGTTCTAGTTCTGATATTAACAAACTCTTAAAGTTAGTTGATAATCTGGACGTGAGGGCAGACGGGCCGGGCTCAATTTCATCAGCTGGTGACATCCATATCTATACATTAGAATACAATGAAGCTGAAAAATTGGCTGCCATACTCGTGAAACTGGATATGCCAGACGCACCTGTCCTGCCTACACAAACACCAGGGCAGCCACAAGGAGAAGGGGAACAAAAAACCCCTCCACCACAACCAGTCGCCCAACAACAAACGAGACAACCCGGCAAACAGGATAAAATCAAAGCAGTTGCGCATAAAGAATCAAATTCACTCATCGTCACCGCAAGCCCACAAGAATGGGAAGAAATCAAAAAAATCATAAAAATATTGGACACTCCAAGAAAACAGGTGTTACTCGAAGTGCTCATTGTGGAATTGAGTTCTACCGATTTAAATGATTTTGGTATCGATTGGCGTTATCTAAATTCTGGTGGTCAAGCACCCTATGGGCAATATAACACGGGTCTTGCGGCGCAAGGTGGTGTGATTGATAAAAATGGTCGTCCAACCAATGTGAACACACTATCAGGTTTTTCGTTAGGTTTTATGAAACGTGGCCAAGAACAAATCCTTGGTATTTTGAACGCAAATGCAACAAACGAAAATTTTAATGTCCTAAGTGCCCCTCAAATTTTAACCTTAGACAACCAAGAAGCGGAAATCAATGTAGGGCAAGACGTACCAGTTCGGACACAGAATCGAAATGCTGGTCTTGGTGGAGACAATGCGGTAACGGTTGCGAACTTCGAATACCGCCCAACGGGTATTAAATTAAAATTCACTCCGCATATCAATAAAAACAATCGAATCACTTTGGATCTCTACCAAGAAATCAAAAACGTTGCTGGTATTTCTTCGGAAGCGACTGGTGGAAACCCAACATTTAATAAACGTGATATAAAAACCACGGTTGTTGTTGATAATATCCAAACCATTGTGATTGGGGGATTACTTTCCAATGACAAACAGAAGAAGATACAGAAGATCCCCATTTTAGGCGATGTCCCCCTTTTGGGTTCTTTGTTTAGAAGAGCGACCACACAGAACCGCAAAACAAACCTTATGGTATTCTTAACTCCTCATATTTTAGATGATAGGGAGAAGTCTGATCGTATGACCATCCAAAAGAAAAATGAACAAGAAAGGATGGTGGACGAACGAGAACGTAAACTTAAATGAGAAAAAGTTTAGGACAAATACTTCTGGAAGATGGGATCCTAACGGTAAAGGATCTTGAGGACATTTCCAAACAACAAGAAAAAACAAATCTTCCACTAACTCATATTATACAAAAGAAAGGCCTTGCTTCCGAGGCCGATATTCTCAAAGCACTTTCCAAACTCCATCGTTTTGAATTTTACGAAAAATTAGAATTTATACCCAATGACGAAGTATTCTCAAAAGTTCCCTTAAAACTTGTCCAAAGATCCAAAATTGTTCCTTTTTTGGTGAAAGGAAAAAAAGTCTATGTTGCAACCTCTGATCCAACGGATTTGCATCCCATGGACGATATCCGTTCTTTTCTTAAAGGTTATGAAATCCAATTTGTTTTAGCCCAAGAAAACGAAATCATGCGAATCATCCATTCGCAGTTTGACAAAACAACTGCAGAAGCCAAAGAGATGATGGATGAAATGGATGGAAGTTTTGGCGAACTTTCAGATGCCTTCGAATCAGATGCTTTGGATCTATCAAACGAAGCACCCATCATCAAAATGGTGAACGTGATCCTTTCGCAAGCAGTTTCCGAGAGGGCTTCCGATATCCACGTCGAACCATTTGAAAAATCGGTGGCGGTTCGCTACAGGGTTGATGGGGTTTTGCAAAAGGTATTATCTCCACCTAAATCATACTTGGCGGGGATTTCCACTCGTATCAAAATCATGTCCAATCTAAATATCGCAGAAAATAGGCTTCCCCAAGACGGTCGGATCAAACTCAGGCTTGCAGGAAAGGATGTAGATGTTCGGGTTTCTATCATTCCTTGTCAATACGGTGAAAGGATTGTGATGCGGTTACTCAATAAAACCGATCAAAAATATTCCTTAGACTCAATGGGTTTTAATGAAAAACTTCTGAACTCATTCAAAGAATTAATTTATAAACCTTATGGAATCATTCTTGTCACAGGTCCCACTGGTTCAGGAAAATCGACAACCCTCTATTCGGCTCTAACGGAGATTAACTCAGAGGAAAGAAACATCATTACCTGTGAGGATCCAGTGGAATACCAAATGGATGGAATTTCGCAGATGCAGATGAATGATAAAATTGGTCTGACGTTTGCCGCAGGTCTTCGTTCCATCCTTAGGCAGGATCCTGATGTGGTGATGGTTGGAGAGATCCGGGATGAGGAAACAGCGCGGATTGCGATCCAAGCATCCCTCACGGGTCACTTGGTATTTTCAACTCTGCATACGAATGATGCTGCCTCTGCCGTGACAAGGCTTGTGGATATGGGGATTGAACCTTACCTCATCACTTCGTCTGTACTTGGATTTATGGCGCAAAGGCTTGTGCGTGTTATTTGTAAGGAATGCAAAACTTCATATAAGCCATCTGACAAGGATTTGGCGGGTCTTGGAATTCAAAGAAAAGAATTAAAGAACGGTGTATTGTTCCGAGGAAAAGGCTGCACAGCTTGTTTGAATTCAGGATACAAAGGTCGAACAGGTTTGTATGAACTTCTTGTTTTTAATGAAGAAATCAAAAGGGCTGTATTGCAAGGATCAGATGCAAACCGTATCAAAGAGATTGCTTTAAAAAATGGCCTATCTACCTTACATGATTATGGTAAGTCAAAAGTAATTGAAGGTGTCACCACTCCCGAAGAAGTACTTAGGGTTTCTTAGATATGCCATTATTTTCATACGTTGCTTTCAACAAAAAAGGTAAGGAAGAAAAAAATATTATCGATGCTCCGAGTATCCAAGCAGCTCGGAATAAGTTGAAGGCCAAAGGACTCTATGTTCGTTCCATCTCTGAGGATAGAGAAAAAGAGGAACGCGAATTATTTCCTTTTTTATCAAAATATTTATACCGCATTCCACGGAAGGATGTGGGATTATTTGCCAAACAATTAGGAACCCTCATTGGTGCGGGTATTCCACTCGATCGTTGTTTACTTTCAATCATTGACCAAATTGAAAATATTTACTTAAAAAAAGTTTTAATCGAGATGCGTGCGGATGTCACAGAGGGTATGTCCTTATCGGAGTCGATGCGAAAACACCCTGCTGTATTTCCTGACCAGTATCCAAGTTTAATATCTGTGGGAGAATCAACGGGAAATTACGAGAACACATTGCACAGGTTAGCTGATTTGGAGCAAAAAGCCGCAGAACTGAAAGCAAAAGTCCAAGTGGCTATGATTTACCCGATGATTATGGGATTACTGTCGCTCGGGGTATCCATATTTTTACTTGTGGTTGTGATCCCACAAATCCAACAATTGTTTGCTTCTTTCGATGCAAAACTTCCTCTCCTCACAAGGATTGTAATATTCATTTCTTATGTTCTCACAAACTTTTGGTTTTTGATCCTCGGTGTAATTTTTATTGGCGTGGTGGCCTTCACATATTGGAAATCTACACCCGATGGGAAAAAAGTTTGGGACAGGTTTTTACTAGGCCTACCTGTCATCGGTGGGTTACTTCGAAAGATTTTAGTCTCTAATTTTGCCCGAAATTTAGCCATTTTACTCATGAATCGTGTTCCTCTTATTACCAGCCTCAATATTGTTTCTGATGTGGTCGGTCATACGGTTTTTAGGGAGGAAATTACAAATTCCATCATCAAAATTAAGGAAGGTGGGAAATTGTCTGATTCCTTACAAAATTCAGAGGTTCTTCCTCAGATGGTTTTGGGAATGCTCTCTGCAGGTGAAGCCTCCGATCGGGTGCCAGAAATGCTCAATAAACTTTCGGAAATCTATGAATCCGAAGTGGATACAGCAATAAAATCTTTGACCCAATCGCTCGAACCCATGATGATCATAGTTATGGGTGGTATTATTTTTACGATTATGGCGGCCATCATGACGCCTATGTACGAACTCACACAACAAATTCAGGGGATGTAGAACAATGAAAACAAAAGGAAACAAAACAAAATTCCGGAGAGGTTTGACCTTAATTGAAATCACCGTGGTGATGCTCATCCTTGGTTCACTCATGGCAATTTTGTACTCAAGCATTGGAAACCGTGGCGAAGGCGAAAAAAAATTAAAACTAAAAAGTGATAGTGCTACTTTGAAGACGGCTCTTGAAAGGTATTTGGATGTTTACGATAAATACCCATCAGAAGAACAAGGTTTACAAGCTCTCATAGAAAAACCAGATGACGATAAAATTGCCGATGATTACGAACCAATCATCCGTGAAAAAGCGGTCTTAAAAGATCCATGGAAAACACCGTATGTTTTACGTTTTGAAGGTGCTGTGCCGCAAGTAATCACTTTGGGTGAAGACAAAAAAGAAGGTGGGGAAGGAAAGAATAAAGATTTTAATATCCTTTCTCCTGATGATTACCCAGCTGCTTTCCGTTAAACGGAAAATTCAATCAATTAAAAACAAAACACGCGATGGTCTCACTCTCATTGAGATCGTCGTCGTGATTTCTATACTTGGTCTACTCATGGTCATTGTTGGAGGTATGCTTAGAAACTTCCTCATTCCAACCACAGAGGACATCGCCAAAAAACTCCAAGAATCATTTCGGTTTGGTTACAATAAAGCCCAACTCACAAACCAAGCAGTGCTTTTTAGATATGATTTTACTAAGGCGAAATATCAGTTTTATTTACTCAAACGAGAAGAAGGTGGATTGGAAGAAGAACCAATCCTAAAAGAGGTGAGTTTACCATTTTATTCGAAAATTGTAAAAGTGAGAGATCTGGGTGGTAAGCCAATCTCAGAAGGTGAATTAAAAATCATTTTTACACCCCAAGGAACAACCACAGATACTTTTATCTATTTGGGAACTGAATCCACGGTAAAAAAAACAATTCAGTTATACCGTTATGCGGGAAGAGTAAAAGTTTTTAGCGATGAATATTTTCCTGATGATGATCCCTTAAATAAGTCTAAAATTACGTATGGGCTTGATGAAAGGGATGAAAAGGTCGATCCGAATGCGAATCCAAACCAATTTCGCTAGACAAGCCTTTACTCTGCTCGAAGTTACCATTGCCATGGCAATCGCTTCTGCAGCGATGACCTATACAATTTCGCGCATCACAGAAGGAATTCTTTTACAAAAAAGAGCAGTTCTCCTCGCAAATGCAGTCCATTTGGCAAAAATCAAAATGGCACAGGTCGATTCTTCTACATCCATGCAATCTGACACCACCAAGGGAAACATCGAAGCATTTCCTGGTTATAGTTTTGAGACCGAAATCAAAGAAGAAGAAATGGACCTTTTGAAATTGGCAGCAGGGCCCGATGCCGATAAATTAAGAAAAAATGCACCAAAGGATATGTTAGGTGATAAGGATGTTGGACTCAGTGATTTGATGAAACAACGTGGGCAAAAACGTAGTTTCGAAACTGGCGGTCTTTTAAAAGTTTTTCGGGTAAAAGTATCGATTTTTTATATGGATGGTAATCGAAAAGAGACCTATTCGGTAGAAACATTCCGGAGTACAAAATACTAATGCGAAGGATCAGAAAAAAAAACGGATTCACATTAGTTGAAATCTCTATAGTGATGATGATTCTTTCTGTCCTCTTTATGGGGCTTTTCACTGTGTTTTATACATCCAATAAAATTGCTTTTAAGGGTAGTGCCAAAAAAGGTGCAAACAGAAAGGACATTTTATACGCAATAGAAAATATCCGCAGCACCATAACCAGAACTTATTTTATAGATAATCAAAAGCGGATATTGTTTGCAGGCAAAAAAGAATTTTTCTCAAATGCAAATAATGATCGTTTGGCGTTTGCCACATCCAATCCGAATGCCGAAGAAGAAGGTCAATCTTCCATTCGAGAAGTTTCTTTTTATTTAAGACAGATGCCAAATCCAAAATTGGAAGGGCTTATGTATTTGATAAGAAGAGAAGATGAAATGGTTGATGTATTTCCGACACAAGGGGGAGTCGAACATATATTACTTGAAAATGTTAAGAGTTTAAAGTTTTTATATTCGGAACGTGGAGACAAATGGGTGGAAGATTGGAATTCAAGGACTACTAAAAAAATCCCCCGTTTGGTTCGCTTTGAAATTGTAGCACTTGTAGGAAATGCGTTTGTTAAATATGAATCGTTGGCACACCCTGGCATACTCTATAAATAAAAAACTTCGAAGTGGGTTTATGGTGTACCTACTTGTTGTCGCCATCAGTGGTGCTTCATTTTTTTCTGCCTCCAAATTTTCGGAAGACGCTTTGACGGAATACCAAATCGCTCGTGCCCAGGCAGATGGTTTCCGTGCTCATATGTTGGCAAAAGCTGGGTTTATGGGAGCCATCGGTGCTTTGAAAAAAATCCCCGAAGAGGTTTTATACCAATCGGGTTTGGCTCTCGATCCGCCACCCATTCCCTTGGGCGGGGGAGTGATCTATTATACGATGAGTCCGGAAGACGGCAAAATCAATGTCAATAGTTTGGTTAAAATATTTGATGACCAGCCGAACCAAAGGAGCATCGAAATGATGACCCGTCTATTTTACCAGTTTGGCTTAAAACGGGAGCTTATTTTTCCAATCATCGATTGGATCGACGAAAATCACCAGGAGACAGGTGGTGGAGCTGAACAATATTATTATGGTAGGTTATCTCCTGCTCGTAAAATTAAAAACGCACCACTCTATTCGTTATCAGAACTTTTGAATGTAAAAGGTTTTGATCGTGCCACTGTCTACGAAAGTTTAAAACCCAAGGATTTTGATAAAAACAATTCAAAAGACTTTATGACCGAAGAAGAAAAGGCTCTCCGTTCCGATAAGGACTTTTTATTGTCCAATAATATCACGGCCTATTTGCCTGCGGGGGATTCGTACGATGACAGGATCAATATCAATACGGCTCCTTATTTTGTACTTTTGTCCCTTTCTGATTTTATGACCAAACAAGCTGCCATGAAAATTTTGAAACTCAAGTTGCAGAAAGGAGGCTACATTAAAGAATTGAAAGATCTGGAGACAGAGCCTGAATTTCAGGTGAAAACAACAGGCGATCTAACTCTTTATAAGGAACTGGCAGGGGAAGGAACCGAAGTTTCTGGGGGCAGGATCAAAACCAAAGGGGAAGTTTACAAAATTACTGGTGTTGGCATCATTAAAGACAAAATTGTTCGAAAAGTGACAGGACTTTTTGATCTTACGAACAACCAAATGTTGTATTATACCGAAGATTAAACTATGTTATCATTTGATCAATATTTAGCCATCGATTATGGGTCGACAGAACTCAAAGGGGTTCTATTCAAGAAAGTATTAGGTAAAGTTGTGGTTTTGCGTACAGAGAGTTTACCTGTCGTGGAACTCGACGAATCAGAAGGGGATCCGTTCGAATACAATATCGTTCGTTTCATCCAATCTTTTTTCCCGGAAGAAACAAGATTCTTAATCAATTTAGGAATTCATAATTTGTTTGTTCGGGATCTAACCGTTCCCCTTGTTTCGGAAAAAGCCATCCAGGAAGTATTGCCTTTTGAAGTTGAAAACCTAGTTCCTTACCCAATGGAAGAATTAGAAGTCATTGGCAAAACATGGAGAACGAGCAAAGAAAATTCGGATGTCATTACTTTTAATGTTCATCACTCAGAATTATTGCGAGTATTAAAACCCTTTGCCAAAGGTGATCTACAGCTTTCGTGTTTGTCTTTGGATTCGTATGTTTTATCAAGCATCATCACAAAAAATTATCCTTCATTGATTTCAGAAGAATCTATATTACAAATTGATATTGGTGGAAAATACTCTATTCTCAATGTTTTGTATTTGGGCAAACTGCGCCACACACGCCAGATTTATACAGGCGGTGAAGAAATCACAAATGAAATTGCAAACCTACTAAAAATTGAATTGGATGAAGCTAGGGTAATCAAAGAAAATTTGCCCAATGGTATTCTAACTGATTCGATTGATAAAACGGAAGAAGAAAAGTTTCTAAAAATATACCATATTTCATATACAGTTTGGAAAACAATACGCAAATACATTTGGTCTCGGTTCGATAATTTAATTCATGAAATAGAAAATAGTATTTTTGCACTTCCTGAAGCAGAACGCCCCAACCTAATCTTGTTATCTGGTGGTGGGAGTTTGGTCCCTGGTGTAACTTCGCTCATAGAAGACAAACTTGGAATCAAAACGGGTAGGTATGATTTTTTAAATATCGCTGATCCGAAATTTGTAACCGCAATGGCTACTGGTACTCATTACGAGTCGAGAGAACAAGTTAATTTTTTAAGTTCAGGTTTTGCTAAAAGAATCAATACCAATCGGTTTCGTTTTTCCAATTTTAAACCGCATCTAGTCTTAGTTTCAATATCGTTTCTGCTTCTATTTGTTGTTTTTGCGATTGGTATAGTGCTTGATAATCGAAAAATCTCGGCAAACAAAAAGGTGTTAGCTGAAAAATATAAAACAGGAATCGGCGGTGAAGTATCAGAAGCAGATGATATTTTGGCAGCGGCCTCTGATAAATTAAAAGCTGAAAAGAAAAAAACCGAAATTTATAGGCTGTTTTTGTCGCAAGAAAGTGTTTTGGACATACTAAACGAGATCACCGAACAGTTTCCGAGTCCTGAAGTATTACCTTTTGTTTTGGATAATTTTGCGTATGAAGAAAATGTCATCCAAATTGATGGTCGGGTAAATGAATTTGGTGAAATTGGTGTGATACAAGCTGCATTAGAAAAATCAGAAAAACTAAACAACATCCAAGTTCAAAATAAAAGACTAATTACTGGTGCGACAAAGTTTAAGGTCAGTTTTAAGATAAAAATGGAAATCGTCGTTCCTAAGGATGAAATCTGATGTTTGATCGTTTGAATGATAGAGAACGAATTTTAGTTACAGGTCTTATCGTTGTTGTTGGTTTACTTGGAGTTTACACGATACTGAGTCTTCTTGTGGGTTTGCGCGAAAGTTTAACTGAAGAAATTTTTGAGACAAGGTCACAAGCAACTCAGATGGATCGTGTTATACGTGAATACAATTTTTTGAAAGGTTTGCAAACAGGTGGTAGCGAAGAAGATGTAAGTATAATGTACAGCAAACTTGATCAGATTTTAGTACGTTATAATTTGAAAGACAAAGTGCAAACGATGAAAGATACAAATAATTCCATCAAAAAGGAATATATCAAAATATCGATAGATGTATCTTTCAGATCTGTAGTTTTACAGGATATTATGAAGTTGATTTATGATATTGAGAAGAATAAACAAATACAGGCAAAAGTTGATCTTTTAACATTTCGAAAACCGTTTGTCGAAAAAGAAGTTTATGATGTCAATCTAAGAATATCTTCATTTAGTCGCGCTGCCAAAGGGAAATAAAATGCCGAAAGAAAAAGAACTGGAAGAAGAGTTAGACGACGAAATTATCCAAGAGGCTTTACTCGAAGATGAGTTGTTTTCTGATGAAGATCAAGAAGAAGAGTCTAGTAAACTAGATAAAAAGGAAGTTTTATCACTCATAGGGATTGCTACTTTTGCCTTTTTTATTTTTAGCTTTTTTATTTTCCCTTTGAACGAAATTGTTAGATCTCTTCTTGTTCGTATGGGTAAAGAAACAAAAGTTTTACTCGATGCAAAGGAAATTCATTTTCCCCTGTTTGGTAGAAAGTCTTTTGATAGTTTTGTGGTTAATTTTCCAACAGGAACCAATTTAAAATCTGAGGAGATTAGTCTTGGTATCTCCTTGTTTGGCCTTTTACAATCCAAAGTGGAAGGTGACGCAGAGATCGGTTATCTAAAATTCGAGGGTAGTGAATGGGGTTTTACCATACAAACTTTGAATTTGGTATCGAAACTTTCTGGTGTTGACGAACCCTTAAGCCGCTGGAGTGGAGAGGGCGAAATTGAATTGTTTGGCGGCAAAATCGTTGAATCCATAGAAATACCATTTCTTGGAACGTTAAAAAACACTGAAGTTAAAAAGGCTAACCTATCTTACAAAATTCGAAATAGTAAACTATTAATCGAAAGAGGTAGTTTGGATTCTTCCCTTGCAAAATTTCAGTTTCAAGGCGTTATTAGACTATCGGATGTAATTTCTGCTTCACAACTTGATTTGAAAATTTGTTTCACACTAAACGAACGTTTTGCGAATGAAAGACAAGATCTGACAGGAATGTTGGCGCTTTTGCCTTCTGAGGGTGGTAAAACTTGTGTGCCCGTTCGAGGAACTTTTTCTTCCCCGAAAGTGGATCTACCCAATTTAAACCCAATGGGCACAAACTCTGCCCCTGAGCCTGGTAATATAGAACCAATCAAACAGTAGAAAGACAAGAAACGTGGTTTTCTTTACTAAAACCCTTTCTTATGTTTTTTACATATAAGAAAGGATGAGTTTGTGATTAAAGGATTCAAGCATAGGAAAGAAAAATACTGGCCGTTCTTAAGAACAACCAGTCGTCGATCCACAGGAAATACATTTCAAGCAGGCGCCGTTTCTTACCATTTGAAAGGAGCCACATTCGGTACAAGAATCTCCCGTATAACCTTTGATACGTGCTTCGGCAATATTCTTTAATGTTTCTGCCGCAGTGTTTCCGGTAGTAGTCACAGTTGATCCTGCACCCACAAGACTCGTTTCGGATTTTTCTGCTAAAACTGATTTCATGGAAAGAGGGGAGACTTCGATTCTAGATTTCAGTTCTACCCTCTCAGGCTTTCCCAGGCTCTCTTTTGCTGGTTCTGCCTTTCTTCCCACTTCATCTGTTCGCAAATCTTCTGGATTCACCTGTGCTAAATCGTAACGACCCATATAAGTGATGGCAAGTTCTCTGAAAATATAATCGATCACCGAAGTTGACATTTTGATATGCGGATTGCCAGAAACCATTCCGTTTGGCTCAAACTTAAAGAATGTAAATGCCTCTACAAATTCTTCCAATGGAACACCATGTTGTAAACCAAGCGAAACTGCAATGGCAAACGCATTCATAAGGGAACGGAATGCAGCTCCTTCTTTGTGCATATCAATGAAAATTTCACCTAACTGACCATCTTCGTATTCGCCAGTGCGGAGATAGACTTTGTGACCACCCACCATTGCTTTTTGCGTATAACCAGCTCGCCTATGAGGGAGTTTTCTTCTTTCTGATATGTATTTATACACTAACTTTTCAGCAACTTCCGTTACTGTTTTCGGCTGGGAAGAAACCACTTCTTCTTCCTCATCTCCCACCGCACTCAATAGTTGAAAAACTGAATTGAGTGGTTGTGATAGTTTGGATCCGTCACGGTAAAGAGCATTGGCTTTGATCATTACCTTCCAAGACATAAGGTATGCATTTTTTACATCATCTATGGTTGCTTCTTCTGGGAGGTTAATGGTTTTTGAAATGGCCCCTGAAATGAACGGTTGTGCTGCTGCCATGATGCGGATATGCGATTGGTAAGATAAAAACCTTTTACCATACTTTCCGCATTTATTGGCACAATCAAAAACAGCCAAATCCTTTTCTTTGATATAAGGTGCATTTTCAATTGTCATGGTTCCACAAACATAATCATTTGCTAAATTGATTTCTTCTGTTGTGAAACCTAAATGTTCTAATAAGTTAAAATTGAGACCATTGTATAAATTGGGATCAATTCCTAAAGTTTTTGAAAAGAAATCTTCGCCTAGCGTGTATTTGTTGAATGCGAACTGAATGTCAAACACAAATGGAAGTTGTTTTTCCAATTTTTCTAAAACTTCTTCTGTAAAACCTTTTTCTTTTAACCTTGCTGTATTGACACCAGGAGCTCCGTTGAAAGTCGCATGTCCCTTGCAATAATTCACAATAGCGTCTTGTTCAGCTTGGCTATAACCTAATTTTTTAAGGGCAACGGGAACTGATTGATTGATGATTTTAAAGTAACCGCCACCTGCCAGTTTTTTATACTTCACAAGTGCAAAGTCAGGTTCAATGCCAGTGGTATCACAATCCATAACGAGGCCAATGGTTCCAGTCGGTGCAATCACAGTAACCTGTGCATTACGGTATCCAAACTGTTCACCTAACTCAAGTGCACGGTCTGCGTCTTCCTTAGCTGCTTCGAGTAAGTAGGATGGTAAGAATGAAGGGTTGATCCCGATCGGGGTGATGGTAAGGCCTTCGTATTCTTCTTTTGGAGCGTTGTAAGCTGCACGGCGGTGGTTACGGATCACGCGGAGCATATGTTCTTTGTTTTTTTCGTAACCAGCAAAAGCACCCAGTTCTTTTGCCATTTCTGCTGAGGTTGCATAAGATGACATATGCATGATGGCGGAGATGGCACCTGTCACAGCCATTGCTTCCTGTGAATCGTATGGAATGCCCATAACCATAAGTAGGGAACCGAGGTTCGCATAACCAAGGCCAAGTGTTCTGAATTTGTAAGAAAGTTCGGCAATTTCTTTGGATGGGAACTGAGCCATCAAAACTGAAATTTCAAGGATGATGGTCCAGATTTTGTTTAAGTATCTGTAACCTTCGACATCAAAACTTCCATCTTCTTTCAAAAACTTAACAAGGTTCGCCGATGCCAAGTTACAGGCAGTATTGTCCAAAAACATATATTCAGAACATGGGTTGGATGCATTGATCGCTCCGTCTTCTGGGCAAGTATGCCATTCATTGATTGTCGTATGATACTGGGTTCCTGGATCTGCTGAACTCCAAGCCGCGTTGGAGATTTTTTCCCAAAGGTCACGAGCTCGGACAGTTTTTGCAGGTTTCGGATCTCTGTTGGATTGTTTTGCTTTTTCTCGTTCCGTACGATTGTAAAGGTGGAAGGGGAGATCCTTTTCAACAGCTTCCATAAACTCGTTTGTGATACGTACGCTGTTGTTTGAGTTCTGGCCAGAAACGGTATTGTATGCTTCTGATTGCCAATCTGTTGTGAGCTCTTCAAATAATAACTCTTTGTAACCTTGTTTGGCTAGATCAATGACTCGTTTGATATAATTGTCTGGAACAAATACTTTACGAGCTTTTTGAATGGCTTTTTTTAGATCTAAATTGGCAGTCGGATCAAACGCTTTTTCTTCACCGAGCGTTTGTTTTGCGTTCATGCAGGCAGCCATAATTTCGTTCAGTGATTTATTATTTAAAACAGAACCAGTAACAAGCGAGGCAACTTTTTTCTCTTCTTGTACTTTCCAATCGATGAATTCTTCGATGTCTGGGTGATCCATATCCAAACAAACCATTTTTGCGGCTCGCCTTGTGGTTCCACCTGATTTGATGGCTCCCGCCGCACGATCTCCGATTTTTAGAAAAGACATTAAACCCGAACTCTTACCACCACCTGATAAAGATTCGTTGGCTGCACGGAGGTTAGAAAAATTGGTTCCTGTTCCAGATCCGTATTTAAAAAGGCGGGCTTCTCTGACCCAAAGATCCATGATCCCACCTTCGTTGACCAAATCGTCATCCACTGATTGGATAAAACATGCATGGGGTTGTGGGTGTTCGTAGGAGGAGGAGGAACGGATAAGTTTGCCCGATTTTGGATCTACATAATAATGACCTTGCGATTTACCGTCGATCCCATAGGCCCAATGGAGCCCTGTATTGAACCACTGAGGGGAGTTTGGCGCTGCCATTTGGCTTGCGAGCATAAAAATAACTTCTTCATAAAAGACGCGGGCACTGTCTTCATCGCTAAAATACCCATGTTTATAACCCCAATAGGTCCAACACCCAGCCAACCTATGGAAAACTTGTTTGGAATCGGACTCGCCAACAAACCTGTCTTCGGGGTTCAAAGAACTGAGTTTTTCATCGTCAGGAACCGAACGTTGTAACCATTCTGGGATTCCTTTTTCATTTACCTTTTTTAGGTATTTGGGAACACCCTTTCTACGAAAGTATTTCTGCGCTAAGATGTCAGTCGCGACTTGTGACCAAAAATCCGGAACTTCCACTCCGTTCGCTTCGAATACAACGGAACCGTCCGTGTTCGTGATCCGAGAATCTTTTTTCACCCAGTTCAATTTTGGGTAAAGATCTTTGCTTCCTTTGGTAAAATGTCTCTCAATCTTCATGCAGACCCCATCTACAACAACAATCAATGTCTATATTTTTGCCCCACCAGGCCGATGGGGATTATGTCACAATGAAGGAAACCAAACTTGGAAACATTCTTTTTTTTAAGAAATGGTTCCGGTTTTTACAGAAAAATATCCCCATCCGAAGTGATTAGGCCATATTTTTTTCTTTGACGAAAAACCCTCGTTTTGTAACCTGACCAAAGATTCGAGTTTCCCCTTTAGCTCAGTCGGTAGAGCAAATGACTGTTAATCATTGGGTCGCTGGTTCGAGCCCAGCAGGGGGAGCCAATCCTTTCTTCTTTTTATGAGTTTTCCTAGGTTTTTAGGAAAATCCACCTAAAAATCCTTGCCATTTCCCTAAAATTCACATAAAATCTCTGTTAGTTTGCGAAATCAATCCCCACTGTATCGTTTATTTTCCCTTTGTTTTTTTCTCATTTTGGTTCTTTTTCCGAAATATCCTAGGCTAGCAATGGACAGTATTACAGGAACCCAAGACCTTTCGGAGGCAGAACAAATAATTTTTGTGACGGCAATATCTGGATCTGCAACGGGTGTTTTGGATTTTTACGAAATGAGGGAAGGAGAATGGATCACAGTTTTTTCGCAAATACCCGTGCAGCTTGGGCGCAGTGGCCTCATCGAAAAAAATAAGAAGAGAGAGGGAGATGGATTTACACCAAAAGGAATCTATCCCATAAAACGGATTTTCGGAAAAAAAGATCTTTCAGTTAAAAAATTAGAATATACGAAAATTAAGAAAAATCACTATTGGGGTTCCAATCCAAACTCAAAACATTATAATCAGTTTTTAACCAAAAAAGAAGAAGGTTCTATTTCCTTATTCAATTCAAAAATTTATGAATTATTTGTTGTTGTGGAATACAATACATATCCTGCGATCCCTGGTTTTGGAAGCATGATTTTCATCCATGGTTGGGAAGAAACGAAACCAACATCGGGCTGTGTTGGCATCGATCCAAAAATTTTAAATTCAATCTTAAGACATTTGGATGGAAACAAAAGACCGGTTCTTTTTATTCTTTCGAATCCTTAAAATGCGGATTCTTTTTTAATTTTAACAAAGTTCATTCCACATTCAAAACATCAATTTGTTGGCCTTGTTAACAAAGTTTGTTTGGACTTTGAGACAAAGCCAAAATGTACGAAGGCAAAAACAAATTGAGTCTTACAGAAAAGAGTAAAACACTTTTAGGAAGACAATGATGAATCAAAAAACAAAAGTATTGGTTACGGGTGGAACAGGATTCCTTGCAGTCCAAACCATTTCCCAATTATTAAGAAACGGATATTCTGTGAACACAACCCTCAGAGATTTAAATCGTAAAAGGGAACTTTGGGAAAACGTGCAAGAATTAGGAGTTGCGAAGGATGATCGTTTGGAAGTTTTCCAAGCTGATCTTACCGAAGATAAAGGTTGGGCAGATGCGGTTAAAGATTGCGAATACATATTGCATATGGCTTCTCCGTTTCCTCAAGTCCAACCAGAGGATGAAAATGAGCTCATCGTTCCCGCAAGGGATGGAGTTCTCAGAGTTCTAAAAGAAGCAGTACTTGCCAAAGTGAAACGAGTTGTCTTAACTTCTTCGTTTGCTGCAGTGGGTTATAGCCGAAAACCCGAGGGATACGTTTTTAATGAAACGGACTGGACAGATCCGAAAGACGAAAATCTTCCCTATATCAAATCCAAAACAATTGCTGAGCTAACATTTTGGGAATTTGCAAAGGAAAATCCGGGCCTACTTGAATATGCTGTGGTCAATCCAGTGGGAATTTTTGGTCCTTACGTGGGAAAGGATATTTCTACTTCCATCGGAATGATACAAAATGTAATCGATGGTAAGATAAAGGAAGACCCTGGGTTTACATTCGGTGTTGTAGATGTCCGTGATGTTGTCGATTTGCATTTGGAGGTTATGCTGAATCCAAAAGCAAAAGGTGAGAGATTCATTGCGAGTTCCGAAAGTGTATTGAGTTTTTCTGATATCGCAGACCTAATCAAAAAGGAAAGACCAAATCTCTCTTCATTGGTTCACAATTTGAAACCCACGCATCCATCTTCTTATATCAAAATTTCAAATGAAAAAGCTAAGAAGACATTCAACTGGAATCCGAGAAGTGCAAATGAAGCCATTCTTGCAACTGTTGATAACATAAGATAGAAACTGTCGGATAAGGCGAATAATTGTGGTTTGTCACCTCCAGACCGCAATTATAGTTTGGAGTAAAATGGAAGTTACGGGACTGAAACCTTGCCATATTGGACCTGGTATTTCTAACGAACAATTTGTCCAAGAACATATTTTCTTTTATATCATCGAAGGAGAAATGTTAATTTTTGATGGAAAGAATCAACACAAGTTGAATTCGAGCGAAATTTGTATCATAAAAAAAAATAGACCAATTCGGTATACAAAAACTGTTGAAAAGGAAAAATTTAAAACCATAGTTCTTGTGTTCGATGAAAGTTTTTTAAAACGTTTTTTTGTACGTCATCCGTACAAGCAGGATGGTGTATCTTTTGGTGATTCCGTTGTAAAAATCCCTCCTGAAAAAATGCTCATGAACTATCTAAATTCTTTGGATTTTTATTATGACAAACAAAGTGCTCAAATGGACGAAACATTTGCTGATATCAAACGAGAGGAACTTCTACTGATACTCTTTCAAATAAACCCAGAATTAATGGGTCTATTTTCCCATTTTGAAAATCCTACAAAAATCGATTTGGTCGAATTTATGAATCGCAACTACAAATTCAATATGGGTTTGGAACGTTTTGCTTTCCTGTCAGGAAGAAGCCTTTCTGCATTCAAACGAGATTTTTTCAAAACATTCAATGAATCTCCTGGTAAATGGATTTTGGAAAAAAGATTGGATGAGGCTTATTTTTTAGTCACACAAAAAAAACAAAGACCATCCGAATTCTACCTGGACCTTGGGTTTGAAGATTTATCACATTTTTCCATTGCATTCAAAAAGAAATTTGGTTACTCTCCGAAAGAAGCTGCTAGGAAAGATATGCGCAGTTCATCACTCATTTCTCCTGAATGGAATAAGGTAGACGAAGGAAGCTAAATTCTGATAGAGATGATTTCAGTGCATAAATCGATTTCTCAATAGGAAATCTGCTCTGGGATATGCTACTCTGCTTGCAACTTCCCATAATTAGTATTATGTCTCTTATGGTTTATGTTCCAAAAAAAGACTTAACATCCGATTATGGGAAGTTTTCTTCCCCATCGAACCTATGCTATATTACGCCGTGGTTCCGATGGCAATTGAGATGCTAAAAAAGCCCGTAAAGATTGGCGAATTGTCTTGTTTCGATCTGTATCTGGATTAAGTTCTAAATACTTATCTAACTGATTTTTTAAATCTTCAGGAATCAAAACTGAAAATCTATCAAAATCGCCAGTTGTAAGGTTTTTTCGTCTTGCCATTGGAAATCCTACCTCCTTGTGTAAGATTTCCCGATCAGAACCTTGTTTTTTTGTAATAGTAGACATAAGAACAAATTTCCCCTTTAGGATAGGAATCGGTTTACATTAGTTTTTGGATTATGTCAAGTAATAATTACATCTTTTTTCATCATTTTTGAAAAAAGTAAGAATTTGGGGGGAATGAGGAAACTCGGAAGCGGTTTTTAGAATTCAGTTGTGTTACTCATAACCTTAAAGCCATCATTTATAATACAGTTGTACAAGCCATCAGTCTCCTGATCGTAAGAGGACAGCAGGACTGTCGTCTGTAGCTCTCGTGAAATTTGAAGGCATGGATCGAATAAGGTATCTTGTCCAATATGATCAAAAATCCCAGAAATACAGATGCAGGAACCGTTCTTGCTCGTTAATCGGGTGCTTATATTTTCTTCGCTGACTTGATTTTTGAACCTGTTATCATTCAAGAGTAATGACTTTAATTTTTGATCAAAATCCAATATGTCATTGTTAACCACAATAGTAATTGTATTTTGAATCCAATACCCAGTGTTTAGATTTTCAATCCCAACTAGCTTAAAAGTTTCCATAGTCCAAACCCAATTCCAATATCAGTAAAATTTTATTTTTCTTGGAAAAACGTAAATGATTATTGTTTAGAATTTTCCACTTGTCCACTTATTATTTCCCTATCTTCTATCAACTGTCTAATTAAGCCAAACAGTTCTTTTTGCAAACCATCTTTATTTTTTAAATATTCTTTTAAAATGACCACCTTTCTTTTGTAGAAGTCAGTTTTGATCTTTTGACCATAAGATCCAACCAGAAGACCAAATACAAACATAACGGGAATTGAGATTACTAAAATCGTTTCCATAATCAAACCTAACCTTGTATAAACGGGAAATTGCAATTTTCAAAAGTACTAAACTTACATTTAGTACAAAACCACCAAAAACCGACTTTTTGCCTAGTGGACAGCACAGAAAAAACGTTTGTGTACTAAAATCCGTTTAGTACTTTCATGTATAGCATACAAGACGGTACTAAACGGAAATTTATCATACCAATTACACCTAGTTAGTCTTGGATGGTTAATGATACCTTGGAGAGTTTCTTAGAAATTCGATTGAATTCATGATTTCTTTAAACTCCTGGGAAGGCTCTCTTTTCTTCCCGTCACCCGTTATGCGAGTTGGTAGATTATCTTTTAGAAGTTTTTCTATATTAAATAGAACTATTTTCACATGTTGCAATTCTTGTTTGGTGGTATCTTCCATAGTTATTCTGCCCCTACTGGTTTCGCTTTGAGTTCTCTAATAAAATCCACTGCATCGATGATGATTTTTGGATTTTCCTTAAAAACACTTATGCCTTCCATAACCAATTCTTGCCAAAACTGTTGGCCTTGCTGGTAGGTAACTTTTACTTTTTCCACTTCCAATTCCGTTCTCTGTTTGCTAAGTTCGAGAATGGTTTCAATCTTTTGGTTTGTCATGCTTTGCATGGATTCCAACTGTGCTTGGAAAGCTTTCTCTGAAATTTCCTGTCTAGTCTCTGCCAGCTTGTCGCCTTGTGATAAAAGTCTATTCATCATTTGGTCTCTCATGGTCAACATTTGGTTTAGTTGATCCATTGCGGATTCTGTGAATATTGAAGGGGGCTGTTTTTGTCCTTCTGGCTCTATCTGAGTTGGTGGCGATTGCTGTGATTCTGTCATTCGTTTTAATAATGTCTTATTATTCAGAACACCACCAAGGATTGTGTGAATGATAATTCGGTCAGATCCTTTTGATTCCTCGTCCAAAATCAAAAACTTGGCTGGAAAATTTTCTTCTGAGTATTTTTTTACCTCGG
>JARJFC010000440.1 GCA_029310945.1 Leptospira sp. 96542
GGCTGGCCGTGGCAGCGCCGTACAGCCCGGCCACCAGGACGCAGGCCAGGAACAAGACCTTCACATCCGTGCCGTCCGAACCCAGCGTCAGACCCCAGAACAGCCCCGCGGCAAGGAAACCGTTATACAGACCCTGATTGGCCGCCAGCACCTGGGTGGCCTGCGCGAACTCCGGCGTCAGTCCGAACGCCTTGCGTCCGGCGGGCTTGGCCCAGAGGAACATTTCAAGCACGAGGATGTAGACGTGCAGCAACGCGACCAGCGCGACCACGGTATCGGCGACGAAGGACATGGAGACCCCGGGAGTGGAAAGGCCCCGACTCTAGCGCAGATGCCCACGGACGGACAGGACCAGCGCAGCCGGACCGAAGCGGTCTCAGGACGCCGGACCGCTGTCCGGGCCGTCCAGCCCCGCTGATCCATCCTTCCGGCCAGCCACGGTCGCGGCGCAGCGCGGGCACAGGCAGGCCCGGCCGCGCAGGTCAAGGGGAACTCGGGCCAGGGCCTCGGCGCTGACGGGCGTGGTCCGGCACCAGCAGTCCACCTCGAACGTACCCGCACTGGCGGGCGCGCACTGGTTCGCCCCGCCGCACAGGGGGCAGCGCAGCTCGGGCAGGGGCGCGGCACGAAGCGTCATGGCGGCGACCATCCTAACTGCATACACACGCGGACAGGGCCCTCACCCGCCGTCGCCGGAGTCCGGCGCCGGGAATCTGCTGTATCGTGTCATAAATCTGTCACAAATCACCGGAGAAGGCATGAAACTTCGCACCCGAATCATCTTGCTGTGCAGCG
>JARJFC010000441.1 GCA_029310945.1 Leptospira sp. 96542
TGTCTGTGTTCTGAGCGGACCGGGCTGCCGGCGGCAGCGTTCCGAATCCGGAATCCCGTATTTTAGTTTCGAGGACGGATCGATACCGACGCCCTGGTCCCGCCACGGATGTTTCAGAAGCTCCGGCTGTAGCCCAGGGTGTAGCCGGCATTGCCGAGCACCATGAACTGCACGCTGTCGCGCTCGGTCATCTGGTAGCCCAGGGCCGGGATCAGGCCTGGGGAATAACCGTTGCGGTTCAGGGGCACCTTGTCGGCGTATTCACCTTTGTAGCCGTAGATGATGCCGGCCGTCAGTTTGGCCGTCAGTCGCGGAGTCTCCAGAAAGTCTTGCCATTCCTGGCCCACGTAGGCATAGGCCGAAGGCTGTCCGAAGGAGTTTCGGAACAGCGCCAGTCCCAGCAACTGGTGCGCCTCCTGCTCCTTTTCCAGGGAGAAGATGAACGCGTGCCGGTGGTCCGGGTTCTTGCGCCAGTGATGGACGTAAGGGGCCACGGTGAAAGTCCACGGGGCCGCGGCTGCGTCCTCCTCGGAGGAAGAAGGCGCAGCAATGGATTCGGTGGGAACGTCCCGCGCTTGCGCCTGGGGCATGCCCAGGGGGAGGAGGACCAGAGGGAGGGAGTGGAAGACGATGCGCATGCCCGAAGATCGCCCAAAAGAAGCCGGCAGGTCAAGCAGCTTCATGGTTGGCGTGGTCTGGAATTTCTGCCGTGAGGAAATATTCGATCAAGCGGGCCAGTTTTTCAGGCTGATCGTGGTGCAGCATGTGCGCGGTGTCGCCGATGACTTCGCG
>JARJFC010000442.1 GCA_029310945.1 Leptospira sp. 96542
CTACTTCCATAAGTTGAATTAAATTTTCCAAATATTTTGAAATTTCAATCTGGGAAATTTAATTTCTAAAACGCAATTTGTTAGGGGTGCGTTTTTCAAAATGATTTCTTCGGGTCCCTGCGCGGGCTGCGCCTGTTTCTGCCGCGCGTTCTCCAGCGACGCCTGCACGACCTGGGCCATCGCCAGACGCACCTGGCGCGCGCGGGCCGCCGCGACGTCAACGGGCACGCCTGCATGCATCAGGGTCTCGGACGTCTCTGACGTCTCGGCCAGCGGCCCGGACAAGGCGGCCATGGCCGGGCCCGCTGCGGGCGTCTGCGAGGCCGGCGCCAGCCCCGCCTCGCCCCCGCTGGACAGGGCATCGGGCACCGACGGCGATGCGGCGCTGGGCTCGCCGGGCGCCTGGGCCGGGAACGGGTCGACGGCCGCTGGGTCCTCGCTGACCGGCTGCGCTGCCACCGGCTCGCCGGGGCCGATCGCGGTCTCTCCGGCTTGCGCGTCCGTCCCCGATTCGGTGAGCGAGGGCTCCATGTGCGCCAGATCCGGCTGCAAGGGCGGCACCTGGGCCTGCCCCGCCTGGTTCACGATCGGGGCACCCGAGTCGGCCACGAGCAGCACCTCGTCCACCAGCGTCGACTCGGGGGGCGGCTCCATCGGGGCGGCGGCACGGCGCAGGCTGCTGCGGCGGCGCACGGCCTGCTCGTACAGGCGCGCGTCGTCCAGCCGCATCAGCACGCGCCCCCAGACCGTGCGGCGGTGCGCGTCGTCCAGGCGCGGCCAGCTCGTGA
>JARJFC010000443.1 GCA_029310945.1 Leptospira sp. 96542
CGCTCCAGTCGAAGTGGGCACCCGACACGGTGTGCACGCTGCGTTCCCCGAACCCCGCGGCCCGCGCGGCGGCGCGGATGGCGTCCGCCGCTTCCTGCTGCAGCAGCGCCTCGTCCCCGTGCACGGTGTAGAGGCTTCTCAGGCCCTTGCGCAGATGGGCTTCCAGCTGAAGGGCGGAAATTTGCATGAGGGGCGTGGCGACGGGTCGTTGTGCGAGCCGCGGTCAGGGTGCGTCCAAGCTCTTGTCTTCGAGCGCGTCCGCGTCCAGCGCCGCGAGACGGCGCACGATCAGCAGCACCACGTCGGCCTGCATGCTGCGGTACAGCGCGGCCTCTTCCGCTTCCTTGGACAGGGCCAGTGTTTCGTCGTAGCTGAGCGAGCGCTGCTGCGTCAGCAGCGTCTCGGGGATGATGTCCCGGCCCTCGGGCGTGCGCAGGCGGAACTTGACGTTCAGGCGCAGCAGGAATTCGCGGGCCTGTCCGGTGGCGTTGACGCCGACCACGGTTTTCCGGCGTTCTTCGCCGTACACATCCAGCACCACTTGCGCGTCCGTGGGTTTGGCCGGTTCCGTCAGGTACGTCACCGGACCGCTGGCTGGCAACTGGCGCTGGAGCTCCATGCCCATCGGCGAGTAGCGCGGCGTGCTGCTGTACAGCCTCTGGAAAGGGTAGTCGGCGGGCGCGCGCAGGCCAAAGCCGCAACCAGCCAGGGCCAAGGCCATGCCGACCATGGCCATGAGCAAGGACGCGCGGCGCCGGGAGCGGGGCGGGCTCGCGGTTTTCATCAG
>JARJFC010000444.1 GCA_029310945.1 Leptospira sp. 96542
AGGACGTTGGGGTAGTTGATGGGCAGGGCGCCCGCGCCATAAAAGTTGGGCAGGGCCCGCTTGTCCAGGCGGTGCAGCGTGAAATACACGCCCAGGGGCGTGCGGGCGTCGCCTTCCACGGTCTTTTCGATGCCGCACTTGCCCACCGACACGTAGTAGTCAGCGATCAGCCGCATCCGCGCGCCCTCGTTCGGCAGGGCCTGGTTCTCGAACAGGTAGAGGCGCGCGCGCGAGGCGTCGACCGCGATGGCGTGCCGCACGTTCGGCGCCAGCGCCAGGAACTGGGTGGGAACCGCGCCCGCGGGCGGCCGTTCGCGCAGCGCGGCCAGGCGTACCTCGGATTCATGACGCAACTCGGCCAGGGCCTGCGCGCCCACGCCCGAAGTCAGCAGGGCGGGCGCATTGCCCAGGCCGTTGAGTGCGTGCGCCTGGGCGAGCAGCAAGTCACCGTACACCAGTTGGGCCAGTTGGAAATTGGGGTGATCCTGCGCGAGGCGGCGGGCCGCTTCCCGCGCATCGCCCAGTTGACCGCCGCCGACCAGGCGATAGATCTCCACCAGCCGTGCCTCTGGCGTGAGCCGCGAGCCGGCAGAAGCGAGCACCGGCGCCGAGGCGATCGAGGCCACGGTCTGGACTGGCGCGGCCTGCGCGCGGGCGTGCCATGGCAGGGCCAGGCCGAGCGCGGCCAGCAGCATCAGGGCAACGGGCGAAGTAAAGGCGGCACGCTTCATGACTTTCCTACACGCGGTGAGGACGGGCGACTCAGTTGCCCGCGCTTTCCTTGAC
>JARJFC010000445.1 GCA_029310945.1 Leptospira sp. 96542
CTGGACTACAAGTCCGCCAGTTATGCCCAGGCCGGGGCCCTGACGCGGGCCCAGATGCTGGCGCAGTTGCAAGCTTATGGCGAGGCCGTGCGCGCGGCCTGCCCAGGGGAGCCGGTGCGCATCGCTTTCCTCGACGCGCAAGGTCGCGTGGATCTCCTGGAATGAAGGAAGGCCGCGCAGGGTCGATGGGGTGGATGTCGCGCTCTCGTCCCATCGCGTGGATCGACGAAGTCACGACCGAAGTTCAGGAGTCGGAAACATGGATGTAGACAGACCGGTATCGTCCCAGCGCCGCGCCCTGATCAGCGCGTTTGCCACCTTGTCTGGCCTGGCGCTTCTCTCGCCGCGCGCCGCCGCGCGGGCTTCGGCCGTGGGCCCTCGGTTTCGCGACGACCCCTTTGTCGCTGGCATCGCCAGCGGTTCGCCCTCGCCGGATGGTTTTGTCTTGTGGACACGCCTGATTGCTCCGGAGCTGGCCGATGCGGGGCCGGTTCCCGTGCGCTGGGAGGTGTTCGAGGACGCCGCTGGGCGCCGCGTGATCGCCCGTGGCGAGGCCTGGGCCGAGCCCGAACTCGGTCACGCCGTCCACGTCGAAGTGGCGGGCTTGCGCTCCGACACCTGGTACGGCTACCGATTCATGGTTGGCGATGCCGTCAGCGCCTGGGGACGCACGCGCACCGCGCCAGCGCCGGGCGCCCCGGTGGATCGCCTGCGCCTGGCACTGGCTTCCTGCCAGCGCTGGGAGTCGGGCCACTACGCGGCATACCGGCACATGCACGCGGAAG
>JARJFC010000446.1 GCA_029310945.1 Leptospira sp. 96542
CCACACCAGATGCTTTTGCCATTTGTTCAGCAAGCGCTCGTTTTGTGAGTTCTTCCATAAGCTTATCTTTGTCTTTGGCATTCAAAAGTTCGCCAGAAAAACTAGTGCCAGTGGCACTCATTCCAGACGCGCAACCGAATGCGGCGGCGCTGCGCAGGATGGATCCGACATTGCCTGCATCCTGCACGCGGTCCAGGACGACCGTGGGCAGTCCAGGCTGAAGATCCGATGCAGCGGGCAGGTCAAATGCCAGGCCCAGGCCCTGCGCGGGTGCGAACGACTCCAGGCCACTGATGCCTGCAAACAGAGCGTCAGGCAGCAGCACGGTGCGTTCAGCACCTGTGCGGGCCGCATCGCCAAATTCCCCTCCCCAGCGCGACCAGGCCGACTCGGCGAGCACGGCCAGGGCTGGCCGCCAGCCACGCAACAATGCCGCGCGGGCCAAGTGGTCGCCCTCAACCCAGACCCGTCCGGCCGAGCCCGATGTGCGGTAAGCGGTGTTGTCACGCGACAGGCGGCGCAACTCCTTCAGCAAGGGGTTGTCACGCGAGCTGATATGCTGGGCCTGGGACGGGTTCATGATGTGCCCCCCACTTGCACCACTCGCGTCACCTGTGCCACTGGTGCGAACGAACGTCGGTGCTGCGGACAGGCGCCATGCGCGCGCAGCGCCGCAAGATGCACCGCCGTGCCATAACCTTTGTGCGCGGCGAAACCGTACTGCGGAAACTCCCGGTCGTAATCCAGGCACCAGCGATCACGGTGCACTTTGGCCAGGATGGA
>JARJFC010000447.1 GCA_029310945.1 Leptospira sp. 96542
GCCAGCATGGGACGGCCCCTTGAAACCCTGGCGCTCGACATGGGCGGCGAGCGGCGTGGCATCAGAAGCGGATCGTGGTGCCGATCGACACGCCCGTGGTGTCGACGCTGTTGCCGTCGAAGTCGACCGAGTTCATGTAGGCGCGTACATCGAAGCTCGCGTTCTCGGAGACGAAGTAGGACAGGCCGAGCTCGAACTCGGTGCCGGTCCCGCTGCTGTCCGTGCTGCTGTGGTTGACATAGTCGTAGTTCGAGACCGAGATGATGGTCAGGTTGGCGCCGGCGAAGGGCACGAGGTCGCCTCGCTTGCCAGCCTGGAAGTAGTAGCGCAGGCCGGCGCCGAACTGCGTGGTGTCGGTCTCGGAGGAGGAGGGCGTGTAGGTGTATTGGTAGCCGTAGGACAGCTTGAGCACCGCCTGGGGCGTCAGGTAGAAGCCGATGCTCGTCGCGATGTAGGTGTTGTCCGAGTTGTCGTTGCTGCTGATGTCGCCGTAGAGGCTGAGCTCGCCGCGTTTTTCCTGCGCCAGGGCCCCCGTGGCGAGACCCAGGGCGGCGGTGGCGGCCAGTGCGAGACGAAGTGCGTATCGGCGGAAAGCAAGTCGGGAAAGCATGGGCAAGGACTCCTCGAAGGATGTGTGACAGGGTGGGTCGGCTGGTAAATGTTGGTAATGAATCCAGGCTTGAAACTCCTTCGAAGACTCATCCAATAATAAATTGGATTTGAGAATGTCTTTTGTAGCCGAAAAAAGTGGAAGTATCGTATCCGTTTTTTCTGCACCAA
>JARJFC010000448.1 GCA_029310945.1 Leptospira sp. 96542
CACCCACGGTGGACGCGTCACGCCCGCCACGCTGCGCGCGGACTGGAACTTCTACCTGGCCTATCACTTGTTCCGCATCGCGGCCATCCTGCAAGGCATCGCCAAGCGCGTCGAAACCGGCACGGCCTCCAGCGCGCAGGCACGCAAGTCCGCCGCCGGCGCGCGCCCCATGGCCGCGCTGGCCTGGCAATTCGCGCAACGACAGGGCTGAGGCGCGACGACGCGACGCCACCGCTTTGTGAATCAGGATGCCCACCGCCCTGCCCCGACACCACGACACCCCCAGGAGACGCCATGGATTTCGACTATTCCCCTCGTACGCAGGAGCTGCGAGCGCGCCTGCAGCGCTTCATGGACCAGCACATCCATCCCCATGAATCGACCTACCACGAGCAATTGGCCGCTCACACCGCGGCGGGCCGCCGCTGGACACCCCTGCCCCTGATCGAGACGCTGAAGGAGCAGGCCCGAGCGCAAGGCTTGTGGAACCTCTTCCTGCCGCGCGATAGCGCGGAGATCGCGGGCGTCACGGGCACGGACTGGGGTGGCGCGGGCCTCACCAATCAGGAGTACGCGCCACTGGCGGAGATCATGGGCCGCGTGCCCTGGGCTTCCGAGGTGTTCAACTGCTCAGCGCCCGACACCGGGAACATGGAAACCATCGCCCGGTACGGCAGTGCCGAGCACCGCGAACGGTGGCTGCGGCCGCTGCTCGAGGGCAAGATCCGCTCGGTCATTGCGAAGGCCGAACGGATCTTGCCCTCGAGCAGCGGCCGCAGC
>JARJFC010000449.1 GCA_029310945.1 Leptospira sp. 96542
ACCGTGCGCGCATGCACGTCCACGATGGGCTGGAAGGCGTAATCGAACGGGAACCCCACGCGCTGTCCCTTGCCGCAATCCTCGCAGTCCTGCGGGGTACCCGCCAGGGGCACGAAATCGACGGGAAAAGACGGATTGAAGCGGTGCAGAAGTTGGTCGCGCATGCGGCGATTGTGACAGCAGCCCGATCGATCGGACACGGTAGCCGAGCTTCACCCACAGCCCGGACGGTTTGTCGATCTGCGTATACCCTTAGGGGATGCGCTGCGATACTCCTGATCAATGTCAAGCGCGCGCGGGCGGCCGCATGCTATAAAAATCCACATAACCCCTCATGCCCATGTTCAGATCCGGTCCCCCGACCCTGCGCGAACTGCGAGCCGACATTGCCGCCATGTACGACGGCGACGGGCCCGAAGCCGCGCGCTTGCGGGGCGCACACCTGAGCTCGGTGATCCGGCTGACGCCGCCGCTGATGATCGCCAACTTCGGCAGCGGTGCGCTGACGCTGTGGGCCTTCTCGCCGGGCATCCCCTTCGGCCTGTGGATCTGGATGGCCGCGCTGTGCGCGGTCTGCGGCATGGCCATCCTCAATTGGGCGCGACGCCGGGGCCGGCCAGTGCTCTCTGCCTCGCCGCGCAGCGTGCGCCGCGCCACCTTGCATGCCCTGCTGCTGGCCAGCGCCTGGGGCGTGTTGCCGCTGCTGTGGTTCGACGGCGCGTCCATCGGGGAACAACTCACCCTGGTCGCGCTGATCAGCGGCATGCTCGGCGCGGGG
>JARJFC010000044.1 GCA_029310945.1 Leptospira sp. 96542
GATCCAACCTCAACTTTGTGGATTTTTTTGTTTCTGTTTCCATACTTATAAATTGTAGGAAACGGCAAATTTATTAGCTGTTAGGTTCTATTTTACTGAAGCGACATAAGAGCCAGCTTCCGTATTTGAATCTTATGTCGCATTAGATAAGATCCTAATTTGAGATTACCCATACTTCCCAATTTTGAGTGCAAACGTTTGCTTTAGTAAACCTGACTCTGGTTAAGAAGCAAATATCTTAATTAGTTTTCTTTTTTGGGCGCCTCGGATTTGTTAGTTGTTAGGAATTTTATCCAGGAACCGACCGCGCTCTTCGCTCCAATCTTTCCTATTACTTTGGTGATCACAAACTTTTATAATCTGGAAAGGATTTCCGCTGCGATCGCTGGCGCAGAGAGGTTGTAATCTTGATTCGTGTCATTGGCTAACAGCAGAGAACTGATGAGTGAATATTTTTTTTGTGAAATATTCGACTTTATGATTGATATTTAAAACAATTTATAGAAATGTCTCTTAATTTCGAATATAAAAAGTAAATGAATCCAGGAATGAAAAAATAATGGCTATTTCAAAATGTAAAATTATAGAGATGCACAATGTTGGGATAGTTGTTGAATCACTAGATAAGGCAATAGATTTTTTCATTGAACTTGGATTGGTATTTGAAGGGCGCATGGTAGTTGAAGGCGAATGGGCTGGACGTGTCACAGGTCTTGGAAATCAATCTGTTGAAGTGGCAATGCTTGTCACACCTGATGGCCACAGTCGTCTCGAGCTCTCTCAATTTCATTCACCAAAAATCATTTCAGATCATCGAAATTCTCCTGTTAACTCGCTCGGATACTTACGTGTAATGTTCAGAGTGGATAATCTCGACGAATTGTTAACAAGAATTGAAAAATATGGAGCAAAAATAGTTGGCGAAGTTGTCCAGTTTGGCGAGGTCTATCGACTATGTTACATTCGAGGAATTGAAGGTTTACTCATTGGTCTAGCTGAACAATTAGGAAATAAAACTTCCGCTGATATTATCCAAAATTCGTAAAGAATCTATAATATAAACTGACCTCATATTTCCTTTCTTGAAATTAAAATAAAAGGAAATTAAAAATTGGTTTGGATTAACCTAACGCAAGAATATTATGAACGAAGAATCAGATAAAAAAGAATTTATCGAAAAATTTTTAATACATATTAATTTAAAAAATGCTGATGAACTTATTTATTTTAATGCCAAAACTTCCCATATTTATTTTGCAGGTTGGGTATTCTTATTGATTTCCATTACTTCAGTTTTGATTTTTCCCGAATACTTCCCTTTCTACAAATTTATACTAAATTCCAAAATAACGAATTTTTTGCACATCACATACGAAAAACTAAACAACATAATGTTACTATTTTCATTCATTTCTCTTGTTAAGGCATATTCTATTTATATACGAAGAAATGAACTGATAAAGAGTTTATATGGTCTTAAAATCCTCCTTGAATACATGAGAGTTGATGAAGTATCGTTTTTTAATAATTTAAAAAGAATCTATCCGAATGTAGAAGACTTTGAAATTGCCACATTTACCTCCTCTGTCTTTGAGGCAAAAATATTTAAAAAAAATAACTTTGCTTAACGAATAATGCTCTGTTAGTTGTTATTTAGAAAGGCACATCGGTAACATATTTACTCAAGAGCCACATAAGTTATGATTCTACTCGCAGTTGTCATACCAATCACGATAACCCCATCTATCCTTCTGTATTCTTTATTTGGTTTGAGAACCCAATCCGTTTGTTCTGCCGTGCCGCCAGTACCGATAAACGGCCAATTCTTTTGGGTATCCGAACTAATTATGTTAATTATTACAATTTAAGTTTCCAATCACTTATTTACAAACCTGTCCCTGGTATCCGAACGATTTGGCTTTGCTCAGATCTTCGCAACCTTGGTCTTTATTCCCTATTTTTAACCTTGTTATGCCCCGAAGGTAATAACCTCTGTAGTCATTGGGAAACCTTTCGATGTAATGTTCTGCATATTTGTTTGCAGTAATGAACTTGTTTGCATTGAGTGCAGCAAGAGAGGCATTCATCAGTGCATCCGTATTGGACTTTTCCAATTCATATGCTCTTTCATAACAAACCAAACTTTCTTCGTATCGGTTCAAATCATCAAAGATAATGCCTTTATTATAATGGTTATCGTGAAAATTTGGGTTTAATTTGATGGCATCTTCAATGTCTTTCAATGCTTCGGGGTAATTTTTGATACTTTGGTATTCTAGTGCTCGGTTCATATAGGCTAATGAAAATCTGGGGTTCTGCCCTATTGCTTCCGTATAACTTTTGATTGCATTTTCGTGTTCGCCAAGCGCTCGGTGTGAATTGCCTCGGTTGTAGTATGCATCCGCATAATTAGGATCAGTGCGAATTGCACTATTAAATTCAATAATGGCCTCCCTAAATTTACCAATTTTATTGTATTGAATACCTGCCCTCATCGATTGATAAGAATACCTAAGACTGAATGCTTGGTCAGAAAGTTCACCAAACATTCCTTCTGCGAGTAGAGTCATATTTTTTTCAAAACTATTTATATATGTATGTAAAACAAAAAGTTCTAATGGCTGCCCTTGAGGGAGGTTTTGAATTTTTTTTGCAAAAACATACGGAAATAAAATGATAATTTTGTTATTATCCTTAGCCAGTATTAGTTTATGAGTGTATGCTTCTGTATATTTTTTGGGCAGAGTCATCATCAAACGATACGACTCATTTAAAAAGTAACTTTCTTCAGTATCAATTTCAGTAAGGGTTCCAGGGTTATTTATCGTAATCTTATATGTGGAGGAAAAAATCCCAACCCCAGATGTATATTGTTTCGAATATTCTACAGTATAGTTGTGTAACGAATTTATATCGATTGGTTCATATATGGAATCTGTTTCAAGTTTAACACGTTTTGGGATTGTACAAAATGATAAAACTGTTTGAAAAGTAAGTAAAAAAATTGCACTGCGAATCAAAAATTTCATTTTTTAGCCTTTGGGTTTTTCATCTGGTGATATATAGATTTTTTCACTATTAGGTAGATTGGATTCATTATCTTTTTCATCTCGATCATTTTCGGGAGTACGCACTTCTTGCTCAGGTTCTCCGAGAACACTCTCTCCTTCTGCATCTGGAATATCCCAATCGGAATCTTTGGGGGAAATTTCATCATCTTTCGCGGTATACTCTAAAGTAAAATGTTTTTGCTTTTCGTCGGGGTGAATTGCATTTTGCGCATAACGCGCCCAGGTGGAAGCTGCAACAGAAGAGCCTGAACCTGGGATCGGAACTCCTTCTTCATGTCCAAACCAAACAACGGTTACCTCTTCTGGAGTTAAGCCCACAAACCATACATCGCGAGCACCTTTAAGTTTTAGTTTAATAAAGTTGGGATTGTCGTTTTCGACAGTTCCTGACTTACCTGCGATATCAAAATTTAGAAAACTAGGGTTTTTCTTCTGTTTGTTCCCCACCCAAGCTGCAGTTCCACCCTGGGCAAACACCGATTTTAGAAATTGTAAAATAGCCGAAGTGTTCGACGAACTGAATATATTCCTATTAGTATAATAATTTGGTGATTCAAAATAAACATCTTCGTTGATGACTATTTTTTGAATGAGTGAATATTCAACAATTTTCCCACCATTCACAATTTCGGAGTATAAAACAGCAACTTCCAAAGGCGAAAAATCTGCAGAACCTAAAGCTAATGTTAGGTTATTAGGAAACCTGTTTTTTTCGGAGAAAGACAACCCTAACCCTTTTTTTAAGTAATTTGCATAGGTCTTTACACCTAAGTCTTGCAATACGGTGACAGCAACTGTATTTACAGACTGCTGTAAAGCTTCTGCAATTGTAATTTCACCTAAGTATTTTCCGTACCAATTTTTAGGTTTGTAGCCTGAAATATTGACTGGTTCATCTTTCAAAATTGAATTTGGATGAATCGTTCCCTCTTCCAGGGCAACACAATATAAAAATCCTTTGAGAACAGATCCTACTTGCCTTTTCATATAAAAAGAACGAACCATATTGCGGTAAGAATCTCCCGCATTCGTTCCCCCTGAACTAGCCAAAATTTCGCCAGTATATGGGTTTAGGGAAACAATCACTCCTTGAATGGAAGATGCATAATCCTTGTTATCCTTATAGCTCAATTTAGATTCGTTTCGAAAACTCCATCGCAAAGAATCTATGTCTGTATTTAAAACCGATTTTGCCGACCTTTGTTTGAGAACATCAATCGAAGTATAAACTTTGATTGTATTTTCAGATTCCTGAAAACCTTCCAAATTCTCAGTTAAATATTTTAATACATATTCATTGATTTCAGGAGCAACGTTCGATTGGAAAAGTTTGTTTGCTCCATTTTTTGCTATGGATCCATATGGTGTTTCTTCGTCTTTTTCTTTGATTTGATACAAAGCTCTAAATTCGTTGATTTTTTTTAATGCTGACTTTTCGTTCAAAACTTCAGTATCTACCAGTGCATTCATCACTGCTTTTTGTTTATTCAGCGCTGCCTTTGTATTCCGAATTGGGTTGTACAAACTCGGAGCAGGCAATACCCCAACAAGAAGGCTTGCTTCCGCATATGTCAGTTTTGTTGCCGATTTATTAAAGTAGTAGCGGGCAGCCTCTTCCACTCCATATGAATTTTGACCAAAATAGGCTTTATTCATATACATACATATGATTTCAGATTTGTTTAATTTTGTTTCGATATAGATTGCGATGATGGTCTCGTATATTTTTCTCGAAATGGAGTTTCTTGTACGATCGGTAAAAAGATTCCGGGCTAACTGCTGTGTTATGGTTCCTCCACCTTGTTTGATTTGCAGAGATACTAAATTCAAAACAAAGGCACGTAACATACCTTTTATAGAAATTCCCGAATGTTGTAAAAAATCTCTATCTTCGGAGGCAATGAGAGTTTCTGTAAAGACCTTGGTTTCGCTACATTGTTTAAGTGATAAAGAAAGAGATGTCCCTGAGTTGTATTTCCCAATGATATTTTGATTCCGGTCATATATTGTAACAATCTGTTTTGGGACATCAACTTGGCCTGATTTCGAAAGATTCGCTTGGAGTTTGGAAAGATCGTATTCAATAGATTTTTTATGATAAAAAAAGAGAGAAATTTGGTAGGCAGTGAGTAAGACCAAAATGACAAATAATGCATATAAGGTGCGCCTTACCGTTTTAAATATTTGGATTCGGTATTTCTGAATTGTTTGGAGACCAAACCTGGAATATCTTAGTACGTTTTGAACAAAGATATTCCAGTTCATAGAAAAAATTAGTCGTGGTAACTCAAACCATCAGCACTAGAAGTGATCCATATGATTTTGTCATTTGGATTCACTGCAATCGCATTGATTTTGTTACTCGCAAGGCCATTTTCTTTTTTGTATGTGACCCAAGACATTCCATTGTCTGTAGAAATATTGAGACCATTATCGGTTCCAATGATGACGCGGTTGCCATCCATATAAATTGCATTCACCACCGATTTCCCACCGATACCTGCCCATTTGGTAAGATCATTTGTGTTACTTTTACTCACACCTAAATTGGTTCCTACAAAAACGTCACCACTAGTTGTGATACCGATGGAATTGATGGAGTCTCCCATGTTAGATTCACCCTTTCCGATGCGATTCCAAGAAAATTTAGTACCACCAAAAAGTTTGGCTCCTTCCGTAAAAGCAAAGAGGCCATCCGTCGTTCCAGCGAATACTTTACCATCTTTACTTACGGCAATGGATAAAATGCGTTTGTCTAACTCTTCACCATTGACGTTAGATGTCCAAGTGGCACCACCATCTTTAGTTTGCGACATACCTTTGTCAGTTGCCACAATCACACTACCATCCTTCGCGGAGGCAAGATCGTACACATTGTTCGAACTAAGCCCTTGCGCCGTGCCAAATTGTGCCCAAGACCTTCCCACATTGGAAGTTTTCCAAACGCCACCACCGACTTCACCACTAGCAGCCACCCAAATTTCTTTTCCTATGAGGATGAGTTTATTGATGCGACCAATATTATTTCCAAGTGCCTGTGGAACCAATTTTTTCCAAGTTTTGCCCTTATCTGAGCTGATATGAATATTTCCAGATTCTGTGGCGGCAACAATGTCGGAGGAATTTGAAACCACAATGCCAGTGAATTTTTGTCCACCACCAGGATTCAAGGTTTTCCAACGGAGTCCTCCTTCCAGATTCATTTCAAAACTAATGAACCCACCAAAAACCCAACCTGACTTCTTTTTGCCAAGATTGATTTTATACCAGTAATCAGTGACACCCTCCTCCGTACTTTGGTTGTTGGATCTGTCAGTGACCTCCAATACATCTCCACGTTTTAGATTACCCAGCACGTCCCCGCCCGAAGCGGCAATGTTACGCACATTGAGAACGCCAGCAGTGACCTTGGCAGGACCTGGTTGAAAACTTGGCTCTGAAGAAAGAGAGCCAAACGCCACCAAACAAATAGCAATGAAAGCTAAAAATTGAAATTTTTTGCTCATAGAATTGATTTTATTCCCCGCCACCTTCGTACTCAGGTGTGTATTCTGTTCCGACTAACTTTATTTCACTGATACAAGTATCAGAAAGTTTACCTTTATGAATTTTTGTGATTATAAATTTAAAGCTAGCGCCCGTTAAGTCGACTTGTTTGTTCTGGAAATCGAAAACATCGTCTTCAAAGTCAAGAGATTCCGTTTTTCCGTAAGACGATTCTACTTTAAAAGTAGCCACACGATTGTTGTTTTTATAACTTTCTTCGTTTTTTGCAAGGCCGTTTACAATACTAATTTCTGATAAATGTACGGCGGATGGAAATGAAACAGTTAAGGATTCACCGACTCCATCATCTCCCGTTTTTCCTTCACACCAACCAGTTTGGAATTTTGCATCGAATGCGTTGCGTGGATCGTAATCAAGTTCTTTACCTTCTGTTTGTATGTACTGCGATGATGCAGACGCAGTGGCAGTGCCCAGTCCAGCGATTGTTATGGTTTTAACCACTGTTTCACCGTCACCTAAATCCGATTTGAGGATGTACGTTTTTTTGCCAGGGAATTGGATGAGTGTGAAATTTTCTGCTTCTTCGATTACAAAAACAACAAGTCCAGCTTTTGCTTTGCCAGACTTTTCGCTCTTCTCGTTTGGTCTGAGGTAAAGGTCTGCATCCCTTATAACAGTGGCAGTTTTAAGTTCTCCTTCATGTAGGTTTTTTTCCTCTAACCAACCTTTGGTACTAACACCTTTGATTTCCACCAAATTGTATTTAATGCCAGCAACATCTTTTTCTTCGAGTAAGGTAACATATTCACCACGTTTCACTTTACCTTCAGGAACAAGGACAGGTTTTTTTTCACCCGGATTTTCTACCAAATAACCATCAGCGAGAACAGTTTTACTCTTTTTGCAATTGGCTGCAAACAAGGAAACGAGTAACACTAAAAATAATACCTTCACAATCCGAAAATTGACCATCATACACTCCTATTAATCTTACGAGCCAGTTCCGCTCGTAAGGAATTGTTATGGGAAAATCGGTTTTGTAAAGAAAAATCTAGGGTTTGGTTTTGTATTTTTGGAGGATTTGGTTTCTTTCGATGTACCGGATACGCCCAAACGCAGTGGTTTTTCTTTGTAAGGTGGTTAATCCAGGATCGGTCTTCAATTGTAATAGGTAACTCCGATTTTGAATGATGAGTGACTCGAGTTTTAGGATTCCAAACTCTTCAAATAATGCCCGTAGTTCGGATTCGGTGACACCCTCTTCTGCCGAGAGGATGTATTCACCTTCCTTGAACATAGGCATTTTTTCTTGTACGGTAAACATCTGAGAGTTCGTTTTTGTTTCACCAAACAAGGTGCAACCTATTACCAAACAGGCAAGTAATAGACTGCACCAGAATGCCTTATTGTAAAACAGCGGTCACTCCTGTCACTTGTTTTAGGTGTTTGAGAGAGTCATTGGCATTGATTGCTTTTCCATATTTAGTTGTGCCAGTGAGTGCTCCTTCCGTCACACCACCTTCGATGAGCTTGGTGATCACATCAGAGTAGGTAAAGTTTGGATTGTAGGAGCGAATGAGAGCGGCCACACCTGCTGCATTCGGGCTTGCCATCGAAGTTCCATTCAAATTGGCGTACACAGTGTTGGAGGGAGCCCAGGTTGTCATCGAAATCTCTGTGGCAAGAGCTCCTCCGTTGGCTGTTGAGAAATCCGAAAAAAATCGGTAACCGACAGAACAGTTAGAAGAACCTATGCATGAAAATAACACAGGTGATTCCGTGCTTATAAATGAATATTCAGCCGAATTCTTTCTACAGAATTTGTCCATATAGACACCTCGAAGGTCGTCAATTAGAGATATTGTGGTTCCGTTAGGGAATGGATTTCCCGCCGTTGCTGAATGTTTCATCTCTGTATAATCGAAACATAAATTTGCATCATACCCTTCTCCATCCGAAATTAGGACTTGGTTTAATCTTACACTTGTTGCTGCACTTGAAATTGAGAAATTTTTATACACTGTTCTATTTGAACCAAGAGGCATGGCCGTCGGATTATTGTAAGGTGGTGTGAAATTCCATCCAATAACAGAACAATCATTTGGTAAATATAACCCAGAGAGAGTAACCGAATTTCCGTTCGAAAGAAATGAACAAGAATGGTAAGTCCATGGGTTACCTGAAGCACCAATATTTACCCAATCATTTTCATACGTTGTTTGTGTTTCCGATTGAGTCACTTCTATTCCATAGCCACTGTAAATATTGGTCCCTGGGGCTCCAAAATCCACGGAACGACTTGTGGTCGTAGCATTATTGTCGTAATTGGAAAAGTTGGCTAAAACATACTTTTGGTCAAGGGCAGCAATACAGATTAGGTTTTCTTTGTCATATTCACAAGGATAGCTATTGTTCCCAGCAGCACTTAAATTGAGAGTTGAATTCCCAGCTGCAACCACCACCAAAACATCGTTCTGGCGGGCAAATTCGATTGCATCGAGCATTGTTTGGCTAAATTGGGAACCCCCCAAACTCATATTGATGACTTTTGCTCCATTTCGCACGGCAAAATTAATTCCATTGGCTATGGTATCATTCGAACCACCACCCAGACCCAAAACACGAACCGCCATGATCTTTGCGGATTGGCAAACACCAGAAATACCCTTGTTATTGTTTCCAACGGCACCAATGGTCATCGCAACGTGAGTTCCATGTCCTTCTTCATCGCGTGGATCATTGTCATTGTTTGCAAAGTCCCACCCATGGTTTGGGCAGCCGGCACCGATCGTCACACCATTTTGGTTCACACACCCACCAGACGGACTCCACATATTGCCAACTAGATCTTCATGTGTATAGGTGACACCTGTGTCCAAAACGGCAACAATGGCCTTGTCACCTGTACAACTTGTGGTAACATCCCATCCTCCCAAAACGTTCATATCCTTTCCGCTAGTTCCATCGTTACTTGAATTTGCTGTATAACTAGGGTTAGTCACAATTTGTCCATTGTTACGGAGCCCCCAAAGTTGAGAGAAATCGGTATCATTTGGTGCATCGGCTTGTTTGTAGTACAGATAACGTGGTTCCACAAATTCAACGTCTGGATCTTTGCTGATCCTTGCAAGACCTTGTTCCATCGTTTCTGATTCGAATAACTTTGCTGTGGTGAAGTGTCCTTTTGTATTCAAAACTCCTGTAATCTGCCCTAACTTGGAAGTTTGGCGGAGTAAGTCTGTATCTGGTATTTGTTTTTTGAATTTGATAACCACTTCACCTGGTAGATAAGGAAGTTTTTTTCCTTCCTTTGATTTTTTCCGAAGGGCTTCGATATCTAAACTAGATTGTTTGGGATTCCACAGTGGTTCCGAAACAAGTATATTTGTGGCAACAAACAGTGTTGCGATGAGTCCAATTTTTGTGAGTGTTTGTTTTCTAATATTCATATTGATTACCTATCTTAAGTACTTGGAACCGAAACAACTGATGACTGCGATGATGGTGTTCCACCTGCCGTATTGAACTTGCCGTAGGAATACACTTTAAAATACCAATTTCCAAAATTTGGAACAGAAATGACTTTAGAATTCGGTGTTGTCCCTCCCGCATTGGGCACGTCTGCACAATATACACTTGTTCCATTGTGTACGGCCGTAAACCCTGAGCCTTGGCTATAACAAACCTTATACCCGCCATCGGTATCATTGGCGGCCTTTTCACTTGTGGCAGTCCAACTCACCAAAACTTCGGCTCCTGTTTTGCCAGTGCCCGAAACATTGATGTCTGCTTGGGACGCCGCACCATTATTTCCATTGGAAGTTGCAACGCGAACAACGGCTGTTTTTGAGCCGGTTGCTACCGGATCGAAACGTATGGTAAAAGTTCCGGAAGCGCCGGCAGCGAGAGTTGCCCCTCCGCTAAAGGCACTGACAGTGAATTGCGCAGCATCTCCACTTGGTTTTGTTATGGTGATACCAGTCATTGTCGCAGTACCAGTGTTATTGATTGTGACCGTTTTCGTTGCGGAACTCAATGTGGGCCAAATGACACCAAAAGTAGGAATCGTTCCACCTGCTGTCAGATTGTTAGAATCGTGCGAAATGGCAATGGTCGGAACTGGTTTCGGTGTTCCTGTTCCTGTGACCGTAAAGACAAAACTCATGGATGTATTGTATGCAATCGTAATATTAGAAGACTTTGACCCTGTTGATGCTGGTGCAAATTGGATATTGAATGTTTTACTCGTATTGGCAGCAATAGTGCCTGAAAAACCAGCAAGGTTCAAAACAAATTGTGGATCCGTTGAAATGACACTCGGATTGTCCAATATCGCATCGGCACTTCCATTGTTTTTCACTGTAAAAGTGACAGCTCCACCTGTTGAATCCACCTCGACAGAACCCATAGCATGACTCCCGTTGGCAGAAACCTGTGTGGCAGCCACGGAAACAGCAATTTTTGGAGCGGCTGCCCCTCCTTCTCCTTTTAGGTTCATTTGGAATGCCGAAACAGCTGCATCACTCGATTCGATTTTGATGGATGCTATTTTTTCTCCAATACTTGTGGGTTTGAAATTGATCGTAAAACTAGTCGATTGGCCTGGCGCCAAACCTGAACTAGATGGCTGAGAGATTGTAAATTGGTTCTCGTTTGTCCCAGATAACGCTACAATGTTGGGCGAACCAGGGAGTGTGATCGTAACATTGCCTGAGTTCTTGATTGTGACAGTTCCTGTTTTACCATCCGAGGTGTTTATGGGTTCAGAGCCTATATCAAGAGTGGAACCACTCTCACGAGTGACACCTTCGTACAAAATTTCGAGTTTAGGGGCAGGGACATCGGCAGCACTTCCACCACCGCCCAAACCCACAAGGGCGAGTAAACCTTCGCCACCTCCGCCTCCTCCCCCGCCAACGCAAGATAAAACAAAAATCAATGAAAAAAGAGTGATTATCCGTATAACAGAGTGAAGCTTCATATCCACCTAACCTATTTGCTTGGGTCAGAATCTGATATGTTAAAAATTTTGGCAACTAGTCCTAAAAAACTCGTACTCTGACTTGAACGTTCCCAACGTTATTTTGACGATTTTTGAACGTTCCGAACGTTATTTCGAAATTTTTTTTATTTTTTACCACAAACATCTGTCTTCATAGCTTCACAAACATACAAACCAGTGAGTCTTGTCGCATCACAAATGGTTTTTGCCTGTGCTTTTGTTTCTACGGAACCACCTTGTGATGCCGCTTGTTCTGAACATAGGTTATAAGATTGGTAAACAGTGAGTGAACACAAAAGATAATTTTTTTCAGCAGATTCACATTTTTTATAATATTTTGATTCATCGATGCAATAAAATGAAAATAAACAAATTGAAAAGATCAGTGCACGCATATAGAAAATTTTCTGAATTGCTTGGGTGATGGCAATACTTTCTTCATTTTATTGGTAATTTTAGCCAGATTTTCATTTGCTTCCTTGTGGACTAAAAAGAATTCGATCATTATCTTTGTTCTGGAAGCTATTGGGAAGTAGGAGAATTTTTGTGGCAATTGTTTACCATTCAAGTTTGAATTTGTTAGAATTAACAAAAGTACTATCCGAAAACCTACAAAAGGATCAAATTCAAAATCCATTAAAAAGTCCGAAGGTGGTTGTTCCCAATTTAAATCTAATTCCTTGGTTACGATTAAACATTCCAAAACTTTCTAAGGAAAAAATATCAGCAAATATTAGTTATACGTTCCTAGAAAAATCCATTCTGGATTTAGTGTTTGAAAACAAAAAAATCCCCAAACACCAAAGAAATCATCTTGTAATGGGGTTACTTGAGGTGGAAGAAAGAATCTTCGCTTACTTATATGCCAATAGAAACAGAGGTTTAAAAGAATTCGAAAATTTATCCAATTATATCAAATTACTACCGAGGTTGTATTCGCTTTCTCGAAAACTAGCAAAATACTTTAAAGATTATGAATTGAACCGATCAGGCTGGATCGTGTCTTGGGCAAAGGAAATCGGAATCGAAAATTTCGAAACATTCAACCAAACAGCTATCCCGAAAGATTTAGAATCAGATTTGTATTATCAATTTGAAAAAAAAATCTTTCAAGATGTAGTTTTAAAATCCAATGCAGACAAATTGTTTTTGAAAATACTATCGAAAGCTTCCACGGAAACTCTGGTAGGAAACATCCATCTTTTTTGTTTGTCAAATTTATCTGGAACCTATGTTGAGTTCTTTAAAAAAATTACAGAAAATAATCAAAACTTAAATATCCATCTTTACCAATATTTTTCTAACATCGAAACTAATGAAATTGCTGGAAAAGAAATCTCCGACACTTCCAGAATCAGTAATTTTGCCAAACCACAATTATATTTGAATGGAGAGTTTTCAAAATATACCAAAACAAAAACGAATTTTGAAGTCACAACACAAAACTACATTATTGAATTAAAAAAAAGATTACTTGGTACCGGATCGAAAATTCCATACGACCCAACCGACAACACAGTTAGATTTTGGAATGCACCTTCCGTTTACCGCGAAGTGGAACAAGTTGCTTACGATATCATGGATCGAATCTGGAAAAGCAACGGAAGTTTACATTTACTTGATTTTTCAGTATTGTTCCCAAATATTTCCGAATACAGACCAGCAGTAGAATGGGTGTTTGATGGAGGTGTGTATATCGCTAAATCTCCAAACGAATTGCCTGTTTTACAATCAATCCCTTACGCACTAACAGATGTAATGGCGAAAGACAGTTCTCTTGTATACCGTGCGATCAAAATATTCTTTAAATTTCTAAGTACTGGGCAAATCAACAGAAACGACATTTTAGAGATTTTGCGAAATCCAGTTTTAATACCTGAACCATTCGAAGAGGATATCGACCAAACATTAGATCAGTTAGGTGTTTTAGGAGACGGATCTGAATTTACAAATGACCCATACACAATGGAAGAAGCTCTGAAAAGACTTGCTCTTTCCTTATATTTGAATGAAGAAACGAGTTGGGATGAATTGAATGCAGTTCCGATTCCCTCAGGTAGTGAAAATTTCAGATTAGAGCTACTTGTTTATTGGGCTAATTTCAAACAGTTTTTAAATGACTTACAGCAAATCCCAAAAATCAAAGACTTAAATTTACGTTCAGAACAATTTCAACGTTTATTCACAAATATATTTCATTTTGATGAAGAATTCTATAGAGAAGAGCGCATGTTTGGTGATTGGCTGAAAGATATCCAGACCTGGGTAAAATCAGATGTATCGGAGAATGATTATTTCCCCCTACTCAATTTAGCAACAGATTCACTATTTTCAGAACAAACAGAAATTTTTGGTAATTACTTAACTTCTGGAGTTACTGTTTCACTTTTACAGCCAATGCGTCCGATTCCTTACAAACATATTTATATTTTAGGTCTTGGCGAAGGGAAATTTCCAGGAAGTTTAGATAGGTCGCCGATAAACTTACGGAGGCTAGGTGAATATAGCTGGGATGTAAACAAAAAAGAAATCCAAGAATCTCTACTTTGGGAAACAATATTCTCTGCTAGTGAAAGTATAACATTTAGTTATGTAGGTAAAAATACAAAAGAAGATAAAGATTTTGAGCCCTCTTCATCGGTTTCAGAAATTATGAATTCCTTCGAAAATGTAAATGTTTTTGAAATACCACTTCATAACCACAGCAAAGCTTATGAATCTAACTCTCTTCCATCGTTTGCCTTTGAGCGAAATTTATTTTGGAATTCAGATACAAAACTTCCCTCTCCCAACTTTTCAGATCCAAATTTATACCGCAAAATGGAAACCCAAAATGACAATAAGAAAAGATACAATTTAGCAGAACTAACAAAATATGTAAAAGACCCTCTCACCTATTATTTGGAAAAAAATTTCCAAATGTATCATTTGAATGAAGATTTTGAAGATCAAACAGAAGAACATTTTTCATTGTCAGCTTTAGAAAGGTATTTTATACGAAGTCAATTTATCAAATTATTTACAGAATCTTTGAGCCAATCCAGTTTACAACTTTGGAATTATAAAAATATTGAATTACAAATCGATAACATCATAAAAAAGGAAATGTCAAAAGCATTATTCCCAACAGGTGCCTTTGCTTTGTTAGAAAAAAATCACCTCATTGAAGAAATGATGGAACTAATTTCCTTTTTTAATGACTGGGATCAAAAATATTTTCAAACTAAATCAACAATAAATTTCTATGATTATCTATGCGTTGGAAAATCTGGATTAAAATCTAGTTTGCAACTGGATCCACTTGTACTGGGCAGCGGGAAAGAAATATTTTTAGAAATTGAAAACGTATTAGAAGCGGATGGTTTATTTTATTGGGTTTATAATTCAAGGATCATCCAAAAACCAGTTGTTTATAGCAGTGATTACCATTATTCAGATTATTTGGGTGGAATGGTGCAGCCGTATTTAGCATCCCAAATAATGAGCGAACTTGGCAAAAAATTGATCATTTTGCCCGTCAATGCTAAATCGGGTAATAAAAAGATAAGCTCACGATTAGAAATCATTCCAAAACATAACGCACATTACATTGAAACTATACTTACCAGCATAAACTCTCCTTTGCATGTTGAACGAAAGATTTTTTTGAATTTTATTTTAAATCATTCGAACAAAGAAACGATTTTGTCAGAAGAATATATTTTATCCTTAAAACCCAAATGGCAAAATTACATTGATGAAAATGAAAAAGATATTTTAGGTTTTCATCCGAAACTTCTAAAAATTTCCCCCCATATTTTGAATTTTGTAAAAAACATGGATTTTGATTTTGCAGTTGCATTGTATTTACCTATGATTTTGGAGCCTAAGTTTTATGATTAAATCATCATTTATCCAAGCTTCTGCGGGGACTGGTAAAACATTTCGAATCATGGAAATTTTATCGGATCTTATCAAAGAAAATAAAAACTCAAAAAAAAATCCTTTATTATCAACACTCGTTTTGACTTTCAGCGAAAAAGCAGCAGGTGAATTAAAAGCTAGATTAAAACAAAAGTTAAATGAACTTTGTGAAAAGGACTCTAGTTTCTTCGTTTACTTAAAAGAGTTAGACCAGGTCAATATTTCAACTATCCATGGTTTTTGTAATATGATACTGCAAGAATACCCGATCGAAACCAATAGTTTGGATTCAGTTGCACTCACAACTACGATAGACATTGTAAAAAAAGAATTGTATTTAACCAAAAGAAGTTCCTGGAATGGGAGAGATCCAAACTCGCTTAGCGAAGATCTAACAATTACAGATTTTTTAAAAAAAGAAGATCAAATCATAAAAACAACATCTTGGATACTCGCCGATACCAAAAATTATAGTACAGAAAATACGGAAAACCAACTATCTGCACAAACCCTTGTACAAACCCTAAAAACCAAATCTAAAGAATGGTATTCATTTGTTGCTGAAATTAAAAATGGAATTGATGACCCAAACTTTCTAAAACTCTATGAGGGCGTACAAAAAGTATACCCAACTTGGAAACAACTTTGGACTGAATTTATTTTCATTCTCGAAAACATAACATCCGTTACCGACATTACAATTATCAATTTTTTATCTACAATTTCTAATATGCAGCGTTCAGGCAAAGATTCTGATCTAACCTTTTGGGATTATTTTTTGTTAGAGGGTGGGTTTTTGGTAACAAAAACAAGGATACCACCAAAAAAAACGCAGGCTACAATTTCTGAGTTTGTATCCCAACTCAATCATCATCTTCCAATTCAAAATATTGATTGGTCAGGTGATAGGTTTGTGCAATCAACTGTTGAAAAATTGATAGAAAACACGAAAGAACATTTGGCGATTGGCGAAGAAATTACTTATGATCAGATGATTTTAAAATTGCGTGATGCAATCAGAACAAATGATATTCTCCTCAAGGAATTAAGAGAAAGATTCAATATCTGTATTCTGGATGAATTCCAAGATACAGATAAAAATCAATATGAGATATTTTCGAAAATTTTCTTAGAAGATGCGGAGCCTGGTCGAGCCTTAATTTGTATTGGAGACCCAAAACAATCCATTTATAGTTTTCGGGGAGCCGATATAGGTGTGTATTTGGATGCATCTTCAAATATCCAAATACAAAACCCTAATGATAAAAACAAAAATAATCTCACAATAAATTTTCGTTCTGTCGCAGAACTCATTAAAGGTTATAATCATATTTTCTACGATTACGCAACTAAAGATCAAAGCGAAAATGGAAAAACCAATTTTTTCCCTATTTTAGAGCCTGGGTATTCTGAAAAAGATTATGAGTATATACCTGTTGATGTGCCAGAGGAAGATTCAATTAGATATAAATTAGAAAACAAACCGCATACAAATCCTGTTCGTATCCAAGTATTTAATGAGGAGTTTACAGATAAGGATTCTGCAAAAGCAAGTTGGAGAGAGAGAATTATATCGGAGATCTTTCAACTAACGAATAACGATGGTTTTTCATATTTTAAACGTAATAAATATTCAAACGAATTTCAAAAAACCCAACTCAGATTAAAAGACATTGCTATTCTTTGTTCAACAAATCGAGAAACAGAAGAAATTGAATCCGAACTCAAACGATTCGAAATTCCATGCTCTATTTATAAACGAAGAGGTATTTACCAATCAGAAGAAGCTTATCAGATCGAAAATTTATTGGAATGTTTATTAAAACCAAATTCGCCAGAATCTTATCGCAAAATCCTCTTTAGTGATTTTTTTCAAATTCCACCAAATGATTTGGATTATTTTAATGAACATTCGATAGACTCTTATGAAAAAAGAAAAATCGATAAATGGCTAACTTTTATCAACAAAGGTAGTTTCGCAAAATTTTTTCAATCTGTTATAAAAGAAACCAAAGTTTTTTGGACAAACAATGAATCCCAATTGTATTGGGAACGAAAACAAACCAATTATAGGCAAATTTTTCAAAAACTTTTAGAGTTTCAATTGAGAGACAGAAAAGGGTTATCCGAAATTCTAGCAGAACTTAGGCGCTTAATTTCTGAAACAACAAATGCCGAAGAAGAACCTTTGTTTGACAGAGAAACAGAAGAAGATGCAGTGCAAATACTCACAATTCATGCCTCAAAAGGTTTGGAATGGCCTGTTATATTTTTATATTATTATAAAACAGAAAATAAATTTAAACCTTACGAATACCCATTAGAATCGGCGGCAGCGAAACGAAGTTGGATACTCAACCTTTGGGAGAAAGAGGAAAATAAAGACGCGAAAAGAAGGCATTTTTTGAATGAACAACGTAGGTTATTGTATGTTGCACTCACAAGGCCAAATGTTCTTTTGTATCTCCCAAAACAAAAATGGATCTCACGTTCTTTTGAAGCATACAATGAAATTTTATTTCATGAGATAGAAAGAATATACAATAAAGAAGATCTAAAAAATTCACCCTACTTTCTATGGGAGAATTGTGACAAAAACTCGCAAGAATTTGTGAGTAAAAAACAAAATCATACTAAACTTACAAAAGATCATTTCCATCACATTCATTATTCCAATCACTTGAGTTTAGGCAAAAAAAATTTTGAACACAGTTATACCAAATTAAAATTTACTCTATTTTCAAAAGAAACAAAAGAGAGAACAATAACACCAAAATTAGAAGGACAATTGAAATCGAGTGCGAGTGTTGGAATATTTTTACATTCTATATTAGAAAATACTGAATTTTCCATTTTTCAAATGCCAATCGATAAGATGCGAAAGCACCCTGCATGGTTAGATTCATACCAATCTACAATTCGTGGGATAGATATAAATCTCATCGCTACGACTCCAGATAAGGTGGAAAATTTAACTTTAAACCTCTTACATAAAGTAATGAACACTCAAATTTCCATTGGTACAAAATCGCTTAAACTTTCTGAAATCACCGAAGATCAGAAAACTGTTGAATTGAATTTCCAAGTTTATTTTCCTGAAATATCCAAACAAACTCCAATATTGTATGATCATTTTTTAAAGGGTGCCATCGATCTTATATTTATCAATGATGGCAAATATTATATTGCAGATTATAAATCAGATCTTCTCGAAAATAACGATTATAACCCAGAAAATCTAACACAAGAAATTAAATTCAAAGGTTATGATATTCAAAAGGATTTATATGCCTTGGTTTTATTTCGATACTTAAAATCCTTATTCGGTGAGACAGAGGCCATAGCAAAATTTGGTGGCGTATTCTATTTTTTCCTGCGCGGAATGGGAGAGGTTGAAGGACATGGAATCCATTCAGACCTCGAATGGAACCTCGAAAGGATAAATGTTATTCAAACTAACTTACTTATTTGGATGGAACAAATTGAGGCGAGGGATCATAATGAAATCTAAAAACTTTGAACTTGGTCTCATTCGGAGTTTAAAAGAAATTTTTCCATATTTGAAAGAACCTAAAGAAGAATTTGCAGAATTATTTCTAAAGCTAAATTATGCAATGTTAGATGGCGACCTCTGTTTACCAATCGAATCAGATTCCTTATTTGTAAAAAGCACCTACCCTTTGCCATTCAAAGTATTAAATCAAAATGGCGAAAACTTTTTGTATTTTGAAAAGACTCTGGAAGATAAAATCAGTTTAGAAAACAATTTAAAAAAATTCCTTTCGAAAGAACAGAATCCCGCAACTGAATTGGGAATAGACCCTATGAAAATTTTATCGGACTTGGAAGAATTGTACAGGCAAAATTCCTTTAATCCAAATTTTCAATTAGAAATTGAACAAAAACAAACAATACTAAACTCAACCAAACACGGATTACAACTGATAGTTGGTGGACCTGGAACAGGCAAAACTACAGTTGTTTCATTTATCCTCAGTTTGTTTCAAAAATTAAGTTTATTACCCGATGTCGACCAAATTGTTTTGGTTGCTCCTACGGGTAGAGCTGCCCAGAGGCTAACTGAATCTTTGCAAAATAATTTAACTTTTCTTGGAATGGAAAATAATTTTATTAAAAATATTCAAGGCCAAACCATCCATTCGGTTTTAAAAATAAACCCTACGAATGGAAAACCATTTTTTGATCAAAACAGAACATTCACTTATGACTTGATGATTGTTGACGAAGTATCGATGGTAGACCTGCGTACAATGCGTATGTTTTTTGATGCCCTAGACAAAAATATACGCATTATTCTTTTGGGAGATCCTAACCAACTACCTTCCGTGGAGAAAGGAGAAGTACTTTCAGACTTTCTAACTGAATTTGATAAATTCCCAAACCGAGTATCTAAGCTCATTCATAGCAAACGGTACAAACAGGGGACCTTACTGTATGAAATTTCTGAAATATTGAAACTATCTTTTTTAAAACCCAGTTCTCTTGTTCCAAAATTTGAAATCCCAAATTACAAAATTAAAGATTTAGAAAATGCAAATGAAGCGATTATTTGGATAAAAAATCAGGAGAATAATGAACTTTCGAGAGATGAATTTTTGGTTTGGGTGTGGTCTCACTATTTCAAACAAACATGTTTAGAAATTGCCAATTTACACTGGAAAGAATCAGATTTACAGTCGCCGGAAGCTTACAAAATTTTCACAAAGTTGAATACAAAATACAAATGCCTTACCATCCTAAAGAAAGGGTATTTCGGAATTGAATCCTTTCATGATCACATCATCCAAATTGCAGAGAAAGAAATCTTTTCTAATAAACAAGATTTCTCTATTGGACATTTGCGATTAAACAATCAATTCTATTTCGAAGGCATGCCCTTACTCATAGTGAGAAATGACAGGATCCGAAATCTTTTCAACGGGGATATAGGTTTTGTTATAAAAATTGAAGATGAGCTTCGTGCCGTATTTGCTATCAATCATCAATTGTTTTCCTTCGCATTGGATACATTGCCAAACCACACGTTTGCGTTCTTTTTAACAGTACACAAAAGCCAAGGTTCAGAGTATGATAACGTAGTATTCTATCTTCCAAGAATGTCAGAGTCAAATCCAGAAAACGAATTGCCACTCCTAAATCGGAAAATTATGTATACAGCCATCACTCGCGCCAAAAAACAAGTGTTACTTGCTGGTAGTGAAAAATCCTGGACTGTTGGCTTACAAAACTACAGAAAAAGAATCACAGGATTTTCACTACGCACTTAATTTCACATATCGTTCTGTTTCGTTTTTAGTTCCACTTCGCTGAATGCAAATTTACCATCTAATCCAAAATAGAAAAACCTTGGCCGTTGAGGGTTGTATTGCAAATCCCAAGCATCAAGTGCGTTGTCCACTCCAACAAACCATTGGAAATGTCCTAGAAACCTTTGCGACAATCGTAAATTTAAATTTGTATGAGGGTTTACCATTCTATATCCATATGTTGCGCTTGTTGTACAATAGGATAAGTTATTTTCAGCACAATAATCTGAAACTCCTGCTGGGAGTGTACTCAAAACGTTTGTTATATTAGTCTGCGATTGATTATTTAAGAACGACTCCAAAACATCAAAATTAGATGGTAGATCTGGGTTACACCAAAATGGATTTTTTACACAATAATAGGGTTGTTTTCCAAAAACCACTGCAAATATCGACAAGGAAAGACCGCTCGATTTTTCATCAACCCTAATACTAAAATTCCATCGGTGTGGCCCCCTGCCTTCTAATGGTAAATTGGTCAATTCATCTTTTGTTTTTGTGTAAGTATAACCGGCGCTCGTTGAGACTATATCTGTTAACCTTACATTGATTGAAGATTCGACACCCTGTGTTGTTGCTTTTTGATAATTCGATGTTTGGTATATCATAAGACCCGATGGATCACGCATAGGATTGGTTCTAAACCCAATTAAATTATCCACATTATTATGAAATAAATTTGTGCTATACCATATTCGTTTTGTAATGTCCCATTCCCATCCAAAATTATAACTCCTAGATAATTCGGGTTTTAAATTGGGGCTTCCAACAACACGGTAACCAACACCAGGATTCGCAAAATTAAAATATAAATCTTGGAAACTAGGTGCCCGATAACCGAGTCCATTAGCTGCTCGAAAACGAAACTGATCAGTTACATCATAACGAATCGCTAACTTAGGAAGCCATTCTCCCCCATAAATAGAATCATGATCGTATCTTACACCTGGTACAATTTGTATCCGAGGTTTGTCGGAAACTCGCCATTCATCTTGGATGTAAAAAGCATTCCGAAATCTATAAGCGTTTCCATTGATGGTTTGTCCTTTAGTTAACTCAGGATTAAAATCCTCATAACAGACATTTGGATATGTTCGTCTACAATCTGGTGCAATCCGAGATGAAGATATTTGGTCTTGTAAATTTTCTGCTCCAACAGATGTTACATGGTTTTCAGAAAATTTATAATCAACTCTAGATCTAAATTCAGAAACAGCATTATCTGTTCTTTGTTGCGAATCCAAATCATCTGCCCTTCTTTGATCTGTAGTGTACAAATCTTGAAAACGTGAATAATTGGCATTTAAGTTTACATTTATTTTTTGCGAAGCTACCCAATCCATATTCATAGCACCCATAAAATCATGTGTTCTATTTCTCCGATCATAAACTGTTCGTGGTGGTGTGGCATCTACGGCATTTTGGTCTAAATAACGATAATAAAATTGACCTGTTAAAGTTAAGTTCTCCGTTGCCTGGTAAACAGTTTTATTAGAAAGATTCATGTCATTGAAAGCACTACCAGAGGTGGATTCAAGCGGTGGTGTATACCCAGGTAATCTTGTGGCAAACAAATATGAATTGATGATTGGTGTGTCATAAGGATAAGGATTGTACCCAGGTGCTAAAGAAGGATAACGACCGTTTCTTGGTCCTTGTGTTGCATCTGGGGTTAAATCATAACCATTCCCTTTGTGCCAACCTACCGTAAAAAGAGTGGAAATCTTGTCCCGTTTAACACCAACAGACGCATAATTGCGAAATTCCATATATGGTCCGTAATATTTTTCACTTCCCGATCCTCCTAAAGACCGAAATTCAGCGTATAACGGATCTTGTGCTTCTTTTGTGATGATATTGATGACACCAGCGATTGCATCAGATCCATAAATTGCAGACGAAGCCCCTTTTACAATTTCTATCCTTTCTATGTCTTCTGCTTTGAAACGAGTAAGGTCGATAGAACCACTGAATCTACCTGTTGTTCTCTGTCCATCCACAAGAATGAGAACATTTTGCGCAGATAAACCCTGCAAACGTACAGTTTGTCCTCTTTCTCCTGATTGAGCTGGTCTCACTTCAATACCAGGCACATTGCCTAGAGTTTGAGAGATGTCCCTCGCTCCCATAGCATCAATGTCTTTTCTTGTAATCACTTCTGTTGTGATAGTCGAATCTTTTAGTAGATTTTTTCGCCTTGTTCCAGTAACGGTGATCACATTCGAACGATCTTGGATTACCTCATTTGGTTGTTTCCCAGACTCTCCGTGTTTCGGCTGTTTGGTTTTGGCTTCTTTTGTTTCTTCCGATTCAGGAGAGATTTCATTATTTTTAATCGGAGTAGACTGCGAGTATAAACTAAAGTGGATTAAAATGGCACCTAAAAAAAATAACAAACTCAACTGTGCCCTTGAAATTCCACCAAATAAGAAAAATTTGGCAAAACAATTATTCATAGATTTTATAAACCAAATTTCTCAGATTATAGTTTCTTCCACTGGAACTTGGGATACCCAGATGTACCAGCCGAGCTATAATAGTCTAACATTTGCAATGCATATTTAGATCCGTCACTCCCAGTAATGATATAAACGTCTGTTTTTGCAGTCAAAATTGTGTTTGAGTAAGTATACCATGCTCCATATCCAGCTGGCATAGGGGACAAATCCAAAGGAGCCGCCATAATTGGATTTATACTCTCTGCAGAAGCCGACACTGGTCCTCCGCCTGCTGAGGATAATCTCACATCCACGACAGGTGTACATTCAGCACCAGTAAACGCGGAAGCAAAGTTGGTAGATCCTGATTTACAAGCGCCGCCATTTGCCGTACCACTTGTACCACTATTAGTTTGTATATTATAACGTTTTAATGCAAGATCCCATTGTGATGATGACGATTCTACTTTGATCCCATCTGATTTTAAACTCAAATATACCCAAGCACACCCAGAAGAGGCATTCACTGTTGTAGTGTATGTTCCTGTTGTGTTTACGGCATTAGCAGGAACAGCAGTACAAGGAATAGTCGAACCTGCCTCAGCTCCAAATAATAATAGCAATGCTGCAGATGAGTCATCATCGGATTTAGGTTTCATTGTACAATTGATAACAAAGGAAAAAATGATAAGTATAACGAAAGGTATTGATTTATTTTTAAATATAAGTGTTGTCATGTCGGACTCCTTTTGTAAATTATTTGCCGAAATGATTTTAGATCGGCAAATAATAGTGAGATAAATTCTAAAGTACGCTATCGGATGATACCGCAATTTTTGTTGCAGTTAACAGCGATGTATTACTAAAGCGGAAGTAAGCTCCCGTACCCGCTGTAATCATATTGCCTGCAGTTGGCCACCCACTGTAATTCACGATGGCATTCTCTTTTTGCAAAGTACCTGTGACTTTACAATTTGCTCCGTTCACTCCAGTAACCCAAAGGTAGGTGGTTGGGGCAGTTGTTGTTCCCGAAAAACTCACACAGAGTTCTTGTTCCGTCGAGAAGCCAAAGGATGACGGATTTGCACCACTGTCAGTTTGTCCGCCTTGGTAGTTACCATATTCTGAATTTCTAAACCAAACATATGGGTTCGCATTCGATATAGATTTCCCCGCTACGAAAGCATACTGTCCAGATGCTGCTGGCGTCGCACTTGTGGGCGTGGTAGAATATCCGAGGAAAAGATAAAAATAACCATTTTCACCGAGAGCTTTCATTCCTTCGATGCGAAAGAATTTTCCTGATCCCGCAGAAGGAGTGCAAATAGCCGCATAGCTTCCTGTAGTATAAGATGCGCTATCAATCGTTGTTTCACATCTCTTGGCTGCATCGGCAGATGCCATGCCGAGGAGACCCAAAATCATGTTGTTGTCGTTTTTATTGTCTTCCTGCTCGCAGGAAATGAATGTTATGCTTAGGCAAAATACCAAGGCAAGAACAGAGAATTTGTTGAGCTTGTTCATAGTTGCTCTCCTAAATTATTGATTCTGAATCTCAAATTCGGAGAGCGTCGTTTTCTGTCAAGGATAATTGAGATTTAGTCTCAATATCATATATTCCCTATCAGCTACCTCAATTAGCTAGGAATTCTAACCAGAATTAGGATTCTGCACTCCTCTTATCACTAATGAGTCTCATTCTCATATATTGACTTGACATCCCTGAATTCGGTTTGTTTTTGGGACATATGAAATCCTATGCCAGTCGTTCCCTCACTGCCCTTTCACTCTTTTTTTTGGTTTTGTCCATTTCGGCAAATCCCAAAGCCACACCCGAACGAATTGTTTCTCTGAACGGGACAACCACAGAAATACTCTTTGCTTTGGGAGCGGGCGACAAGGTACTCGCCTCAGACACTAGTTCTTATTTTCCAAAAAAGGCAGCGACCCAACCAAAAGTCGGATACCAAAGAACCCTCACTCCCGAAGCCATTCTCGTCCACAAACCAGATTTGGTCATCGGGTTAGAATATGCAGGGCCTGCCCAAACCATCCAACAATTGAAAGACACTGGCTTAAATGTACAAATTCTGCCTGAAAAACTCACCATCCAAGACAGTGAAGAAAGAATAAGAACCATTGGTGCCCTCATTGGTAAAACGAAGGAAGCAAACGAACTTGCAAAAAAATTCAAATCAGAAAGCAAAAGTTTAAATATAACCAAGACCAACTTACGCGTATTATTTTTATATTCGAGAAGTGTGAGTGCAATTTTTGTGGGTGGGAAAAATACAGCCGCCGATGTGATGATTGGTCTTTCGGGAGCCATCAATGTTGCCGAAAAAATTTCAGATTTTAAACCTCTGACACCGGAAGCTCTCATTGAGTTGAATCCAGATGTCATACTAATGCCCGAAGTTTCTGTCGAAGGTATGGGTGGCGAAAATGCGATTTGGGCGATCAACGGAATGTCGCATACCAATGCTGGTAAAAAGAAAAATTTAGTGACTATGGATGACCTAATGTTACTTGGGTTTGGACCTCGCCTCCCCCAAGCATTAAAAATACTCAACACAAAATGGAAAGGGTTCGAATGAAAAAAGAAATCACTTTCTTTCTGATCGTTGGTATCTTTTTTGCACTTTCCATCATTTTAAACTCACAAATGGGTGTTATACGGATCAGTGTTTATGACATTTTTTTCAATCCCCAGGAAACATTGGAAAAAACTGTTTTTTATGAATTACGTTTGCCTAGGATTTTATTATCACTCCTCATCGGTGGTTCGCTTGCATGGTCAGGCGCATTATCTCAAGGGTTATTCCGAAACCCCATAGTGGAGCCTGGACTAATAGGAATTACGGCTGGAGCTGCATTGTTTGCAGCCATTGCCATTGTACTTGGATCTCACCTTAGTTTTTTGAATAATTTATTTTCGATTGTCCTCTTCTCTTTCGGAGGAGCCGTTGCGGTCTGCCTAATGGCTTTTATTACGGCAAGGACGAGTGGAAAAACAATGATCAATCATTTATTATTAACGGGAGTCGCCATTAACATCCTTTGTTTGTCGGGTATAGGGATCCTTAGTTATATTGCCAATGAATCACAACTGAGAAGTTTATCTTCCTGGAATTTAGGAAGTTTAGCGGGCGCAAGCTGGTCAAACGTAAATAAATTTTTAATCATATTTCTTATGCCAATATTTATAAGTCCATTTATTGCAAAACCTATGAATGTATTATTACTTGGTGAAAGAGAAGCCACCCATGTAGGATTAAAAACAGAAGGAATCAAAGTTTTTCTAATTTTACTTATTTGTTTGAGCGTAGGTTCATCTGTTGCACTGGTAGGCAATATTGCTTTTGTGGGGCTGTTTGTTCCACACATTGTTCGCATGGTGATTGGCCAAGACAACCGAACCTTGTTATTTGCAACATATATCCTCGGTGCAAGTATATTATGCCTTGCCGATGGGATTTGTAGAACCATTGTGCAACCAACAGAAATACCTGTTGGTGTGGTGATGTCGTTTATGGGTGCACCAGTTTTCATTAGTTTACTCCGAAGACGAGGCAATTTTACGTGAGCATCCAAATAAAATCCTTAACTTATCAGATTGGTAAAAAAGTAATCCTGAGTGATATCAACCTAACAATCGCACCTGGCGAATTCCATGTTCTTATGGGCAAAAATGGAGCTGGCAAATCTACCCTTTTCCACCTACTCTGTTCCGACTTAAAACCAAATTCAGGCGAAATTTATTTTGATGAGAAACCCATTCAATCGATACCGAACAAAGCGCTCGCCAAACAAAGAGCAGTGTTAACGCAAAATCCAGAAATTAACTTTCCATTATCTTGCATTGATATAGTTCAATTGGGTCGTTATCCGCATGAAACTTCCGATTCAGAAAATTTAGAGATAGCGCACGCAAGTTTAAAAATTGTAGATCTTTTAGACAAAAAAACACAAAACTACAATACACTTTCAGGGGGAGAAAAACAAAGAGCACATTTTGCTCGTGTTCTAGCGCAAATTTGGGAAGCACCTCCTAGATACCTTCTTTTAGACGAACCAATATCAAGTTTGGATTTGCCAAACCAAATCAAAGTTTTGGAACTTTGTAAGCACCTAACAAATAAAAACTATGGCGTTTTTATGATACTGCACGATTTAAATTTAGCCTCTCGTTATTCTGATAAAATTACTTTTTTATCAGAAGGGAAAATTCATGCCAGTGGATCACCAAACGAAGTCATTAACGAAGAAACAATTTTCGAAGTGTTTAATATTGAGACAGATGTAATTACAAACAATAATGTTAATATGATACTACCAAAATTAGATAAAATAGGAGTGAGTGTATGAATGTTGAATTAAAAACTGCTTGGGAAAATTTAAAAAAGGAAAACCCAAAACTCAGGATCCGCGATGCAGCAAAAATATTGTCTGTATCGGAGGCGGAATTACTGGCCACAAAAATAGGTGACTCTGTTTGGCTCATTAAAAATGATTGGGCCGAGTTTTTGAAAGATACCAACTCCCTTGGTTATGTTATAGCTCTCACCCGAAACGAAGCGTGTGTTCATGAAAGAAAGGGTGTTTACGAAAATATATCAATCAATGGTCAAATGGGGTTGGTAGTTGGTCCAGACATTGACCTCCGAATTTTTTTAAACCACTGGAAGTATGGATTTTATTCTGAAGAAATTAGGGAAAACTCAATTCTAAAAAGTTTTCAATTTTTTAATACAAACGGCGAAGCAATTCATAAAATATATTCCACAACCACTTCCGATGATGGTGGTTGGATTCGAATGAAGGAAAAATATTGTGATAATAATGCCCAGTTTATAACACCAGTTCCTCAACCAGTTGAGACACCGAATGAAAATAAAGATGACTCAGATGACATTCCTAATTTTTTACAAGACTGGTCCAAACTTGAAGACACCCATGATTTTTTTACTTTGATAAAAAAATATAAATTCTCTCGTTATTTTGCAGTAACAGCCGCTAGTGATTCATTCAGTTTCAAAATTGACACAAAAAAGTTTTTGGAAATTATGACAGCCTCTTCAGAGAAAGAAATGGAGATCATGATTTTTGTGGGTAATCCAAACTTAATTCAAATCCATACTGGACAAATCAAAAGATTGGAACCCATGGGGCCTTGGTTCAATATTCTTGATCCAAATTTCAATTTGCACTTAAGAACAGATCTTATTTATGATGTTTGGATTGTTGACAAACCAACCAAAGATGGGCTCGTCACTGCCATCGAAGTATTCGATGAAAACAAAGAACTCATTTTACAAATGTTTGGGAAACGAAAACCTGGCTTACCACAGCTGAAAGAATGGTTTGAATTGACTAGAAAGTTTCAAACTCTCCCTTTGTAAACCTTGGTGTCATGCTAAAGTTGATTTAAAATTTAAAAACTTTCTTGCAAAGTCAAAATCTTCTGAAACTCTCCATTCCAGAAAAGAGGGCATTGAATGGCAGGAAAATTTGAAATTTACAAAGACAAAGCAGGCGAATTTCGGTTTCGACTAAAAGCCGGCAATGGAGAAATCATTGCCGTGAGTGAAGGTTATACTTCAAAAAAATCATGTGAAAACGGTATTGAGTCAGTGAAAAAGAACGCTGCCGATGCCGCTATCGACGATCAAACATAAGAGCAACAATAATCTGTTACAGTTTGTATCTTCAACTTAAACTTTGAATTTGCTTGTACTTCAAACTGATACACACCATCAATCTCAATCCATTTGTCATCCCCTGGCAATTGGATTGTTAGTTTTCCAGACAAAATTTCCATAATTTCTTTTTGGTCTGTACCAAATTCGTATTCACCTGGCATCATGATACCAAGAGTTTTTTTCTCTCCAGAAGGGAAAATAACAGTACGACTTGTAACTTTCCCATCATAATAGATATTAGCTGGTTTTAATACTGTGACTGATTCAAATCTATCCATATTGACCAAATTTAGGTGTTCCACGCAATCGTCCATCGGATTCTCAAGCTGGATTTGGTCATTTTTTTGTTAAAAAGTGTTTGCAATCGGGACAAAGATCGGTTCCGTTCTACTTAGTGGCGGTTAAAAAGTTAAATCCTGTTGACAATAAAAAAATCTTAGCTCGGGAGAAATCTATCGAGAGGATAAAAAATGCCGCAATCACGTTATTTTCCAAACACGGTTTTGCCCCTACCACAATGGATATGATTGCGAAACAAGCAAAAATTTCAAAAGGTCTGGCTTATAATTATTTCAAAAGTAAAAATCAAATTTTAGAACACATCATTGATGATCACCTAAACAAACAAGAAGTATATTATAAAAATATACCACCTAACTTATCAACAAAAGAATATGTACGTGAATTTTTTGAACGTTCGCTTTCCTTTGCACGGGATGAACAAAAAACAGTCATTTTGCTTACAGTTTGTTTTTTCCAGCCTGGTTCAGTATCATTATCCAAAAAGATGATGGACAATATTGAAAAAAAATTCGCTCCCTTCACAGACGCAATGCGTGAACGATTTTGCCATTTAGGCATTCACAATCCTGACCAAGAAATCATGTTCATTCGTACCTTTTTGCATGGCCTTTTTATGGGACAGGTTTTTCACGACCATAAAGTATGTCCGATCAAAAACGTTGTGGATGTCCTCTTGGAAAGATACAACCAACCTGCCCATAAAAACAATTAGTCCTGACTAGGCAGTTTCAAAATTAATAAATTCGTACTAGCTGTTGCCAATAATTTTTCTTTTTCTGTTTTCATTTCTGCAGTCATATGGATGGTTGAGAAACCTTTTGCCTCAATTCGTGCAGTCACTATGACCTTCTGTCCCACGGCCACTCCTCGGATG